>JBBDST010000020.1:0-43547 GCA_040904765.1 Nitriliruptoraceae bacterium
TTCACTTAAAAGGATGTGAAGGGGGCCACGTTTCATATCATGCGTTTACACGCATCACATGAACTAGCCTGTTTGTTGTGCAGTGTATTCGTCATGCATTTCGTTAAATGGCGCACAGTCGGTGGTTTCCACCCTGCTGGTCCCAAGCGGATGCGCCTCATTCAATGCTTGCGCTTCTTCGAACCATGAGGCAACCAACGGACGTGCCTCCTCGGCCACTGCTGCTTCGACGGCCTTGGTCACGTCATCGCCCAGAAGTTCTTTACCGTAGAACCGTGCAACGACCTCGGGTGGGTGCACGAGGAGGCCCGGTTCGTTGAGGTCGTCGGTACCGATCTCCTCGATCGTCCGCATGTCATCACACCAGGTGAACTGCAGACTCATATCGGCTGCTTCACGCACCAGCCGTTCAACTTCCGCGCGTGTGGACTCGTTCAGGCTGTCGAGCCAGGTTTTGCTGGCGTGATAGGCGTACGGGTCTTGGCCAAGTGCACCAATACCAAACGCGGTGTAGTAAGGAACCTGATCTTCAATAGCACCCCAACCACCAACGGAGGTCAGAACGCCATCGATCACGCCCGTTTCAAGTGATGACGGGACATCGGCGAACGCCAACGCGATCGCGTTTGCGCCCCACTTGCCAAGGACGGTCGGTTGAGTCACCGTGTCGAACGAACGGATATTCAAACCAACCAGGTCGTCAGGTGTCGATGGGTGCGGGCCCTTCCCAGCGTAACCAAGAAAGAAGCTGGTACTGGCGTTTGCCAGGGTGATAACACCCAACGCTTCCATCCGTTCACGCAACAGAGCAAAGTGCTCGGTGTCATACAGGTTGGAAATTGCACCAGGCGTGGTCAGTGCGGCCGGCTGGTTGACAATACCGGCAGTCGGTTCGAACGGAGCGTCCTTACCGTACTGACCGTTCACAAGTTCTACGTTGCCAAGTGCAGCTGCTTCCAGTGCGGTAGCGTTAGATGAGTACAGCGAACCCGCGTAGAAGAGACGCACTTCACTGCCAGGAATCGCCTCTTCGACTTGGTCCTTGAACCATTCAGCTGCGACCGAGTTTGGGTGCGGTGGCGGTCCGTGGTCGAACTGCCAACGAATAATCACAGGCTCGAGGTCTTCAGCTGGCTCGTCAGCTGGCTCGTCAGTGGTGTCGTCGCTTGGCTCAGGCGTGGCGTCACCATCGCCTTCGCTGCTACATGCAGCGAGGATGAGCATTAGCGCCATGACGGCTGCGACTACAGCCTTAGAGCGCTTCGATTTTTTAATTGCCATAGGTACTGCCTCCCATTCATTAACTACGTGTTTCCCAGGTTCTTACTCGGAGCAAGAGCACAATCTCCGCAATTTCGCGTATCCCGTCACTCTTACAACTGACGTGCCCATTGGGGCACGAAACTGATATGTCGTATTAAAAGGGCTCGTTCGTCTCAGGGAACAAACCTTTGTCTTGTGGGGCGTCTCGCCGATAGACCATGGCAGTACGGTCGAAACGGATCACAATCTCACCGCGCTGGTTCAATCCGCGGGTTTTGACGGACACGATCCCGACATTCGGACGCGACTTTGACTCGCGCACGTCGGTCACTAGCGACTCGGCATAGAGCGTGTCGCCACCAAACACCGGATTGGGCAGTTCGATGTCGGTCCATCCCAGATTTGCCATCGCATTTTGACTGATATCACTGACCGACATACCTGCCACAAGCGCCAACGTGAACGCCGAGTTTACGAGCAACTGACCGAACTCTGAACGTTCGGCGTAGTGCTTATTAAAGTGCATCTGATTGGTGTTGAGCGTCAGCATCGTAAACCAGGCGTTATCGACATCGGTCACCGTACGGCCAAGTCCGTGACGATAAACGTCGCCCACCGTGAAGTCTTCGAGGTAGCGTCCAGTCCAACCCTCAACTACTGCCATAGTCGGCTTCTCCCCAAGTCTACGTATCCGACTTCACTCCCATGAAGTGTGATCAAGATAGGGCTCTTGCAGGCCTGCGTCAAGTGTCGTAGGCAAAACCGACGACCCTTGTAGTTGACTGTTGTCGAGAAACATCGATTAGCCGTGGATGCTCTTCACGGCCGAAACACGGGCCAATCGCAACGTGGCCGGCCGTTTGAACGCGCATCTGAAGCCGACAATAAGAAAGAACCTATTCAGCACGCAGTTTGTTTACGCGGAACATGAACCGTCAGAATCGAACAGGGCAGTGCAAATCGCAATACCCTACTTCGTCTGCCTGGCATGACTCCTGCCACATCGACGACAATCCTTCCCGACCCTGGCCGTCACTTTTACTTCAAGGCGTCTTGGATCGCCTGATCGAGCCATTCGGACAGACTGTCGACATAAGTGGCAGTCAGATGTGAGCCCTGGCGATACACCAAAACGTTGCCCACCACGGCGGAGCAGATATCGGCGCGGCAGATTCCGTCCTGCAAATCGACCGGCCGGGCACGCGGGGCGTGTCGAAGTGCTTCGAGCTGTACAGGCGCGGCACTTGCCCCGATCGCAGCGTTCCGACTGAAATCGCACGCACTCAAGTTGTCCAGGTTCTCAGCCACACAATCTGGCACATTCATCGGAGGTGCAGCGTTGTCAAAGACAACGAGGACATCGATGCCGCGAGCATCGAGTGCATCCCATGTGCTGGCGAGGTCTTCGATCATGAGTCGGCGACCAGCAGCCAGATCGGCCTTTGGCGTGTATGCAGATTTTGCCGCCTGGGATGTGATCACAATATCGATGTCGTTGGCACCAAGAAGTTTTGCGAAACGAAGTTCGTTGTGTGCGATACAGGGACGATTAGGTTCTTCGTTTTGTAGTCGCATTGGGACCTGTGAAAGCGCACAACCGCTTTTCAAGTAGGTGATTACGCGCCATCCGCGCTGATCGGCAATCTGCTGAATTGCGGGCAACCACTGGTGCATCTTGGAGTCACCAACGACAGCAACGGTGGTTTCCGCATGCGCTGGGCCATAAAGACAAGGTTCTAACGCGACCGCTTCGAGAGATAAGATGCAGCGGTTGCCGTCAAGTTCTGCCACGTCCTGAAGCGCTTCGATTGGCCCGGGCACAAATGTCACGGAACCATCGGCGTTCAGCAAATTCGTAGTCGTGTCCGAATTGTTCGATACACCAGTTCCTGCAGCGTCTTTCAGCGCGTGAGCGCCAATAGGAACGACGGTCGAATCAGATTGAGCCACTGAAGCCGGCAAAGCTAAGAGGACAGCAACCGCCGCGGTTAAAGCAACCGCCGTGCAGGTAAAAGCCAGCACAGCGTTACGCCGGAAGTTGTCTGCCAACGCAGGCCAATGATGGATAGGCCGCTCAATCAAACGAAACGTCAGCCATGCCGGAACACCCGATGCAATCACGACGACCACACCCAACATGACTGGTAGTGGCTGGCCAGGTTCGGCCCATATTTCGCGTGCACCGACAAGTAAGGGCCAGTGCCACAGATACAAAGAGTAAGACAGGCCGCCGATTGCAGTCATGGGTCGATTGGTGAGCAATCGGCTGACCCCGGGAGTGATATGCCCTGCACCGGCAGCGATCACCGCTGCAGCTCCAAGCGTCGGGATGAGCGCTGCGGCCCCTGGGAAGGCAGTTGTCGCATCAAAAGTGAATGCCGCATAAAAAATTGCGAGTAGCCCTCCCGCAGCCAAAAGTTTGCTCACGAGCACTGGCAGATCCGCCGCACGCCCGATTCCAAAGGCCAACATGGCACCAATGGCCAACTCCCATATGCGGGTAGTAGTCACAAAGTAGGCGCGGCTTGGTGACGCGAAGGTCAACTGCACCGACCACAGAAGAGAAGCGCCAGCGAGCACTCCGATACCTGTCAGCAGCAGTTGGCGTAGCGGCCACCCGGTGCGTCGGTGCAGTTGCACGAGCACCAGCAGCAGCAACGGCCACACCACATAAAACTGTTCCTCGACGGCAAGCGTCCAAAAATGTTGGACAGGACTCGGGGCTACATCTGCCGCCAAATAGTCGACTGCTTGGCCTGCCAGCCGCCAGTTGGTCACATAGAGCGCACTGGTCACCAGATCCCAGGCGATGGTTACCCAACGCGTGACCGGTATCACCGCGACGGTGACGGCTGCACTTGCGAGTAGGACCACCGATGACGCGGGCAGAAGACGGCGTGCTCGCCGCGAGTAAAACGACGCCAAATTGAGCGTTCCAGTCCTCTCGACTTCTTTGAGAAGGATGCCGGTAATGAGGAATCCCGAGATGACAAAGAACACGTCGACACCAATGAAACCGCCGGCCAACTGTGGAATGCCAGCGTGGTAGCCCAGCACAAGAAGGACAGCGACTGCTCGAAGGCCTTCAATGTCCTGCCGAAACTGGGAACGCCCTGAGATGGCAGATGGCGCCACCTCAGGTGACGGACCGGTAGCTGCGGTCATCCGAACTCCGACTGCTGTGATAGCCGTATTGTGGCTAGCCGACCCAGCCGCAGCTCCAACGAGCCAGAGTCGAGCTTATGACCAACTAAAACGCTTGTAGTGTCCATGAAAATTACGCCCCTGCGCTTGGTGCGTCAAGCGAGTCCAGACCAACAAACAACGGCGATAACTAGCACTGTCGCCGGTCTGCCCGATGGGCAAAGGCCGGTTCGTACAGCGGCCCGATCAGCCACTTAGTCCCCGTCTGGTCGCGTGTGCCGGTAGGTGCGCATCATTGTGGGAGATGGCGACTGTTTGCCACATGCGCGCAGAGCAATCAAAGTGGCAACGGGCAAACGCTCATAACTTAACCAAGAAAAACTTAACCAAGAAAACAAAAACCGCCCCAAATTGAGGCGGTTCCTGGCGTGGAGGTGATCGGATTTGAACCGACGGCCCCTTCGTTGCGAACGAAGTGCTCTGCCGAACTGAGCTACACCCCCCAAAACCACTTTGCGGACGCGCGAAGCATCATCTGGGCGAACTGCGTGAATAGCATAGCGTTGATGTGCTTATGCACTAATCCTCACATGGCCCATCCAAACCCTGAAACGAATAGCCACAACGCAAATACGCCGCTGAGTACGGTGACAAGGACATTTTTCATGGTCAGTACGACCACGAGTGCTACAGCTGCTGCTGCGGTGCGCGGGGTGATCAAAGAAATCTGCTCATCGACATAAAACAGGCGCGGTGCCAAAAGGGCAGCCAGCACCGCAGCCGGGATCATGCGAAGCATGGTCTGAACGAGATCAGGAACCTCACCAAGTTTTGATGCCAGCAGGAGAAAACTGCCTCGCAACAGATAAGTCATCACCCCGCAAACGACCGTGGCGAGCCAAAAAAAACTGGTAAGCGATCTCATGAGGGGCGCCGGTTTTGTGCCACGATCGTTGCCGCGGTACCCGCCACAATGCCCGAAAGTGCGCCGACCAAAATGCCAAGATTGGCCGGCATCCCTGCAGCTGCTAACGCGACACCGCCACCAAACAGGGCAGCAATAACCATTGGGGCAGAACGCAACACCGGGAAAAGTAACGCCAGAATCATCATTGGGACGGCAAAGTCCATCGGTACCTGTTCAGGGATGCTGTCGCCGGCAAAGAACCCAAGTGAGGTGCCGATAACCCACGACAGTACCGAGATGACACCGATTCCCATGGAGTAAGCCCAAAAAGGTGACGAGTCGAAGTTAGGATCAGTCGTCCGCGAGATGGTGCGAGCGAACAAGGTGTCCGTGAGAAAATAGGTTAATGACGCCCGACGTATGAACGACTCGTGGCGCATGAACGTGCTGAAGGTCGCCGAATACAGCAGGTATCGGAGATTGATCATCATCACGGTCACCATGACAATTATCAGCGGCGCTCGGACACTGATCAGTTCCACTGCAGCGATCTGTGCCATACCTGAGAACATAACTGTCGAACTGGCCAGTGCTTCGGCGTAGCCGAAACCTGCACCGGCGATAGCGATTCCGGTAACTGCGCCAGTCGGCAAGAGGCCCACAAAAATCGGTGTGGCGTCACGCATCCCTTCACGAAAACTGGCGCGCAATGACGCTAAGGGTTCAGACATCCCCAGTGCTGCTTTCTCCCATCGCGCCCGCATGTCCCGATCAAGGCAGGCTTGCACGTCTCATATTGTGACTCGACTTTACCGCGTGCTTGAACGCAAAAGCCACTTCACTGCCGCCAAAACCCGTAACGTCGGTCACTGTGCCCGATACGACCGCAAACGCACTGTTCGGCTCTCTTGGGCGCTGCCTTTTGCAGCAACCGGTCCGCCTGCGTCGCCTCGGTATGTCTGTAGTTCACGAACCACAATCCCGGCATGATCACGTTGGCGTTTCGCTTGCCGAAGTACTGCGGCATACCCCACGGTAAGGCCGATCGTGGCTGCAAACAAAAGCCACATCCAACCACCAAAAATTAGTGCGGCCACCCCAGCCACCGCCACACTCCGCACAGCTGTGGAAAACAGTTGCAACCGCCGCTGTTTGAGGGCAGACACACGTCGCGCCACATGCTGCTGTTCATGCCCGACAACGCTGTCATGATCACCGGCAAGTACGTCCATGGCGCGCTCAAATCCGTTAACCGTCCGCTGCGGGTGTTCCTGTCGGCGACGGACCCCAAGCGGGACAAGCAGCACAGCCCAGACCAAAAAGATAAGGAGGAGCGCTTGAGTCACAGTGTCACCACATTGTGCGAGCAGCTACCAGCACCATTGGCTGGGTTTTTTGGGACGCTAACACGCTGGGCTTCAGCGACGAAGGAGGTTTAACCGGCTTTATTCGCCGGCAAGTTCAACCGCCACAACTGCTCCAACAGGGTAACCCGCCTGACCTGATGCCATCTTCAGATAGCCGTCTGTTTGTGACACCGTCACACTAGAAATGACAGTGTTCTCACTTAGTGGCCGCGCAGTCCATTCTCCTGCCATCCGTTGCAGACGCACCGCGACATACCGGTCTAACGTCGCGTCAGCTACCACCGGCTCAGTCAGCCGCGCAGACAAGCTTGGTCGAGCTCCGTCGCGACGGCCCTGCAGATGCCTCACCACAGGGCGAAGCAGCAATTCAAACTCACGGTGTGCTGACCCAGGCAAATTGGAGACTGCAACAACCGGACAAGATCCGACCATCCCAAACAATTGGTTCTGACACGACTCGACCGCTATAGAACGCACCGACGCCGATCCAACTGAAGACAAAACGGCTGCTACTCGCGGTTGCGTACGTGCACGGGTACCGCCCACCAAAATAATGAGATCAGCGCGCCCAAGATTCGCGTCAAGCGTCAGTGCGAGCGCATCTCGCGTCGCAGAAGTTTCTTCGCCAAGGAACACCATGGCGCCGAGTGAACGGACATGCGCTGCGACCATCATGGTGACTGCTCGGGTATCACTGGCCTGCGTACCGGCGAATCCGGTGCTGTCGGCTTGTGCGAGGCCGAGTACGACGATGCGCGGCGCAGGCACACACAAGACGTGGTCCACACCTGCAGTTGCCAACAATGCCACATCAGCGGGAGTCACCATATGGCCTTTGACGGCCAACAGTTGCTGCGGTGCGATGTCACTACCGGCGGTTGCTACCTGTTGACCTGCCGGTACTGGACTGGTAACCACAAACGGTCGTGACTCAGCGAACGTTGCTGACACAGGTAACACTGCGTCATAGCCGTAGGGCAACGGTTCGCCTTGACGTACCCGCGGCGCGACGATGGGCGACTGCATATCTGATGCGACGGATGCAGCGCCGGTCACCTGCAAAGCAACCGGACGACGAATTGCCGCGCCAACTGTGTCGTTGGCACGCACCGCGACTCCATCGCATGCGGCGACCGTGTCACGCGGTGAGGCATTGACGCTGACAACATCGACACTCAACACGAGCCCGACCGCATCGTAGATACCAACTGCTAAAGCTTCGTTAACGGGTAAGGCCGCCAACACATCGGCAAGGTGTTGCGCTAAAGACAGCAGCGTAGGTTCGGACCCGTTTGTGCTCACGCACGGCTCTTTGTGGTCGTGTCATCTTCTGCATCTAGCCACGTCCGCATCCAGCTGAGCAACCCGTCACGTAAGTCATCGCGCTGAACGGCAAGTTCGATGTTGGCTTTCAGATAGCCCAGCGGATCACCGGTGTCATAGCGCCCACCGTCGAGCACGAGCCCGATAAGCGGTTCCCGCTCGGCCATCACGGCCAGCGCATCAGTGAGCTGGATTTCGCCACCGTGTCCGGCCGGCAGGTCACGCAAGATCGGAAAAATTGTTCCCGGAAGCACATAACGTCCAACCACAATGAAATTAGACGGGGCAGAACCTGGTTTGGGTTTCTCAACTAGGCCATGGACGAAATATTCGCCGTCACGACCCGACGGTGCCACATCGGCAACACCGTATGAAGCGACGTCTTCTTCGGGGACTTCAAGCAACGCCAGCACTGGTCGGCCGGTGCGTTCATGTGCTTCGATCATGCGCGCCAAAAAGCCCGACCCGGGATCGAGCAGATCGTCACCCAGAATCACGACGAAACTTTCATCAACGCCAATGTGGATCGCTCCTTGCAAAACGGCATGCCCCAAACCAAGCGCCTCCCCTTGGCGGACACTGTGGATGGTCGCGATCTCGGCTAAAGACCGCACAAGCTCATACTCGGCAAGTTTATTTTTCTCAAGCAGTTTCGCTTCAAGCGCAGGTGAGCGGTCAAAAAAGTCGACAATTGCAGACTTACCCGACGACGTGACAAGCAGCATGTCGTCGACGCCCGCAGCGACGCATTCCTCAACGATGTACTGAATGGCCGGCTTATCCACGACCGGTAACAGTTCCTTTGGGACAGCTTTCGTCACCGGCAAAAAACGTGTACCCAAACCGGCGACGGGCAGCAACGCTTTATGCACCATGCCTCTGCCTTTCATCCTTGATCGCATCGACTACGGACAGTTCCATCCGCCAACGAACCCTGACTATCCTGCCTCACAACCAAGGGGTAGCTCGTGAGCGCAGCGAAAGTAGTTCTTCGCGACGTGTTACGACGCGAGCGCGCCGCACTTCCTTCACCGTACCGCGAAGATGCAACCGCGCGAGTGAACGAACGCCTCACTCAACATCCGGCTGTCCGCGCAGGGCTTCGCGTCGGCGGGTATGCGGCGACGCCAGCAGAGCTCAATATCGACAACGTATTGGCCCGCATTATTGCGACCCACGGTCAGGTTTATCTGCCGCGAGTTGTTGACGACCACATCGAATTTTGTGCCTGTGATGCCCTTAACACGCTTCAAGCCGGCTTTGCGGGGATTCGCGAGCCGATCGGTGAAGCTATTTCTGTAGCGACGCTCGACGTGTTGCTTATTCCCGGGGTGGGTTTTGATAAGACCGGCCAGCGGCTTGGTCACGGTGCCGGCCACTATGACCGGATCTTGGCGCAACTGGGCTCGCACTGTGTCACGATCGGTGTTGCTTTTGGGGTGCAAATCGTCACACAGATTCCAACCGAAGCTCACGACCGGCCGGTGCAGATGGTGCTCACTGAAGGTGCCGTGTACCCTGCCCACGGACTGTGATGAAAATGCAGTCTCTCAAGGGGAAACCTCACGGTCTTCAGATTGCACTGAATCACCACGCTGGGCATCCTGTTGCTACCGTTTCTTTTTCTTGCGCAGTGCAACTGGTGACCTAGCTTATTTTGACGGAGTGGCACGATGCCGACGTATGAGTATGCATGCAAAGCGTGCGATCACCATTTCGAAATTGAACAATCATTTTATGATGATGCACTCACCGACTGCCCTGAATGTTCTGGGACACTTCGTAAGGTTTTTAGTGCCGCCGGCATCATTTTCAAAGGTTCAGGCTGGCACGTGAAAGACTATGCCGGGTCGTCTTCATCAAAGACTGCCTCCGAAAAGACTGCTTCCGAGCCGGCAAACACGTCTGATGCCGCTACGGATAAGACCCCGTCAACTGCAAAGCCTGACGCGTCGCCGTCAACACCGAGCTCGACAACGGAGTAGCAGGGCTGTATCTGTATCCACAGGACGGCGAAGTCACACCGAAGGCGGCTTTCGGCTTGCGCATAATGTGCATGTCATGACTTTTTCGTTTCTGACTCGTGTTCGCCAGTGGCTCTCACGTCCTCCCATGGCTTGGCCGCGTTATCTCGACCGTGCCAGCGAATGGTGGTGGACGCAACCGTCACGCATACGGTTGTTACTCCCGGCTTTGGCGGTGATGATGGTTGCGGTGGGGCTCAGCTTTGCTACCACCAAAGAAGCAACAACTGCCGTTGTGGTTGCAACCCGCGATATTGAACCGGGCACACTGATCGGTCGAAACGATGTCACGACCGAACGGCGGCCACGCCGGTTTGTGCCTGATGCGCCTGCCCAAGATGCTGACGGAGTGGCATTTCGTTTTATTGCCAAAGGCAGTGTGCTGACCCGCCATCATCTTGGTGATGGCGGGGTAAGTGTCAGACTGCCAGCCGGACATGTAGCCGTGGCGGTCCCGGTTGGTGTCTTACCTCCGGTGTCGCTTGGTGACACGCTCACGTTTGTTGAGGTTACTTACGATGGGGCGACGTACGCTTTTGATCACACGGCAACCATGGTGCACGCCGATGGGGATGTGCTGTGGTTTGCCGTTCATCTCGACGACGCGGCGCCGATCGCCGCGGCAGCCCAGACGGGCCGCATCAGTGTGATACTGCATGGGCGAAAACCCGCGCCTTAGCTGGTGCGCCGCATCAACGGACGATATTTAATGCGAGTCGGTGTCAACGCATCATCGCCACGACGTTTACGTAGGTCGTCTTCATACTCGGAGTAGCCACCTTCAAACCAGCGTGCTTGTGAATCGCCTTCGAACGCCAAAATGTGGGTTGCGACACGGTCAAGGAACCACCGGTCATGGCTGGTGATCACCGCGCATCCAGCGAAATCGAGCAGGGCTCCTTCCAAAGCGCGCAATGTGTCGACATCCAGGTCGTTCGTGGGTTCGTCGAGCAGCAGCAGGTTGGCTTCTTCTTGCAGCAGTTTCGCAAGATGAATCCGGTTACGTTCCCCACCCGAGCAGGCTCCGACTGCTTTTTGTTGTTCCCCACCGGTAAATCCAAACGCGGCAACATACGCACGCGACGCCATTTCGGTGGCGCCAAGTTGAACCCAGTCGCCCCCGCCAGTGATTTCTTCAAACACGGTGATGTCCGGGTTTAAAGCCGCTCGCGACTGATCGACATACGACAGCACGACGGTGTCGCCAACGGTGACGGTGCCTTCGTTTGGGTGTTCTTCATCGGCTGGCTGTGCGGCACGTCCAGCCGCGGTAACAATCATCTTAAACAGGGTGGTCTTCCCGGCACCGTTTGGACCGACTACGCCAACGATGCCGCCACGCGGTAGCGAAAACGTCAAGTTCTCATATAGCAGGCGATCATCAAACCCTTTGGTCACATTAGATACGTCAACCACAATGTCGCCCAAACGTGGCGCCTCAGGGATCAGGATGGTGGGTTTGGTGATCTGTTTGGGCCGTTCACGGTTCAACAACGTCTCATAGGCTTGGATGCGTGCGCGTGCTTTAACGCGACGGCCTTGAGGTGATTGACGCACCCATTCGGCTTCCTCGGCAAGTTGACGTTGAGTTGAAGATTCCTCGCGTTCTTCTTGCCTCAGGCGCTCACGTTTTTGCTCTAACCAGCCCGAATAGTTGCCTTGGTACGGGCGGGCTTGGCCACGGTCAAGTTCAAGGATCCATTCGGCAACCTCATCGAGGAAATACCGGTCGTGGGTGATGGCAACGACCATGCCCGGATACTGCTGTAGGTGACGTTGCAGCCATGCGACGGACTCTGCATCAAGATGGTTGGTGGGTTCGTCGAGCAGCAAAATGTCCGGTCGAGACAGCAACAGTCGACACAAGGCGGCGCGTCGTTTTTCGCCACCAGACAGCACAGACGGGTCGCTTGCGTCGGGTACCCGCAACGCATCCATGGCGATCTCGATGGTGCGGTCAAGGTCCCACGCGTCAGCAGCGTCAATTTTGTCTTGAACTTCCCCCATCTCATCGATGACACGCTGCATCACGTCGTCATCAAGCGGTTCAGCCAATTGTTGCGCCAACGCGTTGTAGCGCGGCACAAGTTGCGCTACTTCACCTAAACCAGACAGCACGTTGTCACGTACCGACAAGGCCGAGTCAAGCTCGGGTTCTTGTGGCAGATAGCCGACCGTATAGCCCTTGGCGGGCCACGCTTCACCGTCAAACTCGGTGTCAAGCCCTGCCATGATTTTCAGCAAAGTCGATTTACCGGAGCCGTTGGGACCGATCACACCGATCTTTGCTCCAGGCAGAAACGATAGCCAAACATTTTTGACGATTTCGCGGCCACCAGGCACACGTTTCGTCAAGTCTTTCATCACATAACAATATTCCGCCACTACGGCCCTCCACGACGTCGCTGCGAACATACACTGCGCCCGTCGAGGCTAGCTTCGCATAGCCCGCCCACCCAACGCTCCTAGGTTTCCCAGCATGAACCGTCACGTTGCTGCTGCGCTCGTGTTCTTATCGTCAGCTGCTGTGCTGGTGTTTGAGATCGTCGCTGCCCGCCTACTCACCCCGTATGTGGGCAACACGCTTGAAACGTATACGGCCATCATTGGCGTGATCCTGGCCGGCATTGCAGCCGGTTCGTGGGCTGGCGGCAAAGCTGCTGACCGCTACGACCCGACCCATCTGATTGGACCACTTCTGATTGTCGGTGGTGCGCTGGCGTTCGTCTCGATTCCGGTGGTTGACGCACTTGGAGCAGGGTTTCGTGGTGCCGGTCCGGTAACCACCACGCTCATCACTGTGTTTGCATTTTTCGCGCCGGCAGCAGTGTTATCGGCAGTGACACCGGCGGTGATCAAACTGCAACTGTCATCGCTCACCGAAACGGGACGGGTGGTTGGCCGCTTATCTGCCATCTCCACTACTGGCGCGATCCTTGGCACGTTTTTGACCGGCTTTGTGCTGGTGGGTTTGTTTCCGTCGCGCAGCATTGTGCGCTTCACCGCCACATTTCTCATTCTGCTTGGGGTGTGGGCGTTGTGGACGTTACGCCGACGGCGTCCGGTGACGGCACTAAGTGCCGTGTTGATTGGTGTAACCGCTTTGTTCTCGTTTGCCGGATCACACCCGTGTACGTACGAGTCGACCTACTTTTGTGCGTATGTGACGACCGATCCGGACCGTCCTAGCGGACGTGCGTTGTGGCTTGACACGTTGCGTCACAGTTACGTCGATTTAGCTGACCCGGGACATCTTGAATTTGTGTACATGCAATGGTTTGGCGATGTGCTTGACGCATATGCGCCAACCTTGGCGCCGTTTGACACGGTGCATATCGGTGGCGCTGGTTTCACCATGCCGCGCTACATCGATCACCGGTTTGCTGGCTCGACGTCAACGGTGCTTGAACTTGACCCGTTGATCGTAGAAATCGCCACGCGCGAACTTGGGCTAGAGCCTGATCATGGGTTTGCGATCCGGATAGGCGACGCACGTGCGACGTTAACCCCAGACGGTGATGCGGACGTCGTGTTGGGCGACGCTTTTGGTGGGATTGCCGTGCCGTGGCATCTCACCACGGTCGAATTCACTCGGCAGATTGCTGACACGCTGCGTAACGACGGCGTGTATGTGATGAACGTCATCGACTATGGCCCAAAAGCGTTTCTAAAAGCGCAACTGGCGACGTTACAAACCGTGTTTCCTCACGTAACGGCACTTGGCCGTAACGACGCGTTCACGACAACGAGCGGTGGTGGCAACTACGTGTTGATCGCGTCACACGCACCGATTCCAAACACGGCCATTCAAACGGCAAACACGCAACGTGGGCGCAACGATGCGCTACTGGTTGATGCCGATTTGAACCGTTTCGTTGGGGATGCACGACCACTTACAGACGACTTTGCGCCGGTGGATCAGCTGCTCACTACACGACCATGATTGTAGTTTGGTGTGTGCACGATCTGCGCTAGTGTCAGCGACGTGGCTGCTCGTCAACTACCGGTTGGTGGGCGTCACACCCAAAAACCCCATACTGCTTCGCCACGCTGAGGGGAAGCCGGTCGAATGCCGGCGCTGTCCCGCAACCGTAGGTCGTTTCTTTTGCAAGAAGCGATAAGCCGGAACACCTCATGTGGCGTGCGGCTCCAACAAATTACCCGTCGTGGATAGCGGGCGGAGCCCGGACGACACAGTCCGCGCCTCCCGCCCTTCGTGCTTAACAGCCGAAGGGCGTTTGTATGCGGATCACGTCACGGTCTCACACGCAACCACCGGGAGAAACGGTTCGGACATGAGATTTCGCATGATGCGCCTTGCAAGCGCGGTACTTGCAGTGACGCTCACCGTCTCCACAGTGCAACTTGCCCAACCAGCAGCTGCTGAGACCCCACAAATCAACGCCCAAGCAGCCGCGTTCCTTTTGACGCAGCTCGTTGACGGCGAACGGATCGAAACGCGTTTTGGCGAGATGAGTTTCCCTGACGCTGGCCTCACCGCCGACGTCATCTTCGCCTCATTCCAAGCCGATGTCGCGGCCGACAAAACTGAGCCTGCCCTCACCTGGCTGGCAGCACAGACAGACGCCTACACCGGCGTTACTTCCGGCGACACGTACGCGGGCGCCGTCGCCAAACTGCTGCTCGTTGGCGAAGCCTCAGGTTCCGACACCCTGTTTGGCACCGACACGCTGATTGGCCGTCTGCTTGACCGTCACCAAACGTCAGGTCGTTTCACCGATGCATCGTCGTTTGGTGATTTCTCAAACACCATCACCCAATCGCTGGCCATCATCGCACTTTCCCGCAGCGCCCCAGAGCAGCTACCTGCGACTGCCGCCACCTATCTTGCCGGGCAAGCCTGCACCGATGGTGGCTTCCCGTCCGCTTTTGACACTGAGGTGTGCACGTCAAACGTTGACGCGACTGGCTTTGCTGTGCAGGCTTTGCGTGCTGCCGGCAACACTGCTGCAGTAAACGCGGCCGTGGCATGGTTGACCCAGGAACTTGACGCTGAACGCATCACCAACGCCAACGCGGCAGGGTTAGCTGCGTCGGCGTTTGCTGCGACCGGCTCGTCAGATGCGTTGGCGCGCACACAGACGATCATCACCGGGTTGCAGGCCGGTTGTGCCGCAAACATGCCGGGAGCTATCCGCTTTAGCGCCACCGATGTAGGCGATGCCACACGAGCCACCGCGCAAGCGTTGTTTGGACGGCTTGGCGGTGACCTTGCGACCGTCACCGCGCCGACCAGTGGTGTTGTTCCTGTTGCCTTATCGTGCCCACCGCGTTTCAGTGACCTTGACTATGACGCCTCAGTGCATGCTGCCAACATTGTTGCGCTCCAACAAGCCGACACGTTGGCTGGGTTTGGTGACGGGACGTTTCGTCCCCGTGCAGCTATTACACGCGGCCAGTTTGCATCGCTGCTGGTCACCGCAACCGGCACAGCCGAGATGACTGAAACGACACCGTTTAGCGATCTCGTTGACGACACGCATGCCGCTGCTCTTGGCACGCTGTATGCCCGCGGAGTTATTTCTGGGTTTCGTGACGGCACGGTCCGCGGATCGGCACCAATCACCCGTGCACAAGCAGCTGCGATCGTGTCACGGTTTATTGCGTCAGGCACAGCAGCGCCGGCCGCCTATAGCGATATTGCGGACACGCTGTTCGCCAAGGCCATTATCGACGTGACTGAACGTGGCCTGTTTCAAGGCATCAATGGCCAGTTTGTGCCTGATGGTCCGCTGCGACGTGACCAGGCAGCCAGCGTGATCGTGAACGTGGTGGCGCTGCCGTGATAAAAAGGCTGCACCGGCTGTTTGCGGCGGTACTCGTTGCCGCAGGCGTTGTTGTGCTGCCTAGTACTCCTGCGCAAGCCGACCTGTCGTCTTGCGCAGGAGTACTGGTCGTTGTTGACGCGTCCGCCGCAGGTGGCGATGTGACAGTTCGGTGTGCTGCTGGCACGCCAAGAACAGGTCTTGATGCGCTTACTGCAGCTGGGTTTGACTACACGTTTGTGCCCCGCATTCCCGGGATGGTGTGTCAGATCGACAACCGACCGGATCCGTGCAACAACGCGCCTGCCAACGCATACTGGTCCTACTGGCACCGCGACGCGCAAGGCTCTTGGCGCTACGCCACTGAAGGTGCGGGAACATACCGCCCTGCTGCCGGCGACACCGAAGGGTGGGTGTTTGGCGAAGGTGATCAACCTCCCAAAATGGAAATCACACCAACCCGCGACGAGCCTTCTTCAACGACTGACGACAATAAAGCCCCGTCGGCCACCCCACCAGCCGACACCAGCACGTCAACTGAGAATCCTTTGAAAGTAGATCGAGAGGAACCTTCCGATGACGTGACTGCTCTTGAAGACAGCGACTATCCTGCCAGCGCAGAAGCAGCCAGTCCGGCGAACAGCGACAGCGACAGCGCTGATGGTGCCGCGACAACAGCACGTTTCATTGACCGTTTTGTCGAAGAGCCTCGTCAACTGGTTGGTCTGCTCCTTGTCGTAATCGGTGTGGTTGCGCTGATCTCGGCACAACGCAGCCGTTCTCAACGGCCACCTCAATGACACGAGCGTTTCCACGCAACCTGCATCCTGCAGCCTGGTGGCTGTGGGCACTTGCTCTGCTCACCGCTGCAAGTCGCAGCACGAACTTGGCCGTGTTAGCCATGATCCTCACGGTCGCATGGGTGGTGGTGAAACGGCGACGCAGTGATGCGCCGTGGGCACGCGCCTTTCGTCTGTTTTTGCGTCTCGGATTGATTGTTCTAGCGATCCGGTTTGTCGCTCAAGTGCTTTTTGGGATGCCGATCGGCGCGCCAGTGCTGTTCACACTGCCAGAAATCGGGTTGCCTCGCTGGGCCGCCGGAATCACGTTTGGCGGGCCAGTCACTGCACCCAGCGTGCTGGCTGCGTTTGCTGATGGCGCACGCCTTGCGGTGATGTTGGCGTTGATTGGTGCGGCCAACACGCTGGCGAATCCAAAGCGCCTGCTGGCTTCACTGCCAGCCGCCTTATACGAAGTTGGGGTTGCGGTCGTAGTCGCGCTGTCGTTTGCGCCGTCGCTGATTGTTGCAGTCGGCCGGGTGCGTGAAGCTAGGCGCCTTCGCGGTCGCAACGACCGGGGCATCCGGGGCGTGCTGACGGTTGCCGCGCCCGTGCTTGAAGATGCGTTAGAACGTTCCCTTGCGTTGGCGGCGGCGATGGATTCGCGCGGCTACGGGCGGCGCGGTCCGGTCAGTTCGCGCATGAATACGGTAACAACCATGCTGTTTAGCGCAGGGCTTGTCGGGATCGCCCTGGGATTATTTGGGTTGCTCGACAGTTCTACCCCGTCGCTGGTCACAGTGGTCGCGTTGGCATGTGGCGTAACGGCAGCTGCGGGCGGATTGGCGTTAGCCGGAAAGCGTGGTGTGCGGACCCGCTACCGGCCTGACCGGTGGGATAGGCCAGAACAGTTAACGGCCGGTGTCGCCTTGATCGCGGCCGGCATCACCGTATGGGCCAGTTTTGCTGATCCGGCGGCGTTAAACCCGCCGATCGGTGTGCTTGCCTGGCCGGCTATGCCACTGCCGGTTGTCGGGGCGCTGCTGTTAGCGGCAGCTCCGGCATTTGTGACACCACCGCCGGTGCTAACCCAAGAAGCAGAACCGACGTTTGAGGCGACACGATGATCGAATTTCGTGACGTCACCGCGACATATCCTGACGCAACCCGTCCGACCATCAAAAACGTTCGGTTGCATGTTGATGAGGGCGAACTGTGTCTCGTAGTTGGGCGTACAGGAACCGGCAAAACGACTCTGCTGCGGCTAATCAACGGCCTATTTCCGCATTTCACCGGCGGAGTATTAAGCGGTCAAGTGACTGTGTGTGGGCGTGACACTGCCACCTCACGTCCGCGCGATCTTGCCGATCTGGTTGGAGTTGTCGGCCAAGACCCGCGGTCACATTTTGTTACCGACACGGTGGAAGATGAACTTGCCTACACGATGGAGTCGCTCGGGCTTGCTCCTGACGTGATGCGCCGCCGGGTCGAAGAAACACTTGATCTGCTGGGTTTGGTCGAATTGCGCCGCCGGCCTCTTGACACCCTTTCTGGCGGGCAACGCCAACGGGTCGCAATCGGTGCAGCATTAACCGCCCACCCGCGCATTTTAGTGTTGGACGAACCAACTTCGGCGCTTGATCCGCCGGCGGCAGAAGACGTCCTAGCGGCACTGCAACGGCTCGTGCATGACCTGGCGATCACGGTTGTGATCAGCGAACATCGGCTTGAACGGGTCGTGCATTATGCCGACCGTGTGCTGTATCTGCCCGGTGACGGTTCGCTGCGTGACGGCGCTCCTGCCGAAATTTTGAAAGACACGCCCGTTGCCCCACCCGTTGTTGAACTAGGTCGGATTGCCGGCTGGGATCCGCTGCCGTTGAGTGTGCGTGACGCTCGTCGGCGCGCCACGGCGTTACGAGACGCGCTCACTGCCTGCCCGAATGTTTCCCAAGCAACAAAAGCCTCCGTCACACCTGTGACCGTGGAACTCAATGATGTTCGGGTTGCCTATGGCAACCGTCCGGTGCTCAACGGGGTGAATTTGGCGTTTCATGCCGGCGAGATCACCGCACTCATGGGACGCAACGGGGCCGGCAAGACGACGCTTTTGCGTACGCTGGTCGGCTTGCACCGGCCGTTATCTGGAACCGTTGTCATCGGTGGTGTTGGCCCGCGAGCACTCTCTCCGAGCCTGCTTTTGCAGAGAATCGGTTTGGTTCCTCAAGACGCGGCCGATCTGTTGTATGCGGCCACCATCGCAGAAGAATGTGCGGCTGCTGATGAAGATGCTCACGCCACTCAAGGCACCTGTGCGGCACTACTGAACGAAATCGCACCCGACCTGTCATTCACACAAGCACCCCGTGACCTGTCGGAAGGCCAACGGTTAAGTGTGGTGTTGGCGATTGTCATGACGGCTGCACCACAGGTGCTGCTGCTTGACGAACCGACCCGGGGGCTTGACTATCGGGCAAAAGAACGTTTAGCCAGTGTGCTGCGCCGCTTTGCCCGAGCCGGCACGACCGTCATCATCGCAACACACGATGTTGAACTCACTGCAGACTTGGCTTCACGGATGATTGTGCTGGCAGACGGCGATGTTGTGGTTGACGGCCACACGGCGGATGTGGCGGTGTCCTCCCCGGCGTTTGCCCCACAGATCGCCAAAGTGCTTGCGCCGCTGCCGTGGCTTACGGTTGGCGACGTTGCCGAATCACTTGGGGTACTGCCGTGACCCACGCCAATGCGGTTCCGGTCACCCGTCGCGCGGCGGTTGTTCTTGGTGGCGTTTCACTAATTGGTGCGGCCCTGTTCACCTGGCCGCTGCTGATTGCAGCCGAAGCAACCGTAGCTGGCTGGCGTGACGCCCCGTTTTTGTTTGCCGTGCTGATCGCGTTATTACTGGCGGTAGCAGCCAGCGAAGTGTCCTCTGGCGGAATCGATGCCAAAGCCATCGCGGTCCTTGGGGTGCTGTCTGCGGTCGGTGCAGCGCTACGTCCCCTTGGGACCGGCATTGCCGGGTTTGAACCGGTATTTTTTCTGCTGATTTTGGCTGGTCGGGTATTCGGACCGGGTTTTGGATTTTTGCTCGGTGCAACCACCTTGTTTGCTTCGGCGTTAACTACCGCCGGGATCGGCCCGTGGCTGCCGTATCAGATGCTGGCTGCTGCCTGGATCGGTGCCGGTGCAGGCCTGCTACCGCCCTTGAGCGCACGCCTAGAACGGTATGTGCTGGCTGTCTACGCGGTGGTGGCGGCGTTGGCATACGGGCTTTTGATGAACCTGTCGTTTTGGCCGTTTGTGATGGCCGGCGACACGGCAATCAGCTATGTGGCCGGCGCCCCGCTGATCGAAAACCTCACCCGCTTCATCCTATTTACGTTGGTTACTTCACTCGGGTTTGATATTCCCCGTGCCGTATTGACCGCAGTGCTGGTGTTGATCACCGCCCCGACAGTGCTTCGTGTGTTGCGCCGTGCAGCACGTCGGGCGGCATTTCATGCGCCAGTCACATTCCAACCGTAACAGCGCCTGATGGCGTTGCTTGTATGCCTCTTGGCGGGTTTGGCAGCAACCTAGGCCAATGACGGTCACAAACACGCCGCTGCCACCGTCGCCTGCTTCCAAACCGCGGCGCATGTTGCGTTTTGGGCGTACGCGTCAACTGACCCGCAGCAACCAATCGAACTGTGGCAAGTGAGTCTGCCCGGCTGTATCAAATCCGCCCCGATCGTGTGGGAAGGACGGATCTATGTCGGTTCGCGTGACGGTTTTCTGTATGGAATCAGCTGACCACACGCAACCACACCTAAACCCATATCGCTCAGCCAAAACACGGCCTGTTGGCCAAACGCCCGCCCGATACGTACAAGCTCATCACAGGTAACACCAGTCACGAAAAAGCCGACTTCACGGTGTGTGCCGTCAGTAGCTGCACTCACCGTTGGTACATGCCACAACTGCCGGCGATGCAACAGCGCATGCAAAGCGCGACTGGCACGTGCGTTCAACGCTTCTGCTTGGGTGTAGCCCGGATTTGCTGCGGTGATAATCCCACCGGGCGTTGGAACGGTTCGTGGGGGACGTGCCCCGAACGTCAACGTCACTGTGCCTGCCGGCAGGATGAGGGTGACAACGCTGGCGTGAAACGCAGCAAACATGTCGGTGGTGCCATAGGCGCTGTCGACCATCGGTCTAGCCCCAACCGTCGGTGGCAAGTTTGCGCCGTAACTCGTCCGCGTCACCGCTGGTGGTTTGCTGCCACGAGTACAACGCGACCGATCCGGTCGAACGGATCGCCGCATCAAGCTGCGCCAACGTGTCATCCACATCGTTCAAATAGCCCCCGACACCGCTCACGACATGTCCAGGCACGGCCGCATCAAGGACCGTTTGATAGGCCAGCCAGCCGGTGAACCATTCTGCATGTTCTGGTTGAGTGGCACGGAAATAGTTCATCGGAAATGCGACGTCAAGAATTCCTTCGGTAAGCCATGCATCCCAGGCTTGCAACGCATCCGTACCGGTGCGGGTCGCTGCCAGTATCCCGTCGGCCGGCGGTTGCCCCCAGCTAATGACCGCAGCCGAGAACACCACCCCGTTGGCGTGAGTGAGCGCATGCACGTCTCGCACTAACGCGGTAACTGCATCTTTTCGAAATGCCACAAATGCTGGGTCAGCCGGAACCGGTACGCCCGTATGCCCGGTTGTCGTGGCATAAGCCGCTAACGCGGCCGGGTTGTAGCCGGTCGTTATCCCGGCGTAACGCACATAATCAAGATGGACCCCGTCAACCGGGTAGCGCTGCAACAGTTCTTCAACCACAGCCAGCACGTGACGTTGTACTGCAGGCACCGCCGGATCGAGATATTCCATCCACGTCCCGTCATAGGTGCGAGATACCCAACGATCGTCAACCGCTGCTGTCAATCCGTGGTCAGTCCCAATCCAGCTGCCTTTAGGCCGGTCAAGTTCGTCATACACGGCATGCCAGGTCGGTGCGATGCCATACCAAGCGTGCACCGCAATGCCGCGCGGTTGAGCGGCGGCAAGCACTGCAGCAAGCACGTCAAGGCCGGCTTCAACGTTCGGGTCGGTTGTGCGTGGCAGCACTGCCGAGGTGTAATAGGCGTCATGCCGGCGCGCGACCTGCACGATCAGCAGATTCACTCCTGCGTTCGCAGCCGCATCAACCATCGTCGTGATACCTGCCGACGTTTTAAGCGTGTCGTCAAACAGATGTACCCAGGCCGCCCGTACGTCGCGTGGGATGGTTATTGTCGGCGCTTGAGTAACTGCCGGTGGGGCAGGTCCGGTATTAATCGGTGGGACTTCGACGGTTGCTGGCGACCCGTCGGTGGCGTCTTGGTTTACCGCTGTAGCACAGCTTGTGACGGCAACTAAAGCCAACAGCATGCCGGCGATCAGACGCGCGATGCGGCGCCGCCGCCTTGGTGTGTGTCGCACAGTGTCACGGTGGATGGTGGCAACCAAACTGTTAGAGATCTGGAGAGTAGGATAAAGCCGGTCCGTCACAGATGCGCTCATCATTAGGGGGAGAGATGAGTATCGAAATGCCAGCAACACCATCGCAGACACCTGAAGAACAGGAGCGCGCGCGGTTACAAAAGCGCACGGTACGCGTACTAACCGCTAGCCAAGTGCTGGGCGGTGTCGGGGTCGGGTCGGGCGTGTCGGTCGTTGGCTTATTGGCCTACGAACTTTCTGGCACCGCGGCACTGTCTGGCGTGTCAGCAACGGCGTCAACGATCGGGGCGGCTATCGCCGCACTGGTGATTGCCCGCCTTGCCGTACTACGTGGACGTCGACCTGGTCTTGTCACCGGCTACACGGTCGGGGCAGCAGGCGCAGCACTTGCGATCGTCGCGGCAGTACTGGGCGTGTTTTGGTTGCATGTCGTGTCGTCGATGGCTTTTGGCTGGTCGAATGCGTCCAACTTGCAAGCCCGGTATGCCGCGACCGACCTGGCTCCAGAAAACGCCCGAGCTCGTGCACTGTCAACCGTTGTTTGGGCAACCACCATCGGTGCGGTGCTCGGCCCCAACTTGACCGGGGTGGGCGGGCAAGTCGCAACCGCGCTTGGGCTTTCTCAACCGCTTGCGGGCGCCTACCTGTTCTCTTTGGTGTCGTTTACTTCCGCTGCTTTGGTGCAATTTATTTTCTTGCGACCTGACCCGCTGATGGTTGTACGCGAAGCATTGAATAGATCGCCCATACCGCCACCGATCGCCCAAGGTTGGAGTGGCGCAGTCCGTCTGATTCAAACCATCCCACAAGCCCGCACGGCTGTTTATGGCATCACCGCAGCACACGCCACAATGGTAGGCATCATGGTGATGTCGCCCGTCCATATGGAAAATCATGGCGCCACATTGCAGTTGGTCGGCTTTGTGATTAGTGCCCACATTTTTGGCATGTGGGCGTTCAGTCCGATCGTTGGATGGCTTGCGGACCGCTACGGCCGACGCACCACACTATTTGCCGGTCTTGCCCAACTCGCTACATCTGCCGTGATGGCTGCGACGTTGGAACCAACTGGCCGAGTGTTGTTCCCGGTGGGAATGCTGCTCCTTGGTAGCGGCTGGTCATTCTGCCTGATCTCCAGTTCAACGATGCTGACAAACGCGGTTGAAACCGTTGACCGGCCGGCCGTACAAGGAGTCAGCGACCTTGCCATGAACCTGGCTGGTGCGCTTGGCGGCACACTTGCCGGTATTGTGCTGGCAATCGCCGGCTACCCGATTCTGGCTTTTGGGACCCTTTTGCTCCTGATAGCCCCCACCGTGTCGGCACTACGACTTCGCACCACGCCGTAAAGCTCAGTACGGCCGATCACCCCGATCGGAGTGAACAGTGAGTGAAGAAAGCTTTGAACTTGACGACCTCGTTGCTTCGCATGATCTGGATGCGATTGATACGTGGCTTGACGGTCATGACGCAATCGAAATTGCTGAAGGACTCATCCGTCTTGATGAGGCTGACCGTGCCATCGTGTTTCGTCTGTTGGCAAAAGACCGTGCCCTGGCCGTGTTTGAAGCGTTCGAACCGACCTATCAGGAGCAGTTAATTACGGCCTTGGCTGACGACTCGGTTCACGAACTGTTTCTTGGCATCGACGCGGACGACCGGGCCCGTCTACTTGACGAAATACCGGCACTTGTCGCGAAACGTCTGTTGAACGCGCTGCCACCGTATGCCCGCCGCAACACCAATATTTTGCTTGGCTACCCAGAAGAATCCGCCGGCCGTGTCATGAGCCCCCGGTACGTGTCGGTGCGGACCGGTTTTAGCGCGGCCGACACCCTCACCAAAATTCGTATGGCTGGTCTGCGACCACGGGAAGTGTTAATCGTGATCATCACCGACAACGAACGACAACTTGTTGGCGTCGTTGACCTACCTGACCTTGTCACAGCCGACCCCGATGAACTCGTTACTAATCTGATGCGTTCCGAAACGTATGCCGTTCGGGTCGACGAAGATCAGGAGGTTGGGGCCCGCCTGATGCTTGACGCCGACCTCGTGGCACTGCCGGTCGTTGACACCGAGAACCGTCTCGTTGGCGTGCTTACAGTTGACGACGCGATGGAAATTTTGGAACAAGAAGAAACTGAAGACATCCATCGAACCGGTGGTGTTGAACCGTTGAACCGGCCCTACATCGATGCGACGGTGCTTCAACTGGCACGTAAACGAGCCTTGTGGCTTTTGGTGCTGATCGGCGCCGCAACGATGACGGTGAACGTGCTGGGCGTGTATGAAGACACGTTGGCGCAGATGGTCAGTTTGGCGTTATTTATCCCGCTGCTGATCGGTACCGGTGGGAACTCTGGCGCTCAGGCAGCCACTGTCGTGATCCGTTCGATGGCTGTCGGTGACATCCGTTTTTCGGACTTGCCACGCATTTTGCGCCGTGAACTGACTGTGGGCTTCCTGCTTGGGCTAATGCTTGGGTTTGTGGCGCTACCGATCGTCACCGTGTTTTTCGAATTCCAGTTTGCGGTGGTGATCGCATCGACTCTGCTGGTGATCTGTACATGGGCGTCGTTCTCGGGAGGCCTGTTACCCATGGTGGCACAACGGATCGGTATTGACCCGGCTGTCATCTCGGCACCGATGATCACCACACTGGTGGATGCAAGCGGGCTTGTCATCTACTTCACGATTGCCCGCGCGCTGTTGCCGCTTTAAACGCTCAGCTGTCCATCTGGTCGCTTTGGGCAAGCAGGTCCCGCAACATTTCGGCCTCACCCATCCCGGTAATGGCAAGCACCCGGTCGCCCGCAAAAATCGTGGTATTGCCCGAAGGTGTAATCACCTCCGTGCCGCGGCGAATACTCGCAACGATCGTGTTTGGCGGCCACGAAATTTCACGAATCTGCCGTCCAACAACCCCAGATTCTGCATCAACAGCAAGTTCGACTGATCGGGTTCCGGTGAGGTCCCGCAACGGACCGACCACACCACGCTGCTGGCTTTCGACGGTCAACGCGAGCGCCTGCTGATAGGCCGACACGATATCGGCGCGCCGCACCATCCCAACTAGCCGCCGGTGATCTTCAGCACTTACTACCGGGATACGTCCCACTTCGATTGCACCCATACGCTGCACTGCCCGATACACCGGATCGTCCGGGGTGACGGTGAGCGGCTGGCGGGTCATGATCTGGGCAACCGTACGGTTTGCTAGTGAAGTAGTCGGATCTTCATCCACTGCACGCGTCAAGTCACTGACGGTGACCACCCCGGTCAGCAGCGTGGGATCGGTATCAGACACCACCGGAAAACCGTGTGCCCCGTACGCCGCAAACCGCGCATCAAGTTCCTGCAAACTGCCCGACTCGGCAATCACCTGCGGGTTGCGAGTCATGATCTCACCAACCCGTACCAGTTGCATCATGTCGATGTCTTGAGGTTCCTGATACACGATGCCACGATGGCGTAACGGCAACGAATAGATCGACTCTTGGTCGATGCGTTCAGCTGTCACCGTTGCGATACCGGTCGCAAGCATCAAAGGCAGCACCATCCCGTAGTCGCCAGTGAGTTCAAAAACGAGGATCATCCCGGTCAGTGGCGCCCGTGCGCTGGCCCCCATCACGGCAGCCATACCCGCTAATGCGAGCGCCCCTGGCGCGACTTCGATGGTGGGAACGAGCGCGCCGGCAGCATGCCCGATGGCGGCTCCAAGGCCAGCGCCAAGAAACAACGTAGGGGCGAAGGAACCAACCGAAAAACCGGACCCCAAACTCAACACGGTCGCCAGCAACTTGAACGCGACAACAAGCAGCGCAAACACGGCCGCAGCAAACCCGGTGTAGCCGTAAGTGGCAGCGAACTCGCCCCCAAGAAACGCCGCGATCGGTTCGGTGATGCCTCCGATCGGCGGCAGATGATCGCCGGTGCCGACTACCTCAGGAACAGCCAGAGCGAGGATGCCCACGCCAAACCCGCCGATCATGGTTTTGGCTGGGGTCCAGATCGGAAGCCGTTCAAAGAACATGGTGGCCCAATGTTCTCCGCGGGAAAACAGCGTTCCAACACCGGCAGCGGCAAACCCCAGCAGTGCATATAGGAACAGTTCGCTTGGCGCGCCAAAACCGTATGCCGGCGGGTTATAGATCAGTGATTCGCCGACCAGTTCACGCGCAGTGACTGACGCAACGACTGACGCGACGACAATCACCTGCAGGTAACGCATTTTGAACCCGCCGAGAATCACTTCGATAGCGAACAGCATCCCGCCAATCGGGGCGTTGAATGATGCGGCGATACCGGCCGCAGCACCAGCAGCGATCAGTTCACGTTTCTGATCTTCGGTGAGGGCAAAAACGCGTCCGATCAGCGAACCAAGGGCACCACCAATCTGAACGATCGGTCCTTCACGGCCACCGCTGCCACCGGCACCAACAGACAGTCCCGTGGCAATCAGCTTGCCGGGAATAACGCGGGCGCGTACGCGGCCACCATGCAGGGCAATACTTTCCATCACCCGCGACACCCCGCCACCACGGGATTCAGGAACGACGTAGGTGACAAACAGGCCGACCAAAAGACCACCTACCGTGGTGACAACCACGGTAGTGATCCAGCTCGGCGAGGTGCCAAACGACAAGCGTTGTGTCACCAAAACGATCTGTAACAGGGCTACCGCTAACAGGCCGGTGAGAAACCCCACTGCGGCGGCTAACACCAGCATGGCGCTCGACTGCACGCCAACGCGGCTACGCAACGCATGCACCCACGGGTGTTCAATGAACGCGTGGGTGCGCCCTGACACATCCATCGAACCCATCTCCGTCGTTCACTCTGGCGCGCTGATTGTCTAACGAGACACTATCGCCCAATCGCCGGCTGCATCGACACGTAACACGTGTTTTTGAATTTTGCCGGTCGATGTTTTGGGTAACTCATCGCGAAACACGACTGCACGTGGCGTCTTATAGCGGGCAATCTGGCCGCGCACATGGGTAATGAGCTCTTCTTGGCTCACCTGCTGGTTGGCGCGGCACGTGATATAGGCGACTGGAACTTCACCCCAATGCTCATCAGGCGCGGCCACAACAGCACATTCGAGGACACTTGGATGGGTAAGGATGGCCTGCTCTACCTCAACTGAGGTGATGTTTTCGCCTCCAGAAATGATCACATCTTTAGCGCGGTCACGCAGTTCGATATACCCGTCGGGGTGAATCACTCCCAAATCGCCGCTGAAGAACCATCCGCCACGTACGACTTCGCCGGTGCGGTCGGGATCGTTGAAATAACCGGTCATAACATTGTTTCCGCGGATCGCGACCTCACCGATGGTGGCCGCATCCCATGGGACATCGTTGCCGTCACGATCAATGACTCGCAGATGTTGTGACACGATGTTGCCAAACCCTTGCCGTGACACGCGCAGGGCAACGTCGCTAACGCCGTCCCAGTCGGGCTGCCATTCACAAATGGCAGCAGGACCGTAAGTTTCAGTGAGGCCATACAGGTGAGTGATCGTAAAACCGTGGGCGGTAAGTTCTTTTAAAAGGGTCGGTGAGGGCGGGGCCCCGCCAGAGGCAACCCGCACGGTTTGTGGTGCCGGTCCATTGGCTGCTTCAGGGTCGTTCACGATCATGGTCAGCACTGTTGGTGCGCCGTTGAGATGCGTCACGCCATCGTTACGAATATGCCGCCAGATCGCAGTTGTATCAATCGCCGGCAGGCACAGGTGGGTAGCTCCGGCTGCAGTGACAGCCCACGTAAAACACCAGCCATTGCAGTGAAACATCGGCAAGGTCCACAACATCACTGATCGGGTATCCAGCTGGGTGTGATACGCCATAGCAAGCGACTGCAAATAGGCGCCCCGATGGGTGTACATCACCCCTTTTGGGGCTCCGGTCGTACCAGACGTGTAGTTGAGCGCCAGTAATGCGTTTTCATCCTCAACCGGTGCGACGTACGGTTCGGCCGTATCCCAAAGGGCATCGAGCGTGCCGTCAGGACCCCCAACGAGCACTGTCAGGTCAGGGTTGTCGGCAACGATACCGGCAACACGGTCGACGAAAGCGCCGTCGACTAACAGCAGTTGCGCGCCGCTGTGACGCAGGATCACACTAATTTCGTCCGTGTTGAGCCGATGATTTAACGCCACAAGCACAGCTTTTGCATACGAGACGGCGTAGTGCGCTGTAAGCAGCAGTGGCCGGTTTGGCCCTAACACGGCCACACGGTCGCCGGCAGCCACCTTAAGACTGTGCAGTGCGCCAGCAAGTCGTTTCGCTTGGTCATAAAACTCGGCGTAAGTCCACATCGTGTCGCCGTCTACGACGGCTGGCCGATTAGCCCACACACGTGCTGACCGTTCCAAAAAAGCGGTTGGCGTTAACGGCTCATACGACACGATATGGCTGCGCTCATCCCCCACAAGCATTACCTCCCTCACGACCTACACCCTAGAACTTTGGGCTGTTGGGCGCAGTCGTAGCCTTACACGTCGGTAGACGGTTTGGTGACGCGCACCACAAGATCGGCAAGCAATCCGATCGCAATCACCTGGAAGGCGGCAAACAACACGAGGAGTGTGTTGGTCGCGATCCGAAAATCTTTGGTGATGATGTCAAACACTAACTTGCCAAACCCAAAACTTAACAGGGCCACCCCAAGGGGCATAAAGACCCGTAAAGGTTCATAGCTGAGCATCATCCGAACCACTTGCAGCAGGTATTTGCGAGTGTCCCGGTACCAATGGAACTTGGACGATCCGCTACGGGCCCCATAGGGAATCGGCACGTAAATGACGCTCAGCCCGTCACTCAAAAATGACATTGTCATCGTCGTGACACACGAAAATCCGTTGGGTAACCGATCGAGGTAGCGGGCCCCACGGTCACGACGAAATGCCCGAAAGCCAGAGTTCAAGTCGGGTATTGATGTTTGTGTCAAATACTGGGCCAGGCGTCTAATCAGCCATTTTGCGGGGACTCGTAACGCTTTCGCGCGGCCTTCTTCACTCATACGGGCACCGACGATCTGGTCGTGTTCGCCCATGGCATCTACAAGTGCACCGATCGTGTCGTTTGGATAGGTCATGTCGACGTCCGTCCACACGACGACACGGCCGCTAGCGCGGCGAGTTCCGGTGCGCCGAGACCCTCCGGATCCCAAGTTGCGTTGGTGCAAAATTACGGTCATGCGAGGTTCTGTCGCCGCGATTTGCTGCAACGCGTCACGCGAACCATCAGTTGAACAGTCATCGACAGCGATGATCTCAAAACTGTGCCGGCTCTGTTCTAACCCGCGGATGATCCGGTCTATCTCTTCAGCGAGATGACCGACCTCGTTGTACACCGGCAAAACAACCGACACGTCGATCTGGTCGTTGGCAGTTGTACTCACCGATTGCCTTTCATACGTCCACGTCCGATGCCGTAATAATGCAAACCGGCGCTCTTGGCAACTTCAGGGTCAAACGCGTTACGTCCGTCAATCACAATGGGATACTCCAGTGCATCATGCAACGCAGTCAGATCTATCCTGACAATTTCGGGCCATTCGGTGGCGATCACGGCTGCGTGAGCGCCAACACATGCCGCGATCGGGTCGTCAAACAGTTTGATCTGCGGGAAACGTTCTGCAACCCCCGCGTTTGCAACCGGGTCATACACCCGCACGGTTGCCCCGGCGGCCAACAGATCTTCCACCAGATAAATCGCGGGGGCTTCGCGCAAATCGTCAGTGCCCGGCTTGAATGCAGCCCCAAGAATTGTGATGGTTTTGTCCGCCAAATGCCACAGTTCTTCGGTTAGACGGTCAATCACAATCTGCCGCTGAGACACATTGATCTGCCGTACCTCATCAAGCAGACGAAAGTCATACCCGACACTACGTGCCAAGTGAAGAAAAGCATCGACGTCTTTGGGAAAACAGGATCCGCCATAGCCGATACCGGCTTGCAAAAAATCCGGTCCAATGCGAGCATCAAGCCCCATTCCTTCGGCGACGACATTCACGTCTGCCCCAACACGGTCACACACTTGCGCAACCGCGTTGATAAACGACAGACGTGTCGCCAAAAACGCGTTCGAAGCATGCTTGATCAGTTCAGCTGTTGGAACGTCAGTTTCAACCACAGGGGTCGGATTGCGGGCAATCAACGGCGCATACACCGCCCGTAAAGCTGCCGTTGCAAAACCGCTCGACGTTCCATACACGATCCGGTCTGGGTACCGCGTGTCATACACGGCCGTACCTTCCCGCAAAAATTCAGGGTTTGAAGCCACATGAATCGTAGGCGTGTCGTGACCTAACGCCTGCTGTGCACGTTCAATAACTTGTGTCAGTCTGGCGCCGGTATTGGCTGGCACGGTCGATTTTTCGACCAACACAACGTCGTGACGCGCTGCCTGAGCAACTTCTGCCCCGACCCGTTCCACATAGCGCAGATCGGCTCCACCACCTGGCAGCGAAGGAGTTCCGACACATACGAACGCGACCTCAGTGCCATCAAGTGCCTGATTCAAATCGGTAGTAAACGTCAGCGTGCCACCATCGACCGTTGCTGTAATGAGCTCAGCGAGATCAGGTTCGTAAAACGGCACCACTTTCCCGTCCAAACTGGCAAGTTTGGCCGTGTCATGGTCATACCCGACGACCGTATGCCCAAGTTCGGCAAGCACCCCGGCGGTCACAAGACCAACGTGGCCGACACCAATCACCGCGATTTTCACAGGCACTCTCTTTATTCGCATGCGCCGCCTGCCGCGGCGCGATGTAGCTGAAGTGTAATGAGACGACAGTAGCCGCTGGCGGCACGTCTTAAGCTTGTCCGTCACTATCATTTGGGCGTGCAGGCTCACCACTATCGTGCCGATTGGCACCCAAAACCAGCGCAACAACCGCTGTTCCCGCCAATCCGATCACGCGCATCAGTGCGGTCGCAGCAAACCCGGCAGCAGCGCTAAGCCCGATCGTTGCCGCCATACCGGCAGCAATCGCTTCGGACAGGCCAAGACCTGACGGGAACACGCCGGCGGCTGCCGCCAGCGGCGACGCGGCCGCTAAAACGAACGGCTCACGGATATCAACCGTGATGGTCAACGCGATAAACACGAGCCACAGGCGTACCGCGTGAAGCACGGTCGTAACGAGTTCGACTGCGATCAACTGCCAAAAAAGTTGCCCGTTGGTACGCAGCACGGCCGCACCAATAACGACCGCTGCACTACCAAAGACACCAAGAGCCAGTGCGAACACGCCAGAGAAACTGGCGGCGGCAGCAGAAGCGAGCACTGCCGAAACACCCACCCAACACAGGGCTGCGGCAAGAATTGCCCGTACCGCGGCAGCCAACGCGACCCCGTGAGATACGAGTGTGTGCGTGCGTACCACTGCGGCACCAGGCAACGGCAGCATATTTGCCGCCGTAGCCAGCACGACTGTACGCAGCGCCGTCATCCATGGCAGGGTGACCGCTTCAATCGCTGCGATCACCCGCAACTCGGCCCCGTTCATTGCAATCGTTGCCGGGGTACCGACTAACAGCACGATCAAAAGCAGTACGACATTGACGTTCTGCCAGTCGATATCCAACCCACGATAGGCAAGCACGCTACCGACAAAAAAAACTGTGCCAGAAAGCACCAGCAGCGGCGTGTGCCACCGTTGAGGAACGTTCCGCCAAGCACTGGCGCGCTGCAGGCGCTCAAATAGGCTCACGGTCACAACTTTTCACGTCAGGTCGGTGGACCCCACCTACCTGACGTAGGTTAGAACGGGAACTCCACCCCGTCACGCACGAGCGCATCAGCCATCCGCGACAACAGGCTTGTCATTTGATCCCGACGGGTGGGGTCACTGGGCGCAAAGGTGCTCGATGACGTACCCCGAACAAGCCCAAGTTCTCGTGCTCGGTTAATAGCATCAACATGCGTGTTGTCTGCAATGTCGACGAACCAGCTGCGAGACGGCGGCTGACTGGTTTGCGACAGTTCCTCGTAGGTGCGTACTAAAAATGAGGCGATATTGGCACGTGTGACCGGTCGATCTGGGTTGAACTGTCCTGACGCATCACCGCGGATAATTCCCAGTGCCGTGAGACGGTTAATCGACGCATCGTGGGTTGACCCGGCAACAACGTCAGGGAAACCAGCGTCGGCAGCCGGTGGAAGTGTGACTACCCGATCGACGATATTGGCAAGGAAGGTTGCCATCTGCGCGCGGGTCACGGTGCCTGACGGGTTGAACGTGCCGTCCCGTAAGCCATTTGTCACTCCGACTGACGCGACACAGTCGATCGCCAGAAGGTGGATGTTGCTGCCGGTGACATCAGGAAATCCAGCAGATGGATGCGTCACTGCGCCGCAGACTGGACGTTGCACGCCATGGACAAGCGCGCCAGCGTCAAGCATTCCGCTCACGGCGGTTGCTTGCTGAGTGTTTGGCACGAAGCGAGAACTCCACATCACTGCGTCGACCAGTTCTGCTGTAGTGGCGTACGGTGCGATGCTTCGCGCCAACGCCACAGCCCCAGCGACATACGGGGCGGCGTAGGACGTTCCGCTCGCAATCACCGCCTGCCCGCCAACCGAAGTTGTTGTGATCCCAGCCCCGGGGGCGGCAAGATCAACCACACTCGCGCCAACGTTAGAAAAGCTGGCGATTGCACCGTTTGGCTGTATCGCAGCGACGGTAATCAAGTTTGGAAGCACCCAGGCGGCTGGGAAATACGGTCCTTCGATAGTGAGTTGGGACCCATCGTTGCCTGAGGCAGCAATGACCGGCACGCCGGCATCGCGAATCGCGATGCGTAACGATTCGAGTGCTTCTGCGCTGGCCGTTTGTGTTCCTGCAGTTGTCACCCAGGATGCGTTGATGACATCCGCGCCATACGTACGTGCTTCATCGAACGCACGTACCAGTATGGCGGTTGAGGAGCGTGCTTCACCATCGCCAGTGGATTCAAACGCCGCGATAGAAAGTATCCCGATGTTTGGTGCGATCCCTGCAATTCCAAAGCCGTTGTCTTTGCGCGCAGCAATGACGCTCGCAACGGTGGTGCCATGCGCCCGGCTGGTGCTGTCTACGTTGTCAACCACCGGACGTTCCGCCACAATTGCGCCGGCGAGGTCAGCATGTGACGCGTCAATGGCCGTGTCGATAACTGCCACCACAACATCGGGGCGACCTTGAGTGATGGCCCATGCGGCACGTGCACGAATGTCGATTCCCGCAACCGTTTGCAGGTTGGAGTTTGGAATGACCTGTCCGATGTTTTCAAGCGACCATTGACTTGAATAGCCCGGGTCGGTCGCCGCGGGAGCCAGTGGTAGAGCACTCAACGCTACGACAACTTCCGAATCGGGTTGGGCATTGGCGACACCTGGTGTTGCCTGTAGTGCTGTCACTGCCCGAGCGACATTGTTGCTCACTACTACATCGATGGTGTCTGTGATCGAAGTGCGGCTAGCTGTCACAAGATGCCTTGCTGCGGCAAGGCCGTTCATTACTTGGTCACGTCCGGTGAACTGTGGTTCCCACTCAATAAGTATGCGTTTTGCAACCGCGTCAGGATGAGCAGATAGCAGTGTGTCTGACGGAGTGGCCACCGTGTCGGCTTGGGCAACTTGCGGTAACGCCTGTGTCATCAATGCGACACACACTGTGACTGCGGCAACAGCTCGGAGCCCTATGACACACCGTCGGTTGACCATTCAACTTCCTCTCCGAAACTGGCACTACTAACGTAGCGCCAGTTAAAACTGTTGTGCGATGCGGTAAAGGAACGTGGCCAACTGATCCCGACGGACCGGCTCACGAGGACAAAACCGCTCCGGATCCGATCCGCATCCGGTGGTAATCCCTGAAGCAGCAAGAGCTGCTGCACTGCCTGCATGGGTTCCAGTTGTGTCCACAAAACTCACTGTGGCAGGGCGCGCTAACGCCAACGCGTTACTAATAAAGGTTGCCATCTGCTCGCGTGTGACATCCCGGTCTGGCTCAAACATGCCTTCAGTAACACCGCGAGCTACCCCTGCGGTCACGAGTGCTTCGATGTTGCGGGCGTGAGTGTTTGATGCAGGCACGTCACCGAACATCCCTTGATATTCGCCAACTTCAACAGCAAACAGGTTGACTAGGAACGTTGCCATCTGAGCGCGTGATACGGCCCGCCTCGGCGCGTAACGGTCCGTTTCGAGGCCCCGCACAACCCCAACTTCCGCCGCCCAAGCGATCGCAAACTCGTGTGGGGAGCCGATGTCGTCTTTAAACGGGGAGAAACTGATCGTGTCGATCTGTTGGGACGGCAACCGGTTCCTCATCCCACCTGAGCTGACCGTAAGGAAGCGCAGCAGGCTCGCACCTGCGATCGCTTTAGATCCTTGGGGACGCCCGTCATACACGAACGTTTCGCTGCTGCCATCCGCGCGTGTTCCGGTGATCTCAAGGGTGCGTGGAGTGCCGCCATCCGTGCGGTCTAGCACCGTCACACGGCTGACTTGAACCAGCGGGTTGGTGCGACCGTGAGACACGACTGCGGCAAAGTTGGTGTTGGTGATCTGTGCTGTCCAGGATGCCAACGTGTTATTTACCCCAGGATCACTCGACCATGGGTCATCGATGCTACGAAGGTACGGGATCGGTGTAGTCCCAAACGCCCACGAATCTTCGACGTTTTCAGATCGCCCGAGCCCGTGAGAAGACGAATAGAACGTTTGTGCAAGCGTGCCTTCAAACGTCAGCACCTGATCGGCAGTGTGTGCCACCGCATCTGCCCACAAGTTTCCCTGCGTGCTCAACACTTTGTCTTCGCCGTTGAACACCTGGTCTGACACGGTTGAAACGACCTCGCAGGCGCAGGTGCCCCCTCGCGGATTTGCCAGACGGCGAAGGGCAAACGTACGGCCGGTCACCGCTTGTGCTTGTAACGCTGCCGGCCCAGTTGAGCCCCATGAATTGGGCATTTCAGCCAGCCCACGCAGATATTTGTCGACCGTGTCTACGTCTTGCACGATCGAGAGGCTGCCGTCGATGTTGTGATAGTCGCGCCAACCGAAACGATAGGTCCGTCGAGGCTCGTCAATGGTTGTACATGCCAACGATTCGGCGCAGCGTGACTGGCTTTGCGCACGGATACTTTCGTCACCGTGAATCGCGCGAACGATCGGGTTTGAGGTGGTGTGGATCTCATCCCAGCCGGCCGTATCAACGGTTGCGAGATTCACCGGCGCATCGGTCGTGATGATCCCGTCCGTGCTTGCAAGCGACACGCTTTGGTCCGTGTCGGCCAATCGGGCAAGTTCAGGCGAGTCGAACCGTTCGATGCTTGTACCGGCACCGTTGGGCCGGACTCGTAACACTTCACCGACATCTTGCGTGAACCACGGTTGGCAGTTCTCTTGCGGTGCGCGTCCACTCAGCCCGCTTGGACCTGGGTTGCACGTAAACCACGATACTGAACCACTTTGGGCGATAATCAGCGAAGCCTGCTGACCGGTCTGCATGGAGGCACGTATTCGCTGCGTGGAACTGCGAGTATCGCTCGAAAGGGCTGTTCCCGGGTAGTAATGCGTCAGTATTTCTGAGACGGTTTTGCCTTGGCGGGCCATCGCGAACGCGCCATATTGGCTCATGCCGATGCTGTGGCCCCAGCCGCCACCGGTGATGGCGACCTGCGGCACAAAATCTGCCTGTGCTTTAACGGCCGGACGTACCGTCAATGGTGTTGCTGCCGACGCTACCCCTAGTGGTGCAACACTGATGGCAAGAAGCAGTAGCAGTGCAACAAACGGTCGATGTGGGCGCAGTTTCACTACACACTCCTTAAAGGCTGTCTCAAACGCTGTCTTACTGCAGGTGGCCAGACACAGCGACCTGCAGCGACAACCCCCTCTGTGTAGCGGTTAAGGGGTTGCTGTTGTGTGAACTGCAACCGTTGCATTACGGCCAGTAGCCGTACGTAGCATGTCGACAAATGATGCGGTGGAATCGCGCAGCACGATGGTATTGGGACAGAAATTGCCGGAACCGCAGTTACCTACGATGCCCATATCTTTCAGTCCCGAAATCCCTGGGGCGTGAACGGCATCAGTCGATACGTCCGGGTAGGGGGCCGTGGTTGGCCGATGCTCTGGATTGCCGCTGGCGTTATACAGCAACGTGGCAAGTTGTGCCCGCGTCATCCGGTCAGATGGTCCGAAACGATCGTGTGTTTTGCCGATCATAAAGCCGTTAGCAACCAACGTATAGATGGAACCGGAATGGGCAGCACTCAGCGGGACATCCACAAATGGTGTGCGGTTCGATGCCACATTTGGCAGCTGAAGTGCATGCACGACAAATGTTGCTGCTTGGGCGCGTGTGAGGCCCTGTGACGGGCAGAATTCGTTTTCGCGACAGCCGCGGATCACGCCTTGATCAGCCAATCGCAAGATGGCTGGCCGGTGCGGTGAAGTCGCGGACACATCAGGAAAGACCACAGACACGGCGCGGGCTGACAGGCGTATCTGTGGCAGTAAGTCAAGAATCTGCCCAGGGCAGCTGGTCTGACCGACATCACGGTGGCCTACGATTACCGGCCGCATTACCCCTGAACTGGCCAGCGAAACGGTGTCCACTTGATCGTCGGTTTGCCCCACGGGCATCTGATTGGTGAAACCGCCCGGGTCGAGTCCGTGGATCTGTGATTTGAGGGCGATTACGTCTGTGAGGGCCTGCAGAGCTTCTTGGCTCGGGAAGGTGCCAGTGAAGTCGCCGATGACCGAGACGCCAAATGAGCCGGTGTTAAATCCGCGTGCGTGCGCGCCGATAACTGCCTGATCAAAGCCTCCGCGCCGGCCTTCATATACGCGGCCAAACCGGTCGATAACAATGTTGTAGCCGAGATCTTTCCAGCCGAGCCCGCCTTGGCTAGCAGGGCGGGTGTGGTAGATCTGCATTGCACGAATGATGCCGGGAGCTTCTTCGGCCGTGTAACTATTTGCGCCGTTTGCGACCGATCGGTGGGCAGTGTGATGCACGATCCCCATGTGTACGGTTTCAGCGAGGGAAACCTCAGGAGAACCAAGCGACTCGTCTGAGCCCCATTCAGCCCGGGTAATCAGCGATACGTTGCCGGTAGCTGCCGGGACAACGTCAACTTCAGGTTCATACGGGGTCGCGGTGAGGGTCGCATCGTGGGTCATCTGAACATCAACCGTCGTGGTTGAAGCAAGGCTTGCGGTCACTGGCGCTGACAGCCCCAACGAGTCGATCACCACAATGTCAATGGCGGTTACGTCTGCGCCGCGCACTGAAAGTTGCAGATACTTGGCTTCCGTAACCCACAACAGTTCGGCCTGCTGATGGGTGTCCGACATCTGTTCATTCGTCCCTTGGTCGGGACCGTCGTCTTTATCGTAAAAGTCGACGTCATGCCACGGTCCAAACTCTCCCGGACTGGTGGCAGTACGCACCCGCAACTCTTCTAGGGACAGTGGTACGCGAAATCCGAGAGCACTGAAGTGAAACGGTGCACTTAGCACTGCCGAAATGTTCGCGGCGTCAGCCTTCGTTGGATCACCGGAGAGGTTCACTGACGGTGCTGCTGTCAACGTCTCTACTCGGGTTGACAAAGTGCTTGACAACGTTGTGGTCTCCGTCGTAGCTGAAACCATTGTTGCCGGTGGTGTGCTGGCGATGAGCAGCATGCCAACCAGTGCCACACTTACAGTCGTCATCCACGTTCTCGTTTTCTGCTGTTGCTGAACCACAATAAACCTCATCACCCGAGAACATCTCGTAGCCGCGTGTACATAGATCTCGAAATAGCCATGCACCATCGAACGTGCGATACAAATCTGAAGGGACGAATTTCACAAGTGTACTTTCGCCCGTTTTTAGTATGACACGCGACTGAGCAGAATGCCACACCCATTTTCGGCCAACTGCTGGCATAGCCGATTATTGGCTTATTCAACGACTGGAGCGCCAAAATTCAGTGTATCAACCACGGTCAAAAACGTGTCGATGTTGCGCAAAAACACGTCAGGCCCAGACGAGTCTCCCACTGAGGGCACCGGTTGCGCCAAGATCACAACGTTGCGCGAAGGAATCAACACCACCATCTCGCGGGTGTCTGTTATCTCATCAGTGAGGCGATACACCACTTGCGTTGCCGGGACATCCCCCGTCAAAATGCGCTGCTGTTGGGTTTCAATCTCGGCGCCGTTCGCCGCCAAAAATTCCAGCCAGTCACGTGGCAGCGTGTCTGGTTCGTAAGAGAAAAACATCGCCACGACCTCTCCGTCGGGAACGGCACGTGGAGCCCCATCTTCTTGCGGTCCAAGCGGGACGTTAGCGATGCTTAAGGTCGTGTCGGTGCGTTCGAAAACGACCCAGCCCTCGGGGAGATCGACGGTGATGTTGCGCCATACGACCGGCCCATTTTGACTGCTACAGCTGACGAGCAACATGGCACAAAACGCGCATGCGATGAGTGCACGGTGGACTGCATTACCCATACATCATCCTCTGCTGAGCGTCAGATTACCGTTACGAAGGACGAAGCTCACCAGCTGTCGGTGGCCGATTGACATAGCGTTCATGTTGCGCAGTTGTCCGCAGCAAAGTCTGTTCTTCGTCATCATGCACGCGTCCGACATGTCGCAACGCAGGGATCCGTTCGGTGTGATTCGGATGATTACGGCTGCTATCGGCCATCGGCGGGGCCGGCAGCGGCACAGTCGGCGTGTAGGTCGCGGTAGCAACTTCATGATTCGTAGCCGACTCAAGCGCGACATCATCACCCAGTGACACTGCTTGGCGTCCGCTTCGAACCCCATCATGTACCAACAGCACCTGGGTCATGACCCCGACAGACTCGATGGCGTCAAGACCAGCAATCAGTTCGACCCGGGTAGTGCGTCCAACCTCGGCAATCACCAGCACAACATCAAGCCGCGTCACCGCTCTGACGACCGGCCGGCTGGCAGCCAACGGCAGTCCAACCAGATAGGTGTCGAGATTACGTGGCAGGCTTGAAGTCAGTTGTGGCAAGAGTTCAAGTGCCTGCACCCGGTTTGGGCCGGCGTTAAGACGGGCATGTTGCGTATCGGCTGACATTCGCTGGGTAGCAGTGGACAACGGCACGTTGTCGCGTACGACATCTATCACCCCACGCGTGTTGGTGGCGTCCGATGCCAAAGCAACTTCAAGGACTCTTTCGCCTCGGTTGGCACAGGCTGCGGCTAGCGCACTTGTCCAAGCGGCAGCATGGTGGGTCTGTGCTGAGGCGTCAGCGACACCGACACGCAACACCACCTCGGTGTCGATCCGGTCAGCCCGTGCGCGTTCAAGTAGGTCTAAGAGACGAACGAGCACCGGTGCTGATGGTTCGCTTGGAATGATCGCAATAAGTTCCCCGCCCGTACCACGCACGTGGCGTGCCCCAAAAACGCGGGCGTCGGTTGCATCCCCAATGCCTGCTGCGACAAGTCCAAGTAACAGGCCTGCGGTCGCGACGAGCGCGCCGGATTCTGCGGTTAACGCCACGACTTGTGACGTGAACGTTGCTAAGGCTGCTGCGGCTGCCACGACGATGATAAACGTGGCGAGGATGACAGCTCGGCGGCGGCGGATGACGTCACTGAAGCCGTGGGCAAAACCGCCGCCATGCGCGGCAGAAGTGCTGGTGCGCTGTTTCAAAATGCTCATCGCAATGATCGTAGCGATCAAACGGGATCTTCCATACCAACAGCCCCCGTGTAAACGCGGGGGCTGTTGGTGATTAGCAGATGGTGGAACGAACTAGAAGTCCATGCCGCCCATGCCACCCATACCGCCGTGATCGTGACCGCCACCTGCTGCAGCTTGTGCTGGCTCAGGTTTGTCAGCGATGACCGCTTCGGTGGTCAGCAACAGACCTGCGATGGAGGCGGCGTTTTGCAGTGCGTAACGCGTCACCTTCGCCGGGTCGATGATCCCCGCCTTGATCAGGTCGGTGTATTCGCCAGTGAGGGCGTTTAGTCCGTGGCCTGGCTTCATGCTGCGGACTTTCTCAACCACGACCGAACCTTCCATACCGGCGTTGGATGCAATCCAGTACAGCGGTGCGGAAATTGCCTGACGGATGATGCGCGCACCGGTTGCTTCGTCGCCTTCAAGTTCAAGCCCGTCAAGCCCTGCTTCGGCTTGCAACAGTGCGGTACCACCACCGGCAACGATGCCTTCTTCAACTGCAGCACGCGTGGCTGAGAGAGCATCTTCGATGCGGTGCTTCACTTCTTTAAGTTCAGTTTCGGTAGCTGCGCCAACTTTGACGACAGCGACACCGCCGGAGAGTTTCGCGAGCCGTTCTTGGAGCTTCTCACGGTCCCAGTCGGAATCAGTTTTGTCGATCTCGGCTTTGATCTGGCTGACCCGCCCCTTGATGTCATCGTCAGAGCCAGCACCTTCAATGATGGTGGTGTCGTCTTTGGTGACAACGACCTTACGGGCGCGACCAAGCAGATCAAGGGAGGTGTTTTCGAGTTTCAAACCAACTTCTTCAGAGATGACCTGAGCGCCGGTGAGAATTGCGATGTCCTGCAGCATGGCCTTACGGCGTTCGCCAAACCCTGGGGCTTTGACGGCAGCTGACTGGAAGGTGCCACGGATCTTGTTTACCACCAAAGTGGCAAGCGCTTCACCTTCGACATCTTCGGCGATGATCAACAGTGGGCGTCCGCCCTGCATCACTTTTTCAAGCAGTGGGAGCAGGTCTTGTACCGACGAGATCTTGGAGTTTACGATCAGGATGTACGGGTCTTCAAACTCGACTTCCATCCGTTCGGCATCGGTGACCATGTACGGCGAGATGTAGCCCTTGTCGAACTGCATACCTTCAACAAAGTCGAGGTCCATGCCAAACGTCTGTGACTCTTCAACGGTGATAACACCGTCTTTGCCGACCTTGTCCATCGCGTCAGCCAGAATCTTGCCGACTGTCTGGTCGTTGTTTGCAGAAATCGCGGCGATCTGAGTAATTTCGTCTTGCGATTCAATCTCACGGGCTTGGTTGGCGATTTCGTTCACTACGAATTCGACAGCCTTGTCGATGCCGCGCTTGAGCCCCATGGGGTTTGCACCGGCAGCGACGTTGCGTAGACCTTCTTTAACGATGGCTTGCGCAAGCACGGTCGCGGTTGTCGTTCCGTCACCTGCAACGTCGTTGGTTTTGGTTGCGACTTCTTTGGCCAACTGGGCACCCATGTTTTCGTAGGGGTCTTCCAGTTCGATTTCACGCGCAACGGTGACACCGTCTTTGGTGATGGTTGGTGCGCCCCATTTTTTGTCGATAACGACGTTACGGCCTTTCGGGCCGAGGGTGACCTTGACGGCATCTGCAAGCTGGTTTACGCCTGCTTCTAGACGCCGACGAGCGTCTTCGGAGAAGCTGAGCATTTTCGCCATTCGGTATTCCTCCTTAAAGTCTGTTCACATGGCCGATTCGGCCAACGGGTCAACGGATCAGTTGATTACCGCGAGGATGTCGCGGGCGGAGAGGATCAGGTACTCTTTGCCGCCAAGCTTCACTTCGGTGCCGCCATACTTGGAGAACAGCACTGTGTCGCCGGCTTTCACGCCCAGCGGGATGATCTCGCCGGTCGTGTCAGAGCGCTTACCTGGTCCAACTGCGATCACGCTGCCCTGTTGGGGGCGTTCCTGCGCTGTATCGGGGATGACAAGTCCCGATGAGGTGGTTTGGACAGAATCATCGACCGTAACCAGGACTCGGTCCTCGAGCGGTGTGATGTTGACGTCAGTGGCCAACGTTCCCTCCCTTAAGTGTAGGCGTCACCCGCGTTTACGGGAGACAGCAACGAACATGTGTGTTACGCCTGATTGGCGCAAGTTTTGCGTGGTCCGGCGGGGAACCATCAGGGGTACCGCTGCGCCAGCAAAGTGGGGTGAGGACACCACCACAACCATTAGCACTCCTTGTTAGCGAGTGCTAAAAGTCAGATTAGCACTCGCCCATAGGGAGTGCAAAGGCGACGACTGTAAAGTTGAGCCGGTCGGACTCAATCCGATGGTTGGATGCTGTTGTTAGGGTCGAATCGCCAGCATCCATGGCTCTTGGAACCGAAAACCAACCCGTTCATACACGGTCCGTGCCGCATCGTTTTTGCTGCGCAGATGCAACGACACCGGGCCGCTGATCGCCGGAGTACTCACGGTTTGTCGTACTGCTTCAAACAACGCACATGTGGCAATGCCTTCGCCGCGATGTGCACGGTCAACCACAATGCCAGAAAACTGTACGCCGTAGCGGCCAGAGGGTTCTGAGCGTTCAATTTTGGCGATGGGTTGGCCGATAGGCCCAACACAAAACACCCGTTCGTCGGCGATGATCTGTTCGAAACGGTGGCGGTAACCCCGCACGCCACGCCAGCCAGGGTCAGGCCCAAAACCGTCGTCGACATGCAACTGCACCGCCAAGTCAGCCAACCCGTCCAAATCGTCAACGGTCGCGACCCGTAACGCAGCATCGCCAGGCGCTATCAGGTCGCGAAAGACGGTGGTGTCAAGCGTATAAAACGCCTGTTCGTGCACGATCGTTGCCGGCTGCGCTGGCCCATTTGCCAAGGCTGCGGCGGCCACATCTGTAGCTCCGACCAGCAGACGCCATGCCGGCAGCGGCGGGGCTGCAGTGAACAGTTGCGGATCTCCGCACGGCACTGCCACCCCGTTGGCGCTTAAGAATACGACTCCCCAGCGTCCCTTGTCGGTTGCTACCAGCAGTTCAGACACGCCTTGACGTTCGATGGCTTCAAGCACATTGGCGTGACGCGCTAACCCTGAGGGTGCCGCATCCCAGTTTTCCAACCGCGCCACGATTGTTGGCAGTTCGGCAGCTGTCGGCCTCCGCCACCGAACGACCGGACCTGCGTGACGCCGCCGCGAAACTACCGTCATGCGTCAAGACTCATCCCTGGCATGGTTGCCAACGACAAATCTGAATGAACACCGCGTGCCAAAAGGTTCGCGCCCGCAGCCGCCACCATCGCCCCGTTGTCCGTGCACAACGGAATTGAGGGAACTATCAGACCCAGCCCGAGGGTTTCGCATTCTTGGGCAAACACGGCACGCAACCGTGAATTAGCGGCCACGCCACCTGCCAAAACGATCCGGTCAAGGCCTTCAGCTTTGGCTGCAGCCAGCACCTTACCTCGCTGGACATCAACCAGTGCTTCTTGAAACGATGCAGCAACATCGGCCAGATTTGGTTCCACGCCGGCGGCTTCCAGCCGGCGCAGTTCACGCACAACAGCCGTTTTTAGTCCAGAAAACGACAGGTTGTAACTGCCGTCGTGCGCGAGCGCACGCGGGAAGTTGAACGCGTGTGGGTTGCCTTCACGTGCCAGACGATCAATGTGTGGTCCGCCCGGAAAAGGCAGCCCGATAAACCGGGCGATCTTGTCAAATGCTTCACC
>JBBDST010000021.1:0-7459 GCA_040904765.1 Nitriliruptoraceae bacterium
TTGAACCCCCGGCCTCTCGGACCACAACCGAGCGCTCTAACCAAACTGAGCTACATCCACCGTGTGTGATGTGCGACAAAAGAACACATCGGTTCTCAAAGCCTACCGTTGCAAAGGCGAATGCTCCAAGTGACGGGCTAAACCATACGTAGCGACCCTTAGGGTGTGTATAGCGTTGCGGCGTGACGGGCTGCGTCGGTGATCGCGGTTAACGGGTCTTGTAATGACGCGCTGAGTGAGCCGGCGATCACGCTGGTGCTCACCGCACGCAGGCCGACTTTGGTTGCAATCACTGCTTCATCGACTTTCCCTGCGATCGCAACCACGGAAACGCCATGAGAGCAGGCCTGCCGTAAGACGGTGTCAACCACTTTGCCGGTGAATGTCGAAGCGTCAAGAGACCCTTCGCCGGTTATGACAAGATCGGCCGTGGCTAACGCGTTAGTGAAACCTGCAAGACGGGCAATTGCTTCTCCGCCAGTATCGATCGTTCCGTTTAGAAATGTGGCCAGGCCATAGCCGGTGCCGCCGGCAGCGCCAGCGCCGTTGGCACCTGGCTTGCCGCCACTAAGCGATGCGAAATGGGCCAATGCCTTATCGAGTGCTTCGATAAGGTCTGTGTCGGCGCCTTTTTGGGGGCCAAACACGTGTGCGGCGCCAGTGGGTCCAGTCAGTGGGGCGGAAACGTCTGTCAGGAGTTCCACGCCCCCTGAAGGGGGTTTTGTGAGGCCGGACGTGTCGATACGGGTGATGTCGGCGAGGCTCGCGCCACCGTCTGCGACCTGATGGCCTGTGGCGTCATATGCGCCGAGTCCAAGCGCATACAGCGCGCCTGCGCCGCCGTCTGTTGACGCTGAGCCGCCAAGACCGATGACAAGACGCGTAGCGCCGTGTGCGAGTGCATGGGCGATAACTTCACCGAGCCCGCGGGTTGTTGCGTGGGCAGGATCAAGCGGACGCATTTTGGGTAGTCCGCTGCTTGATGCCAGTTCAATGACGGCAGTGCCATCCTGTAGACGGCAGTAGTACGCGTCAGTTGGAGTGCCGTTTGGGCCAGTGATAGAAGTGACGGTTACTTTAAGCGCGTCGGGATGCGCGGCAGCGATCGCATCAACTGTGCCTTCGCCTCCGTCGGCAAGCGGAATGAGGGTTAGGGTGTCGTTTGGGCGCGCTTGCGCCCAGCCGGTTGCGATTGCTTTGGCAACTTGTGGAGCCGAAGGGCCTCCCTTGAATGCGTCGGGCGCAATGACGATGTGTTTGACGAGCACGTCACTCATCCCGTGTTCCTTTGCTTTGAGGCGTAGTGTGTAGCGGATGACACAGTAATGCGGAGGACTGTGTAAGGGGCGTGTGTCGTCAACACAAACCACTATAGTTGTATATGCAACTATAGCCGGTATGCTTGTCTCAGACAACGCAACGGTAAAGGTCATCTTATGAACGGCACCCTCCAACTCGGTCTTGGCACGTTCGGTGATATCACCTAACGTGCCGCTGGCAACAAACTGAACGACGCCCAAGTGATCCGAAATGTCGTTGCCGAAGCCGTATATGCAGACCAAGTCGGGGTCGACTTTTTTGGCGTCGGCGAACACCACCGTGATGACTTTGCCGTGTCCGCTCCCGAAGTTGTGCTGGCCGCCATCGCGACCCAAACCGGCCGCATCCGGCTGGGGTCGGCTGTGACCGTCTTAAGTTCCGATGATCCAGTGCGGGTATACCAACGTTTCGCAACGCTTGACGCGGTAAGTAACGGGAGAGCTGAAGTAATTCTTGGGCGGGGCTCATTCACCGAATCATTCCCCCTGTTTGGCTATCCACTTCACCAGTATGAAGAACTATTTAACGAAAAACTGGAACTGTTTGTTGCGCTCAGGCGCGAACAGCCGGTCACTTGGAGTGGCAACACACGTGCCGGCTTAAACAACCAGCAGGTATATCCGCGCACCCAATATGCAGCCATCCCTACTTGGGTTGGCGTTGGCGGTAACCCTGAATCGGTTGTTCGCGCCGCCCGCTACGGACTGCCACTAATGATGGCAATCATTGGCGGCGAATCGCACCGCTTTCGTCCACTCGTTGAGCTTTACCAGCGGTCACTTACCCAGTTTGGTCATGACCCGCTGCCGGTTGGAGTTCACTCACCTGGCCATATCGCTGCGACCGACGAAGCAGCGCGAGACCAACTGTGGCCGCACTGGCAGGCGATCTACAACCGCATCGGTAGCGAACGCGGCTGGCCGCCAGTCACTCAACGCGATTTTCTTGCTGCGGCCAGCCAAACCGGCGCACTGTATGTCGGTTCACCCGAAACGGTTTCGCAAAAAATTGCAGCCACTGTCTCAACGCTTTCCCTCTCACGCTTTGACATGAAATATTCGTCCGCGACCCTGCCACATGACCTGATGCTTGAAAGCATTCATCTGTACGGCACCGAGGTCGCACCTAGGGTTCGTGAACTGGTGCATGAACGCGCCAGTCAGTCGGTTGGCTAAGCGCACCATAAGACCGTGAGTTACTGCGTTGCAGCACTGGCAGTCACGACCGTTTTCCCACGCCAAATCAGCAGGCCACCGGCGGCACAAAAGGCTGCCATAAGTAGCCACGGCAACGTGTAAGAACCAAGTGCATCCAGTGTGACGCCAAACACGATCGGGCTAAAGAACATGCCGAATGTGAACGCGAACTGAATGCGTCCCGTCACCCGGCCAGATGTCCCGGTTGGTGCATGACTGACAACATGCAGCATCACCACACCGTTCCAGGCAATGCAGCTTGCCCCAAGTACAAGCGCGGCCAGCCACAACAGCAGTGTGGACCTGGTAGCAAACAGCATCCCTACATGACCCAGTACGGACAGCACGGCAATCGCAATCATCACGTCAGTGGTGCGTTGCACCCGTTCAGCAAACCGGGCCCAACCGATCCGTGCAGTCGCAGCCGCTGCAGCAACCAGGGTTGCGACAAGCCCTGCTTGGGGCACAGTGAAACCCACCTGCTCGACCGCATACAGCGGGATGTAGGTGACAATCGCTGCCGCACCAGCACCTAACAAAAACGCATACCCGGCTAACCACCAGGTTGGCGCCCATCGTGACCCGACCGGGATTGAGGGCGCCTGAGGACCGCCAATGTTGCGACCATTGGGATCTGGCGGCACCCACCACAGCACAAGCACAGTCAACAAAACCACCAGCAACACCACAGCACCAGCAGCACTTCGCCAGCCGTACCACACCGCCAACACCGGCGCAGCTGCACTCACAATCACGGCGGCTAACTGCACCCCGGTTTGTTTCACACCAACAATGGTGCCTTGGCGTCCGCGCGCCACATGGGTTGCAATCAGCGCGTTAGTGGTCGGATTACCGGTTCCCATCGCCACTCCGGCAATGATCGCAGCCAGCGCCAACAGCCAAAAGTTGGGGGCCAACGCAAACAGCAACAGTCCTACTCCACTGGAGCTAAACAACAACATCGACAGTCTGCGCCCCCCAAACCGGTCAACGAGCGTGCCAGAAAAGGGTGCGGACATCGCGCCGGTGAGAGGAATCAGTGACGCGGTCACGCCAAGGCCCGCACGGCTCAGATTGAGATCGTCGATGAGTAAAGGCCCAAGTACACCAATCGCCGGAGTCAAAAGCGCCGCGCCGATCATGATGCCAGTCAAGGCAGCGGTGAACCCAACTGCAGATGTGCCTGCAGCAATATGCGGTTCACCTGGCGACGAAGTAAAACGCGTCATACGCTCGAATCTCCCGATGCGACACACCTTAGCGCTCAGGTCGATAGCACCGCCAAACCTGGGTGCTACTCAGTCAAGCTCGAGATACTAGCTCACGCGTAAGCCTCAAGTTTCAGGATCGCGCCGGAGGCGCTTGACCTCGCCACGCTGCTTTTTCGCGCGAAGGCGGCGCTCTTTTGATCCGCGCGTGGGGCGCGTCTTTCGACGTTTTCGCGGTGGCTCCAAGGCTTCACCCACGATGGCTTGAAAGCGTGTTCGCACCGCCTCCCGGTTGCGATACTGGGACTTATGTTCAGAGCCTTGAAGGATCAAGACCCCATCGGCGGTTAGGCGCGAAGCGAGCCGTTCCAAGAGTCGGGTTCGTTGGGCCTCGGTGAGCGCGTTCGACTCGCGAATAGACCACCGAAGCTCAATTTTGGAGTCCGATGTGTTCACGGACTGGCCCCCCGGGCCACCGGAGCGAGAAGCAGAAAGTTCAAGCTCTGTGTCCGGGATGAAGACACCGTGGGGCAATTGGAGAGAAGACATAGCGATCAGCCTACGGGCGGATGTGGCCACTGGGTGCCCAAAACGCAAAGCATCTTCGCTCGTGACGCCCGCCCCTGGACCGTAGACAATGAAACATCGCAGTCGACCAGTCACGCATCACCGACCACGTGGCCTGCGGTTGACGGACATCCGCGCTTCAAACAAAGGACGTAATCGGATCCACGTTGTTGCGAGCGGCTAAGTTTATCTAGGTAGCTCGTTTGGGGTTGCCATGTCATTCACCACCGATGGGCCCGCAGTAGGGTGCGCGTACCGTTTGCGCCAGGCACGGTCCACTTCGGAGAGCATGTGCGCGTCACCCCCACCACCCGTGCTTGGGTCCCCGCAGCCGTGCTATTTGCATCTTTTCTTGACATCTTTGCGTTGCTGCCAACCGTAGCCCCGTACGCGCGCAGTTTTGGCGCATCCACCATCGCCGTTGGCGTTGTCGTCGGCGCCTACTCGTTCACCAACATTCCGGCAAACATTGTGGGCGGGATGCTGGTTGATCGGCACGGACGTAGACGTGTCATCATCAGTGCGCTTTTCGCAGCAGCCTTTACGGTCGCTGCTTACAGTTACGCAACCACAACCGCCGCGTTGATTATTACCCGACTGCTTCACGGAATCGCCGGGGGGATTTTGATGCCTGCCGTGTTTGCCCTGGCAAGTGACCGGGCTACCGATGGCGGGCACGGACGGACGTTTGGACGCGTTGGTGCGGTGATTGGACTTGCTGCCGTCATTGCCCCTGCAACCGCCGGAATCGTCCGGCAAGCTTACGGATTTGACACCGTGTTTTACGGCGTGTCGGCGGTGCTTGTTCTTGGGGCCGTGTTTGTGTTTATAACTGTGCATGACCGTCCCACCGACATTGTGCTGACACCACTGACGTCAACGATGACACTGCCGACCGGCGCGTTTGTCGGGCTGTTAAATGTCGCCGCGCTGCGTCGAGCGTTAGTCGCAACCGTCATGTTGACACTCGCTGCCGGTGTACTTGCTGCCTACCTGCCTGATGCAGCCGAAACACTTGGTGCAAGAGCCAGCACGGTAGGAACGTTATTCACTGTGTATGCGCTGTTTGCGGGCGCTGTGATGCTGTCCAAACTGTCGCGTAGCGTGGACACGTTTGGCGCGGACAGGCCGGCAAGTTTTGGGCTGGTTGTGATCGCGGTCGCATTCGTGGTGTTTGCTGTAGCACCACGTGTGGGAGTATTGGCTCTCGGCGCGGCAGTGTTTGGTGCCGGTTATGGCATGGTGTTTCCGGCCGTGAGTGCTGCTACGTCACTGGCAACAACACCGGACATGCGCGGGCGTGCGTTTGGGCTGTTCAATGTCGCGTTTAGTGTCGGGCTGGCATTCGGCCCGGTTACCGTCGGTGGGGTAGCCGCCCGCATTGACGGCGTGGAACCGTTTAGCGTGGCGGCGGGCATTCTTGGTGTCACGGCGTGTTTGCTTATGGCCATTACCTACCGCAACGACCGTAAGCAAACCTTTCACGGTTAACCGCGTTCAGCAACCTCACGTACTGCATTAGCCACCGCCGGAGCCACCCGTTCGTTGAACACACTTGGAATGATGTATTCGGGCCGCAGTTCTTCGCTTGGAATCACGGCCGCGATGGCACGGGCCGCCGCCACTTTCATCTCTTCGGTGATGAAGCGTGCTTTCGCGTCAAGGGCACCACGAAACACGCCAGGAAACGCCAAAACGTTGTTGATCTGATTCGGGGTGTCGCTACGACCGGTCGCAACTACGGCGGCAAATTTGCGTGCTTCAACCGGATCAACTTCAGGCGTCGGGTTGGCGAGCGAAAATACGATTGCACGGTCGGCCATACGTGCCAGTTCGGAAGCGTCAAACAGGTTTGGTCCAGACAGGCCCAAAAACACGTCAGCGCCGTCCAGCGCATCCATCAGAGTGCCGCTTCGTCCTTCATGGTTGCCATGGTCAACAAACCACTGTTTGGACGCATCAAGGCCGGTACGGTCTGGTCCGATGATGCCGGTCCGGTCAACGGCAATAATGTCTTTGACGCCTTCAGCGACAAGCAGTTGACCGCACGCTACGCCAGATGCGCCTGCTCCAGCCATTGCGACGGTGACTTCCGAAATGTCCTTACCGACGATTTTTAGGGCGTTGATGAGTGCTGCGAGCACGACAATGGCGGTGCCATGTTGGTCGTCGTGAAACACCGGAATGTCGAGTTCTTCACGCAGCCGCGATTCGATTTCGAAACATCGTGGCGCAGAAATGTCTTCCAAGTTGATGCCGCCAAAACCTGGCGCAACGGCCTTGCAGATCGCCACAATCTCATCCACATCTTGCGTATCAAGACACAGCGGCCAGCCGTCGACCCCAGCGAAATGTTTGAACAAGGCGGCTTTGCCCTCCATCACCGGCATTGCTGCTGCCGGGCCGATGTCGCCAAGCCCGAGCACCGCTGAGCCGTCGGTGACAATCGCGACGGTGTTGCCTTTAATGGTGAGTCGCCGGGCGTCTTCAGGGTTTTTGTGAATTGCCATGCACACTCGTGCGACTCCTGGCGTGTATGCCATCGACAAGTCATCGCGCGTCTTTAACGGCACCGTGGGATTCACCTCAAGTTTGCCGCCAAGATGCATCAAAAAGGTGCGGTCACTGACCCGGTGAACGTCAATACCGTCAAGGGCATCTACCGTATCGGCGATTTCTTGTGCATGTTCAGGATCTCCGGCATGCACCGACAAGTCGACAGTGAGAACTGGTCCTGACGTCTCCACCATGTCAAGGGCCGATACGGCCCCGTGCACGTTGCCGACGGCAGTGGTGACACGCCCGATAGCGGTCGGGTCGTCAGCTGCGATGTAAAGGCGCATCGTTAAACCAAATGATGCGCTTGGGATGGCATGAGACAATGGCGACATGATTTTTTCTTTCTCTCCCGTAGACAAAAGGCGTCAACGCGTCCGCCGGAATTCCCTCAGCTGCGTCAACCCAGTAACCACTGACTCTAGTTGACATCCACCCCAACCGCCCTCATTGCGACTGTCAGTGTCCCGATTAAGACGATCAGTTAGCAGCAGTCGCTGGTGTGCGTACGTGGGCGCGCCCGGCAGGAATCGAACCTGCGACCTTGGGATTAGAAGTCCCCTGCTCTATCCGACTGAGCTACGGGCGCATGAAAGCCAAGCGTAGTGTCGG
>JBBDST010000022.1:0-7405 GCA_040904765.1 Nitriliruptoraceae bacterium
AGGCCGGCTTCACCTTCGATGTCAAGGCGTGGCAGCAGCCGGTCGAGCCAGATGGGCATCCACCAGTTGCGGTCGCCAAGCAGGACCATGGTGGACGGCACGAGCGCGACCCGGATGATGGTGGCGTCGATAAACACGGCGACGGCCAGGCCAAGGCCGATCTGTTTGATAATGATGTTGTCGCCGAGCGCGAATCCGAGGAACACCACGATCATGATCAGCGCGGCAGACGTGATGACCCGGGCAGTGTTGGCGATGCCGGCGACGACACTGGCCGTGTTGTTGCCTGTTTGCAGGTATTCCTCACGGGTGCGGGAGAGGAGGAAGACCTCGTAGTCCATAGAGAGCCCGAACAGGATCGCAAACATCAGCATCGGGACCATCGACACGATCGGTACGGGGCCGTCGAGACCGAATAGTCCACCGAGCCATTCCCACTGAAACACCGCGACGACGGCGCCGTAACCGGCACCGATCGACAACAAGTTCATCGCGGCTGCCTTGATGGGGACCCACACGGATCGGAACACCATCATCAATAGCAGCAAGGACAGAGCGACGATGGTGGCGATGAACCAAGGAAGTCGTTCGCTCGCGCGATCGGTGAGGTCGATGTTGCTGGCGGTGATGCCACCGACGTGAGCAGCCCCGTCGGTACCGTCGAGCACCTTGGGGATGATTTCTTCGCGCAGCCGGTGAACTAGGTCCTCGGTCTGCTGTTCGGACGGACCGGTGCGTGGGGTGATCTGCATGACAGCGGTGTCACTGGCGCTGTTGAGCATCGATGGAGACACCTGGGCCACCTGTTCATCGGCCTTGATCGCTTCGCCAAGGGCAGTAAGGATGGTCTGCACATCTGCCTGTGGGAGGTCGATTGCGAGGATTAGTGGGCCAGAGAACCCGGCGCCAAACCCCGCGACCAGCAGCTCGTGGGCCTGTCGGCGGGTGGAGTTCTCGGATGCTGTCGAAGCGTCGGGCATGGCCAGGCGCATATCGAGCACCGGCACCGCGAGTATGCCAAGCAGCAACACGCTGGCAACCAGGTAGCGCCAGGGACGCTCGGCCACGTGGCGGGCCCAGTGGCCCCAGACGTTGTTCTCGCCGGATTCGACCCGGGCCTTCAGACCGGGGAGCCGGAACCGATCGATGTTCTCTCCGGCAAAGCCAAGCAAGGCAGGCAGCAAGGTGATCGAGGCAAGGACCATCACCGCAACCACGATGGCGGCGGAGGCACCCATGATCGTTGCGGCCGGGATCCCGGCCACGACAAGACCACCGATAGCGATGATGACTGTTCCACCAGCGAACACGACCGCTTGTCCGGCCGTGGCGGTGGCCCGCCCGATCGAGTCCATTACCTCAGTACCCACGGCGAGGTTCTGCCGGTGGCGGGTCACGATGAACAGGGCATAGTCGATGCCTGCGCCGAGTCCGAGCATGACTCCAAGAAGCAGGCTGGCGGATGGCACATCAACGACGATGGCGAGCAGTCGAATGAGTCCCACGCCGGCTGCCAGGCCGAAGAGGGCCAGGCCAAGTGGGAGCCCGGTTGCGATAATTGACCCAAAGGCGATGAGCATGATGATGAGCGCCGCGCCGACTTTGAACGCGAGTTCGGTGCCGCCCAGCTCTGGCGACTGGAAATATGAAGGCAGTTCGCCGCTGAGTTCTACCTCTAGGCCAAGTTCGCGTCCGACTTGGACGGCCGCGTCGAGCTCATCGACTGCGTCTGAACCTAGCTCGCCGATCGGCAGGCTGTAGCGCACGTCGGCGAAACCGATCGTGCCGTCGGTGGAGAGTGACCCACCGCGGCCTTCGAGGGGGTCGCCGACCACCGCGACCGTCGAGATCTCGCCCACCGATTCGAGCGTAGCCGCCACGGCAGCGGCCTCATCGGGGCCGGTGAGCTGCGCGTCGGGAGCGTGGAATACCACCCGGGCCGAACCCCCTGACTGCTCCGGGAATCGTTCTTCCAGGAGTTCCTGTGCGGCATAGGACTCCGTCCCCGGGATCCCAAACTCCTCGCTGAACTCCCTACCGGCACTCTGCGCGAGACCGATAAGGACTGCGACCGCTAGCATCCAGACCAGCAGCACGCGGAGGCGGTGCTTCGCGGTCCATGTTCCTACCCCGTATAGCCATGCGGTCATGAGCCGCTCCTATCGTCGTGCGTCTTGACGTCCACAAACACAGATGTTATGAGACATAATGTCTCATAACATACTCTGATACAGTCTGTCCCGCAAGTTTGATCGCGAACACCAGACCGATTGAGCCGATATGCCCCTCGACGATGTGGACCCTCGGGTCGCCCACACGCATCAGACCGTCCGCGAGGCGGTGCGTGCGCTCGTGCAGCGCGCTGGCTTCGAAGCGGTCTCCCACCAGGCGGTAGCTGCCGAGGCCGGGATCGGCCGGGCTACCGTCTACCGGCACTGGCCGAAGCGGACCGACCTATTGCTGCACGCCTTAGCCGATGTTGAAACACCCCACGCTTGGCACAGCAGCGGCGATCTCGCCACCGATCTCGAGCGCGAACTTCGGCGCCTCCAACGCACGATGAGCTCACCGCTAGTTTCCGAACTCATCGCGCTGATCGGGCGTGCCGAGTGGGACCCTGAATTGCGCGAGACTCAAACCGAACTACTCGCAACCGGCACCTCAGGACTGCGCCGCTCACTCGAGTCGGCCATCGACCGTGGTGAACTTTCCCCACACCACGACCTCGACGCCACAATTGCCCGACTCGCCGGTCCGCTATTCTACCGACGTGTCCTAGCCCGAAGCCCGCCCGACGACACGTTCGTGACCACAATCATCACCGCGTACCTCGACGAGGTGATTGCATCGAGCTGAACGGTCAAAAGAGGCCTTTGACCGCGCAAGTCTGGCGGGTCGGCCCACCGATCGGGGCTTAACTGCGCACCCATCTCGGCGACTTTGCAGTTATTGAGGATCGACCGAAGACATAGTTCGTCCTGACCACAGGTATCAATCGGTCTGGGCGTATGGCGAAACACGGTGGAACCCGACCGCCGCCAGCTAGGTCACAGCTGAGTCAGGTTCGCCGGGTTTCCTCTGCCTTGGCCGCTAAAGGCCTAAGACAGCCACTCTGCGACAACAAATGCGCGGGCTCAGGGGCCTAAAGTGTAAGTCCGCGTCCTGCCGGGGGCGCTTACACTGCCTGAAAGCCCAAAAGCGGTCCAATCGTACGAAAAAAATTTCTAAAAGACCGTTGACATAGGCTACGAATCCGTTACCGTTTAGCAAAGAGCAAGCAAACTCGCGTACTGCTTTCTAAGACTGCGTCACCGTGACCTGCCTAAGTACACGAGTCTGCTTTCAGTGTTCCCTCCACACCACGAGGTCGTGTCAGGAGCCATGGTTCCCGCAGTGCGGTCGCCCGCGAACACTGAGCACGCTCTCCTTCCACCCAACAGCGGTCTGGGCCGCAAACTAACTTGGAGTACTTCATGGACTGGCGAGGTAGCGCTGCCTGCACAATCGAAGATCCGGAACTGTTTTTCCCAATCGGAACAACTGGCCCTGCCGTCGAACAGGCGGGGGCTGCCAAGAAAATCTGTGCGCGGTGTTCAGTCCGTGAAGAATGCCTCGAGTTTGCACTCGCAACCAATCAAGATGCCGGCGTGTGGGGCGGATTAACTGAAGACGAGCGTCGCACGCTCAAGCGTGCTCGCCAGCGTCGTCGGCGTATGGCCAGTTAAGCGCTAAGGCGACAGCAGCGCTTACGACAACGGGATCAGAATCTGACAGTGAGTGCCCGGGCCGGATTTAGCTGGTTTGACCTCAAGCGTGCCACCCAGTTCTGACTCCACCAGTGTGCTTGCGATCTGTAGCCCAAGATTGGCGCTGCCTTGCAGCGACCAGCCGGGATCAAGTCCAACCCCGTCGTCGGTAACCGTGACATCAAGACTGTTGGCACGCCGCTCAAGTCGAACAACGATCTGTCCACCGGTCGTGGGAAACGCATGCTCGACTGCATTTTGCAACAGCTCGGAGAGTACGAGGGCAAGCGGGGTCGCAAGTTCTGCCGGCAGTTCCCCCGCCGACCCCTCGACAGTGACTGCCACCGGCCTGTCCGGGTCAGCGAGCCCTTGGGTCAGCATGTCCACCAGTCGTTCGGCAACGCCGTCAAACATCACCCGCTGACGGGAGTCTTGCGACAACGTCTCGTGCACCAGCGCGATCGATGAGATCCGCCGGACAGATTCAGCTAACGCTTCTCGCGCCTCGTCGGATTTCAACCGGCGCGATTGCAGTCGCAGCAACGATGCGACCGTTTGCAGATTGTTTTTTACACGGTGATGAATTTCGCGAATAGTTGCGTCTTTGTATAACAGCAACCGTTCGTGGCGACGCAGTTCCGTCACTTCACGCAGCAACACCAGTGCCCCACGTACCTGCCCGCCACGGACAAGCGGTAATACCCGCCGCAACACCACCACACCGTACGCCTCAATTTCGGCTTCAACTGGCTGACCTTGAGAAAGGGCGTAAATGACTACGTCAGGTTCGGGATCAAAAGATCGCAGACCGTGTCCAACAATATTTTCAATGATGCCAAGCCGTCGGTAGGCGCTGACTGCATTTGGTGAGGCATACGCCACCACACCGGCAGCATCAAGGCGCATCATGCCGTCGCCGACGCGCGGGGCAAGTTCATGTTCGGGGTCTTCGCCCGGGTAGGGAAACGTGCCTTCAGCAAGCATCAGCGACAGTTCGTTTGCCACTTGCAGATAGGTCAGTTCAAGCCCTGAAGGGGAACGCACGGTCGACAAGCTGGTTTCACGTGTCACCACAGCGATAAGTTGGTCGCCAAACGGCACCGGAATAGCTTCTTCACGCACCGGAACGCCAGCAGACCAGTCTGGTTCACCGTCTTTGACAATGACCCCTTCGTCAAACGCTCGCGCGACGAGCGGTTTTTGCTTAGACGTAAACTCGCTTCCGACGAGATCTTCCTGATGCACTGTCTGTGCGGTGTACGGACGCATCTGTGCTATGACCGTGAAATCGCCGGTGTTGGGATCACGCGCATACATCAACAAGTCAGAGAACGACAGGTCGGACAGAATCTGCCAGTCAGCGGTAATGGCAAGCAAACGTGCAGCCGGCGCGCCCCGAATTCCTGCTCGTTGATCGAGAAGTTCCTGAAGCGACAACACGACGGTTAACGCGTCAAGAAACGCTGAAGGTGTTTCACTGGGATTACTTCGCGAATGTGCTCGAAAGCTCGTTGTTCGATTTCACGTGCTTCACCCAACGAAATACCCAAAATTCGGGCAGTTTCTGACAACTCTTGGGGATGACCGTCGGTGAGCCCCATACGCAGTTCGAGTACCCGCCGTTGTGTCTCAGGCAAACGGGCAAGCACTTTTTGCAATGGCCCAGCTAAAGCAGCGACGGTGTCGTCTGCTTCTTGGCGGCGGCGTCCCTTGTTGGTCGGCTTACCCGACCGAGACCCGGATGATCGTGGCGTTGTCATGATGTAAGCGTAGCGAAGGTCGCCATCATTCCGCCGCGATGCGACGCGCCCATGCAACGGTTGCCGCAAGACCGGTCTCTCGGGACGTCGACGACTGCCACTGCAGATGCTGTTTGGCCCGGGCAGGATTCACGGTGCTGTGCCTAATTTCGCCTGGGATGGCCGGCCCATGCACAGGCCCATACGCGTATTCGGTAAGTGCAGCCAGGTCACGAAACACGTCATTGATACTGCTTGCTGTACCGGTACCAATCACAAATCGGTCGTTGTCCCCAAGGTCCAAACCACGGTAGAACGCGTCGACCACGTCTTCAACATACACAAAGTCGCGGGTCTGTTCTCCGTCACCAAAAATGGTGCACGGTTCCCCACGAAGCATGGCCCCAAGGAAGGTTGCGACGACCCCACCTTCACCGGACGTTGTTTGTCCCGGGCCATACACGTTCGCCAGCGTCAGTGCGGTCCAGGCCAACCCATACAACTCCGCATAGCTGTAGAAGTAGCCCATGGCGGCACGTTTCGACACGCCGTACGGTGACAATGCAGGGTCAGTACACGACTCATCGACCCGTTGATTGGGATCAACTGGATGGCCGTATGAGCCAATGGAAGAGGCGTACACGATTTTGCGGACGTTGCCGGCCCGGGCCGCTTCCAGCACGGCGATTGTGCCCAGAATATTGATGTCGGCGTCCAGTATTGGTTCGCGCAAGCTGCGTCGCACATCGATGTGTGCCGCCAGATGAAAGATTGCTTCAGGCTGGTGAGTCTCAACGAGATCGGTAAGTCCCCCACGGCGAATATCAAGTCGATGAAACATGCATTCTTTGGGGTACAGCTTGCGCGCTTCAGCAAGGTTCTCAAGCGTGCCCGACGACAAGTCATCGACAGCGATAACGCGACAATTTTCGTCTAACAGTCTCATGACCAGGTGCGATCCGATGAAGCCTGCCGCTCCGGTGACAACCACAGTGCGCCGCGTTGGTGAGTCTGTCATTTGTTCTCCGAGCGTAAAGGCGAACAGTCACTCGCGCGTTGCACTGTCCTCTTGGACATGTTGAAGGATCCGCGCGCGTAGCGTAGCGGGCGCATTCTCAACACAACTTGTCTTAATGAGCGTCCGTAACTGACGTTCAAGCGATGCGCGCTCGGCACATGGAAAACAATCGGCGATGTGCTGTTCAAGTTCGGCGCGACTGTCATCCTCAAGCGCGCCGTCTAGGTAGGCCTCAAGTTTGACTAACAGTTCGGCGCAGCCATCAACGCAACGGGTGGTGTCGTTTGGTTCGCTGATCATGCTATGCCCCCGTCACGCGCTGTTGTGCTGTCGATATGAGCCGGTGTTCGGCCGCATACTCAGATAACGCATAGCGCAGCGCTTTTCTTCCCCGTGACAGCCGTGACATCACTGTCCCGATAGGGGTATCCATAATCTCAGCGATTTCGCGGTACGAAAAACCTTCGACATCTGCAAAATATATGACGACGCGGTGGCTCTCAGGTAGCGCTGCCAACGCGTCACGTACTTCATGAGCTGGGATCTGCAACAACGCCGCATATTCCGCTGAGCGCCCGAAGGCGTGGTCGATGTTGTATTCCGCTTGATCGTCTAACGCATCATGTTGAAAGTCGTGTGGGCGACGCTGCTCGAGACGGTACTGCGACAGATAAGTCGTGTGCAGGATGCGATAAAGCCATGCGCGCAGATTGGTTCCGGGCGTGAACTGATGAAAGGAACGAAACGCTTTGAGCATGGTGTCTTGCACTAAATCTTGGGCGTCTGTGGGGTCACGGGTGTAACGCATCGCCGCCGAATACAGACGATCGAGAAATACCAGTACCTCTGATTCGAAGCGAATCCGACGGTTTTCGTCATCCACGACGTTTAGTCCTTATGAC
>JBBDST010000023.1:0-7355 GCA_040904765.1 Nitriliruptoraceae bacterium
TTTCGCCCGCACTTAACACCAGCTTGTGCGCCCGCCAGTGAACTGCGCGGAACTGCGGTTCATCTCGCAAAATCATCCAGTAGGAGGGCACCCCGTCGACATTAAGGTTGTCGCGAGCCCACGTTCGTATCTCGGTTTCCAGTTCGATATCCGCTGTTGATGCAGCGTCGTCCGCTTCGCGAGCAACTACGAGGTGTTGCGGATCAAGCCGGAAACCCGCTGCGCCAACCGACGCGCCAACGACGTGCTCTCCGATGGCGACAAGTTCGGTGAGCGCCTTTTCGGTTACTCCCAGCCGCAACACGGCGGCCCCATGGGAGGTCAGTCAATAGTCACACTTATTGACCATCGAAATGGTGGTATGAATCCCCTGCTTGGTCAGGTCTGGCAGCTGCAGCGCTTTAAAGTCATAGCGGCCCTGCTCGAAAGCCAGTTCCATGTACTCCGGCCAGTGCAGTTTCGCGCGATGTACCTGCAACACGTCGTCTGGTTCAACGCGTTCGCGGCGAGCTAGGCGCTCAAGCGCCTCCCGCTTTTCAGGTGGCAGTTCGCTGACGGGAGGAAAATGGACCGTGGGCATTTCAGCGTCTTTCACTCGTTGACAGAAACGGCATACCGCGAAGTAGTCAAGGTGGGTCCCCATATTCTGCACGTTGACCCAGCCAGTGCAGCGTAGACAACAACCGTTGAAGCCGCCGGTCTATTCCCAACGGGCCACGTTCACTTAAACTTGCGGCACAGAGAAGAAAAACCTGAACACACCGTGATCTTTAGAAACCTCTTGGTGGATCGTTTGCCTGTCCGTTGTGGTTGAAACGGGTAGGCAAACAGCTTCCACGTGCAAGCAGGTCAGGCAAGTACTGCCGTCCTATCGGCATGAGGAGTCTGGGACTAAGGACGCCAATCTCATCGCTGCGCACGTACGTATGTGCGATCGTTGCCCACCCAACCAAAGTTGAAAAACTGCATCGGCGCAGTGCAACGATTCGTTGACACAACGCAAGGATCGCCTGAACGTTGACAGACACCAGTCGAACATCGTGGGCAAAAACGCACCCCACTCTTCTCGTTTGACCACCCTCGGCGCCCGATAGCTAGCACATCGGCCCAGACGAATGCTGCCGTGGAGGGAATAGTTATGGTGCCAGTCGGGTTGGCACTTTTACGTTTACTCTCGGAGCAGACCTGAATCCTTGAAAGGTTCGAAATGACACTGCCCGTAGTTGGAGAGCCGTTTCCAGACCTCAAATTTCCCGTTGTTGGCGCTGACGATCGGCAACTGAGCGAAATCACCCTTGGCCGATGGAGTCTGATTCTCTTCTACCGCGACGACGACTGCAGCTTGTGCCAAGCCTATTTTGACCGCGTAAGTCAGCAGCGCGACGAACTTGAGCACATGGACTTTCAAATAGTCGCACTAAGCGCAGACAGTAAAGAGCGCGCAACAAGTGTTCGTGACAAGCACGACCTCTGGTTTCCGATTGGCCACAGCCTGCCGCTGTCATTCGGCAAAGAACTTGGCATCTATGTGAACGCTGATCGAAAATGCTTTGAACCGGCCTTTTTCATCCTTGATACAAACGGTCTGCTCGTTCACGCCAGTATCCAATCAGGCCCCCACGCCAGGCCACTGATCGAAGAACTCGCAGCGCTCATTGCACGCAAACGCTCAACGACCCCTGCACGCTAACTAAGACCTGCCGCAGTCATCTGCGCATACAGAGTCATGCACCGTTCGCTATATCGACCTTTAGGGCTGAACTGACAGCCTCGCCCCGAAGGTCGCCGGTGGCTCAGTCGCGATCGCAACAGATTGCTTCTGGCTGCATCGCCAAAAACGCCGTTGCTCCGTTCAGGCAGTGGCTTCTGGGACGCCGCTGACAGCCACCGTAATAAGCACGACCGTGTCAGTGATCGCCTCGAGTGCGTGCGGCCCGTCAGGACAGGCAACCCACATCCCGTCGGTCAACGTGACAGCTTCATCGCCGCGGGTAAACAGGCTGGTGCCACGCATACCAAGTAGCGTGATCGGTCCCGGAGCGACATGTTCCTGCAGTTTCTGACCGGCGGTGAGCGCCAGCAGCGTCTGCTTCAACGTGGAACCCGACCCCGGGGTCATGGTGCGTCCCGAACGTCCTGCGTTTAACTTGCCGGCCTCGACGAGCAGTTCGTCTGCGGCTGCGTGGAGGTCGACGGGGCCCTCGGGCTGCGTTGGTGTCCGCCTGGGTGCGTGCGCGTTACTGTCCATGGGTCAACTCTTTCGTCGGTGTTCACGTCGATGTGTGGTTTGTTCATTCGTCTCGTAGTCCCGCCAGTAGTCCATCACGGGCCAGGTGAACCGTAAGCGTCAAGCCCGCATTGCAGGTGCTCGCCTGCACCGAGGGAAAACCAGTCGTTCCCACGGCCATATCCAATCGTCGTTGCGCAAACACCAACGTATGAGGCTTTTTGTGTTTACGAACGTCCATCTGGCCACACCCGTGTGGGGATCGGAACGTTTTTTTGGCGCTACGACCAGAGGCAACGTCAAAAGAACCCGAGGCCTGCCGACCAAACGACCACTTGACCCACAATAGCCCGGACGTAGCCTCTTTACAGCGCCTGCAACTGGCCCCATTTTTCTTTCCCACGCCCGAGTAGGAAGCACACAACAGCTTGAAGCCCGGATGGACCGGGTTATGCGCCGGCTGACTTCACCGTTGCCACAGCACTCCTGCGGTTTGTCTTCTAGCAACCACTCAAATCGGGCGCAGCACCACTTTGCACAGCACCACGCGCCACGCCAACGTTCAATCAAAAGCCATCTTCCTCGACGCGCCCCAGATCAAAGACATTCAACACAGTGCACGCCCAGCAGACGTTCAACGAGAAGGAGCACCCAATGGCAGATGACTACGCAAAACGAAACCGTAACGACCACAGCGACGACCACTCGGGCATGAACAAGCAGATGTATCTGCGGTTCGTGGCGATGCTCGTGACGGCGATGGTCGTGATGTATTGGACAATGTTTGTCACGTCGTGGGATGTCAGTCATGTTCGCTTTAGTGAAAGCCGTGTATTCATGGCCCTCACAATGGGCGGAACCATGGGTCTGGTGATGCTCGCCTGGATGCTGAACATGTATCGCGACACCAAAGCGAACATGGCCCTTGTGTTGGCAAGCTTGTTGTTGTTCGGTGGGGCTGTTTTTTTGGACCGCAGTCAAACCACCGTTGACGACACATCGTTTATGAGCGGCATGATCCCTCACCACTCGTTGGCGATCACACGATCAGAACGGTTCGCCAATCAAGATGTTCGGGTATGCGAACTTGCCGTAGCGATCAGCGAAGCGCAACGCCAAGAAATCTTTGAGATGGAGTGGCTAATCGCCGATATTGAAGAAAACGGCGTCGCCGAAACAGCCGCACAGGCAGAAGCCCGCCCCATCCCCGAGTACGACGTGTCCGCCGATCGCACCTGCCCAACGAGATAGCTTGTTTGACGAGATCTTGACGTCAGCCAGAGGCCTCCTTGAACGATTGCCGGCACGTTCACTAAGCGAGTTTCTCACCGCGCAAAGGAACAACGATGATGCTGATGGCACCCTGGTTCGGATTGGCCCTTGCGGTCGTACTAGCGGCCCTGTGGCTGTTGTCACGCCGCGATGATGAACGTGACGATGTTGCGCTTAACGTGCTGGACCGCCGTCTGGCGCAAGGAGATTTGAGCGTCGAGGAGCATGCGCAGCGACGTCACGCTGTGCGTGCGGGTGGCCACAGTTCACGGTCGCGGTCAGCCCGGTGGGTCGGGCCAGTCGCGGTCATCGCGGCAGCGACTCTCATCGTGATCCTCTTAAACGGAGTTGGCATGATGAACTGGGGCAACAGCGGGTGGATGGGTAGCCACATGGGATGGGGCGGCTCGTCATCTTCGACCGCTGACGTGATCAACGACGCACCTAAAGTCACGGTAGAAGCGGGCGAGCTGTGGTTTAAACCGGCCACCATCTTCGTCACGGTCGATGCGCCCGTGAATCTCCAACTGGTGAACACCGGAGACATGTTCCACGATCTGACGATCCCCACAGCCAACGTGGTGTTAACGGCCGAGCCGGGCGAGCAGGCCATCAGCGCCGTTGAGTTCAGCGAGCCGGGCAGCTACGAGTTCTTCTGCAGCGTCCCAGGGCATACGCAGGCAGGGATGCGCGGCACGATCGTGGTCGCTGAGGCGAGCTGACTGGTCAGTGACATCGAAGATGCGCCGGTGCGTACAACCAGGCGACCGACGGTCGGATGTCGCGTCAGCGCACCAATCCTCCGTTTAGTGCAGCGGGATCAACCGTGTGACCAGCGGGACGTGCCGCGCTTTGGGCGCACGTGACGTGCGGGATGCGGTCACCACGGCCACTTGGCGTTGCAAAAAATTTGACGGGTTCTTGACACCGTCCGCACCTCTGTGCGGCATCGTATAAACACTGACAACGAGATGGCATCGTGATCGAACCCGCACGGCCGCAAACCCGACGTACTAGATCAACGGCTAGCGCAGGGCGACCTGACCGTTGAGGGGCGTGCCCAGCGACATCGAGCTCTCGTGCGCGTGGCGACCGTTCACGACCGTCGTCAGCCCGGTTATCGCAGTGGCGACTCTGGCCGTAATCCTGCTCATCTGGATGTCGATGACGAGCTGGAGTGGAAACGAGAGGATGGACGGCCACATCGGCTAGCGCGGTTCAACATCTTCGATGACCGAGGTTACCGACGATGCTCGCGAGGTCGAGATCGAGCCGGGCGAGATGACGTCACTCGCGATCGACGAGGTCGCGCTGGATGCCAACCTCACGAAGATGCACTAAGGCAAACCACCCCGGCCCTGTCAAAGTTCTCCATCGACATTGCAATGGGACTTGGCTATCGTGAGATAAAGCAGTGGCACGACTAGGCGACTAGATGGGGAAAACTCATGGGTCGGATTGTGGTTGGTGTCGACGGTTCAGATAGATCTCGGCGAGCATTGCTCTGGGCAGATCAACAGGCCACGCTGCAAGGTGCTCTCCTCGAGGTGATCTACATCTACAAACACCATCTCGCCGGTCTGGCCTACGGGGCCGATGAGAACGCCAGAAGCGCCTCAACAGCGGTAGCGATGCGCGAGAAGATCGAGTCTGCTGCCCACGAAGCCGCCATGCACTCGCAAGCGCTGGTGGACAAGATGGTTGAAGAGCTTGACCAGACAACAGTAACAGGCATGGCTATCGAGAGCTCTCACGTGGCTGACACGCTCATTGAACACTCGAAGGGTGCGGATCTACTCGTGGTCGGTTCTCGCGGCCATGGCGGTTTCCAAAACTTAATGCTCGGCTCGGTAAGTCAGCAGTGCGCCCAGCATGCTGAGTGTCCGGTTGTCATCGTCCCTGCCAAGTAAGAACTTCTTCGTGCGTTGCGTTGGTCGTATACGGCTGTTCAACGATCACCGTCACCGAGGCCGACTGGGAGGGTCTGACGGCGATCAACCGGCGGCGCACTGCGTCGCGGTCACCTGCGCCTGGCTAGCACGTTGCTCGTCGGTCCACCAAGTGGTGACATAGGTCAGAATCGCTTCGATCTCAGCATCGGTCAGCTTGCCGCGGAACGCCGGCATGACCTCATTGCCGGTCGCGCCCTGACGTGGTGGGAGCCCGTCAAGCACGATATCGGCAAGCAAACAGTCGCCGTGATGCCAGGTATGGCCTTGGGCGTTGTGGCGGGGCGGAATGTCACTGATCTGCCCTCCAGTCGGACCCCCGTGGCACCGCACGCAGGACGCCGCGTACAGCCGCTCGCCGCGAGCGATGACCTCCGGGTCCGGATTGAACCCGCCGCATGCCGCAACAACGATCGCGATGGTGGCCGCTACCGCAAGGACACGCACATGTCGTCTACTCGATTTCACACCAGCAGATTAGAGGGACACAACTGTCCAACCAATTCCACGCTGACCTTGATGAAAACTTGACCGATCCCGACCCCGGGCTTGACGGGCCACGGTGACGCTCCTAGTAATGTTTCCAGACAGACACTTGATGACCGACGTGAACCTCCTTTCCACCGTCACCTTGGTGCGCCTTTGACCGGCGCGCATCGAAGGTCAAGCCAGGGCCCGCATCAGATGCGGGATGCGGATCGTTCCGTCGAGGAGTTGCACGACCAGATCGCGACCGTCCGTGCCGCTTTGCGGAGTGGCGCCCGCGCGATCGTGCACTGCACGGCCGAAGCACGGCCGTGCAGACCGCTGCGCAGCCCCCTGATCCTGCACGTTAGGTCACACGATGGCGGGGTACTCCTAGCGCACCCCACCATCGGAGTCGCGATGAGCACGATGCTCAAGCAGTGCCCGACTTATGACCGTGTGGCCTATCCTGCCAAATTGGACGATTCTCGCCGCAAGATCAACAACCGGCTCAAGACTGCCCGCGGCCATCTCGACGGGATCATCCGCATGGTCGAAGACGATACCTGGTGCCCCGACATCATGAAGCAGCTCGCCGCCGTGCAAGGCATGTTCGAGGCCACCAGCCGTGAAGTGTTCCGCAACATCTGGAAAGCCACGTTGCCGATGCCATCCGAGCCGGACGTGGCGATGAGATTGTCGACGAACTCAGGGAAACGCTGAAGTACAAAAAGTGTGTCCTGCGCCCTATTCCGTCCGACCTTGACGACCAGGCGACCGACAGCCCTGCGTGAATCTGGTGAACTTCGCTTTCCTTTAGCCCAAGGGGAATGATCCGTGTAACGGGCCGCCTCCTGACTCGATGACCGCCTTTCGATTACAGGATCTGGTCACCATGCGTCTAGCTAAAGCAGAAACTTGACGCGTTCTTGACCGTCGCTTGCCAAAGCCAACACCTCTGCGGGGCATCGTGTAGATACCGACAACGAGGTGAATCCGTGACCCAACGCTTGCAGGCGCAAACCCGACCCTGGTCGGTGCTGGTGCTCGCGATGATCTTGCTGGCATACGCAGTCTGGTTGCTTACCGGCACGGGAGGGCCCGACTCGGCGGCGCCCAATACGACCGGCGAAACGCCCGCGATGCTCGCCGTCGCACCCGGTGGCACGGTCGAACTTGCGGCGCTTCCCGCCGAACACCAGATGATGTACCGCGCGGCCGCCGCCGACCCCGAGGCGTTCCAAGCGGTCGCCTGCTACTGCGGCTGCGAAGAATTTTTAGACCACCGCCACCTTCTTGACTGCTTTGAGCGACCCGACGGCGGTTGGGAACGCCACGCGACCGGCTGTGCCGTGTGTCTGGTCGAGGCCCGCGACGTTGTCGAAATGCGTGCCGACGGGACACCGATCGCCGAGATCATCCAACAGATCGACGACCGGTAT
>JBBDST010000024.1:0-4987 GCA_040904765.1 Nitriliruptoraceae bacterium
CGAGCGAGTATTCTTTCGACGCGCTGCGCGAACGCTGTGCAGTGCACGCCAGCTTGCGGGGCCCCTAGCTCAACTGGTAGAGCATCGGACTTTTAATCCGCTGGTTGCGGGTTCGAGTCCCGCGGGGCCCACGCACCAAATCGGTGTGCATTTTGCACCGACACAGAATGGACCTGTGGAGCAGTTTGGAGTGCTCGCCACCCTGTCAAGGTGGAGGTCGCGGGTTCAAATCCCGTCAGGTCCGCGTATCGACTGCCCCGGGCACGGGGACGGAGAGTGCCGCACGACGGCCTCGCGGTCAGGTAGCTCAGTAGGTAGAGCACGCGACTGAAAATCGCGGTGTCGGCAGTTCGATTCTGCCCCTGACCACGCAAAGCGCGGCCTCTCGGAACATCCGAGAGGCCGTCGCCGTGACTTGCGGCAGTGGAGGAGACGCAACGATGGATTTTGAACTGATCCCATGGATCGGCATCAGTGCAGGCGCTATCGGTGTCGTCGTCGCCCTGTTCTTAGCAGCATCCGTGCTGCGCTTGGACCCTGGCACCGAAAAGATGCAGGAGATCTCGCGGGCAATCCAAGAAGGCGCCAACGCCTATCTGGGACGCCAATACCGCACAATCTTTTTGGTCGGAGCTGCGGTAGCAATCGGCATCGCCTTCACTCCGTTGGGTTGGCGTACCGCAGTTGCGTTCGTTGCCGGCGCCGTGCTGAGCGGACTCAGTGGTTTCATCGGCATGTTCGTGTCAACGCGCGCCAACACCCGTGTCGCACACGCCTCACGTAGCGGCATCAAAGCCGGCCTTGACGTGGCTGTGCGTTCAGGTGCCGTGACGGGCTTGATGTGTGTCGCGTTGGCAATGATCGGCGTCGCCGGCATTTATGTGGCGTTTGGTCAAGACGACCTGCACGTGCTCGTCGGTCTCGGGTTTGGAGCCAGCCTCATCGCCCTGTTTGCCCGTATTGGTGGCGGCATCTTCACCAAGTCGGCCGATGTTGGCGCTGACCTAGTTGGCAAAGTCGAGGCAGGCATTCCTGAAGACGACCCGCGTAACCCGGCAACGATCGCAGACAATGTCGGTGACAACGTCGGTGACTGCGCGGGCATGGCAGCCGACCTGTTCGAAACCTACGCCGTCACCGCAATTGGCGCGATGCTTTTGGGTTCGCTGTTCTTTGACGACTTGGCCTTCACCGTCTATCCGCTCGCACTGGGTGCAGTCGCAATCATCGCATCCATCATCGGGCTGCACTCAATCCGTTATTTCTTTATCGGTGGCAACATTATGCGGGCCCTGTATGCCGGTGTGTGGACTGCCGCAGGACTTGCCTTGATCGGTCTTATACCTCTCACCAACATGATGTTGGGTGGCTTGCGCTACTTCTGGGCTGCAGTCATCGGTGTCGGTGTCACAGTCGCGATCATGTACATCACCGAGTACTACACGTCGACGGCATACCGTCCTGTTCGTTCAATCGCGCACGCATCCGAATCCGGTGCAGCGACCAACATCATCACCGGGCTGTCGGTCGGGATGGAATCGGTCGTGCTGCCAACATTCGCGATCGTCGGCGGCATCTTGGGTGCCTACAGTGTCGGCGGTGGCGGCACCGGTGGCGTGTACGCCATCGGCATCGCCTCAATGGCGATGCTTTCGATGACCGGCGTGATTGTTGCGCTTGACTCTTACGGGCCAGTAACAGACAACGCCGGCGGTATCGCGGAAATGTCTGGTCTACCTGAAGAGGTCCGTAAAATCACAGACACCCTTGACGCGGTTGGAAACACCACGAAGGCCACCACCAAAGGTTATGCGATCGGTTCTGCCGCCCTTGCCGCGATCGTGCTGTTTGCCGACTACACCGAATCATTGCGAGAGAATGGTCTCTCAGAAGACCAGCTTGGTTTTGCGCTTAACACGCCTGCCGTACTTGCCGGGCTGTTCCTTGGCGGTGCGATCGTGTTCATCTTTTCGGCGATGGCCAACGGTGCTGTCGGGCGGGCCTCAGGTGCGGTGGTTGAAGAAGTTCGCCGCCAGTTCCGCGAGATCCCAGGCATTATGGATGGCACCGGCCGGCCCGACTACGCCGCCTGTGTTGACATCGTCACCAAACGGGCGCTGCGCGAAATGGTGATCCCCGGTGTCCTGCCGATCGCTGCCACGCTTGCGGTGGGTTTCTTGCTCGGCCCTGAGGCGCTTGGTGGGCTACTGATTGGCGTCATCGTCGTCGGTATCGGTATGGCAACGATGCAAAACAACGGCGGTGGTGCGTGGGACAACGCGAAGAAATACATCGAAGACGGCCACCACGGCGGTAAGGGCAGCGACGCCCACGCTGCAGCTGTTGCTGGCGACACGGTTGGTGACCCGCTGAAAGACACTGCCGGTCCCGCTATCAACCCGGTGATCAAGGTTGTAAATGTGGTGGCGTTGCTTGCCGCGCCGCTGATTGTCGCCGTCGCGTAAACACCGCAGAGTTGTCGAAGAAGGTAGCGGGCCCAGAAGCGATACGTCAGCGCCATGGTCGCGGCCCTGCCTGTTGCGCCAGCCGGAAGGCAGGCGCAAAGAGCTCGCGATCAGAGCCTTCACCGCTGACCTAAAGCGCCTTAATCCCCGCTTTGGACCCGACGGCTTGGAACTCTCCTGCAACCCTGACCGAACCGATCGGGATGGGCGCAGTGAAGGCGCCAATCAGACTGGCGATGCCGTAGTTCGGGTCAGAGGCCTGGCCGGCTCGCGGCTCGTTAACCCCATGCGCAGTTTGCTGCTTCTGAGAGGCTACTGCAACCGGCTCACCTGCGATCAGGCAGTCATCTCAGTCTGACCTCAACGGAAAACGTAAGTTGCGTTGCCGCGCCTTGCACGGCAGCATGGGCATATGCCCATGCTGCTTGTGATCCACCACACACCATCACCTGCGACCCAGGAGCTGTTGGAAGCCGCGCTCGTCGGTGCGCGGTTTGATGCCATCGAAGGCGTCAAGGTGCAGGTCCGTCCAGCGCTGACCTGCACAGAGGTCGACGTATTCGAAGCGGACGGCTATCTGCTGGGCACACCTGCGAATATCGGTTACATGTCCGGCGCACTCAAGCACTTCTTCGACCGCATCTACTATCCTTGCCTCGATGCCACGCGGGGCCGCCCCTACGGCCTGTACGTCCACGGAAATCACGACACCGGCGGGGCGGTGAAATCGGTGGAACAAGTAACCGGCGCGCTGGGTTGGAAGGCCGCAGCAGCGCCCGTGACGATCATAGGGACCCCAAAGCGCAGCGATTTGGATGCTTGCACCGAACTTGGCAGCACGGTTGCTGCAGTTTTAGCTGAAGGTGTCTGAAACGGCGCAGCCACGCGTTAGTTCGCTGTCCTCCATGGATGCCGACGGCCCCTCCGCAGTGGCGGGCAGGCCATCTGTGCCTCGAGGGTCACGGCCGTCATGGAGCTTGCCCGTAAGGCCAATTATTCGCGGTCGGTGCTGCGCGCGTCGAGCATTCGGCGGCCAAGCGGGAGCAGAAACCACAGCGTGATGGCCAGACCGAGGATGCTGCCGGCCACGACCGCCGCGACGGTGTCGTCGTAGACCAAGCGGGTGACGACGAAGACGGCGGTGACGACCGAGATGGCAACGGCCATCATTCCGGCCGACGTTGCCCAAATAGCCAGGCGTACCCGATGCTTACGATCGGCATCGGGTGCGCCGCGGTGCAACGCCATGGGAGTGAGGAACAGCAAGATCGCGATAACGGTGCTGATAATGGCCACCATGAACAGCTCGCGACCGAGGTCATCGAGCTGCTCAAACCGCTGGGTGAACGGCACGGTCAGCAAGAACGCGAGAAGGACCTGCACACCTGGAAGGATAGTCCGGTACTCCTCCAGAGCCTCGCGGTACCGATCTCGCAGCTGTTCCTCATCGGCCTTGCTGGAGCCAACGGAACTCACCATCCCCGCTGGGCGATCGCTCGGACATTCCATCCCACGCCACCTCCAACAAGTCTCGACCGTAATTGTGGCGAGCTAGCCAACACTGTTAGCCGTGGTGTTAGCCAACGAACTGTGCGTTCAGTTCGATTGTTGCTCCGGTCAACAGACGTGAAACCGGACAGTTTGCTTTGGCTTCTTCGGCCTTTTCAACAAACTGTGCTGCATCGATACCCGGCACTTCGCCGACCGTGTCAAGAACGATACGGGTGATGGTCATTGCACCATCTACCTTCTCAAGATGCAGCGTTGCTTCGGTTTTCACTGACGTTGGCGTCGAACCAGCGGCCGCCAAAATGTTCGACAGCGCCATCGAAAAGCATGCCGCATGCGCCGCAGCAATCAGTTCTTCCGGGTTCGTACCCTCGCCTTCTTCAAAGCGGGATACGAATGAGTACTCGCCACTAAAGGCGCCACTGCCCAACGACAGTTCGCCCGAACCGGATTTAAGGTCGCCACGCCACTGCGCAGATGAGGATCTCGCTGTCACTGCCATTCCCTTCACACGTTTTGGTTACGAGCCGTGTGCCCGTAACACGGCACGATACCGCGTTAGGAGAAAAGTGGAATCAGCGAACGCCGCTTAGGGCGTATTAGCGCGTCCGGTCAGTTGACGCTCCTGGCTGTCCGAAGAACGGCACCTGAGAGAAATCGAGGTTGTAGCGTTCGATCGCATCGGTGAGCACACTGCCTGGCAGGTCCCCTGCTTTGACCAGTTCAGCTAGCACGCAGTAGGCAATTGAGGCGGCGTCGACTCGGTGGAACCGACGCAACGCATCGCGCGTGTCAGAACGTCCAAAACCGTCGGTACCAAGCACGGCAAAGGGCCCGGGGATCCAGTCTGCGATCTGGAATGGGGTTGCCCGCATCCAGTCGCTTACCGCCACGTAGGGGCCAGTTGTGCCGTCCAAAATTGAGGTCACTAACGGCGTTTTTTGTGGTTCGGTGGGGTTGGTGCGGTTCCATGCTTCAACGTTGATGCCGTCACGCAAGAGCCGGTTCCATCC
>JBBDST010000024.1:5087-7337 GCA_040904765.1 Nitriliruptoraceae bacterium
TGGTGCGGTTCCATGCTTCAACGTTGATGCCGTCACGCAAGAGCCGGTTCCATCCAGGCGCGGACCAGACTCCACAGGACACGTCGTAGTCTGCTGCGAGCAGTTCACGTGCCTGCAAGGCTTCGTGAATCAACGTGCCGGACGCAAGAATCTGTGCGGTGTGTTCCCCGCCTGGCCCATCAACAAAGCGGTACATGCCATCGATCACCATCTGGTCTGTGACATGTTCTGGCATGGCTGGCTGTTTGGCCGGTTCGTTGTACACGGTGATATAGAAGATCACATCTTCAGGGTTGGCTCCATACATCCGGTCGAGGCCGTGTTCGGTCAATACCGCAATTTCATACCCGAACGCCGGGTCGTACGCCTCAACCGCCGGGTTTGACTGGGCGATAAGCAGCGAATGACGGTCTTGATGCTGCAGACCTTCGCCGTTGAGGGTGGTCCCACCGGCGGTTGCGCCGACAAGAAAACCCCGTGCACGCTGATCAGCAGCCGACCAGATTGAATCGGCAGTGCGTTGGAAACCGAACATCGAGTAGAAGATGTAAAGCGGAATCATCGGCTGGCCATGCGTGGCATAACTTGACCCGGCAGCATGAAACGATGCGACCGATCCGGCTTCGGTGATTCCTTCATGCAAAATCTGCCCGTCGGTTGCGGTCTTGTAAGACAGCAACAGTTCTTGGTCTACGGGTTCGTACAACTGTCCCAAACTGTCATAAATTTTGGCGGAGGGGAACCACGAGTCCATACCAAACGTGCGGGCCTCATCAGGGATAATCGGAACGATCCGTTCACCAAAACCCTTGACTCGTAGCAGATCTTTGAAGACCCGTACCAGCGCCATGGTTGTAGCTACTGCCTGAGTGCCTGAGCCTTCTTTTAACGGTGCATACACGTCGTGGGCAGGAAGTTCAAGCGCCTCATAATCAACCTGACGTTGCGGCACAAAACCGCCTAGGGCTTCCCGGCGAGACAGCAGATATTCAAATTCGGGCGAATCTGTGCCTGGATGCACATACGGCGGCAGGTCACTTTCAAGATCTTCATCAGAGATATCGAGTTCGAGCCGGTCACGGAAGGTTTTCAACGCGTCCGATGACAGTTTTTTCATCTGGTGGACGGCGTTGCGCGCTTCAAAGTCGGGTCCAAGCGTCCAGCCTTTGACGGTCTGGGCGAGAATTACCGTGGGTGCGCCGGTTGTTTGCGTCGCCGCCTGGAAAGCGGCATACACCTTGTGGTAGTCGTGCCCACCTCGGGTCAGCCGGGCCAGGTCATCGTCACTGAGATGTTCGACGAGCTTCACTAGGCGCGGGTCTCTACCGAAGAAATTTTCCCGAATATATGCACCACCGCGGGCCGGATAGTTCTGCATCTCACCGTCAAGCGCCTCGTTCATACGGGCGATCAAGACGCCGTCAGGATCACGTGCGAGCAGTTCATCCCACTCGCGTCCCCAAATCACTTTGATCACATGCCAGCCGGCACCACGGAAGATCCCTTCAAGTTCTTGGATGATCTTGCCGTTGCCGCGTACGGGACCGTCAAGTTGTTGCAGGTTGCAGTTGATCACAAACGTCAGATTGTCTAGATGTTCACGTGCGGCGACGCCTAACGCCCCAAGCGTCTCAGGTTCGGCCGTTTCGCCATCCCCACCAAAGAACCACACGCGCTGGTTTGAGGTGTCTTTTAAGCCGCGATTGTGCAGGTAACGGTTGAAGCGTGCCTGATAGATCGCATGCAACGGGCCAAGCCCCATTGAGACGGTCGGAAACTCCCAAAAGTCAGCCATGAGCCGTGGGTGCGGGTAGCTCGACAGTCCACCGTCAGCAACTTCTTGACGGAAACGATCAAGTTGTTCCTCACTGATGCGGCCTTCCAGAAACGCTCGGGCATAGATCCCCGGTGAGGCATGGCCTTGGAAATACACGTGGTCGCCGCCACCAGGATCGTTTTTGCCGCGGAAGAAATGGTTGAACCCGACTTCGTACAGTGATGCAGACGACGCGTAACTGCCGATGTGGCCGCCGGTGCCGCGTTGAACGTTGGTGCGATGCACCATCACTGCCGCGTTCCAACGGATGTGCTGGCGGATTCGCCGTTCAAGCTCTTCATCGCCGGGAAAGTGCGGTTCCCGTTCAGGCGCGATCGTGTTGATGTAGTCCGTTGACGTCAACGCCGGTATGCCAATATTGTTTTGGCGGGCCCGTTCCAATAGTTTCAGCAGCAGAAAGCGGCCGCGTGCAC
>JBBDST010000025.1:0-7268 GCA_040904765.1 Nitriliruptoraceae bacterium
GGGAGTGCTACTGCGGCAAGTACAAGCGCGTGCGCTTCAAGGGCATCATCTGCGAACGCTGTGGTGTTGAAGTCACCCGTTCGAAGGTGCGTCGTGAGCGGATGGGCCACATCGAGCTTGCGGCCCCTGTGACCCACATCTGGTATCTCAAAGGCGTACCTTCGCGCCTTGGCTATCTGCTTGATATGTCGCCGAAAGATCTCGAAAAGATCATCTACTTCGCGGCGTATGTGATTACAAGCGTGGATGAGGACAAGCGTCATGAAGCGCTGAGCGAGCTTGAGAGTGAACTGCGCGCCGAATGCCAAGAGATCGAAAAATTTCTCGAGATGGACCGTCAAGAACTGCTGGCGGAGCTTGAAGCATCGCTGTCGGAACTTGAAGCTGAAGGCGCCAAGCCTGAGATTGTCAAGAAAGAACGTAAAGAGATCGAAAAGCAGCTCAAGACCGTGTCGGTTAGGGCTTCCAACGAAATCGAACACCTACAGAAGGTGTTCACCACGTTTAAACGGCTCTCAACGAAGCAACTGATTCAAGAAGAACTGGTGTACCGCGATATGCGTGACCGGTACGGCGAGTTCTTCTCTGGCGGCATGGGCGCAGAAGCAGTCCGTGACTTGCTTGACGCGATCGACCTTGAGCACGAATCGGTCGAACTTCGCAGCATGATCGTTGAAGCCAAGGGCCAGAAAAAGCAGCGTGCAACCAAGCGGTTGAAGGTTGTCGAAGCGCTCCGCGCAACCAAAAATCGTCCTGGTGCGATGGTGCTCGAAGCCGTGCCAGTCATTCCACCGGACCTGCGCCCGATGGTGCAGCTCGATGGTGGCCGGTTTGCAACCTCTGACCTCAACGACCTGTACCGGCGTGTCATTAACCGCAACAACCGGCTGAAACGGCTTTTGGATCTTGGGGCTCCCGAGATCATCGTGAACAACGAAAAGCGCATGTTGCAGGAAGCGGTTGACGCGTTGTTTGACAACGGACGTCGTGGCCGTCCAGTTACCGGCCCTGGCAACCGTCCGCTGAAGTCACTGTCTGACATGCTCAAAGGCAAGCAGGGGCGTTTCCGTCAGAACCTTCTCGGCAAGCGTGTTGACTACTCCGGGCGTTCCGTGATCGTTGTGGGTCCGTCACTACGGATGCATCAGTGTGGCCTTCCTAAGCAGATGGCGCTTGAACTGTTCAAGCCGTTTGTTATGAAGCGCCTGGTTGACCTCAACTATGCGCAAAACATCAAGTCGGCCAAACGCATGGTGGAGCGTCAGCGCAACCAGGTATGGGACGTTCTCGAAGAAGTCATCGCCGACCATCCGGTGATGCTAAACCGTGCGCCGACACTTCACCGCCTGGGTATCCAAGCCTTCATGCCGACGTTGGTTGAAGGAAAAGCCATCCAGCTCCATCCGCTGGTCTGTACCGCGTTCAACGCAGACTTCGACGGTGACCAGATGGCCGTCCACCTGCCGTTGTCTGCGGAAGCACAGGCCGAAGCGCGCCTGCTGATGCTGGCACCGCACAACATTTTGTCGCCCGCTACAGGGCGTCCGATTGCCTCGCCGACCCAAGACATGGTGCTTGGTATCTACTGGCTCACCTTTACAACGTCAGACACGTCGCGCGATCGTGATTGTGCAGGTTTGTCGATCTACGGCTCTCTTGGCGAAGTCGAGCGTGCGCTAGATAGCAGGCAACTTCACATGCAAGACGCCATCGTGTTGCGTCTTGAGGCAGGCAAACAGCTCAACATTGACGATCGTCCGGCCGAACTGCGAAGTGACGATGAGGCGTGGGAAGAACTCCGCGCCAGCGGTACCCGTGCCAAGATCGTCACGACCCCAGGGCGGGCAATCTTCAACGAAGCATTGCCAACGGAGTTCCCCTATGTGAACACGGTTGTGACTAAGAGTTTTGCCGGCGACATCGTCAACCAGTGTGCTGATGCCTTCCCACGTTGGCAGGTGATTGAAGTCTTGGACGCCGTTAAAGACCTCGGCTACCGCTTTGCCACCCGGGCAGGAATCACTGTTGCTGTCTCTGACGTGGAAACACCAGCAATTAAAGCTGATGTATTGAAAGCGTCCGAGGCGCGGGCGGAAAAGATTGAAAAGCAGTACATCCGCGGTGTAATCACCGACAGTGAGCGTCGTCAGGAATTGATCGAGATTTGGACTGAAGCTACGGCTGAGGTCTCGGAGGCAATGGAGAAGAACTTCTCTGAAGAGAACCCATTCTTCATTATGGCGAACTCGGGTGCACGTGGAAACATGACCCAGTTGCGTCAGATCGCTGCTATGCGTGGTCTGGTTGCAAACCCGAAGGGTGAAATCATTCCGCGGCCGATCAAGTCGAACTTCCGTGAGGGACTCTCCGTGTTGGAGTACTTCATTTCGACCCACGGCGCACGTAAAGGTCTTGCTGACACAGCGCTGCGTACCGCCGACTCGGGTTACCTGACACGTCGACTCGTTGACGTTTCGCAGGACCTGATCGTCCGTGAAGAAGACTGTGGTACCGAACGTGGGCTTGAAGCCATTGTCGGTGAGCACGACTCGCAGTCGCTGTACGGCCGGATTTTGGCTCAAGACGTGTACTTCCCGGGCACAAGCGATGTGCTTGTGCCCAAGGGCACGTTGATTGTTGACACCGAAATTCGCCGCTTGCGTTCCGCGATGCTTAAAGGTCTGCACCCTGAGACCGGCGAGCCGCTGAAGAAAGTGGCCGATCAAGATGATCGCCGCGTTCGCATTCGTTCTGTGTTGGCGTGTGACACCCCGATTGGTGTGTGTCGCTCCTGCTACGGCGAGCTGCTCGCAAACGGCACGATGGTTGAGTTTGGCGAAGCCGTAGGCATTGTTGCTGCACAGTCGATTGGTGAACCAGGTACCCAGCTGACCATGCGTACCTTCCACACCGGTGGTGTCGCATCAGCCGATGACATCACACAGGGTTTGCCACGTATCGTCGAGCTGTTTGAGGCTCGTTCACCACGTGGTAAAGGTGAGATTGCGCAGATTGCCGGTCGGGTCGAGATTGAAGACCTTGACGGAACGCGTTTCTTGCGAATTCACGGTACGCGCGATCAGATTGATGAGCATGAACTGCCGCGCGGTGCACGTCTATTCCGCTCTGACGATCTGAGCATTGAGATCGCTGATGGTGTCATGGTAGATGTCGGTCAGCAGCTCACCGTTGGTGTGATCGATCCGCACGAGTTGCTTGACGTGCTGGGGGTACGTGTCGCACAGCTGCACTTGGTGAAAGAGGTGCAAGACGTCTATCGCTCTCAGGGTGTACCGATCCACGACAAGCACGTTGAACTTATCGTTCGACAAATGTTCCGTCGGGTTCATGTTGTCGATGCGGGAGAAACACGTTTCTTGCCTGGTGACACGATCGACCGGATTCGTTTCGGTCAAGAAAACGACCGAGTATTGGCAGAAGGTGGGCAGCCAGCAGCGGCACGACCAATGCTGATGGGTATTACCAAGGCGTCCCTTGCGACCGATTCGTGGCTATCTGCCGCGTCGTTCCAAGAGACCACTCGCGTGCTGACTGAAGCCGCACTTGAGTCGTCATCGGATCCGTTGGTCGGGTTGAAAGAAAACGTGATCATCGGCAAGTTGATTCCTGCCGGTACCGGTGTTCGTCGCTATCGAGACGTATCTGTCGGGCATACAGAACTGCCTGAGCAGGCTCTGCCGGCCGATATCGCCGAGTTTTTGGCATCATCAGGTTCCTATGATGGTGGCGGATCTTGGGGTTTTGACGCTGGTTGGGGTTATGCGGACGGCTCGCGCGACGCAACAGTCGAATAAGACATAAGTAGCACCGTGGGGATGGATGGCTGATTGGCTGCCATCCCCACATTTTCCCATTGGTTCTCAGTCAGATGCAAGGGTGTACAGGCTCAGCAGTTGACACGTTGTCGCCCGCACGGGTACTCTTCGTGTTCACGCCGCGGCTGTGAAGTCGTGGTGTTTCGCTTGAGTCCTGTGCCGCTTGTCGATACTGCGGATAATGCTTTTGATAGTGACCACAGCTGAAGTGACATAAAGCGAAACGCCCGGGCCCGTGGCTCGATAGTTTCGTTGCAGCATCCCATATTTCGGCCTTCACAGGTAACGACAGGGATTGCTGCATGACCAACAATGACCGAATGCGAGCGCAGCTCGCGCACTGACGTGCGATTGATTGCACGCGGTGCCAAAAACGGAGATCAGTACGTATGCCCACCATCCAGCAACTGGTGCGTAAGGGCCGTCGTGATAAGACCAAGAAGAACACGACTCTCGCGCTGAAGGGTTCCCCACAGCGTCGTGGTGTGTGTACTCGCGTCTACACCACAACGCCGAAGAAGCCGAACTCTGCACTCCGTAAGGTGTGTCGTGTCCGGTTGACCTCAGGTGTTGAGGTGACGGCTTACATCCCTGGTGAAGGGCACAACCTCCAAGAGCACTCGATTGTGCTTGTTCGTGGCGGTCGTGTGAAGGACCTGCCGGGTGTGCGTTACAAGGTCATCCGTGGAACGCTCGATGCTGCACCAGTGCGTGACCGTAAGCAGTCACGTTCACGCTATGGCGTGAAGAAGGAGGGCTGATATGCCACGCAAAGGTTCCCCAGGTCGGCGCAAAGTTGTCGCAGACGCAAAATACTCGTCACCGCTGGTAACTCAGCTCATCAACCGGGTGATGCTCGATGGCAAACGGTCATTGGCCGAGCGCATCGTGTATGACGCGCTTGAATCAATCTCTGAGCGCACCCAGGGCGGCGATCCGATCAGTGTTCTCAAGCGTGCGATTGACAACGTCCGCCCACAACTTGAAGTGAAATCCCGCCGTGTTGGTGGCGCGACTTACCAGGTCCCGATCGAAGTTCGGCCGGGCCGCTCCACGACGCTGGCACTGCGCTGGATCATTGCATACGCACGTATCCGCCGGGAGCACACCATGGGCGGACGCCTTGCCGGCGAACTGCTTGATGCCTCAAACGGTGTCGGTGCGGCAGTGAAGCGTCGCGAAGACACGCACAAGATGGCTGAAGCAAACCGTGCATTCGCGCACTACCGCTGGTAACGCGTAAACACACTTCAACTTTGGATGAGGAAGTAATAACCATGGCACTTAAGCGGACTGTGAAGCTGGAAAAGCTCCGCAATATCGGCATCATGGCACACATTGATGCCGGTAAAACCACGACGACTGAGCGCATCCTGTACTACACCGGACGGACTTACAAGATCGGTGAAGTGCACGATGGTGCTGCCACCATGGACTGGATGGAACAAGAGCAAGAGCGCGGGATCACGATTACGTCTGCTGCCACCACATGTCAGTGGAAAGACGTAACAATCAACATCATCGACACGCCTGGCCACGTTGACTTCACAATTGAAGTAGAACGTTCGTTGCGTGTGCTTGATGGCGCTGTGACCGTGTTTGATGGTGTTGCTGGCGTCGAACCACAGTCCGAAACAGTGTGGCGTCAGGCCGACAAGTACGGCGTTCCACGGATCTGCTTCGTGAACAAGCTGGACCGTACCGGCGCGTCGTTCGAATACTCTTTTGGCACTATCCGAGACCGTTTGAGCTCAAACGCGGTCCGCGCACAACTGCCAATCGGTGGCGAAGACACGCTTGAGGGCGTCGTTGATCTGGTTGCGTTTGATGCAGTTGTATGGAAAGGCGAAGACCTCGGGGCGTCGTTTGAACGTGTCCCTATTCCTGAAGATTTGGTGTCAGATGCAGAGGTTTATCGCGCCGAATTGATGGAACGTGTCGCGGAAACAGACGAAGCATTGCTTGAGGTGTACTTCGAAAACGGTGAACTCACCACCGAGCAGCTGCGTTCTGGCCTGCGTCGCGCCACCATCAACAACCAGTTGGTTCCGGTGTTCTGTGGTTCCGCATTCAAAAACAAAGGTGTTCAGACACTGCTTGATGCAGTCGTTGACTACCTGCCCGGCCCGCTTGACGTGCCACCGATGATTGGCAAGAACCCAAAGAACGACGAACCGATGACCCGTAAAGTTGACGACTCCGAGCCGTTCTCGGCGTTGGCGTTCAAGGTCATGACCGACCCCTACGTGGGCACATTGACTTTCGCCCGGGTTTACTCGGGAACGCTTGATTCTGGCTCGCATGTCCTTAATGTGACCAAGGGAAACCGTCAGCGGGTTGGTCGTATTCTGCAGATGCATGCCAACCACCGTGTGGAGTGTGACGGCTGCATGACTGGCGACATTGTTGCTCTCGTCGGTTTGAAAGACACCTCAACTGGGGACACGATTACAGCTCCGGATGCACCGATTCTGCTGGAGTCGATGGACTTTCCTGATCCTGTGATTCAGATCGCCATTGAGCCAAAGACCAAGACTGACCAAGAGAAGCTGTCAACGGCGCTGCAGAAACTCGCCGAAGAAGACCCGTCGTTTCGTGTGCACACGGACGAAGAGACCGGTCAGACACTGATCGGCGGTCAGGGCGAACTGCACTTGGAAATCATCGTTGACCGTATGCAACGCGAATTTAAGGTTGACGCAAACGTTGGTCGCCCGCAGGTTGCTTACCGCGAAATGGTGAAGAAGCGGGTCGAGAAGGTCGACGTGAAATATGTTCGCCAAACAGGTGGTCGTGGTCAGTACGGCCACGTTGTGATTAACGTTGAGCCGCTCACTGCAGAGATGAAGAAAGAACTCGAACTCGATCTCGAAGTGCACTACTACTTTGAAAATAAGACGGTCGGTGGCTCGATTCCTAAAGAATACGTTCCGTCTGTTGACCACGGCATCAAAGAATCGATGCAAAGTGGCATCCTTGCCGGTTACCCGATGGTTGACGTTCGCGTCACTCTCGTTGACGGTAGCTACCACGATGTTGACTCTTCTGAAATGGCGTTCAAGATCGCCGGCTCGATGGCAATCAAGGAAGCCGCACGGAAAGCTGGTGTGCAACTTCTCGAGCCTGTCATGGATGTTGAGGTTGTGACACCCGATGACTATATGGGTGACGTTATGGGCGACCTTTCGGGTCGTCGTGGTCTCATCCAAGGCACAGAAGCCCGCGGTAACGCAACGGTGATTAATGCACGTGTTCCACTGTCCGAAATGTTCGGGTACTCCACTGATTTGCGCTCAGCAACTCAAGGGCGTGCGAACTACACGATGCGTTTTGGTTCATACGAACCAGCGCCGGCAAGCATTCAAGAAGCAATCGTCGCGAAAAATCGTGGCGAATAACCCGTTTTAAATCAAGCGCACATAGCGCCCTTTT
>JBBDST010000026.1:0-5002 GCA_040904765.1 Nitriliruptoraceae bacterium
TACGTGTATGACGAGTGATATGAGATCGGGCAGCTGACGTGTTCTCGGAACAGACCGACCCGTCACTGCCGTCGCTTGAGGGCTACATTGCCAAACGCGTTCCGACCTTTCGGGCGTTAAAAACGTATGTATGTCCGGAATGTCAGAACACGGTGAACCGCAACGTCGGCCACGTCGTAATCTGGCCTGACGGGTATGTCGATCTGCGGCGCCACTGGCATCATCACTGTTGGCGGCTGGCCGTTTCGCGGGGACGCGTCGTCTAAAACGTTTGGAGTGCACGGTATGGCAGCAAAGTCAGGGACAAAAGACCGGTCCACTTTCGCGCGACGTCAACGGCGCAACCGGGCGATCATTATCGGCATGGTGGTTGTGTTAGCCGTGTCATTGGCCGCCCCGCTGGTCACCGCAACGTTGTCGCGCTCAGCTGATACAACGTCAGCTAGCCAGGAAGCAACGGAAGGCCCGTGCGGTGCTTTGCCCGATGACGTGCCCAAGATCGCTGCCGTGGTGTATGACGAGCCGTTCGGGTTGGTAGTTGACCCCAACCGCAGTTACACAGCCGTGCTTGAAACGACATGCGGCGACATCACAGTCGATCTGGATGCGCAAAGTGCACCGTTGGCAGTGAGCAATCTGCTGATGCTTGCTGGCGACGGCTATTACGACGGGGTGCTGTTTCACCGTGTGCTTCCCGGGTTCGTGTTGCAAGCAGGAGACCCTGCCGGTACTGGCTGTGGGCAAGATGACTGCACCCAGGCCGGGTTTGATCCGAACGCTCCGACATTCCCCGGCTACCGGTTTGACGATGAACTCGACACCGCCCAAGCGCTGTATCGCGTCACCCGTGACGAACAGATCGAAGAACTCATCGCACAAGGTGTGATCGATCAAGACGAACTCGACGACGAACTGCGTGACTCGGTACCGTCGGGTTACCCGCGCGGTGTCTTAGCGATGGCAAACGCCGGACCAAACACCAACGGGTCACAGTTTTTTATCACCCTTGGCGAACCGACCTACCTGCCAGGACCACAGTTCACCGTGTTTGGTGAAGTTACTGGCGGCTTTGACGTACTCGAGCGAATTGCAGCCTCGCCTACCGACGAGTTGGACCGGCCGCGCACTGCAGTGGCGCTGTATCGCATTGTGGTGTCTGCCGGCTAACGGGCAGGTCAGCCGTCGCATGAACGGCGTACTGTAACGATCTCTCATCCCGAAGAAAAAGGAGCGCCACGTGGCGACCCAGTATCCCAACCCGCCAGCAATGCAGCTTGACACGACCAAGTCGTATAAGGCTGTGTTGGACACCAACAAAGGCACGATCACCGTCAAGTTGTTTGCTGACGAAGCACCCAACACGGTGAACAACTTCGTCTTTTTGGCCCGTGAAGGATTCTACGACGGTGTGATTTTTCACCGTGTGATCTCTGGGTTCATGATTCAAGGTGGCGACCCAACGGGAACCGGCACGGGTGGTCCGGGATACCGCTTTGCGGATGAACTTGATGCGGCACGGAAACACGGTTACAAGATGGGGACGCTGGCGATGGCAAACGCCGGACCCAACACTAACGGCTCACAGTTTTTCATCATGCATGTCGATTATGGTCTGCCACCGCAGTATGCGGTGTTTGGCAAGACCATCGACGGCCTTGACGTGATCGATGAGATCGCCAGCACAGCAACCGCAGCGAGCGACCGTCCACTTGACGACGTGATGATCAACTCGGTGACGATCACCGAAGAATAGTTAGCTTTGGGGCGGTGGCGGCGGACCGTCGTCTGCCGCCCCTTTAGCATCATCGCCAGGCCATGGCGGCAGTTCAGAGAGGTCGACCGGTTTCGGTCGTTCACCCAAGTCGTAGTCGCGCATCCGTTTGGGATAGCCAACTTTCGCCGCGTCATACAGCGGGATCTCTAAGCGTGTACACAAGTGGCGTGCCGCGTCAGCGTTCTCAAGTGGTCGACGCAAATATTCACCGTCGTCGGCAACGAGCAGCAGCGTGGTCGAATACACAGCTGTGCGCGGTTCAACAAATGCTTCAACGCCACGTCTGGATCCGGCGAAGCGTTCAAGTTCTTGGGTTGCTTGACTTGAAGGCTGGGTACGTTTGGTGGCGCTACGAGATGACGTTTTTGGTTTCTCGCCACGCATCCACTGGCGGAGACGATCAAACAGGGCCACAGAGAACTTTCTGACGCGTGTATCGCAGATAATTTTTAGGCTAGCGGGTCAATGTGCCGTGTGAGAGGGGTCATCCTGTACTAACTCTACGAGCACCCCGTCAACACTTTTCGGGTGAACGAATGCGATGGTGTGACCCCCGCCGCCGCGCCGTGGCGCTTCGTCGATCAAACGGATCCCTTCGTCACGCAAATGAGCGAGCGTGTCAGCGACATCTGCGACACCGAAACCTAAATGATGCAAGCCAGGACCGTTTTTCTGGAGGAAACGTCCTACGGGAGAGTCGTCTCGGGTCGGTTGCAACAGTTGGATGTACACGCCGTTGACGTTGATCATCGCTTCTTCAATGCCGTCAGACTCAACCACTTCACGCGATTGGGCAACGAGGCCAAACGCACGTTGAAACAGTTCAAGGGTTGCGTCTAAATCTTCGACAGCGATCGCGATCTGGTCAATGCGGGAGACAGTCATGGCACACTCCTCATTCTCATTGATGCGCACCAACCTAGGCGCTGAAGCGTCTACGCTCATAGTCACGCGTTGCGCATAGGAGTCAGTGTATGGCTGCGTGACGTGAATCAATATCGCTCAATATCGTTACTTGTGAAGGAGTTCGCTGTGCGCGACGCCGTTATTGTGGGTTATTCTCGGACACCAGTCGGAAAATTTGGGGGCGCGTTTGCGAACCGTTCCGCTGTTGAACTTGGCGGCGACGCCATCAAAGGTGCGCTTACTCACGCGGACCTGCCTGCTGACGCAGTGGATTATGTCGCGTTTGGGCACGTGCTTCAGGCCGGTCTTGGCCAGATCACAGCCCGTCAGGCAGCTCTCAACGGCGGTATCGCAATGGGTGTTCCTGCCGAAACGATCAACAAGGTGTGTATCTCTTCGATGACCGCGCTGTCGCGTGCCCGTGACTTGGTGCGATTGGGCGAATATGACGTGGTGATAGCGGGCGGCATGGAATCGATGTCGCGTGCCCCCTACGTGCTTGACCGGGCCCGCTTTGGGTTGCGTATGGGCGACGCCACGCTGGTAGACGTGATGATGCATGACGGGTTGACTTGTGCGTTTGACCGTGTGTCGATGGGTGTCGCGACTGAGCAGTATCAAAAGCCGAAAAATATTTCCCGCCAGCAACAAGATGAGATCGCTGCTCGCTCGCACGCGTTGGCGCATGCAGCTCAAGAACGTGGCACGTTCGCACGTGAAATCACTCCTGTGCGTTTGCCGCAACGACGCGGTGATGACATTACGGTCAGCGTTGATGAAGGTGTCCGTGTCGAAACAACCGTAGAGTCGTTGGGCAAGCTACGACCGGCGTTTGCCGCTGATGGCACGGTGACAGCCGGAAATGCATCTCAGATCTCTGACGGTGCCGCGGCCGTGGTCGTCACTTCGCGCGAACATGCCGAGCAACTCGGATTGCCGGTGCTGGCCGAACTCACCGGCTGGGCGAGCGTGTCGGGACCTGACCCGTCGCTGCTGCTGCAGCCAGCCAACGCGATCCGTGCCGCAAGTGCACGTCTGGGCGTGGAAGCGGACAGTTTTGACTTGTACGAAATTAACGAGGCGTTCGCCTCAGTCGTCGCAGCCTCAGTGGCCGACCTTGGCGTGTCGCTTGATGTCGTGAACGCCAACGGTGGTGGGATCGCGATGGGTCATCCGATCGGCGCATCCGGCGCACGGATCGTGATTAGTCTGATCAACCAACTCACTGAACGTGGTGGTGGTAGTGGTGCGGCAGCGTTGTGCGGCGGTGGCGGTCAAGGCGAAGCAGTAACGGTACGTGTTGCGTAACGGTCAGTGACGCTGGTTAAGGTGGAATGAGCATGATTGACCCCAAGGAACTGGTGGCAAACGCCAAGGCGGGTGACCGTCGCGCGCTTGCCCGCCTGCTCACTGTGGTCGAAGATGCTGACCCAAAACGGCTCCGTCAGATCATTGCTGACCTGTATGCCGACACGGGAACTGCACGTGTGATCGGCATTACCGGGTCGCCAGGGGTCGGTAAATCGACGCTGACGAACGCGCTGGCCATGACGTTACGTAAACAGCAACGACGGGTCGCAATTTTGGCGATCGACCCGTCCTCGCCGTTCTCTGGCGGGGCGCTGCTTGGCGACCGGGTCAGAATGCAGGCGCACCACGGCGATCCGGACGTTTACATCCGTTCGATGGCCTCACGGGGCCATCTGGGCGGCTTGTCACTGGCTACCCCACAAGCCGTGCTCGTGTTGGATGCGGTCGGTTTTGACGACATCATCATCGAAACGGTTGGTGTCGGTCAATCAGAAGTCGATATTGCCGCCACCGCAGATTCGACGCTCGTCGTGTTGGCTCCAGGTATGGGTGATGGGGTGCAGGCTGCGAAAGCTGGCATTCTTGAGATCGCCGACGTGCTGGTCATCAACAAATCTGACCATATGGGCGCAGACCGTCTCCACTCGGAACTGGCAGGGATGCTTGATATCGCCAAAGATGGCGCAATCGGCGAATTAAGCCCCTGGACGCCGCCAATTGCCCGTTGTGTTGGTATCGACGGGGAGGGAGTCGCAGCGCTCGTCGGTATCATCGACGACCACGGCACGCACCTTGACACCACATCATTTGGGGAAGACCGGCGACGACAACGTGCCGTCCAACTGCTGCGTGAACTGGTACTTGATGCTGTACGACGTCGGTTTATCGCCAGCGACGATGATTCCCGGTCTGTGTTGACTGAACTGGCACGCAAAGTTGCCGCCCGTGAACTTGACCCGTACACGGCCAGCGATCAACTGCTTGCCGATCTTGATTTAGTCAACGGTTGAG
>JBBDST010000026.1:5102-129359 GCA_040904765.1 Nitriliruptoraceae bacterium
CCGTACACGGCCAGCGATCAACTGCTTGCCGATCTTGATTTAGTCAACGGTTGAGTCCAGTTCAAAGCTCAGTTGTGGGTTCTTCAGGCTCTGCTGGGTCAGTTGTGGGTTCTTCAGGCTCTGTTGGGTCAGTTGTGGGTTCTTCAGGCTCTGCTGGGTCAGTTGTGGGTTCTTCAGGCTCTGTTGGGTCAGGTTCTTCGGATGTATCTTCGTTGTTGTTGGCATCGTTGGGTGCCGTTGGGCTGCCCTCGTCTGTTGCCGGAGGACTTGATTGTTGCGCCCGTTGGTCGTCGTCACTTAGTGGAGGGAGCGGAATCACTGGGACAGTGACTATTTCTGGCTCAATCGCAGGGGGGTCCAGTGCCGGCTGGTCATCAGCCGTCGGCTCATACACGGTTGCAATCAGGGTGTCTGCTTCACGTTGAGGCGTTTGGAACTGAATCAGCCCATAGAGGCCACCAAGCAGCAAAATGACGCTGATGCCGACAACCCGGACCGGTCGAGAAAGAGAGATGAAAGGTCTACGTCCTTGCGGCCATAGGGGCGCAAGATCGGTCCAGAGCCGATCGAGATCATGGTCGAGTGACGACAATTGGGTCGAGGTTTGCTGCTGTCTGTTGGCCTGTCGCCGACGTGTCTGGGCGAGTTGAAGCAGCCAGGCGTTGACATCAGTTGGGGTCGCACCGTCATGCAGTTCACGCATTGCAAGCGTGTAGATGGCGCGGAGGTCATTATGGTGGTCTTTGCTGGCAGGCAAGGATGCCGCCAGGTCAGGTGCGGTGCGTGCAATTAATGCTGCAAATGCGTTGCGGTCCCCAGCTGAAGCTGTGGCTACGAGTGCAGTGTCGCTGCTAGTCACGGTGACCTCCGATACGTGCAAGATAACCGAAAATGGCCGCTACTCTGCTCGCCGTGCCTGTGCTCATCTGTGGCGCGTCCACCACGGTGGGACGCCAAATCGCCCACAACCTCCTTGATGAAGGAGGTGAAGTTCGCCTGTTTAGTGTCGGTGATGTCGCAGCGTTGCGGCAACAAGGCGCATTCGTATCGCACGGAACTTGGGATGATGAAGGCCGCCTTGAAGCGGCGCTAACTGATGTGCACACGCTAGTTTTTGTGCCTCATGGGCTTGCTTGGCCGGCTGATCGCATTTCTGCTGCAGCCAAGGTGTGCGCGACGGCCGCAACCAATGCGGGCGTCAAACGGGTCATCATGGTGTCCGCATTAGGAGCATCCCGGTCTTGTGAACCCCATCGGGTTGCGTTGGCTCAAGCTGAACGCCACCTCGCGTTAGTGCCCGCTCCAACCTTGATTATGCGCAGCAATCTGGTGCAGTCACCACGTCTTATTGACGCGCTCCTCACGGCCGATCTTGACGGGCTTGATGAGGTGATAGTGACCCCAATCACTGTTGATGATGTCGCGGCGTTGGTTGTGGCGTATGACCAAGCACGTGCAGACAGCCGTGATGGAACACTGGTTGTGCGCTGTGAAGGCACCACTGCGATGCCGTTTGGTGCGTACCGCAACGCGCTACGGCAACGCTACGGGGCGCAAGGACGGGTTGGCCGCAGACTCTTAAGCCCAAGCGAAACGTCGGCTTTACAGATGTTTATCGCCGACGGTTTTCAAGACGATGATGCCGACGTTGACGGTTTTGCGTTAGCAGGGCTGCACCCCAGCACAACCGTGTGAGGTGCAGCCCTAAACCGGCTTAGTAGTCTTCGCTTGGTGCTTCAAGGAATGGCATCATGGCGCGTAGTTGGCGACCAACCACTTCGATCTGGTGTTCTTTGCCGGCTTTACGACGAGCGGTGAAGTACTCGCCGCCTGATTCGATCTCGTTCATGAAGTTGTTCGCGAACGTGCCGTCTTGCACCTCGGTGAGGATTTGTTTCATTTCACGTTTGGTGTCGTCGTTCACGATCCGCGGGCCCGAGACGTAGTCGCCATACTCGGCGGTGGTAGACACGGAGTAACGCATCCACGACAAGCCGCCTTCGTAGATCATGTCGACGATCAGTTTCAGTTCGTGCAGGCATTCGAAGTAGGCAGCTTCTGGCTGATAGCCCGCTTCCACCAGTGTTTCAAACGATGCCTGGATCAGGTGGCTGACACCACCACAAAGGACAGCCTGTTCACCAAAGAGGTCCGTTTCGGTCTCTTCTTTGAATGTGGTGAGCAGCACCCCGGCGCGAGTCAAACCAACCCCTGCGGCATATGCCTTACCAAGTTCAAGTGTGTCGCCGGAAGGATCTTGATGGACTGCGACGAGGCCTGGAACGCCTTGACCCTGCTCGTACATGCGACGGGCAATGTGGCCAGGTGATTTCGGTGCGGCCAAGAATACGGCAACGTCTTCAGGTGGAGTGATGAAACCGAAGTGGATGTTGAACCCGTGACCGAAAACGAGTGCATCGCCGGCGTTGACGGCTTCAGCTAATCCGTTCTGCCACATGCCTTTTTGGGCGGTGTCAGGTGTGAGCACCACAATCACGTCCGCTTCAGCTGCCGCTTCGTTAGTTTCTTTGACAACGAGACCGGCTTCTTCAGCGCGGGCCCGTGACGAGGAGCCGACCTGAAGTCCGACCCGAACGTCGACCCCTGAGTCACGCAGGTTGAGTGCGTGAGCGTGGCCCTGGCTCCCGTAGCCGAGGATTGCCACCTTTTTCGCTTGGATCAGCGAAAGGTCTGCGTCCTTGTCATAAAAAATCGTGGCCATTACGAACTCCTCTTAAATGGTGTGAACATCGTGTGTGCGTGTGGGATGGCTGCAGTGTTGGAAGCAGCCGGTTGCGACGCACAGCGAGCGGGCGGCGCGGTGTCGGTGAGTCTAGAACTGTTGGGCGTACCGTGCGTAACTGTGCGTTTGGACTGTGTCGAGAAACGTAGCGCACCTGACGCTGCGACGATCCGTTCGCGTCGTAGTGATCCGGGGGTGCAGTCCGGTACGGCAGGTACGTCGTCGCGCATTTCGTGCAACACAGCACGCAGCACGTTGAGTCCTTCATTGACAAGTTGAGATACCCGCGCGTCAGTGACGTTTAGGAACGCACTGATCGCTGACAGGCTCCACTCGTCGATGAGTCGCAACGTAAGGATTTGTCGCAGGTTGTCCGGCAGATAATGGCAGGCGACGGCGATATCGTCGCATTGTTCCGTGTTGACGGCCTGTTCTGCCGGGTCAACCGCAGCATTTAGCCACGGGATTTGGGTGTAGTCGTAGGTGCCGTGGTCGTTTGCAGCCAGCGACACCAGTTGTGCGCGTTGTGCTTCAGCCAAAACTTGTGTGATGTTTGCCGTGTCCCAGCCCAGGTAATCGGCAATTTCACCGGTCGTTGGTGTGCGTTGTAGTTTGGCATGGAGCACGTCGGTGGCGTCATGGACTTGGCGGATCTGGGCACGGACGCCACGTGGCGCCCAGTCGTGACGGCGCATCGCATCGATGATGGCACCCCGGATGCGAACTGACGCATAGGCGCTAAAGGGGGTGGCGCCGTTGGAGGTGAATCGTTTCGCGGCGTCGACGAGACCAAGCAGACCGGCGGCGTGGAGTTCTTCGCGATCAACGTGAAGTGGGGCATTTCGGGTGAGGGTCCGAACGATCGACTGGACGAGGTCATAGTGGGCGACAACGGCGCCATGCCAGTGCGGTGTGGTTTGAGTTTCGACGGGGCGGTGGCGGCCAACAGGCATAGGAGCTCCTTTGTGTGAAAGCTCCGTTGATCGGCCACTTTTCTGCGTTGAAGCAGGGCTTTAGAAAAACGTGACGTGTTTGCCGGGTTGTTGTGCAGTTTTTGCAAAGTGGTATGCAAAAAACCGACTGATCTGCCGATAGAGATAGTGAAGGGAGAACAAAGGGGAGCTATCTGATGCGGTATGCCGGCCAAACACACTCAGAAATGTGGCGAGTTGTCATCAGTGGCACGACGCCAGTGCCTGACACGATCGTGCGGGCCAGCGCACGTCACGGCATCTGTTTTGAGGTTTCTCAGGATCCGTCGTGTGTGACAGGCGCAGTCGATGCAATCGTCATACGCGCTGATGCCGTGTGGTTTGCGGCCGTTGAAACCGCCGGCCGGCTGAGCGAACACGTTGAACTGCCCGTTGTACTGTGGGTAAACGAACCCAGTGTTGCCTGCCGTGTCGCGGCGTATGACCGGGGTGTGGCTGACGTGTGCGCTGCCACCATTGATCCGGTCGAATTTGTGGTGCGGGTACGTAGCGCTGTGCGTCGTTCAACCCGTCGCGTTTCACCGGCAACGGTGACCCTTGCGACCGCTCGAGGTCCACTCGTAGTGACGCCAGCACGACTGCAGGCAGAAAATTCGGATGGGCTTGTGAAACTCACCGCATTGCAGTGGCGGCTGTTGAGCTATCTGCTGACGCAACACGGCATCGTTCAGTCACACGCTGCGTTAATCCGCGCGGTGTGGGGCTGCAGTGACGACCCGTCGGCCAGGCATGCGTTGCGTACGCATATCAGTGCGCTGCGTCGCATCCTTAGACTGGATGCGCGCGTTTTACGTTCAGTCCACGGATATGGCTACGTGCTGGGCGAGCAGACAGAGACGTGATTGAAGCTATGAAGCGCCGTGGTCGAAGCCCAAAGTTGTCAAGGTGTCGCGAATTTCACGTGCGGTGGCGGCAAGCACACTCGCATCGGCACTGGCAGCGGCATGCGCGAAAGTTAAGTGTGACTGCTGGTAGGCCGGAATAAGGTGCATGTGGGTGTGGGGCACGTCAAAGCCAGCAATGATCATGGCAACACGCGGCGGGGCATACCGCTCATAAAGGGCCCGACCGATGAAGCGCGCTACTTGGCTGCAATGGTCCCAGATCGCATCAGGAACGTCGAGCCAGTGATCCACTTCGATTCGGGGCACAACGAGCGTGTGGCCAGTCTCGATGGGATTAATTGACAAAAAAGCAGTTGCTGTCGCGTCTTTCCAAACAAAATGACCCGGCAGTTCGCCAGTGATGATTCGTGTGAACACGCTCCCCATATGACTCACTCCTTGCCGGCCGTTACGTCTGTGCGCAACATGGCTCGTAGTGACGTTATGGTCGTTTCGAGCGGGTGACCGGGATCGAACCGGCACCTCCTGCTTGGAAGGCAGGGGCTCTACCATTGAGCTACACCCGCAAGGTGTGGAAGGAAGCGTAACCCCTTGGTTGCATGCGGGGCGAATGTGTTTGGCAGGTGATGGGTGCAAGGAGGCTGGTACGTTGCTGAGTGCACCGTTTGGTTCGCAGTCAGGAGTGAGTGTGTCAAAGTTTCGTGATCGACTTCGTGTTGCGCCGGAGTTTCTCCCGGAGGAATACGAGAAAGTCAAAGATTCCTTGTTCGGGCGGCTTGAACGGCGGCTAACACGCTGGGAAGCTGAACAGGTCGAGTTAGAGATCTCTATGAAAGATCGAGATTCGTCTTCTCAGCGAGTAACGCTTGAGTGTTGGATTGCTGGTGTGCCAAAGATCGTTGGGACATCCCGTCTGCGTGATATCGATCAGGCGGTGATTGAAGTGCGCGACGACGTGTGGCGTCAGGTCGACCGCTTCGTTACCAAGCAAGAAAGCCAACGCCGCTAAGACGGGTGGCTGTGAGGTCGTCATCGATGGGTTGTCACTTAATTTTGCCTTGGTTAGTTGAAGGTGAAAGCCAGTTTCGCTGTGGCGATGTTTGACTCGGTGAAAAAGCGACAAGCAAATGACCCGCTCCGGCTTAGCCTGAGCGGGTCATTTGCTTGGATCAGTGTTTTTTGTCGGGATGGGGAGATTCGAACTCCCGACCCCCTGCTCCCAAAGCAGGTGCGCTACCAAGCTGCGCCACATCCCGGTCGAAGCAATAGTCTAGCCGCACGCGTGCGACTACCCGTCCACGTCAAGGCGTAACCGGAGCGATCTGCTTGAAAGCGTGGTAGCGCCCGTTGAATCTTCGCCTACTATGCCAGCGTGCTGAAACCCAGTGCGTGTCGAAATACACCCACGCGTAACGTTTAAGGGCGATTTGAACGCCCTACATCTGAAGGATGGCATTCCCCGTGAAAACGTCTGTCGAGACTCTCGAGCCTGTGAAAATCAAACTGACGGTTCAGGTTGAACCGCAGCGCGTCAAAAAGGCGTTCGATCGGGCGGCTAAAACGCTTGCCAAAGACGTGAACCTGCCCGGTTTCCGTCCCGGTAAGGCACCTCGCAAGCTGCTTGAACAGCGCTTTGGGGTCGGGGCGATCGCTCAAGCGGCGATGGAAGATGCGATCTCTGACTACTACGCCGAAGCGCTGCGTGAGCACGCCATCGATCCGGTTGCGCAGCCCGAAGTGGATGTAGAACATTTTGATGAAGAGCATGGCTGCAGTTTCACTGCCGTCGTTGAAATTGCTCCGGAAATCACCGCACCAGACCACACCGGTATCGATGTGGCGTTTCCGGAGTGGTCAGTCGATGAGGCTGAGGTCGATGCGCAACTCGACACGTTGCGGGAACGCTTCGCTGAAGTTGATGTGGTCGAACGTCTCGCAGCAACCGGAGATCTGGTCAGCATCGATCTTGTGTTTGCTGTAGATGGCGAATCGATCGAATCTTCCAAGGTTGAAGACGCCCTCTACGAGGTCGGTTCAGCCGGTGTGACGCCGCAGTTGGATGAGAAGATTGTCGGCGCGGTTGGCGGGGATACGTTCACCTACGACGATGTGCTGCCCGCAGAATATCCCGAGTATGGCGGACAGACCGCGACGTTCACCGTCACCGTAAAAGACGTCCGCGAAAAAACGCTGCCTGCACTTGATGATGATTTTGCCAGTGCGGCAGGTGGTTTCGACAGTATGGATGAACTACGCGGCGACATGCGCAATTCGCTGTTGCGCCGCCAGATTGAAGAAGCACACCATCAGGTACGTGGCGACGTGTTGGAAGCCTATCTCGCACGGGTCGATGTACCCCTGCCGCCATCGATGGTCGAATACGAGGTCGAACAGCAACTCGCACAACTTGATGGTCAAGCTGGACAGTTCGGCATTGATGCTGATGTACTGCTTGAAGCTCAAGGCATGACCCGTGACGAGTTTACGGAGAACGCCCGCGAGTCGGCAGAAACCAGCGTCAAAGCCCAACTGGTGTTAAACGCGTTGTCGCAGACGTTGTCCCTTGACTTTGATCCGCGCGAAATTGATCGCGAAATCGTGCGTCACGCCCGCATCAACAATGTGACTCCTGAAGAGGTCGCAAAAATCATTCAAGAACAAGGCACGTTGCCGGCCTTGATTGGTGACATTATGCGCCGCAAGACAATTGATGTGATCGTTGACGCGGCCACACTCAAAGGTGCCCCGGACGATGAGTTGCTGATTGAGCTTGGTTTGAAGGCAGCAGAGGTGGTAGCGGACGCTGACGCTGAGGGCGTGTCAGGCGACACTGAGGCAGAGTGAACTTCACACGCTGTGGCTAAAGGCGGTGGAGGGTTACAGTTTCGTCGGTACGCTTTGGCATGAAGCAAGGCTGATGCGAGCGAGAGGGACTGTAGTGATGGCAGTAGAGGATTTTCCAGTGGCAGATGGTGTGGCATCACCAGTCGGCTATCTCGTTCCTACGGTGATCGAACAAACTAACCGTGGTGAGCGTGCGTTTGATATTTACTCGCGTTTGTTGCAGCAGCGGATCATTTTTCTTGGGACGCCGGTCACTGATGAGATCGCTAACGTTGTCATGGCCCAGTTGCTTCATCTGGAGTCAGAAGACCCCGAAAAAGACATTGCGCTGTACATCAACTCGCCTGGTGGCTCGATCACCGCATTGTTTGCGATCTATGACACGATGGCGTACATCCGCAACGATGTTTCGACCATCTGCATGGGCCAGGCTGCTTCAGCTGCGGCTGTCTTGCTTGCTGCTGGCACCAAAGGCAAGCGGTTTGCACTGCCAAACTCGCGCGTCTTATTGCACCAGCCTTCCGGCGGTGCTGAAGGACAGTCAGTCGATATCGAGATTCAAGCGCGTGAAATTCTGCGTATGCGTGACGTCTTGAACGAGATTCTTGCAGCCAAGACCGGCCAGACGGTGGAGAAGATTGTTGCCGATACGGACCGTGATTTCATTTTGAACGCTGAAGAAGCCAAGGCGTACGGCATCATTGACGAGATCATCCAAAGCCGTAAAACCCAAGAGGTCACGTCGGCATCTTGACCTGCAACGGTTACACGGCGTTGGGGCTTGTTGGGCAGTACGCTGCTTTGGTGTGCAGACGGTGCTACACCGCAACGCACCGAGCGAGGTGAGGCTCAGCAATGGCGAAGTTTGGTGAAGCAGACGCGCTCTTAAAGTGTTCCTTCTGCGGCAAAACGCAGAAACAGGTCAAGAAGCTTATTGCTGGCCCAAGCGTCTACATCTGCGATGAATGCATCGAACTGTGCAATGAAATCATCGAAGAAGAACTTGCCGAACCGACCGATCTGCACCGTGGCGAACTTCCTAAACCGCGCGAGGTGTACGAGTTTCTTAACGGTTATGTGATCGGTCAGGACGCAGCCAAACGGGCTTTGTCTGTTGCCGTCTATAACCATTACAAACGTATTCAGGCAGAGAGTTCCAACGACGAAGTCGAGTTGCAGAAATCTAACATTCTGCTGCTTGGTCCCACCGGTTCAGGAAAGACACTGCTGGCACAGACGTTGGCGCGACTCCTTGATGTGCCGTTTGCCCTAGCTGATGCGACTGCGTTAACCGAAGCGGGATATGTCGGGGAAGATGTCGAAAATATTTTGTTGAAGCTGATCCAAGCTGCCGACTTTGACGTGAAGAAAGCCGAATCGGGCATCATCTACATCGATGAAGTGGACAAAATTGCCCGCAAGTCAGACAACCCGTCAATCACCCGTGACGTGTCTGGTGAAGGTGTGCAGCAGGCGCTGTTGAAGATTCTCGAAGGAACTGTTGCGTCTGTGCCGCCACAAGGCGGCCGGAAACATCCCCATCAAGAGTTTCTTCAGATTGACACGAGCAACATTTTGTTTATCTGTGGTGGAGCCTTTTCCGGTCTTGAGTCGGTGATCGAGTCGCGCCTTGGCCGTAGTGGTGTGGGTTTTGGTTCGCAACTTTCCAGTGACCACGATCATGATTTGGGTCAGGTCTTGCGTCAGGTGCTGCCAGAGGATCTTGTGAAGTACGGGCTCATCCCTGAATTTGTCGGCCGGTTGCCGATTGTTACTTCCGTTGATCCGTTGGAACGCGCATCGTTGATTGAGATTCTCACCGGCCCCAAAAATGCTTTGGTCCGGCAGTATCAGCGCTTCTTTGCTTTTGATGACATCGAACTTGTGTTTGACGATGATGCACTTGAAGCGGTCGCTGACTTGGCGATCTTGCGCCAGACTGGTGCGCGCGGGTTGCGAGCTATTCTTGAAGACTTATTGCTTCAGACGATGTATGACCTGCCTTCGCGTGATGATGTTGGTCGTTGCGAGATCAGCCAGGACGTCGTGCGGCGACGAGCAGCCCCGCGGCTGATATCCCGTGCGGATCTGCGTGCACTTGATGAACAGCAGGAACGTTCGGCGTAAACCGTCTCATCTCCTCAGGTATGGCTGTATGGAAGGCAGATGATCACCGTGCCGTCACCTACCCGCAAACTTAAGCTTTGGGTCGATGCTGGCCTCATTACATCAGAACAACATGCCGCAATCGTGGCGTTTGAACGCGATAACGAAGACGACCAGCAGCCCACCCTATCCATTGCTGAAGCGCTCGGTTATATCGGTGCGGCACTCGCCTTTGGTGCCGTTGGGCTGGTTGTTCGTGGCGTATGGCAGCAACTCCTACCGTTAGGGCGAATCGGGCTTGCGGTAGCAGCTGTCCTCATTTTTGGGGCCAGCGCGTACCTGTTGTCGGACCGTTCAAGCGAGACTTCGCAGCGTTTGACCAGTGTTTTAACCGCCGTGACGATTCTGTCGCTGCTTGCTGTAGTGATGCTTACAACCGGCGAATACACGCGGTTTAGCACCGAAAGCCAAACGGCGCTGATCGCTGCGATCTACGCGCTGAGCGTCGGTGTGGCTTATGCCAGACGGCCACGGCCATTGCTTGTGCTGATGTTGTTTTCAAGCGGTGTTGCGCTGATCGGTGCAGTCCTCGCACAACCAGTAATTCAGGTGAATCCGTTCGCCGCCGCCATGCTGTTCTGGGTCTTCGCGTTGTCGTGGCTGCTCTTAACTGTTGGCGGCTGGGTCACGCCACGGCGACCTGCACTGATCGTAGGTGCCATCGGTGGTGTGATTGCTTTGCAAGTGGCACGTGCCGGGCCGGTGCCACTCGCCCCTTTGCTGCTTGGGTTGGCCACAGCAGCCGCCCTGGTGTGGTTTGCATTGCGGATGCACGATCAGGTCATTCTTGCGATTGCCGCGATCACCGTTTTTCTGTTTGTGCCTCAATTGAGCTTCCTCGTGTTTGCCGATTCGCTTGGTGCAGCAGGAGCCTTGTTCGTTTCCGGTCTTGTCCTTGTTCTTGCGGCAGCCCTGTCCAGTCGGGTACGACGACATGTACGCGAGGATTCGTCTAGTGCGGTTGTGCTTAAAGGATCCGACGATGTCCTCTGACACTGCTGAGATGCCACAGCGCGACATCAAACTGTTAATCGCGGCCATCGTGGTGGCTGCCGCAGTGATAGCTGCCGTATTCCTTTTTGGGGTTGAACGGCCACCACAACTCACCGAGCTTGCTGCTGATCAAACTGGTCTCCCGGCTGTTCCTATCGCGTGGACGAGCTGGTCCCGCGATGAACTGTGCGTGTATATCGCCGAGATCGACGGGTCGTGGCGAGAAGTTCGTTGCGGGGTTGACGGTGAACTTGTCGGCTTTGAAACCGACGGCCCCTTGCAACTGTTCCAGTATGGCCGTGGCATGTCTCAACAGTTCACGTTGCTGTCGATAGCGCCTGACACCGGCGAGATCACAGCGACGCAGTCAACCAACCAGGAAATCGTGTACGACGACCCATCCGGACTCATGTGGTTTCGTGACGGAGATGAACTCGTGGTCCGGTACGACAATACGGACGTGTGGCGCGTCGAATCACAGTCTCACTACACCATTTTCGCTGGACGTGTCTCACCCGATGGACAACACATCGCGATGACCGATTCAGCACAACGGATCGTCTTGCTGAGCGTTTCGGGAGAGCAACCTGCCCGCGTGTGGGTGCCCGCCGGACAGGCGCGCAACCAGTACGGACCAAACGCGCTGCTGTGGGAAGGGGAGTCAGTACTTCAAGAGCCGCAAGCGCCGCGCGTTCCTTAAAAATCAAGGCGGCTACGCTCTCCTTTCACAAGCCCCACGCAGGAATTTCGTGATGACTGACCTATCCAAGGCGTATCTACCCGCTGAAGTTGAATCCGAGTTGTATGCAGACTGGGTCGCGGCTGGCCTGTTTCATGCCAACCCCGATGACGACGGTGAACCGTTTTCGATCGTGATTCCGCCACCAAACGTCACCGGCAGTTTGCATGTAGGCCATGCGCTCGACAACACGATTCAGGATGCGATCATCCGTCGCGAACGTATGCGCGGCAAGAACGCCGTGTGGATCCCAGGTACTGACCATGCGGGTATCGCCACGCAAAACGTGGTGGAGAAACAACTCGCCCAGGAAGGCACGGACCGTCATGCCATAGGACGTGACGCGTTTTTAGCGCGCGTATGGGCGTTCAAAGAAGAATCTGGTGGCACTATTTTGCGCCAACTGCGTCAACTAGGAGCATCCTGCGACTGGGACCGTGAAGCGTTCACGTTTGATGAAACCCGGTCACGCGCAGTGCGTGAGGTTTTCGTATCCCTGTACGAGCAAGGTTTGATTTATCGGGGGAATCGTCTCATCAACTGGTGTCCTCGATGTCAGACAGCGCTGTCTGACATCGAGGTCGAACACGAAGACATCACCGGTGAGCTGGCGAGTTTTCGCTATCCGTTTGCAGACGATCCCACGGCAGGCATCGTGGTCGCCACAACCCGGGCAGAGACGATGCTTGGTGACACGGCGATCGCAGTCAACCCGGCTGATGAACGCTACGCATCCATGGTTGGTCGGCGAGTACGCCACCCGTTCATTGATCGTGAAATTCCGATCATCGCTGATGACTATGTCGACCCCGAGTTTGGTTCCGGCGCGGTGAAAATCACTCCTGCGCATGACCCCAATGACTACGAGATGGGGTTGCGTCACGACCTGCCAATGATCGAAATTTTTGACGAATCGGCGCATGTGCTCGCTTCGCTCGACACGCCGTTTACGGGGCTTGAACGTTTCGCCGCTCGCAAGGCCATCATCGAACAGTTAACAGCCCAAGGTTTACTGGTTGGTGTTCAACCTCACGATCATGCGGTTGGGCACTGTTCGCGTTGCCGCACCGTCGTTGAGCCACGCCTGTCACTGCAATGGTTTGTTGCGATGCGTGATCTGGCCAGGCGGGCTGCTGATGCGGTCCGGCAAGGCGACGTCGTTTTTGTGCCTGAAGCACGCCAAAAGCCGTTCCTCGAGTGGTTAGACAACCTCCACGATTGGTGCATTTCACGCCAAATCTGGTGGGGTCACCGAATTCCAGCGTGGTATGGGCCGGAGGGAGAAGTTCGGGTGTCTCGCGAAGACATCACTGATCCGTCATGGCAGCAAGATGACGATGTTTTGGACACCTGGTTTTCGTCACAACTGTGGCCGTTTGCTGCGTTTGGTTGGGAAGCGCCCGACAAGACAACACCCGAATTTGAGACGTGGTATCCGACCGCGACGCTTGTCACCGGATACGACATCAACACGTTCTGGGTGAGTCGCATGTTGATGATCGGCTTGTGGTTCACCGGGGAAGTGCCATTTCGGACAGTGCATAATCATGGGCTGGTCCGTGACGAGCACGGTAAGAAGATGTCCAAGTCGTTTGGTAACGTCATCGACCCGTTGGATCTGATCGATTCTTACGGGGCAGACGCGACTCGGTTTGCGCTGGTGCGATCGGCCGCGCCAGGGACCGATGTGCCACTGGCTGAAGAGTGGGTCGAAGGCGCAAAACGCTTCGCAAATAAGGTGTATAACGCCGTACGTTTTGCGATGGGAAACCTTGATGGGCATCGTCCAGGTGCATTACCTGAGAGGGCTGAACGTGAACTGTGCCACCGCTATATCCTCTCACGCCTCGCCGCGGCGCATACCGAGGTCGATCGGGCGTATGACGCTTATGACTGGCCCCGCGCCGCCCAAGGCCTGTACCACTTCATCTGGAATGAATTAGCCGACTGGTATCTCGAAGCTGTCAAGCCGTTGTTTGCCTCGGATGATCCTGCCGTAGTGTTGCGTGCCCGACAGGTGTTAAGCGTGGTGCTCGATGACACGCTGCGTTTGCTGCATCCACTGATGCCATTTGTTACCGAAATGCTGTGGCGATCGTTGACCGGCAGCCAAGGTGGTAGCGAGTCGTTGATGGTGGCCGACTGGCCAACTATTCGCACGAGCGACCGGGATGTTGCCACCGAAACCGAATTTGCGGTCGTGCAAGATTTTGTGACGGAAATGAACCGTTTCCGCTCCCAGAATTCGATCGCTCCAGCCAAACGTTTCCCCGTTACCGTGACGAGCACTCAGGCCGACGTGTTCGACCGTAATGGCGCGCTTATGGCCTCGCTAGCCGGACTGTCCGACATCGTCATCGTTGATGTGTTGACTGACCGTGCAGCAACTTCACGGGTGGTGTTTGCCTCCGGCACAGCCCAAGTTGACTTGACTGGGCTAATCGATCTTGCTGCAGAAAAAGCACGAATCGCAAAAGAACGTGACCGTGTGATGCAAGAACGCGAACGGATTAACGGCAAACTTGCGAACGAATCGTTTGTCGCTCGCGCCCCAGCCCACGTTGTTGAGGGTGAACGGACGCGGCTTGGCGAACTGAACAACACGTTGAGCCAATTAGATGAGCAGTACACGCAGCTTGATGCGGTCACCACTTAAAGTGGCGATATCAAGCCAACAAGGATTCTTATGAGTTCTCCTGTGGACGCGGCCTATCGCCGTGCCAAAAATGAACTGTACGCGCGTGGGCCAGGCCGGATGCTGCCAGATATGGCACGTATTACGCGCCTTGTTGGATTGATGGGTGACCCGCAAGACACGCTTCCGGTCGTGCATGTCACCGGCACAAACGGCAAAGGTTCAGTTGTCCGGATGGTGTCCACCCTGTGTGCAGCGGCTGGCATCACTGCCGGAACGTATACGTCCCCGCACCTGCAGTCGGTACGGGAGCGGTTCATGATCGCCGGACGGCCAATATCGCGACGACGCTTTACCGAGGTGTATGACGCGGTAAAGCCGCTCGTAACGTTGCTGGACGATGAAATTCGGGCGGCTGGGGGTTCTGATCAAGACCAGGTCACCTATTTCGAATTTCTCACCGCGATGGCGTTGTGGTGGTGTGCGGACCAGCCGGTTGATGCGGCTGTCATCGAAGTTGGGATGGGGGGCGCGTTTGATGCGACCAACGTGGTCCGTGGCGATGTGGCCGTGTTCAACGCTATTGATCGTGATCATCCTGAACTAGGAGACACACCAGTTGAGGTAGCGCGCGAGAAAGCCGGCATTCTCAAAGCCGGTGGAAGCGCCGTCACAGCCGTGCAGCATCCCGACGTGCTGACCGTTTTGGTTGATCAAGCAGCGCATCGTGACGTCAAACTTGCATGCGCGGAGACAGATTTTACGGTTGTGTCTCGCGTGCCTGCTGTTGGCGGGCAGCAGATTGCGGTCAGAGTTGGCGATCGGATGATCAGCGATATTGCCTTACCGCTGTTTGGTGCGCATCAAGCCGCCAATGCGGCGCTAGCTTTGGCTGCTTTCGCTGCGTTTATGGGTGACGGTTTTGCCGCGATCGACGATGACGTGTTGCGGCACGGTCTTGAAGCTGTGACAGTTCCCGGCCGGATGGAAATTGTTCATCGTTATCCGACGATCGTGCTCGATGGTGCACACAATCCTCATGCTGCACGCACGCTCATTCCAACCCTTACTGAAGCATTCGGTGACGCTGAGATCGTCCTGGTGGTCGCATATTTTGCCGATAAAGATGTGCCAAACATTCTGCGTGAGCTGCGCGACCGGGTCGCTCACGTGGTGGTCACCACGGTTGACAATCCGCGTGCGCTGCCGGCCCAAACGCTGGCAACATACGCACGCGAGATGTGGCAGGGAACGCCTGTTCAGGTGACCGTTGCCGCGACGGTGCAAGATGCCCTAGAGGCTGCGCAAGCACTCGCGTTAGACGGGTCGGTCATTTTGGTGACTGGCTCGTTGACACTAGTTGGTGATGCGCGACAGTTTTTTCTTGGGGACGTCGATGACGACGATGAGGTTGTTCGCTTACCTGATGATGACGAAGATGATCCTTCAGATGAGTTTCCCCTCGATGCCAACGGGCAGTAATGTCCCTGCTTGGACAGCATTTTTTGTGTACGACTGATGAGGAGCCGATTGTGGCGCACGAACACACGTTAATTCTGATTAAGCCTGATGGCGTCGCACGCGGATTGATTGGTGAGATCGTCGCCCGCATCGAACGCAAAGGTTTGGCTGTCGATGCGCTCGAAATGCGGACCCTTGATGAAGACACGGCAAGGCAGCATTACGCCGAACATGTCGAGCGGCCGTTTTTTGGCGAACTTGTGCGTTTTATTACTTCAGCGCCGCTCGTCGCGTTGGCGGTCAGTGGCGACGACGCTATTGCCGCGATGCGAGCTCTCATGGGGACAACCAATCCGATCGAGGCGACACCCGGTTCGATTCGTGGCGACTTTGCCACCACCATTGGCGAGAATATGATTCACGGTTCGGATTCGCCTGCGTCGGCGAAACGCGAATTAGCTCTGTTTTTCCCAGGTCGCTTTTAGCGTCTTTCCACAAGCGGTAACGGCCGTCTGCGGCCGTTACCGCCCTGGTGTGTCACGCTTTCGGTTCCAACCGGGAGCGTCTTGTGACGAACACCAAAACATCACTGCACGATGACAATCAGACAGCCCTGTTTCACGACAGCTGGCACAACGGGCCTTGTGAGGGAGTGCACGGACGATTGACGCCACGCTGTGCGCACTGTGACCGGGTACTGCGAGAGCAAGCCGACGTTAGGCGACTGATTGATTCGCCAGAGGTGGCTGCACAAGTGCTCCTACCCGAGTTCGCCAACGCCGACCGGGAACGTTGTGTAGCAGGCTATGTCGACACAAAACATCAGCTGCTGAGTGTGGTGACCGTAAGCATTGGCAGTATCGACCACACGTTCATGGCGCCACGGGAAGTGTTTCGTGATGCGTTGCTCGAAAACGCTGCAGCTGTCGTGCTGGCGCACAATCATCCTTCGGGCGATCCTGAACCGTCAGCTGACGATGTGGCGGTGTCTCAGCGTCTGGTACGTGCCGGATCGTTGATCGGCGTGGAGGTGTTGGATCATCTTGTAATCGGTGATGGCCGGTGGGTGTCGTTGGCACGTCGAGGAGTGCTGTAAAGCAAGAAATACCCGTCCGTCCATTCGCGATGATAGGTGCGCTGCTACCTTACAAGTGATCGTGATTCGCTCATGGTGGGCGGACGCGGAAGCTTTCGTGCGATCGGCAGCAGCAACGTGGTAAACAATCTCGGCAACTCCTTGCAGTTTCTTGGTCGCGATATGGCCATTGACCTTGGTACCGCCAACACGCTCGTTTATGTGCGAGGTCGCGGTATCGTGCTTGATGAACCATCTGTGGTCGCAATCAACACGAAAACCGGCCATATTGTTGCTGTCGGCTCTGAAGCAAAGCGCATGATTGGTCGTACTCCAGGCCATATTCAGGCCATCCGTCCCTTGAAAGACGGTGTTATCGCAGACTTTGATGTCACCGAAAAGATGCTGCGCTATTTCATTCACGCCGTGCACAAACGGCGTTTTTTCGCCAAACCACGTGTCGTTGTGTGTGTTCCATCAGGCATTACCGGGGTTGAGCAACGTGCTGTCGAAGAAGCCTCGATTCAGGCTGGTGCCCGGTCGGCATACATTATCGAAGAGCCAATGGCTGCAGCGATCGGTGCAGGCCTTCCGGTGCACGAACCTGCCGGCAACATGGTGGTCGACATCGGCGGGGGAACCACCGAGGTTGCGGTGATTTCGCTTGGCGGCATTGTGACGTCGCAGTCGATCCGGATTGGTGGCGATGAACTTGATGAGGCGATTATCACCCATCTGAAGAAGGAATACTCGCTGATGCTTGGTGAGCGCACCGCCGAAGAGATCAAAATAGCGGTCGGTAGTGCCTATCCCCTCGAGGACGAACCACACGCTGAAATTCGTGGACGCGATTTGGTGTCAGGTTTGCCCAAAACGATCGTTATTACGGCCGAAGAGATTCGACGTGCGCTCGAAGAGCCAGTCAATGCCATCATCGATGCGGTGAAGAACACGCTCGATAAGACCCCTCCCGAGCTTGCGGCAGACATTATGGATAAAGGGATTGTCTTGACCGGCGGTGGCGGCATGCTGCGCGGTTTAGACGAGCGCCTTAAGCACGAAACAGGCATGCCGATTCACATCGCCGAATCCCCACTCTCCTCAGTAGTGTTGGGCTCTGGCAAATGTGTTGAAGAGTTCGAGACACTCAAGAAGGTGCTGGTGTCGTCGTCTCGCCGCTAACAGTGTGGCGTCGGTGCTGACTTAAGGTGCAACTGAAGGAGAGAGGTAGGGGCCGATGTTTTCGCATCGTCGCGGCCGTATCTTCCTTATTGTTGCGGTGATTTTTGGTCTAACACTCGCCACGATCGATATTCGCGGTGGCGGCGATGGCGGCGCAAGTTCGCTGCGTTCGGGCGCAACAGCTGTGTTTTCACCAGTGCAGGTCGGAGTGCGTTGGTTTGTCTCGCCGATCAGTAACGCCACCCGGTCGGTGCGGGAACTGACCCGTATCCGCCGGGACAATCACGCATTGCGAGATCGGCTTGAGGTGCTCGAGCAGCGGGTTGTCAGCCGGCGTGATCTCGAACGAGAAAATGCGGAATTGCGCGCGTTGCTGGCGATGAGAGACCGCACCAGTATTGACACCGTCCCTGCCCGTACGATCGCTATCTCGCCCTCAAATTTCGAGTGGATTATCACCATCGATGTTGGACGGGTTGATGGAGTTGAACGCAATATGCCGGTTGTCAACGGCGATGGTCTCGTTGGTCGCATCTATTCGGTAGGTGAACGATCCTCGCGAGTGATCGCACTGATTGATCCGAACTTTTCGGTGACAGTGCGGTCGGCATCATCGGGACATGTCGGTGTGCTTGATGGGCGCGGGGCTGACCCTTTGTCCTTGCGACTGTTGGATTCTCGAGTAGAGATGGCCGCAGGTGACGAAATTGTCACGTCCAGTTTTGATGCCGGCCTGTACCCTGAAAGCATTCCGGTTGGGGTTGTTCGGTCGGTCCAGCGTGCGTCATCGCAGCTAATTACCGATGTGCTGGTAAATCCATACGTTGATTTCACCCGGCTTGGTCATGTGCTGGTGCTGCGTACTTCCCCGGTGGAGGAACCGCCGCCGTTTGTTGATACTGACCAGGAAGTACTGCCGCGTCCTCAAGACAGCGCCAACACTAACGACGGCGGCACTGAGGGCGCCAATGGGTAGGCGCATCGCCGTTTTTACGGTTTTAATCCTGCTTGCTGCAACCATTGAAACGACGTTGGTTCCGGTGGTGCCGCTAGGCGGGTTTCAGCCGGATCTGCTGCTGCTCGTGGTGCTTGCCGCGGCAGCGACTGACGGCCCGTTTACGGGTATTCGTGTGGCAGTTGTGGCTGGTTTAGTGAGTGATGTGTTGACCAGCTTGTCACCGTTTGGGGTGAGTGTTGCGGTGTATGCGCTGTGCGGCTACGGCGTGGGTGTGTTGAAACCGTACGTGTATCGTGAGTCGGTGATTGCCGCGGTTGCGCTCGGCGGTTTTTTTACGGTGGCGGCATTGGTGCTGTCTGGCGGGGCGTTGGTGCTCCTTCAGGGGGTCGCGTTACCGTGGCATTACCTGTTTGAAGTGGCGCTGATCGCAGGCACGGTGAATGCCTTTTCTGCTCCGTTGTTGTTTCCGGTCTTTCCAAAACTGCTTGGCCCTTTTCGTCCTGGGGGCGTGTCGCGCCATGAGCTGTAAAGCAGCCGGTAGACGTTGTCGTGACTTGCGGGGAAAACCGAGGCTTTATTTGATGAAAGTATGCTGACACGGTGAGCATTAACCCACAGCACATGTCATCATCGTCATCGGTGCTCCGCATGACGTTTATTGCCACGCTTGTAGTGGCACTGTTCCTCGGGTTATTCGCTCGTTTGTGGTTTTTGCAGGTGCTTGCGGGTGAACGGTATGTCGAACTTGCCGATTCGAATCAGGTGCGCACTGTTATTACGGAAGCGCCACGTGGCCGGATTCTCACCTCGGATGGCGTAGAACTGGCACGTAACCGGGTTGCTTTGGCGTTAAGTGTTGACCGGCAGGTGTTGTTTCGTGCTGACGGGCAGCTACGGGACAGTGATGCCGAGCGGGTGATTAGCCGGCTTGCCGAACTGCTTGAACTTGAACCTTCGACAGTGTTGCAGCGTTTGAGCTCACAACGGCGAAGCCCGTTTCGGCCGGTGCCGATCGCGATTGATATCACTCCAGAAATACTGTTTTTTGTGCGTGAACGCCAAGAGATGTTTCCTGGCGTGGTAGCCGAATATTTGCCGGTGCGGGAGTATCCCAGTGGGGAGATTGCTGCCCATGTGGTTGGCACAGTCGGAGAAGTATCTGCCAACGAACTGACGGACTCGCAGTTCAGTGAGTATCGCGGGGGCGACATTCTTGGCCGTGGAGGCCTTGAAAGCAGTTATGAGACGGATCTTCGTGGCGTAGCAGGCAGACAGCTGCTGGTTGCCAACGCCCGTGGAGTCGTGCTTGGTGTCCAGTCGCAACGCGACCCAGTTGAGGGCAACACGCTGGTCACAACGATCGATTTTGGGTTGCAAACTGCGGTCGAACAGGCGTTACGTGACGGGATCGAGTCGAGCCGTAGCATTCGCCGCAAGGACGGCCAACTGTTGCCGTCGGTCGCTGGATCGGCGGTCGTGTTGGATGCTCGTACGGGCGGTGTGTTAGCGATGGCGTCGTATCCGACGTTTAATCCGAACGAATTTGTCGGTGGCGTGTCGCAGGATTACTGGTCGTTTGTGAACGACCCTGACAATTATCGGCCGTTGGTGAACCGGGCAATCGCCGGGGCATATCCGCCCGGTTCGGTGTTTAAAACCGCATCTGCTGCCGCGTTTATGCAGGCCGGTTTGATCACTCCTTCACAGACCCGTCGCTGTGATGCGGCGTTTACGGTGGGGGGAACCACGTTTCGTAACTGGAACCGTGGTGTCAACGAAGGTCCGATGACGGTGGTTGAGGCGCTGTTTCGGTCGTGTGACACTTATTTCTATGATTTGGCGTATGAGAATTGGCGCAGTGAACAGCGTCGTCAAGACGGCCGCGAATATCTGGTCGAGGTGGCAAACCGGTTCGGTCTTGGAGTCAGTGTCGGCATTGATCTGCCGGGCGCGGTTAACGGGCGTGTGCCAGGGCGGCAGTGGCGCGAAGAGTTTTGGTTAAACGCGCGCGACATGTACTGCGCGCAAGCCGCTGAGGCTCAGCCGGGTTCGTTGCGTTTCGAGCTGCTCGACGATCTGTGTCGCTTTGGTGGGGTGTGGCGTGGTGGTGACGCGATTAACTCCTCGATTGGGCAAGGCGACGTGCTGTCGACACCGTTGCAGGTGGCGGTGTCGTATCAGGCGTTGGCTAACGACGGGATGGTGATGCGTCCTCATGTTGGTCAGACGATCCTTAACCCAAACGGTGAGGTGGTGCAAGAGGTCGTTCCCGAACGGTTAGGGACGTTGGGGTTGACGGATGCGGAATTGGCTGCGATCAAGCGTGGTGTAGAGCAGGCCGTGAATTCGCCCAGAGGGACCGCGTTTAACGTGTTTGCGTCGTCGCCGTTGTTTTCGCTTGGGGTGGCTGGCAAGACCGGCACCGCCGAAGTGCGTCCCCTAGTGCCCTACGCCTGGTTTGCTGGGTATGCCCCGATGGATGACCCAGAGATTGTGGTGGTTGTGAACGTCGAGCAGGGTGGCGGTGGTTCGCAAACGGCCGCACCAATTGTGCGCACAATTATGGAACATTATTTTGGTTTCACCGACGCTGCTGAAGAGACGTTCTCTCCGGGGGATGAGATTCTCGACTAGATCTGAGGGGTTATGTCAACCTATGACCGTGGTTTCGTAACGACGCCCAATTCGGGGTCGCGACGCAGTGCCATGCTGAGCCCATTGCGTCGGATTGACGGGGTGCTGCTGGCTGCCGTGTTGGCCCTCACCGGCATCGGCTTCGTAGCGATCTACTCGTCCAATCTGGTGGCGTTAACGACGCAAGACATATCGCCAACAGTGTTTGTGAACCGGCAACTTCTGGCTTTGATGATGGCGTTGATTGTGCTGACAGTCGCAGTCACGTTCGACTATCGAGATATTCGAACGGCCACGCCAGTGCTGTATGTCGCTGCAGTGCTGCTGTTGATTGTGACGTTAACGCCGTTAGGCACGGAAATTAGAGGTTCGCAGCGTTGGATCCTGTTGTTTGGGGTGCAGTTGCAGGCAGCAGAGTTTGCCAAAATTGGGGTGCTGCTGGCTCTTGCGGCCGTGTTTCACGAAGCAAAAGGTCAACCGCGGTTGGCGCATGTAGCCGGGGCCATCGCTGTCACGGTAGTGCCCACAATGTTGGTGTTTCTTCAACCGGACCTGGGCACATCAATTGTGTTTTTGTGGGTGCTCGCGGTGGCATGTGTGGTCGCCGGAGTGCGGCTACGTGGATTGATCGCAATGGGGGTCGCAGCGCTGGCAGGAGTTATCGCGGCAGTGCAATTTGGGTTGATTCAGAGTTATCAAATTGGCCGACTCACGGCCTTTTTGAACGCTGACGATCCCACCATCGCGCAGAGTGCTGCGTTTCAAACCCGCCAGTCGCTCATTGCCATTGGTTCGGGACAGTTTGCTGGCCGTGGGCTGTTTCAAGGCACCCAGACATCCTTGTCGTATGTGCCAGACAACCACACCGACTTCATATTTACGGTCATCGGTGAAGAGTTCGGCTTTGTCGGGTCAACGATCGTACTTGGCCTATTTTTTGTGGTCGTGTGGCGCGGTTTACGGATCGCGATTAATGCCAAAGACGTGTTTGGATCGGTTGTTGCGACCGGTATTGTCGCGATGCTGACACTGCAGATGTTTGTGAATATTGGCATGACGGTCGGGATCATGCCGGTGACCGGCCTGCCGCTGCCCTTTTTGTCGTACGGCGGCACGTCGCTGATTGCCTGGTTTGCAATGGTCGGCTTGCTGCTAAATATTCATATGCGGCGGTTTTAAATCCGCTCGAGAAACGTGTGACGACACTGCTACCTTGACGGGCGTGCTGGTAAGACGAAAGGTGGCCAGTGCTTGGGGTTGCCGTTCCACCGTATGTTCCGCCCATTGCTAACGGAAGTGACCGTGAGCCTTATCGGCGTTGCGGATCTAAGGCCGATGAACCGCCGTCCTATTTTGCTGCGCTTGATCATGTCCTATTGGACGTCTCAAAACCAGCGCAGTATGTCGGCGGTGAACACAACAGTGTTGTTACGCCGTGGGGTAATGCCGAAACCCGGTGGCTCTTGTCGTATCCGGATACGTACGAGATTGGTGAACCCAACCAGGGAATCCAGATCTTGTATGAAATTTTGAATGAACGCCCGTCGGCGTTGGCCGAACGTTGTTACGCCCCATGGATCGACCTTGAACCGATCATGCGTGAGCGTCACATTCCGGCGTTTTCGCTGGAAACCCACCGGCCGTTATGGGCGTTTGACGTGTTTGGTGTGACCTTGCCGCACGAACTTGGCCACACAAATCTGTTGAACTTGTTAGATCTTGGTGGGGTGGCGTTGCGGGCAGCTGATCGTACGATCGATGATCCGCTGGTCGTTGTCGGCGGGCATGCCGCGTACAACCCTGAGCCGCTCGCCCCATTTATCGACATTGCTGTGATGGGTGACGGGGAAGAGGTCGTCATCGATCTTGATGAGGCCCTGCTCGCGTTCAAACGTGAACGTGAAGCGGGCCGTGTGGATGGCGACGAGAAACAGGCTTTATTGCTGCGTTTGGCACAGATCGAGGGCGTTTATATCCCGGCGTTGTATGCGCCGCGTTACACCGATGATGGTCGTCTGCGCGCAACGGTGCCGGTCGTCAAAGGTCTTCCCGCTCGTGTGCCCAAACGCACGGTTCAAGACCTTGAAGCGTGGCAGTACCCGCGTAAACAGATCGTTCCGAACACTGAAACGGTGCATGAACGGTTCAGTGTCGAAATTTTTCGTGGCTGTACCCGCGGATGCCGGTTCTGTCAGGCCGGCATGATCACTCGTCCCGTTCGTGAACGTCGCCCTGAAACCGTCCAAAAACTGGTCGAAGAAGGCGTGAAAGACACGGGCTTTAACGAAGTGGGGCTGCTCAGTTTGTCGTCGGCCGACCATTCGGCAATCGGACCGATCGCACACGATCTTGCGAACACGTTCACGGGCACAACTACGTCGTTGTCGTTGCCGTCGACCCGTGTTGACGCGTTCAATGTTACGTTGGCAAACGAACTTGCACGCAATGGCCGTCGTGCCGGACTGACGTTTGCGCCGGAAGCTGGCAGCGAACGGATGCGGGCAGTGATCAATAAGATGGTGTCGGAAGCAGATCTGTTACGTACAGCAGAACTGGCATTTTCGGAAGGTTGGCGCCACATCAAGCTGTATTTCATGGTGGGCCTTCCAACCGAACAAGACGACGATGTGCTGGCAATTGCAGCCCTTGGCATCAAAACCTACGAGCTTGCGCGGCGCTATGGCAAAGCCAACAAAGTCACGCTGTCGGTTGGCGGTTTCGTACCCAAACCACACACACCGTTTCAGTGGTGTGCGCAAGACTCGCCAGACGAGATTCGGCGGAAGCTGACGATGATCCGTCATGCCATCAAAGAACATCGGGGTTTGACGTTACGCACCAACGACCCCGACGACGGGGTGATCGAGGGCCTGTTGGCGCGCGGTGACCGGCGTGTCGCCGATGTAGTTCAGCGGGCATGGCAATTAGGTGCGCGCTTTGATGGCTGGCATGAATGCGACACGCTTCCGCTGTGGATACAAGCACTTGAAGAATGTGGCGTTGACTTGGCGTGGCACTCCTATCGTCAGCGGAACAACAAAGAAGCCTTACCGTGGGATCATCTAGACAGCGGTCTTGAAGTCAGCTGGTTGTGGGAAGACTGGCAAGATGCCCAAAAAGACCAGCAGTTGGACGACTGTCGCTGGTCGCCGTGTTACGACTGTGGTGTCTGCCCGGGATTGTCGATAGAACATGACACCGGCTACACCGGCGGGTTCTCCCTGCCTGTCATGCCTTCCACCCTAGGTGGACGTAGTGATCTTCCGGTCACCGCGGAACGCTACGCCCAGCAAACACCGTTGGTTTAGGGGCAGATACGTGGTGCGCTACCGGATCCGCTGGACGAAACGTGGACGTTCACGTTTCATTTCGGCCCGTGATTTAACGGCCGTGTGGGAACGTGCGTTGCGTCGTGCTGATGCCCCGATCGCATATTCGGAAGGATTTACCCCGCACGCCAAAGTGTCGTTTCCTGACGCGTTAGCGGTCGGTGTGGAATCAAGTGGCGAATATGCCGAACTGACGTTTGCCACCAGCATCGATGCCGCTGCAACGTTCACTGCATTATCGCGTCATTTACCTGACGGGATGGAAATCGTGACGTTTGTGGCAGTGCCTGACGGGGCCAAAAAACTGGCGTCGATGTTGCCAGCCACTTTGTGGCAACTGTTGTGGGTGGCACCTGACGCCGCTGCTGTTGCGGATGTGCTGACGTCACGCTGTGACGAATTGCTTGCCGCAGACGAATATTTTGCTGTACGACAACGACCTTCTGGGTCAAAGACCATCGATGTGCGTCCCGCAACGCTTACACTGGTCGTTAAGGCGCAGTCAACTGACGACGCAACGTTGACGCGTACCATTTTGCATGCAGTGCTCAAAAATGATGGCAACTCAGTGAGACCACACGATCTTTTCTCCGCGCTAAATCGCGCTGACATTGCTGCGCCACACCGCATCTTGCGGGTGGTGCAAGGCGCACCTGACGTTGACGGTGTGCGTGATGCGCTCAGCGGTGAGATCGTGCCACTGATTGATCCATGTGATGTTGAGGCTGCCTAACCGATCGAGCCCACACGTGAACGAACGCCGCCGCACCCGCGAACGACTGGTGCCTACTGAAACCGCAACTTCTCCACCGGTAACCAACGACCCTCCAAAACGTAAATCGGTGCTGTCGCGCCGAGCACGCCGCAACGCTGACACGCAACCGGACACAGCGCCAACGCTTGCTGCCAACGACCGTGTGCCCGCTGAAACCCGCACACGCCGTCGCGGGCAAACCCGTGACGCAGCCACTAAAACAGCGTCGCAGGCAAACAACACGAAAACGTCAACGGCGCAACGTGACAAGCCTGCGAAAACACCGTCAGCCGCTAACGGCAGATCCGAATCAGACCGGACGAAACCGGCCGCAAAAGCGTCCTCTGCTCCTGCGGCCAGCCGGCAACGCTCGGCCGCCCGCAGCGGGCAAGAGACAAAAAATCGCGACAGCATCCAACGCCCCAAAACGCAAGATCATGACGATGAGCAGGATCATGATGCAGCTGTGTCCGCTGCAATCGCGAAGTCGGGTACACGGCGCAGCGCCAAACAGGGATCTGGCGGCAAAGCCCAAGGCCGCAGTTCGGCACGTCCCGGTGGGATCTCTGAAGAGATGCGCCGGTCGCTCGTCGATGGCCCGCCGCGAGTGATGCTCGTCACTGCACGGCATGACCGCACCCAGATTGCCGTGATGGAAGACCGCTCACTCGTCGAACATTATGTGACGCGGCATGAGGACGTCACGTATGTCGGCAACATCTATATGGCGCGAGTCCAAAACGTGCTGCCTGGTATGGAAGCCGCGTTTTTGGATATCGGTAAAGGCCGCAACGGTGTGCTGTATGCCGGCGAAGTGCTGTATGACGAACTAGACCTTGAGGAAGGTGCCGACGAACGCATTGAAAATGTGATGAAGCCCGGCCAGACGATGCTGGTCCAAGTCACGAAAGATCCGATGGGAACCAAAGGCCCGCGGTTGACGATGCGTTTGTCGCTTGCCGGCCGCTATCTGGTGCTGGCGCCAAACTCGGACTTGTTTGGAATTTCGCGCAAACTCACCGACAAGGAACGCGACCGGCTACGTCGAATCGTCAAGTCAGTGCGACCTGATGGCCATGGTGTGATTGTGCGTACCGCAGCTGAAGGAGCTACCGAAGAACAGCTTGCGGCTGACATTGCCCGTTTGATCGCCAAGTGGGATCGGGTCGCGGCACAAGCTGCCAACGCAAAGGCCTTGACAGCGGTGTATGAAGAACCGCCGCTGGTGGTGAAAGTGATCCGTGACATTTTTGGACCTGAATATGAACGGCTGATCGTTGATGATGCCACGTTGTTCACCCAGATTAAAGAGTATCTGGAAGAAGTCGCGCCTGATCTGATGGACAAAATTGAACTGTATGGCGCGGTCTCACAGGCCACCGAAGCTGCTGAGGCTGACGACAGTGCTGAAACGAAAACAGCCGAAACGGTGAAGGCAGCGCCCGATACGTCAAGTCGCGTGTCGCTGTTTGACGCCTACAGCATCACCGACCAGTTGCGGAAGGCGATGAGTCGAAAAGTATGGCTTCCTTCCGGCGGCTATCTGATCATTGAAACAACGGAAGCGATGAAGGTTATTGACGTGAACACGGGCAAGTTCACCGGTGACCGTGCCAACAACCTTGAAGAAGTCGTGTTGAAAACGAATCTTGAAGCAGCCGATGAGATTGTGCGTCAGCTACGCCTGCGCGACATTGGCGGCATCATCGTGATCGACTTCATCGACATGTTGTTGAAAGCGAACCAAGATCAGGTGGTGCGCCGTCTGAAACGTGAACTGCTGCGCGACCGGACTAAAACCCGCGTGTCGGAAGTGTCGCGACTTGGTTTGGTGCAGATGACCCGCAAAAACGTCAGTCAAGGGCTGATCGAGTCGTTCAGCCACACCTGTGAGGCGTGTGAAGGTCGCGGCGTCATCTCCGAAATCGAGTGATGTCGCCTGATCGTCCACGCCCTCATGGGCGCTCGCCGGCACTGGCCGTACTGGCTGCCACCTGGCAGGGAGCTGCGCGTGAACTAAACCTTGGCAGCGTGGCAGGTTTTGTTTATGCGGGCGCGACCATTGGCGCATCGGTGCTGCTTGGCTGGGTTACCGATGAAGTGATTCTGCCGGTTGTACGTGACGGTGAACCGGTCAGCATGTTGCCACTGGCCGTAACCCTCATTCTTGCCGTCGGCGGGTTTAAAGCAGCCGGTGTTGCGGGCAGGCGACTGGGTGCGTTTATGGCGCAGTACCGGCTGCAGGCGCTGTTTCGACGCCGGCTTACTCGCCACTATCAGTCGTTTCCGCTGCTAAGCGAACGGCTTTCAACCGGCCGTCTGCTCGCAACGGCTGGTACTGACGTTGAAGCAGCCGTCTTTTTGGCAACGCCGCTGCCCATGGCGGTTGGTGCCGTCTTTTTGCTGGTGGGAACGACTGTGCTGCTGGTGGTCACCGACGTGCTGCTTGCCGCAGTGAGCCTCATCGTGTGGCCGGTGTTGGCCTTTGCGAACCACTGGTATCAGTCACGCATGCGCGTATTGGCCGCCCAAGCTCAAGAGGCACGCGGCGAGGTGTCACACATCGCACATGAATCGTTTGATGCGGCGTTGCTGGTGACCGCGTTTGGGCTGGCTGATGAAGAAATCGAACGGTTCACCGCCGCATCTGAACGGTTGAAACGGCGACTGATTGCTGTTGGGCGACTCCGTGCAATATTTGACCCCTTTATCGAAGCGTTGCCGGCAATAGGCATCCTGATTGTGATTGCAGTCGGTGCCTTGCGGGTCCGTGACGGGGTGCTTTCAGTGGGTGACCTGGTGATCTTTGCCTACTTGTTTCGTTTGTTGGCTATGCCGATGCGGGTGATGGGCTGGATGCTTGGTGAGTGGCCTCGTGCGATCGCAGGCTATATCCGTGTGCGGGCACTGTTACGGCCTGTCGCAGCAACCCAAACGGCCCGCAGTTACGTGGCAGGAACCGGTCCGGCCGATCTGACGTTGACTGCGGTGGCGTTGCAGTATCCCGTTGAGCGTCACCGAGACGATGCTGTGGCGATGGCCGGCGGGGTCACCGAGGTGACGTTGACCGTCAAGCCAGGCACGATGACGGTGCTTACCGGTCCGACCGGGTCGGGGAAATCGACGGTGGCATGGTTGGCGTCAGGACTTGTCCGGCCAACTGCGGGGACAGTGTTGTTTGATGGGGTCGATTTAGCGTCACTAAGTGATGAGGATCGTGCCGACCAGGTCGCGGTCGCATTTCAGGATCCGTTCGTGTTTGACTTGAGCGTGTTTGACAATATTGCACTGGGGCGTGACGTGTCAGTCGCTCAGGTGCGATGGGCGGCAACCATCGCGCAGGCTGACGGCTTTATTGCCGCGTTGCCCGACGGCTATGACACGGTGCTTGGCGAACGTGGTTCATCGCTTTCGGGCGGGCAACGGCAGCGCATCGCGCTGGCACGCGCGCTTGTCACCCGTCCGCGGCTGCTGGTGCTTGACGACGCGACCGCATCGGTTGACGTTGATGTGGAGGCTCTGATTCTTGATGCCTTGCAGGCGCTTGGTATCACGACGTTACTTATCACCTCGCGTGTGCGAGCGTTACGTTCTGCTGATCAGGTTGTCGTGTTAGCGGACGGTCAGGTGATTGATCGCGGTACTCATGACGAACTACGCGAGCGCTGTGGGGTGTATGAGGCGCTGGTGATGGCGTACGTGTTAGACGGCGCGTCAACGATCCGACATGACGATGGCTAGACCGTCGAGCCAGTTACCTGTCCGTGCTACTGCCGTGTTGGCAGGAGGTCTTCGGGCCGTACCAAACCTTGGCAAAGGTCTTGGGTTGACCGGCTTGCTTGCGGTGATCGCCACCAGCGGCCGAGTGGTGGTCCCGATCGCTATCCAGCAGATTATCGATCGGGGTTTGCGGGCTGACCGGATCGATGTGGGTTACATCCGTACCGTCATCATGTTTGCCGCCGTTGCGCTCGTGGTTACGGCACTGACGTCACGGATGATGCATGTGCGTCTCACGGTCACGCTCGAAACAGCACTGTCGGTGTTGCGGGTGAAAGCATTCGCACAGATTCACCAGCTGTCTCCGTTGCAACGTGCTGAAGAACGGCGCGGCAATTTGGTGTCGCGAGTCACAAGCGATGTTGACGAGATGAGCAAATTCATGGCTTGGGCCGGGTTGAACCTGTTCACCGCCACGATCCAGCTGGTTGTTGCCAGTGTGGTGATGCTGGCGTATTCGTGGCGTCTTGCACTGGTCGTGTTTGTCGTGTTCATCCCGTTTGTGGCGTTGGCGCGCCGTTTTCAACAGCGTCTCATCACTGTGCATTATCAGGTGCGTCAGCGGCTTGGGGCTGTCTTCACCACGATCAGTGAAATGTTGGCGGGTGCGGCAGTGCTCCGCACGTCTGGTAGCCGTGTCATGATGCAACAGCGGGTCGATGATGCGATCGATCTGCACCGCAGCACAGCAGTGAAAGCGGGCACGTTAACGGCAACGTTTTCCGGGTTGGGTGAAATGTTTGCTGCCGCGGCAACCACAGCGGTGATCAGTGTCGGGCTACTGATGGGTGGCGGCACGGTCACGGCCGGCACGCTGGTGGCGTTTTTGTTTCTGATCACCTTGTTTGTTGAACCGGTTGTGCTTGCTGCCGAGGTGGTGAACGAAGGACAGACCGCTGTTGCCGGGTTGCGTCGTGTCCTTGACGTGTTGGATGACGAACCGGCGATTGTTGATCCAGGTGATGATGCTGTCGTGGTGCCCGCTGGGCCGCTGGCAGTGAACTGTGACCAGGTGACGTTTCGCTATCCCAATACTGACGTTGATGCGTTGCAAGCGGTGACGCTTGGACTTGAACCTGGCGAGCGGGTCGCCATCGTTGGTGAAACCGGTTCGGGTAAGTCGACGTTTGTGAAGTTGCTGGCACGGTTTGCCGATCCGACGGCAGGCAGCATTACGCTCTCAGGTGTGCCGGTCCAACAGATTGCGTTTCGTCAGTTGCGTCGCCGGGTCGTGTTTCTCCCACAGGAAGACACGTTGTTTGCGGCAACGGTGGCCGAAAATGTGCGGATTGCGCGCCGTGAAGCAACCGACGCTGACGTTTACGGTGCGTTTGAAACGCTAGGGTTAACGGCGTTCGTTGACGGGCTGCCACACGGTATTTTAACGCCGGTGGGGGAGCGTGGCGCGGCGCTTTCTGCTGGAGAACGCCAACTGGTTGCGTTGGCGCGGGCGGCGTTAGCCGACCCGGACCTGTTGATTTTGGATGAATCAACGTCTGCGCTTGACCCTGCGACCGATGCGGCAATCGGTATGGCTGTGGCCCGGCTGCTGGCTGGACGGACCGCCCTGATCGTCGCCCACCGGCTTGCCACAGCTGAACGGGCTGACCGTATATTGGTGTTTGCAGCCGGAGAATTACGTGAAGCTGGGGATCATCAAACGCTGGTGACAGCAAACGGTCTGTATGCCACGATGCACCGCACTTGGCTCGCCGGCCAGGTGTAACTGGCACAAAAAAATGTGGTCCGGTTGACCATGTGCATACTGGAGCGGTACGCTGCGCAACGATGCACCCGATACCGTGGGTGCTAGTGCAGTTTCATCCATGCGTGATTGTGCTGTATCGCCGTGACGCGCAGCCTCACGCGGTATGCATGTGTATCGTCAAGTTATGGGCACGCGCAGCGAGTGATGGAACTGTCTAGACAGGAGTGAGACGTGTACGCGGTAATTGCAACCGGCGGAAAGCAGTATCGGGTTCAGCCCGGTCAGGAACTCTCCATAGAAAAACTGGATGGTGGCGTCGGAGACGCAGTCACCCTCACCCCTGTGCTTGTTGTGAATGACGACGGTGCAATTGAAACCGGCGAAGCATTGGCAGATCGCACCGTGAATGCGACTATCACTGCCCACACGCGCGCCGCATACATCCGTGTGTTCACCTACAAGAACAAGTCACGTCAGCACAAGCGTCGTGGTCACCGGCAGAATCTGACGACGATTCGTATCGAAGGAATCTGAGATGTCAACCAAAAAAGGTGGCGGGTCCTCGAACAACGGTCGAGACTCGAACGCAAAACGTCTTGGGGTAAAAAAGTACGGCGGTGAAGCGATTCTCGCCGGTGGCATCATCGTGCGCCAGCGCGGCACCAAAATTCACCCGGGCGAAAACGTTGGCCGCGGTGGCGATGACACGTTGTTTGCGCTGGTTGACGGTGCGGTGCGTTTCCGCAAGTCAGGCCCACGCACAACCGCCAATGTGGACCCAATCGACGCCTAAAGTGGCGCAAGTTTTGTACGTAACGGGCGGCTGAAACAAGGCCGCCCGTTACGTTTTTTTTGTGTTATAACCGGCAATGCTGTCGCACAATGCGACCAAGGACACTTCATGGATGCGACGTTTGTCGACGAATGCACCGTGTTTGTCCGAGGTGGCGATGGCGGGCACGGGTCTGTGTCGTTTCGTCGTGAAGCGCATGTTCCTCGTGGCGGACCAGATGGCGGCGACGGCGGCCGAGGCGGCGATGTGGTGTTTCTCGCCGACGAGGACACCACGTCACTGCTTGACCTTCGGCGTCGTCCGCACCGCAATGCCGAAAATGGTGTGCACGGTGCAGGTAACAACCGCACCGGCCGTGACGGCGAAACGCTCATGATTCGGGTGCCAGTTGGATGCCAGATTTACGATGCGGATACGAATCGGCTCGTTGCTGACTTGACCCGGCACGGGTTTTCGTTCACGGCTGCCCGGGGCGGACGTGGCGGGCGCGGCAACTTGTCGTTCACCAACCGTTTTCGACGCCTACCCACGTTTGCAGAACGTGGCGAAGCGGTCGCAGACCGGCGGTTGCGACTTGAGTTGAAACTCATCGCCGATGTTGGACTGGTGGGTTTGCCGTCGGCAGGAAAATCGTCGTTGATTCGCAAACTTTCGGCGGCAACACCACGGGTCGAGTCATGGCCGTTTACCACCCTGACGCCCCATCTTGGGGTGATGCGTGCCGGAAACGCACCTGATGGCACCCCGATTGATGTAGTGATCGCAGATGTTCCTGGACTGATTGAGGGTGCTGCAGAGGGCCGTGGGCTTGGGGTGACGTTTTTGCGTCATATTGAACGGTGTGCGGTGCTGGTGCATGTCATTGACGCGGCTGCGTTAGAAGCTGACCGTGACCCGCTGACCGACCTTCGCGTGGTAATGCACGAACTTGCCCAGCATGACGCATCGCTGTTGGATCGGCCGGCTCTGATTGTGCTGAACAAAGTTGATGTGCCCGACGGACGCGACATTGCTGCGATGAGCACTGACGCCTTAAACGCTGCGTTCCCGCACCTGCCGGTCTTGCTCGTGTCAGCGTTGACAGGCGACGGCATCGAAGGATTGCGTTTTCGCTTAGGTGAACTCGTCTATGCCGATCGGCAACAGCGAGACACAGAAGAAGACGTGGATGATCTCGCCGAAACCACGATTATTCTCACACCTGCCGGTGAGGACTTTACGGTTGAAAAGCTTGCCGCCGGAGAGTTTTTGGTGCGTGGGGCGCGGGTTGAACGTTGGGTGCAGATGTTGCCGATCGAAGACCATGGTGCCGCCAGATACCTGCAAGGACGCCTACGCCGTGCCGGGGTTGAACGGGCCCTGATCGAAGCGGGAGCGCGCGATGGCGATGATGTTCAGATCGGCGCGAACGTGTTTGTGTTTGCCCCTGAAATTGACGATCTGCCCGATGAAGAACGGGAAGTAATTCTGGCGGGCGAACTTGACGATATCGACGATGTGAACGCCGCGCCAGAGGCAAGCAGGGAGTAAAGTTGGCGCCGAGGTGATTCTATGACGCAACGTTTTGCCCGACCACAACGCGCGGTTGTGAAAGTCGGCTCGTCGAGTTTGCGTGGTGTCGATGGGCGTCTTGACACGGCACAGGTCACCAATCTTGCCACCCAGATCTGTGCGGCACGAGCACGCGGCACCCAGGTGGTGTTGGTGTCATCGGGCGCGGTCGCTGCCGGCATGGGTTTGCTTGGCATGACGCGTCGCCCGCATGATGTCGCAACGTTGCAGGCGGCAGCAGCGGTTGGTCAAAGCGAAGTAATCCAGACCTATCAGCGGGCGTTTGCGCTTGATAACACGACTGCAGGTCAGGTACTGCTGGGTCAAGATGATTTCACACGTCGTAATCGTTACCTAAACGCAAAACAGTCGTTGTTGCGCCTGTTGGAACTTGGTGCGGTGCCGATCATCAACGAAAACGATGCAATCGCAACCGATGAACTAACCTATGGGGATAACGATCATCTTGCCGCACTTGTCACGACCATGCTTGACGCTGACCTGCTCGTGTTGCTGTCGGATGTTGACGGTCTGTTTGATGGCGATCCGCGCAGACCGGGCGCGCAACTGATCAATCAAGTTGACGATGTGGCGGCGCTTGATGCGGCCACGATTGGTGGGACCGGTTCGTTTGTCGGTTCGGGTGGGATGCAAACGAAAGTGTCGTCCGCGACTGTGGCGGTCTCAAGTGGGCGGCATGCCGTTATTGCCAACGCGCGGAGGCCTGAAGTGATCCGCGACGTCCTGGCTGGCGAGCCGGTCGGAACGTGGTTTGTGGCCCAGTCGCGACACACTGAGGCGCGCCGCCTGTGGATCGCGTTTGCGCTTGCCCCGCGCGGGCAGATCACCATCGATGACGGTGCGGTCGTGGCGTTGACGACGCGTGGCAGTTCACTTTTGAGTGTGGGAGTAAAAGCCGTAGCAGGCGGTTTTGTCAGCGGCGACGCAGTTGAAATCGTGACGGTTGATGACACTGTCGTGGCGCGCGGCATCGTCGCGTATGACGCCGGCGATCTGGAAAAAATTTGTGGCATGTCAACCGATGATGCCGCACAAATTTTTGGGGCCGGTTTCGCACGTGAAGTCATTCACCGTGACGATTTGGTACTGACACAACTCACCTAAACCGGTTTTCAGCAGCGAAATGGCGGGATGATCGCAAGTTTTCGTAGTTCGGCTGCCAACGTGCGGCGGATACGCCAGGCGCCGCCATCCTTGGCGATGCGCGCAGCTAGGCGGCTCAGCGCTGCAGCGACGAGCGCATCTTGGGGTTCACGTCCTTGGGCTTTGAGCTCATCAAGCCACTGCACGGGTGAAGCGTGACCCCGTTCGCGGTTGCAGCGCCGGCACGCAGCAACCTCGTTTTCGGCCCACGACGGCCCGCCCTTGGCACGCGCAATCAGATGTTCGGTTGTCGCAGGGTTGTTGTGGGTGAACGGCGCACGGCACCACACGCACTGCGCCCCGTCGCGTGCCACAATGGCGTCACGACGGTGGGCTTGTGACGGTTGACTCATCGCTTAAGGCCAGCCTGGTCGTGCGGCTTACGGGACGATTAACAGCTTGCCAGACGTTGTGCCCGACTCGATGTCGTCATGAGCCTGCTTGGCTTTGTCAAGCCCGTAGGTTTTATGCACCAGCAGGCTCAAGCGACCATCGGCAGCCTTGGCGAACAGCTCGTCGGTGCGCATCCGCAGTTCTTCTGAGGTGCGCGTGTAATGTGCCAGCGACGGGCGGGTGAGAAATAGTCCGCCGGACTTGTTCAGCGTCTGCGGATCGATTGGCGGTACCGGGCCTGAAGCGTTGCCGTACAGCACTAGCATCCCGCGCATGGTGAGGCTTGCAAGGGACGCCTCGTAGGTGGTTTTACCAACCGAGTCGTAGACGACGTCTGCGCCAGCGCCACCAGTGAGCGAACGCACCGTTGCGGCAATGTCGACGTCGCGGTACAGAATGATTTCGTCTGCGCCGAGCCGACGCACTTCGGCAGCTTTCGCTTCCGTTGAGGTGCAGGCAAGGACACGCGCGCCGCGTTCTTTGGCCAGTTGCACCAGCAGTCGGCCTACACCACCTGCTGCGGCATACACCACGGCGGTGTGGGTGTCGTTTAACGGGAATGTTGATGTGGCCAGATAGTGGGCGGTTACGCCTTGCACCATCAGTGACGCTGCAGATTCAAGGTCAAGCGCGTCTGGGACGGGTACGAGGTTGTTGGCCGCGACAATGACTTCTTCTGCGTAAGAGCCAAGCCCGGATGCCCATGCGACCCGATCGCCGACGGCAAAGCCGTTCACGGAAGTACCAACTGCCGAGATAACGCCGGCACCTTCGATTCCTATGGGGGAGGGAAGCGCCATGGGATACAGGCCGCTGCGCTGGTAGGTGTCGATAAAGTTCACTCCGGCAGCCGCGACCGTCACACGGACTTCGCCTTCAGCGGGTGTAGGAACGTCCTTGTCGACGAGTTCGAGAACGTCACTGCCCCCGTTAGTGCTGTACTGAACTGCGCGCATGTGTGTGGCCTTTTCGCGTCGGTAACCGTTCGAACACGACCTTAGCCGCGTTTGCACCAGTATGGTAGGGAAGTTCAGTGAGGGTCAGGTGTCGTTGGGGTGGGTAGCCTTAACGGTGGCGTCTGAATACTGCCAGGCGCGGTTGAGGAGCGGAAGTGTCTGAACAGTTCGGGCCGTTCACTGGAGTGAACGACGTGAGTGAGCGTCTGGCTGCAGTCGATTATCTCGCTGATAAAGCGATCGAGACGGTCGTGTATCTCGCTGAACGTTTAGGGAAACCCATTCTGGTTGAGGGACCTGCCGGAGTGGGAAAAACCGAACTGGCACGGGCAATTGCGACTGCGCGCAATGCAGATTTGATCCGGCTGCAGTGTTACGAAGGGCTGGACGAAGCCAAAGCGTTGTATGAATGGAACTACAAGAAGCAGCTGTTGCGGATCACCCATGCACGAAGCGGTAGTGCTGAAGAGTCGTGGGACAAGGTTGAAGACGACCTGTTTGGCGAGGAATATCTGCTGGAACGGCCCCTGTTGAAAGCGCTTCGAAACACCCGTGCGACCGTGCTGTTGATCGACGAGGTTGACAAGGTCGATTTCGAATTTGAAGCGTTACTGCTTGAAATTTTGTCAGAGTTTCAAATCACCATCCCTGAACTTGGTACCGTTACCGGCACACGGATCCCGTTTGTGCTGTTGACGTCAAACAACACGCGTGAACTGTCTGAAGCCTTGAAGCGCCGTTGTCTGTATCTGCACATCGATTACCCCAGTATGGAACGCGAAAAACAGATCGTGTTGGCGAAAGTGCCTGAGGCATCCGAGCAGCTGGCCGAACAGCTCGTTCGGATCGTGCGGTCCTTGCGCCAATTGGAACTGAAAAAGCCGCCGTCGGTGTCTGAAACACTCGACTGGGCCCGCACCCTGCTTGAACTCGGTTTTGGCAACATCGACGCTGATGTGGCGATCGGGACGATGAACGTGCTGCTCAAATATCAGCAAGACATCGAAAAAGCCGTACGTCACTTGGCAACACCGTCGCATCCGGAGATGAACTGAGATGGAGGGGGAAGCAAAGTCGAACGACCGGCGCATCCTAACCATCGGTGTCACCACGATGGTGGTGTTTTTGCTGATTGGTGTCGGCTCTGCCGCCGTGTTTTCCCGGCCCGCATGCCGACTGGTTGCGCCCACGTTTGTGGCCTTAGACGTCACCGTTGGTAGCGACAATGACCCTCTGGCGGCGTTTGGCAATGACGACCTGGCGCGCTTTGTTGCCGCGGTGGATCAGGCGGTTGAGCGCGACGTGACGGCTGTTGATGCTTTCGGCTCCGACCGGCTGACACTGTTTGGGCCGCGCCTGGCAGCCATAGGCGCCTCTGTACTGCTGTTTGATGACATGCACCGTCCAACAGGCCAAGTCTTGTTTCGTGACGCAACCGTGGTAGGCGGTGGCGACGCGCTGTATGCGCTGGCACTGACCAACCCCACTTCAGGCCAGATCGATGCGCTGCAACCGATCGGCTCTGATTTGACTGCGCGCACCTGCGTTGAACTTGCGCTCGTGTCCACACCGCTCGCCTTTTTTTTGGATGCCGCTGATGGTGAGGTGCTGTTGCTTCGGGCAGATGAAGACGGCGAGGAGCCGTTCGTGGAAGTCCGGGACCCCAACGCCGGTCGACGCTTAGAGACGCCGGTCGAGTTGACGATCGGCTCGGCAGGACAGCATGGGGTGCGCACCGCAGGAGTGTTCTTCGGCGGCCTCATCGTGTTTAGCCAGGCCCTCACCAGCACACCAAACGACACGGTTGTGTGGGGCATTGACCGCAACGACGGCAGTATTCGATTCACCGTGAGTGCCCAGCAGGTGCGTGATGTCGCCAACATTACTGGAGACGTTGCGGTATCGCTGCGGCGAAACGCTGATGGTGTGGCACTGGTACTTGCCGATGATGACCGTGAGATACTTCTTGACGTAGCAGACGACGACGGTGCACTTGCGCTCACCACTGACATCAAACCTCAGCTTGCGTTATCGGCACGCTATACGCCGGTGTTCTCCGAGCATCCTCAAGTGACGCTTCGTGACATCATCGCCTACGGCAACACGGATGTGCTGCTGGTCAGTAGTGGCGAACACACGATCGTGCTGCATGTTCCCGATGCACGCTAAGGGATGACATCATGACGTTCAACGGCGCACCCGTGCACCTACCTGGCGTACACCAGCGGGTCATGGCGTTCCTTGCGGCGTTACGGCGCGGCGGTGTCGCAACAACCCCGTCTGTTGCTATCGATGCGTTGCGTGCTTTGGGTCAGCTTGACTTGTTGCAACGAAACCAGGTGCGCGAAGCGTTGGCAGCAGTGTGTGTCACCACGCCGTCACAACGACCGGTCTTTGATGACCTGTTTGACCTGTATTTTCCGCTGTACAGCGTGCCTGACGACTCTGCCGAAGATAGTGTCGACAAAGACGCGTTTCTGCGCACGTTGCAGGACGCGCTCGCAAACGACGACACCGAACAACTACGGCAACTTGCCCGGCAAGCAGTTGACGCCTTTGGTCGGGTAGATGGCCGTGACGGCATCCCCGGCTATTTTCAGTACCGGGTGTTTCGTGCGCTTGATATGGCAGCAATCGAGCAGCTGCTGTTTGACGCGGTGCAAGACGACCGCGACTCGCCATTCACTCCACTTGAAGAACGCCTCGCCAAAGAAGAATTCGCGGCCCGTGTCCGTGCGTTCGAAGATGACGTCGCCGCTGAAATTCGGCGGCGCGCAGCCGATCAGCGCGGGCTTGATCCGGTCGCGAAACGCACCGTTCAGCCGCCGTTAGAAGAACGCGACTTATTTCACATTACCGCAGCCGAACAAGCCCAACTGCGCGGACAGATCCAGCCGTTAGCACGCAAACTTGCTTCACGTGTGGCGGTAAAACGGCGCAGCGGGCGCGATGGGCGCCTCGATATGCGCCGCACAGTCCGTCGTTCACTGGCAACCGGCGGAGTGCCGTTCGAACCGGCGTTTCGTCCCCGCAGACCACACAAACCGGAACTGTTCGTGATCTGTGACGTGTCCGGATCAGTCGCATCCTTCGCGCGCTTCACTCTGCTTTTGGCCCATGCCCTACAGTCACAGTTTGCCAAAGTGCGGTCGTTTGCGTTCATCGACACGATGGATGAAGTCACCGGCCATTTTGACGCACCCGACGCTGCCGATGCGATGCAACATATGCTCGAAAACGCCGATCTGGTCTGGCTCGACGGACATTCAGACTACGGGCATGCGTTGCTGCGATTCCATGAACGCTACGCCGCAGAACTCACCCCACGTTCGACCGTGCTCATTCTTGGAGACGCCCGCAACAACTACCGCCAGGCATCAAGCTGGGTGGTAGCTGACATGGCACGCCGCGCGCGTCACGTCTACTGGCTTAATCCTGAACCGTTGCCCTACTGGGACACCGGTGATTCGATCGCCGCAACGTACGCACGACATGTCGATGAGATGATCGAAGTGCGCAACCTGCGTCAACTTGCCGCATTTGTGGAACGCATCGCATGACGACGCGACGTATCGGACTGTTCGGTGGCAGCTTCGACCCGCCACACAACGGGCATCTAAAGGTCGCTGAGGCTGCCCGTGCAACACTTAAACTCGATGAGGTCCGATTCGTTGTTGCGGCCCGCCCGTGGATGAAATCGACGGTCGCGTCGCCCATTCAGCGGGTCGCAATGACCCAACTGTTGATCGGCGACACGCCAGGGTTAGTGGTTGACGCCAGCGAACTTGACCGGGACGGCCCGACCTACACGGTCGACACTTTGGAGGCGATAGCAGCCCAACAACCTGACGCCGAACTGGTGTTTCTGCTTGGTGTCGACACGGCCGCCCAGTTAGCATCATGGCATCGGGTTGATGATGCGCTTTCTCTCGCCCAGTTTGTGGTCCTCACCCGGCCTGGCTACCAGCCAGACGGCAGCATCACTTTGCCGGTGATTGACGTGCCGGAACTTGCCATCTCCTCGGCCGAGATTCGTGCCCGGCTCGAAAATGGCGATGACGTCGCTAGGCTCATCCCAGCGACCGTATTGTCTTACATCGCAGAACACGGCCTGTATACCCAGGCTTAAGCACACCACCCGTAAGCCGTGAAGGCTTCAGAAAGAGCAGCACGTGCCGGCAACAGACGAGGCAGTAGCCGCAGCAGTCAGTGCGGTCGACGCCGCAGAAGACGTGAAAGCCAGCAATCCGCGCATGTTTGACGTCGCAGACGTGCTTGCACTCGTTGACGTCTTTGTGATGGTCACCGCCGGAAGCGACCGGCAGTTGCGTGCCGTCGCCGACCGGATCGAACAACAACTCCGGGAACAAGACCGCAAGCCCCTGCATCGTGAAGGCAGCGCCGAGGCTGGCTGGCTGCTGCTCGACTTTGGGGATGTCGTCTGCCACCTGTTTAGCGAAGAACAACGCGACTTCTACTCGCTTGAACGGCTGTGGGCTGACGTGGCCGAACTTGACCCCCACTCGGGCGCTGTCGTGGTGCCTGCCACACCGCGACCACCGGCAGAACCGCTCGACTTTGAACCCAACGAAGAGCAGTAACGATGCGTCGTCTGGTTTTAGTCCGCCACGGCGAATCAGTGTGGAACGCTGAGGGGCGCATTCAAGGCCAGGCATGTAACGGGTTGTCTGAGATCGGGCTGGCACAGGCTCGTCACACCGCAGAAGCGTTGACAGCGGCTTATCCCAATGCGACGCTGATCAGTTCCGACATCTACCGCACCAAGCAGACAGTGGCACCGTTAAGCGAATTACTTGGTGTCACACCGGTGTTTGATCCGCGGTTGCGTGAACGCCATTTTGGTACGTGGGAAACGCAACTGCGAAGCGACATACAAGCGTCTGATGCGCCCCGCTGGCAACGGCATGCAGCCGGCGAAGATGTGATCGGCGAAATTGGTGGCGAAACGGGCGAAGAGCTCATCAGCCGGGTGCTCGCGGTGTTCACCGACGTGTTAGCTGCGATGGCGACCGGTCAGGTGGTGATAGCGGTCACCCACGGTGGACCGGTGTATTACGGGGTGCATCGTGCACTTGGGTTAACACCAGGCGTGTTAGGCACGGTCGCGAACACGTCGATTACTGAACTGGCGTTGCCTGACGTGCCACAGCACAGCACCCGCGTGTTGCCGGTAGTGCTTGAACGCTACAACGAGATTGCGCATCTGCCGGTGGCGCTGCGCACCCTGTGGCGCCCGGCACGTGCCGCCTTGGATGTGAAACCCGACTAGCTCCGCCAACGAAGGTTGTTCTATGAACCAGACGCTACGGGTCGTTTTGCCGGCCGTGCTGCCTCAAGGAGTTGCCAAAGCGTTCGCTGCGGCCGCAACTGACGCAGATCTTGAGATCGTGTCGTGTGACAGTGACAATGCGATTGTTGAGGCCCTTAGCGACGGTGCCGAGATTTTTGTACCGTTTCGTTTCACAGAACGTTTCGTTGTCCCGGGTGTTCAGTGGGTCGCTGCGGTAACGGCTGGGGTTGAACAGTTGCCACTTGACGCGTTAAAACAGCAGGGCACGATCGTCACCTCGGCGCAAGGCGCGAATGCAATTCCGGTGGCTGAACATGCGATGGCGCTCCTGTTGGCGTGTGTGCGAAGGCTGGGGGAGTCAAACCGTTTGGCGGTGACGCGTAGCTGGGAGCTGCGGCCGGCCCGGATTGAACTGTGTGACTCGACGATGGTAATTTTGGGTCTTGGCACGATCGGTGAAGAGATTGCACGGCGCGCTCAGGCGTTTGGGATGCATGTGATCGGGATTAAACGTGACCCGGCCAGCTATGACGGTTGCGTCACTGATGTTCGCGCTTCTGATCAGTTGCATGCGGCCGTGGCGGAGTCCCAGGTGCTTTTGAGTGTGCTGCCTGACACTGCCGACACGCGTGGGATTGTCACTGCTGACATTCTTGAAGCGCTTGGCCGGGGCGTGTTTGTAAACGTCGGTCGCGGTAGTGTGGTTGACGAGCAGGCGTTAGCCAACGCACTTACGTCAGGGGCGTTACAAGGCGCAGGTCTTGACGTGTTTGTTACCGAACCGCTACCCGAAACGTCCCCACTATGGGCGTGTGAAACGGCGGTTCTTTCGCCGCACATCGGCGGTTCTGGCCCGCGCTACGGGGAGCGGTTTATCGCCCAGTTTTTGACCAACCTGACGGCATATCGCGGAGACGGAACGTGGCTAAACCGCGTCGTGTGATGCGGCGGGTCGACGAAAAGAAACGCTAACGGGTTGTGTTTGGGTGAGTCGAACAAAATGTGCACGTACGACCCAATTGATGCCGTCGCATTCAGGCAGTGATAGCAAACGCAGATTCTGCTGTTTTTTGGGGCAGCTTGCCGCATGCGTGCATGCGGATTGAGGTTTGCTGGCAGCGGTAGGGATTTGACGGGACCACCGGTGTGTCCCGGGCAGATTCAACCGGATGGCACGGAGGAAACGGTGCTGGTTTGGGACAATCCGTTGGTGAGCCAGGTGTCGACCGCTGCTGGCGGGGCGGGGCGAGCGAGATGATAGCCCTGCGCGAGGTCGAATCCGAGATTAGTGACCCGGTCGAGCTGCGCTTGGGTTTCGATGCCTTCGGCCAGCACCTGGATGTCCATCTCGCGGGCCAGTCCAGATACCGCGGTTAGGATCGCCTGCTCACGTCCAGCGGTACCGTGCTGGTTCACAAACGAGCCGTCGATTTTCAGTAGGTCAAGCGGAATAGCTCGCAGCCGTGACATTGACGAATAGCCGGTCCCAAAGTCGTCAAGCGCGATGCGGCAGCCCCGTTGACGAAGCTGGTTGAGTAGCTCGATGACTGCGCTGTCGCTGCTGGTGAGCACCGCAGTTTCGGTAATCTCGAACCCAAGCCGGTGCGGGTCGGCTCCGGTCTCGGCTAGGTGGCGGTCGACGCTGTCCAGCAGCCGGTCGGTGAGCTGGACCGCCGACAGGTTGACATACACAACGAAGGGGCGGTCCGGGGTGAGGCCAGTCTGCCAGTCGGCCAGATGTTGGCACGCCTCAAGCATGACCCAATCACCGAGCTGTTCGATGGCGCCGTTGCTTTCCGCTAGCGGGATGAATTCGTCTGGACCGACCGGTCCGAGTTGGGGATGGGTCCAGCGTGCCAGCGCTTCAACCGCGACCAGATCGTGGTCAGGGTCACCCAGAGGCACGAACGGTTGAAAGACCAGATGCATTTCTCCACGTGCAACCGCACCTCGTAGCTGGCTCTCAATGTGATTGCGACGGACCACCTGATCGCGCAGGTCATCATCAAACACCCGGTAGCCGTCCCCACCGTTGTTCTTGACGTGATACATCGCTGCATCGGCATCAAGGAGCAACACATCTGGATCTATGGCGGCATCGCGAGTGGCGGCCATACCGATACTGGCCGACAGGCCAACATCACCGAAGTCGTACAGCGGCATCCGGAGCTCATGAAGAATTCGTCGGGCAACCTGCTCGGCGAGCACAAAGTCGGTGTTCTCGAGGATGATCACAAACTCGTCGCCAGCGAACCGAGACACCGTGTCACCAGCTCGCGTGCAGCCATGGAGCCGCTCAGCGATCTGGCACAGGACCGCGTCGCCGGCCGCGTGCCCGAGCGTGTCGTTGATCGCCTTGAACCCGTCAAGATCGATGAACAGCAGCGCTACACACGAGCTGGTGCCCTCGAGGCGGGCAAGCGCATGGCTGAGCCGCTCCTCGAGGGCAGTGCGGTTAGGCAGCCCGGTCAGCTCATCGGTCCGTGACCGTTCATGCAGACGCCGACCCGCCCGCCGAGCGATAGGCAGCGACATGATCCACAGCAGCACGATCCCGGCAAACAGTCCTCCATCGAGCGTCCGGCTGAAGGTGCGTGATGCCGCCAACGTCGGTGACCAGTCCTGATGGATCTCGACCACCAGGCTGCGTCCCACCTCGAGGGGCACGAAGGTCCGTAACGTCGAGGTGACCGGCGGCTCTCCCAAAAGGTAGGGGGCTGGCCCAGCGACGCTCACCGGCTCCGCGTTCAACACCTGATTGAGCAGCGACCGGTCGGCCTTGCCACCAGCATCTAGGAGTGCCGTTTCATCGGCAGCGAGCATCGTTCCATCGAGATCCCACACGACCACGTGATAGACCGCGTCATCGAGATCGACGATGTAGCGGCGTAAGTCGCCTGCAAGACGGATCTGCTCGGTTCGAGTTGCGCCACCTGACAGATCGGCATCCACGAGCCTAGGTTGCACCACCGCCTCAGTCACAAACACTGCATGGAACTGCGCATGTTCGTGGAACTGCTCTTGGACCAGCCGGGCCATGAGGAAATGCAACACGATCCCAATGACTACAAACACGATCGCGGACCGCACTGCGAAAATCCACATCAGCGACCACGAGCGACGACCACGACCGAACATGAAAAATTTCATCTGTGGGCCAAAGCACGCTTCATGATGTCCCAAACTGGCATCCTGAACCCTCCTTGTTTTCACCTAGATAACCCGAACGTACGCAACCATATTCCGTACCCTCTACCGCCAGATCGTGCCACCAACGGCAGGGTCTGCACGTCCTGTATGTCCATTAACCACCACATCGTCTTTAACAGCGCCGGTCGGGCGCCGGATCGAAGCATTCCGCTGACATTTCCAACCGGGCGGTACCGAGCCCGTATGCGCCGACAGGACTTGGTGGCTGTACTGCTGATGGGGTTCGGTGCGTGGCTTTGTCGATTATCACGAAGTCTGCTTCGGGGCCTGACACGTCTCGGTGTCGATGTCGCCTCGGATCGTGTTCAGCCAGGGTCGTTTTCACGTGGCGCCGACTTCCAGGTGCCGCAGCACCAGAATGAGTAGCGCTGGCAAAGCTTCGGCGGACCGCTTCTCAATTCGGCAGGCTGGTCTAAGCCGCGCACGATCTAGGCAGCGGATGTGACAAGAAGCTCGGGACGAACTGTTGCCGAGGCCAGTCTTAGCGCCCCTGGAGCGCAAGCCATGCCTTGAGTGCCCGGACACGGCCAGGTGCGATGTTGCGTGCGTAGTCGCACCGAGAGGTCTGTCCGCAGGCCGGGTTGCCGTCGCGAACCATGAAGTTGTACCGGCATGTCGGGCACCAAATGTCCAGTTCGTCGGGAAGGTTCGGACAGCCGTAGTAGTGGCAACCGCGCTCCCCTTCGTCGGTGCGGAAGTCGTAGTTGCAGGCTTCACACATCTGGAAAGCCTCGGTGCGATGCGAGAGTCTGTCTTGCTGATTCGCGCGCAACGGTCATCCTTTCTTCGACAGAAATAGTGTTTCGCGCCACAGTTGCGGTCGACAGAGGCGAAAGGCCTGGTCACTTCCCATTGGTTGATCGAGCTTGTCACGACGTCCTTCCCGCTCTTGCGGAGGTCGTCGATGCGTGTTCTGGTGAGTGAAATTCGGGCGCGATGTTTGTGTCGTGCTATCGCATCTGGGTACTTCGCCTCTACCTCCAACAAGCTGAAAATGATCGGATTGCTCACAACAAAAGGTGAGTTCCGGTGACTGGTCATCGTCGTGGTGCTGCTGTCCGATCGTTACGCCATGATCCTTCTGTTCGGCCGTTTCTGGTGATATGGGAAGTCACTCGCGCGTGCGGGCTCGTGTGCCGGCACTGTCGCGCGGACGCGCAGACGGGACCTCATCCGTTTCAGTTGACGTTCGCGCAGGGATGCCAATTGCTCGACGATATCGCGGAGTTCGGCGCGCCGAGCCCAATGATTGTGTTGACCGGAGGCGACCCGTTTGAGCGCGATGATCTGGTGGATCTGCTCGACCATGGGCGTAAAGCCGGCTTGTCGATTGCCCTGGCACCGTCGGTCACACCCCGTGCGACGCCCGATCGGTTTCGACAGATCGCCGATGCGGGCGCCAAGGCCGTGTCGATATCGCTTGACGGAGCGACCGCTGCGACACACGACGGGTTCCGCGGGGTCGATGGGGTGTTCGACGCAACATTTCAGGCGTGCAGGACCATCGTCCAAGCCGGGATGCGTCTTCAACTCAACACGACCATCACCGCGAGCAATGTTGGCGAGCTTCCCGACATCTTCGGCCACGCTCTGGATCTTGACGCGTTCTTGTGGAGCGTGTTTCTGCTGGTGCCGACCGGCCGTGGTGATCTGCTTGAACCGCTGAGCGCTGACGCAGTTGAGGATGTGCTGCACTGGCTCGTTGACGTCGCGGGCCATCTCGCGGTCAAGACGACCGAGGCACCCCATTTCCGTCGCGTTGTACTCCAACGTCGGCGTTTGTCAGGGTGCGACCCGCAGGAAACGTTTCGGCTCGGTGCCACCTATCAGCAGCTACGTGCGCGACTGGATGTTACTGCAGCAAGCCGCGTATTGCCGATGCGGATTCCTCGTCCACCTCTGGACATCAATGCCGGTCGCGGATTCGTGTTTATTGACCATCTGGGCACGGTTTACCCGAGTGGATTCTTGCCGATTCCGGTCGGCTCAGTGCGCGAACACCGCTTGATTGACCTGTATCGCAACGCCCCGCTCCTCCGCCAACTGCGTGATCCGTCAGCGCTGACGGATCGCTGCGGCAGATGCGAATACCGGGCAATTTGTGGCGGGTCACGTTCCCGGGCGTATGCAGTCGCCAGAGATCCGTTTGCCGAGGAGCCTGCCTGCTTATTCGAGCCGTCAGGAGGTCCGCTGTTGTCGGTGGCCGGTCTCGAAAATTGACGAGTAAAGGAATCATTATGGTCCGGACCAGCGGCGGCAGTCCGTTGCCGTATGTTTTGATCGAGCACAACGATCTCGAGCGACGTCATGCACTCATGGAGCATTTTCTAGCGCGTGGCTTCAACGCGATATCATGCGGTGGGCCACGGGTCCTGCCTGATGCAGTGTGCTCCCTGGTCGTCGATGGGCAATGCCCGCTGGTTGCGGTCGCCGATGTCATTTTGTATGACCTGGATCTGGACGATGACGTAGAGAAGGCGGTTTACAACGCAATCCGCGCGACGTATCCAATGCTGCCGCTTGTCCTGGAATTGCCTTTGGCAACTACCAGCCGCCACCGCGAAGATCTGGTTGGCGCAATAGTGATCCCGCCCTTCGACACGGACCACCTTGTTGATGTGGTTGACGATGCGTTGAACCGAGTGGCGTGACCTTTAGGATCGTCTTCACCTACCGTTGCGAGCGCTGCGGTAGCGGTAGGAGCCGTCGAGGAGTCTCGCTCAGCCACGTACGAGTGTTGCGGTGCGTATAGGGCCTACGTGATTGCTGCCGGTTTCGAGCCGGTTGATCGGGTTCATGCTGCTGTTGCGCTGGCCGACGTCAAGCGAACCTTGAGTGTTCCCGACAGCCTGTGGTCGTGTCATAGGGCCATCATTGACGGTTATGCGGTCGAGACAGGTTTCTGTCGCCGGCATCTTCGAATTCCTTGTTGACCGCACGCCGGTTGACGGGATCGCGCTGTCAAAGATGGGTGGACGCAAAGACGCGACGTGGACACTCACGGCATTTTTCGGCTAGGTGGACGGCCATGTGTTCGCGCATCGCTGATAGCGCCCAGCAATTGCCATGGCGTGGCGTTGCGGCAAGCGACCTCAAGTGCAGAGCAAGTTGTCCGGTGTCAGGCCGCGTGACCGCCGCAGCAACCGCCGCCGTAGTCGACCGACTCACCTTCAACACCCACATCCTGACTACCGAGACCGATTACGACCGGCTCTGAATCACTACAACCCGCTAACGCAACCCGCCAAGGTGAGGCCATCGAATATGCGCGGCGGAATCACAACAGATTGACAATCCCAGTACTCGGTGCAGGTGTTTACACCGAGGATCTCGGCAACGTCATTGATGCTATAGCGCCTCATTTAGCCTCTCGGTCTGAACTTGTTGACCGTAACAATGAGGTACAAGAATTTGATGTCCACTCAACGCGTTCCTTCAGCGCTGCCATCGTGTTGTCTTCCGTATCCATACGGGCACGAATTATACCCACCCCGGGCCTAGAGGGTCAGTGGGCAACAAACATGGCAGGACCGAAACTGCTTCAGACAGGAAGAAACCCCGCCGTAGCGGGGCTCCTTCTCGGGTGGACCGGATGGGATTTGAACCCACGACCCCCTCCATGCCATGGAGGTGCGCTGCCAGACTGCGCTACCGGCCCAAAGCGCCACGTGCGGCGCCTGTGAGGCGCGGAGCATACACGGTGGCGAGGTGGGGGCGAACTTAAGGTTGGGCGATTGACCGCGCGATGCTTCGGGCGATATCCGTCAGGACGCCAGCAAGCGACCAGACTCGTGCCGCTATGCCTTGGCGATCACCGTGCTGAGGCGAGTGATGAATGATCTGTCTGATCGCTGTTCTTGTGGTCCCACGGCTGTGCGGTTTGCGCGATGCCCATCCCCAGCAGTGCGGTGGCGGATATGAATATTCCAAAGGCTCGATCACGATGTGTCACCGCTCGCTGGTGAATGAGTGAGATAGCATTTGGGCGGATTGGTTCGAACACTCGATGCTCACGGATGCCGCAAATGCCTCCTCGCGCCAGATGCTCCGTGCGCCAGCAGACTGAGGCGGGAGCATGACGCAAGGTTCAGGAACTTTTTGTATCGGCCCAGCCACTATTGCTGTTGACGGGACTGACTCGGTTGCTCGCTTGGCGCGCTCGATGTTCGCCGACGCTGCAACGACGAAACTTGACGTTGCGGACTTGCGGTTGCAGGTTGCACGGCCTACTGAGATTGATGACGCCATCAGTTCGATGACGAACCAGCGGTTTCCGTACCGTTTCGAGACCGTAATTCGGGCTGACGGCGCTCGCTTGCGCTTGCGGATGCGCAGGCGTGGCGGTCGGCCGCTCACTACGGTCGATATAACGGGATTTCCGGGAACATCGACGCCTTGGTCGGCTACTGCGACGTTACATATTGCGCCATTGTTGGCGCGTATCGCGCCGTTCGTGCAACTTCCTACCAAATTGTCAGGGCGTCGGCTCGATTACATTTTTTTCGCGTTGTTAAGCGACATGCTTGAGCCACTTTTGTGGCTGCAGTTGCTCGATCATCATTCGATGCTTGTGCATGCTGGTGCAGTCAAGTCACCCAAGGGTTGCGGGGTGTTGATTATTGGCGCAAGTCATGCAGGCAAGACCGCGACTGTCCTCGAACTGGCAATCAATAGTGGCTGGGACTTTGTTGGCGATGACTTGGTTGTGGTAGGACCAACGGGTATGAACCGACTGCCTACGGCGGTGCGTCTGCGCAGTCACCATGTTGCATTGGTGCGCAACTTGCCTGCGGAGGCGCTTCGCGGACGCCGCGGGGTTGTTCGCCAACTGGCGCCGTCGGTGTTGATCCCACCAGCACGCATCGCGTCGCACGCAGCAATCTCTCTCGTCATTCGCCTCGTCACGACCCCAAACGGTTCCCCCGAGGTTGTGCCGATATCGCGTGAGATGATGATCCATCAAGCTGTCGCAGGGCTATTTGACGAGTATTGGCAGTTCATGCGTGGGATCAATTCGATAGCAACAATCGATGATCGTGCCGCAGGACTTCACACCATCTATGACCAGAGCCGTGCCGGACTCGCGTCAGCAATTGGTGACGCTCCCGTATATGAACTGCGCGTGCCTATGGGTACACCGGCAGCTGATATCGCCGATATTGTCTCTGAAATAGTGTATTGAGGCAATCGATCACGTTGACCGTACGGCCGTTTGGCATAGTGAGGTTAGGCATGTCCGCAATGCACTGGGCCCGGATATGGTCACGTTCTTATGCGATCTGGACTGCTTACTCCATGTATGGCACTACGGGTCTTGTGACAGGCCGGAGCCCAACACATGCTGGAGTCGTGTCCAAGCAGTCAGCACGATGACAGAGAACATTGCTACGCCGGCCAATACGCTTATGACAGTCGGGCCAGGAACAAATGCTGCGACGAGACCGACCGGAGTTGCAACCGCCAATGCTAGTCCTGTGCCCGTGTACCACGGCGGCCTTATCGTTCGGATCTGCCACAACATGAGAACGACATAGACCACATCGGTGATGACCGCCGCCCCAACCGCACCCCACAGGCCCCATACCGGTATGGCGACAACGCACGCGACCGTTTTGACTACTGCAGTGACTGCCAACGTTTGCACACGGTCCCACGGCCGATCGACGGCGTAGAGTACGTAGCCGCTGAAATTTGCGAAAACTCTCGCCAGCATCGTGACTGACAGCATCGCGAGAATCGGTCCAGCTGGTGTGAACTCGGCGCCAAAGAGTAGTTCAATAATCGGGTCGGCCAGTATGGCAAGGCCGGCGACCGCACTTAGGGCCATGAGCATTTTGACGCGCCACACAAATTGGACGGCATTCCGTAGATCGGAGTGATGGGCGCCTTCGGCTCGAGACATCGTGGGGTAGGCGACCCGACCGATCTGGCCGAGGGCATCTGCGGCTGCTATCACTGCCACGACCGCCGCACTGTAAATCCCGACGTCCGTCGCAGCCACAAACAGTCCCAGAATGACGATATCGACCCGCTGAGTGACAGCACGCAACGCACGCGATAGTCCCATCGGGGCTCCGAGACGTACCGTGCGCACTAAGCCAATCTTCAAGTCCGGTCGCGGGAGGGCAGGTAACCGCCGGTGGATGAGCCAGGCTGCAAACAAGTTCGCGAAGCGTCCGAGCGACAATGCCAGAATTGCTTCGGTGACCCCGCCGCCAAGGTGAAGCACAATCCAGGCCGCGATCACGCCGACTGCACCTTCGATAGCTTCGGTGACAGATTCGAGTTCAAGCCGTTCTCGTGAATGGAACGTGGCGTTGACGACGAGCACCGCGCCGGTGGCAAGGACATAGGGTGTTGCTGCGATCAGCGCGGGTGTGACTTGCGTGCCGCTGGATAAGATGAGGGCGCCGAATACGACGGCAGTTGCGACCCCTGCGCTGAGCGCAATGACGAGCGGCAAGCTATGGCGAAAACCAATACGCGGTTCGGGACGGTTGAGTTCGCGGACAAGCAGGTGGTCGATGCCGAATGCGCCGTAATACGCGGCAATTCCCGCGATTGTCCAGGCGACCGAGAATGTGCCGAACGCGGCAGCACCTAAGTAGCGTGCCACAAGGATGGCAACTGCGGCCTTGGCGCCTTGACCCACGATGGTGGTTACGAGGCGGCTCGCTGAGTTTTGTGCGAGTCGGCGAGGTGAAAACGAGAGGCTACTCACGTGGAATCCATCGTCAGGCCCCGATGCTGTCAACGCGTCCGGATAGTTCGTAAGAGAATTCGCGGTTGAGTGTGCCACGTCCCAGCACAAACAACGAGCTATCCGCTGCGATCGACGATGTAACTGCCAGTGGACAACCGGCTGCCAACTTTATCCAAGACGCAGCTAATTCTTGTTTTTTGAACGAAAAAAGTGGACCGGATGGGATTCGAACCCACGACCCCCTCCATGCCATGGAGGTGCGCTGCCAGACTGCGCTACCGGCCCAAACTGCGGCGAACCGCATTCGCGTAGCCTATCCAATGCACTCGTGAGCGCGCGAACCGTCAGGGTACGACGTTGTGAACGCTAGGCTTTCACCTATGCACAACTTGTCTCAAAAAGGCTGATAATCACTATGTCGCAACCCGATGTTGAGCGTTATGACCCGTTGGCGATTGAACCGCCTATTGCCAACCGCTGGGTAGATGAGCACACCTATACGCTCACACCTGCTGCGGCTGAACCGGATGCAAACGACGACACGTTTTACGCGTTGACAATGTTTCCGTACCCGTCGGGGGACCTACACATGGGCCACGCCGAAATTTTTACGATCCACGACGCACTGGTACGTCACTTGCGGATGACCGGCCGGCGTGTGTTGAACCCCATTGGCTGGGATGCGTTTGGTCTACCGGCAGAAAACGCGGCACGTAACCGTGGGGCAGATCCGCGTCAATGGACGTATGCAAACATTGATGAGCAGCGGGCCACTATCGCGCGTCTTGGGTACTCGTTTGACTGGGACACGGTGCTGCGGACCTGTGACCCAGAGTATTACCGCTGGACCCAGTGGCTGTTTTTGGAACTGTACAAGCAGGGTCTTGCCTACCGGGGGGCCGCCAATGTGAACTTCTGCCCGTCGTGTTCGACTGTGCTTGCAAACGAGCAGGTGGTTGACGGCGCATGTGAACGTTGCAGTTCGGTCGTGTACCGCCAGCCACGCACCCAATGGTTTTTTGCAATCACAAACTATGCCGACGAACTGTTAGATGATCTGGACACGCTCGACTGGCCAGATCGAGTGAAAAATGCGCAGCGTGCCTGGATTGGCCGGTCCGAAGGCGCCGAAATCGTGTTCACTATCGTTGATGAAGAACACGGGAACGAAGATGTGCTCGTGTACACGACCCGGCCAGACACGATTTTTGGTGCAACCTATTTCGTGTTTGCCCCCGAACATCCGGCCGTCACCTCACGCATGGCCAACGATGAGGCCTACCAGCAGTTCTTAACCGACGTGTCGCAACGTTCTGAACTGGAACGCCAGGTAGGCAGTGGCACAGAACAGGAAAAGCGCGGCTTCAAACTGCCATTCACTATCAAAAACCCGTTCACCGGCGAATTTATCCCGGCGTACGCAGCCGAGTATGTGCTGATGGAGTACGGCACCGGCGCGATCATGGCAGTTCCGGTAGGTGACGAACGTGACTTCGTGTTCGCTCGCCAAGAAGGGTTAGAAATTCGGGTGATTATCCATCCGAGTGGCCCTGATGGTGAACTTCTTGACCCACTGGACCCAGACATGATGGATGGGGCGTACACCGGGCCTGGGTTGATGGTGAACTCCGGTGAATATGACGGGCTGACGTCCCTTGAAGCCAAAGCACGCATCATCGGCGACGTGGCTCAGAAAGGCTGGGGTGAAGCCAAAGTCAACACCCGCCTGCGTGACTGGCTGATTTCACGGCAACGTTCGTGGGGAGCGCCGATCCCAATCGTGCACTGCCCAAACTGTGGGGAAGTTGGTGTGCCCCAAGAGCAACTGCCAGTGCGTCTGCCAGATGATCTTGACTTTACGGTTCAAGGCTCGCCGCTAGATCATCATCCGACGTTCAAAACGGACGTGGTGTGCCCAGAATGTGGCAGTGTCGACGCGGTCCGTGACGTCGACACGATGGACACGTTTGTTGACTCATCGTGGTATTTCTTTCGGTTTCTCTCACCCAATGACGATACGGCAGCTTGGCCGCCCGAAGCTGCTTCTCACTGGCTTCCGGTTAACCAGTACACCGGTGGTGTAGAACATGCAGTGCTGCACCTGCTGTACAGCCGGTTTATTGTAAAAGCGATGCGTGACGCCGGGCATGTCGCGTCTCGCGAACCCTTTCAGGCGCTCCTCAACCAAGGCCAGGTCATCATGGATGGCCATGCGATGTCGAAATCGAAAGCCAATCTGGTTGTTCCCGGCGAGATTTATGAGACATACGGGGCCGACACGCTGCGCGGCACGATGCTGTTTGCCTCCGCACCTGAAGACGACATCGATTGGGCGGATGTTTCTCCCACCGGAATGAACAAATGGCTGTCACGCGTGTGGCGGCTCACAGTCACCGATCTTGCGCGACAGCAGGCAGGTGACGCACCACAACTTTCAGGCGATGCGTGTGACACGCTGCGCCGCGCACGGGCACGTGCGATCGCTGATGCGAGCCGCGAATATGACCTGCGCAAGTACAACACGGCGATCGCCAAACTGATGAGTTTAACGAACGCCATTGTTGATGCCACCCGCGAAGGGCACAGCGGGCCAGATGTACGTGACGCGCTTGAAACATTGCAGCTGCTGCTCGCACCGGTATGCCCGTTTATCACCGAAGAACTATGGAACCGTCTTGGTCACACCGATTCGGTGCATCAGCAGCCATGGCCAACCGCCGACGAAAGCCTGCTTATCGAAGAAGAAGTCGCCATAGTGGTGCAGGTCAACGGCAAACAGCGAGGACGCATCAACGTGCCAAGCGACTCAACTGACCAGTTCATCGAACAGCAGGTGCAGGCAGATAGCGCATTTGCCGATGTTGATGTCGCGTCCGCAACACGCATCGTGCACGTACGAAATCGCCTGGTGAACTTTGTGATCACTACCTAGCGAACGCAAGCAAAAAAGGGAGGACACGATGCGCGTCGCCGTACTGACCGACTCGACGAGCGGCCTAACGGCGTATCGTGGCAGTGACGCGCCAGCATCTGTCGTGCCGTTAACAGTTGCGCTTGGCGACACCGTGTACACCGACGGGGTCGATCTCACCGCAGCAACGTTCTATGGGCTGTTAAACAGACAGCATGTGGTAGCAACCACCGCGCAGCCACCGCCGGCACTGTTTGAAGACGCCTACACGGCGTTGGCAAACGACGGCTACGACGCGATAGTTGCAGTGCACTGCGCAACCGTGCTGTCAGGAACCGTAAATTCGGCCCGTGAAGCCGCTCGACGTGCCCCCGTTACCGTCACCGTTATCGATACGGCAGTGATCGGTGCTGCCCTTGGGCTTAGTGTCCGTGCTGCCGTGAGAGCCGCCAACGATGGGGCAACACCAGATGTGGTTGCACATGCAGCCGAACAGGTCGCACGTGCCTCACGAACGTTTTTTATTGTTGACGATCTGGATCATCTACGCCGCGGGGGACGTTTAAAAGCGACCCAAGCTGCGCTCGGTCAGGCCTTAAAAATCAAACCGTTACTGCAGCTGGATGTCGAAGGGCATGTTGAGGTTGCCCAGCGCAGTCGCACCTGGGCACGCGCGCTAGAGCAGCTGGCGCAACGCGCCAAAGAACAGTTTTCCGTCCCTGTGCATGCTGCCATTGCCCATGCAGACGCCCCTGACCGTGCCATACAACTCGAACGGCAACTTGCGGTCGTGTTGCGGTTAACCACCGTTGAACATGACGTGATCGGACCGGTGGTTGGCGCACATGTTGGACGTGGAGCTGCCGGCGTGGCGCTGGTTCCCGCCAACTTGTTGGGCTAGTCCTCCACAGGCCGTCGAACAAAACTTCGGTGCTGCACCAATGTGTTCTGCATGCTTTGCTGCATGAACACTTGGCTGCAACGAATCATCCCTTGGCTCACACCGACCCCGCGTGAAACGGTTGGCGTGAGTGTTCTGTTGGCTGGTGCGCTCATCGCAACGCTGTGGCTATGGATGGAGCGTGAACCGCCACCGCTTCACACGCCGGTCGTTGTCGCACCTGTCGACACGCATCTGCAGATGCCGAACGTCACCCGAGAAACAACCGTTACGGTGCACGTGTCTGGCGCCGTAGCGACACCAGGGCTTGTGAGCGTGCCGGCCGGTTCGCGGGTGGATGACGCGATCATGCAACTTGGGGGATTAGCAAAGGATGCGGATGTCGGTCGTGTCAACCTCGCCCGTGTGTTGACTGACGGCGAACATGTGCATATTCCGGTCCGTGGTGAACCGTCCAGACCGAGTGAACTGTCTGCTGCACCCTCAGAAGAAACCCCGCTTGATCTAAACCATGCTGATGTCACGGCCCTGATACAGCTACCTGGGGTAGGTCAAGTAAAAGCCGAAGCGATTGTCGAGTATCGCGACACGAACGGTCCGTTCACACACCCAGGCGAGCTGCGTAATGTGACGGGTATCGGCGAAACTACCTATCAGCGGCTTGCCCCCCTGGTTGCGGTGAGGTGAGTGTCACCCGACCTGTTTGATACGACTTATGCAGCCCCGTTAGGCGAAATTCTTGGGGTGCTGCCAGCACTTGCAATCACAGCTATGAGCGCAGGAGTTGTAGCGCACCGGTTAAGCGATGGCATGCCAGGTCTCGCCGTTGTTACCGTCACGGCCGTCATCGCCGCCGGTTTCGTTGCCTGCGGCTGGCATGTGCGTAAAGGGCGCAACCGCGAACGGTTGTCACCTGCTGTTGGGTTGATCCTGATCACCGTTACCGCCCTCGTGGTTGCCTTTGGGGTGGGTGTGCGTGAAGAGTTGCGTCAGTCAGGCGAGCTTGCACAACTGGCTGTAGATGGTCTCCACACACGAATCGACGGGACGGTGGCAAGTGAACCGCGCACCGTTGGTGGCCGGTGGCTGACAAATATCCGAGTCACCGGGATTAATGGCAATTCAGCAAGCGGTCGGGCTGCAGTGCTGCACAGCGGTGACGCGCCGGCGCTTGGTTTTGGGATGACGTTTAGTGCTCAGGCACGCCCACTTACCGACAGCGGTTTTCACCGGTGGCTGATTCAACAACATGCGGCAGTCATGTTTGAACCGGACCGGTTTGACGTTGATGGGAGCCAGCCAGGAGCACTGTCACGCGCATCTGAAACGGTACGTGCACGTATCCGGGATGCTGCCAGCCGCTATGCGTCTGCGGACACTGCAGGTCTGATGGTGGCGCTTGTCACCGGTGATCGGACGGGCATCGCAGCGGCCGATCTTGAAGCCATGCGCACTGCCGGCATGTCGCATTTGACGGCCGTGTCAGGGATGCATCTGGCCGTGTATTCCGCCGGTGTGCTGCTGTTGCTTGGGGCAGTACGGGCACGTGGGGTGTTGCGCGGTGTGCTGCTTGGGGTGGCGCTGGTGTGGTTTGTGTTTGTGACCCGGTTTCAACCAAGCGTTATGCGTGCCGGTGTGATGGCCTTGATCGTCTTGTATGGGTCGGTGCGCGGCCGAGTTGGCGATGCACGTTATGCGTTGTGTGTGGCGGTACTGGTGTTGTTAAGTGTCGATCCGCGACTGGCTGCATCCGTTGGGTTGCAATTGTCTGCCACGGCAACGGCTGGCGTGCTGTTGGTTGCGCCGGTCGTGAGACGCCGCTTGCCAAAACACATTCCAAGACGGATACGTGACGTCATTGCCGTGACGTTTGGGGCCCAACTGGTTGTACTGCCGCTGTTGATCGGCACCTTTGGTGAGGTGTCGTTGGCAGCGTTTCCGGCCAATCTGCTGGCAGTCACATTTGCGCTTAGCGCTGCGATGGTCGGGTTTGTTGGGGCGGTCGGCGCCGTGATCCATCCGGCCATTGGCAGTGTCGTGTTTTATGCGGCAACACCGCTGGCGTCGACCGTGCTTGGAGTCGCACGGTTTTTTGGTTCGCTGCCGGTGACGGTTTCGTGGCGTTTTGTTCTGCTGATACTGCTTTTTGGGTTGGCTGTTGTGGGACTGCGACGTTCACGCCAGCTGCGTCACGTCGCGTTGCAAGGAGCCGCACTTTGCCTCGTGGCAATTGTGGTGGTTGCGACGGTGCGGTTGATGCCGTCATTCAGCGGCTCAGATCCACGCCTGGTGGTGACAGCGATTGATGTCGGTCAAGGCGACGCGTGGCTGGTGGAATATGGCGGTGTACGCATCATGGTGGATGCCGGAAGAGATGACGCCGCTGCCCGGTGGATGCGACGCACTGGCCGGCGGAAGGTCGATTTGCTGGTGTTAACTCATCCGCATCGAGACCACATCGCCGGTGCTGTTGATGTGTTGAAGCGGCTTACTGTCGGGCGCGTGTGGATGATGACGTACGACGATGACGGTCGGTTTGCCGATGAGGTGCGTGCTACGGCTGTGCGGCAAGCGGTGGTACTGACTGACGCGCCGGTGTTTCGCACCGTGGCGTTTGGGGAGCTTTTGGTGAGCGTGTTGAACCCGCCACCAGCAAGGATTTATCGGGGGACTTCAAGCGAGTGGAACAACGAATCAATTGTGTTGAAGGTAGAAGCCCCAACGGGCAGCCTGTTGTTGACCGGTGACACAGAAGCACCTGCCCATGAGGCGTTGTTGACGTCTGGTGTGGATCTTCAGGCGGATGTGTTGGCCGTGCCGCATCACGGTTCGGCGTCAACTGATCTTTCGTTCTTGCGGGCCGTTGGTGCCCATACTGCGATAATTAGTGTCGGTGCCGAAAACACGTACGGTCACCCGCATCAAGAAGTGTTGGCGGAACTGGCTGCGCTTAACATGCGTATTGTGCGTACTGATCACAGCGGCACAGTCAGTGTTGTGGTTGCGCCGGTCACGGTGAGTGTCGGCGCATCAAATGACAATCTTCTAGGAGTAAACGATGAACGCCGTTATCGACGCACTGTTCGACGCGTACGACCGAGGGGAGACGGGTCGCGACGAGGTGGTCGCGACACTGATCGCTCAACAAAACCTCGAAGCCTTGCCGTCTCGAGAGCCACATCCAGGCGTTCTAGTCGGGGTGAATCTGAATCACATCAACATTGTCGTGGCTGATGTAAAGCGCAGCGAAACGTTTTACCGCACGCTGTTTTCTTTACCCCCAAAACGGCCAGTACCCAATCGTCCAGACATTCTTGATCTTGGCGATGGTGTGTCATTTTTAAGTATTCCTGAACGTGCCGGTGCAGGTGTGATCGACCATTATTGTGTTGGGGTGAAAGATTTTGATGCGGCAACGGTGGCAGCCAAGCTAACTGCGGCTGGTTTCACAGATGGCCTTACCGTCGGTGAAGATTTTGTGTATGTGACCGACCCAGACGGGGTACGTGTCCAAATTTCGGCTCCGACCTGGCGCGGTTGATCGTGAAGAAAAATTGTGGGGGTGCGCCGTGCGCACCCCCACAACATTTCAAACGTGTAACAGCTACGCGCCGCTGCACGCCTGGGTGTATTCAAACGCGTCAGCGGTTGCGCCGCGAATCGCGCTAGCCAAAGTCGTCAGTCCGGTTGGCGATTCAGGGTCTGGGCGACCGATCACTGCCGTACGGTTGACGTTCTCGTTCGGGTCACCACCAAGCGTTGCTTGGGGGATAATCCCTTCGTAATCGACTGTCAAACCGTCGACTACCGAACGCAGTGTTGCGCGGGTCATTGACTCGCTGTCAGCAGCAGCTTCAAGTGCAGCTTTAATCGGGTACTGCCACACCCAGCCGGCGGCGTAACCGGCGTTGATTGGCGTGGCGTCTCCAAACGCGGCCCGCATCGCTTCGTGGCCGGCTGATTCGCCGGTGAAGTCTTCCCACGGTGAGACGTGCGTGAAGAGGCCTACAAGTGCCGGTGCTGCGGGACTTCCCAGCAATGCCGGGTTCCAGGTTGGGCCAGCGCCAAGGAACAGGATCGAACCGACCGGTGCGCCGGACGCGGCGACCTTACCGACAATCTCGGCGGTTTCGGCCGGGCCCACACCGAGCACGACCACGTTTGCGGCCGAGTTGAGAATTGCTCGTACTGCTTCGTCTTGAGTGCCAACGAGGGCGTTTGGTCCGGTTGGGAGAAACCCGCCGAACTCAACGCCGTTTGCTTCGGCCCACAGTTCAGCGCCTGCTGCAACGTCGCCTCCGTAGTCACCTGGGTAGCCGACAGCAGCAACCTTGGCAATTGGGGCAGGTCCATTTTCTTGGAACCAGTCGAGGCCGATCATTGACTCAAGGCAGTAGGAGTAGCCGGAGGGGACGATCAGTCCTTTGGACTGGTCAGCAAAGTGGAATCCGGACCACCATCCGGCAGGACCGGCGATGATGTCATCTTCATCCATGGAGGGGAGGATGGCTTCGGTGGTCGGTGTCCCAAGCGACTGTGCGAGTGCAAAGATGTTTGGCTCGATCTGACGGTACGCCTGCGAGTGGTTCTGCGGGTTGTATTCGGTGTCGCGCGTATAGGTGTCGATATCGATGTCGAAACCGTCGAGGCCGCCATCGGCGTTGACGCGGGCCCAAAAGTCTTGTTGGCCACGCTGAATCTCAACCCCGAGTGGAGCGAATGGTCCCACTGTCAAGTCGGAAAGAATGCCTAAGTAGATACAGCCGTTAGCTTCGTTTGAAACTCCCCCTGCCGGGTTTTCACACGGTTCTTCGGTTACTCCGGTACCCAGTTCTGCCGTGTCGTCGCCGCATGCTGCGGCAATGAACGCGACACCCAGAGCTGCCACAGCCAAGCGCCAGCCACGTGATGATGTACGCATAATTGCTCTCCGGTCTGTCACATTCGGCATGCGCCGAAGGTCTAACTCCCAGGCAAGACTATGTGATCTATCGCTTTTAAGCGTGGGTTTTTCGTTTTTGCTAGTAGGAGAACGGCCACGCTTTGAAGTAGTTACGGACACGGATCCAGATGCCGTATAACCCGCGCGGTTCAAGGACTAAAAACAACACGATCATGGCTCCAAACAGGATCCGTTGGAGTTGAAAAACGTTGAGGAATTGGTTGCTGCCAACGGTGGTTGAAATGAACGGTAGTTCGCGTGCGCCCCATTCGATGAGCCGTGGCAGTAACACAACAAACATCGCTCCGGCGATGGGTCCTGAAATGGTGGCGACCCCGCCGATCAACACGACCGCCAAAAAGTCGATGGACAGCAGCAGGTTCCAGCGTTCCGGGGTGGTGAAGCCAAGTACGACCGTGAGGAGTGCTCCGGCGATGCCGGCGTAGAACGAGGAGATGGTGAATGCGAGCCGTTTTGTTTGCATCAGCGGCACCCCCATTATTTCTGCGGCGATGTCGCGGTCTCGAACGGCTGCGAAGGCTCGTCCTTGACGGCTGCGGGCCAAGTTGCGGGCAAGGATGCCCAGAACGACGAGGATGAGGAGGCTAAAGAGGTAGAACATGCCGATCGCGCTGATGTCGAGCCCAACGATGGTGCGGCGTTGAAAGATGTCAAAACCAAGCAGTACGACAGTAGTTGGGGCACGACCGATACCGCTGCCGCCACTCATCCAAGTGGCTTCTTTAAACACATGCTCGCCGATGAACAAGATGCCAAGCGTCAAGATGGCCAGGTAGAGGCCGCGAACTCTTGCGGCAAGTGGCGCGATGAGCCATCCGATGACGGCAGGGACAAGTCCAGCTAGGGGTAACCAGATCAGTAAGTCAAGTTCATATCCGCGCACCAGATTGGTAGAGACCCCACCAATGACTGCAGCGGTGTAGGCGCCCATACCCATAAAAAAGGCGTGGCCAAGCGATATCTGACCGGCGTAGCCGCTGATAATGTTTAGCCCAATGCCACCGATTGCGTACACAACGACGAGCGAGGCGACTCCCATCAGGTCGCGGTTCAAAAATATTGGTAGCGATAGTGCGATAGTAAAGAGGAGCAGCGTTACAACTTTTTTGGTTGTCGTGTTCCAGATCGCCTGTTCTTGCCGGTAAGCGGCGTACAGCAAGGGGCGGCCACGCGTTAGCGCACGTTGTGTTTGACGAGCTGTCATACCCGTGTCACCTCCTTGGTGCCAAAGAGGCCATAGGGGCGCACCATCAAGGCCAACACCAAAATTAGGTAGGGCACGATGATGTCGACGTTGGCGCCCAGAAACGACGCATATTCGGGTTGATACGAACGGGTTAACGATTCGGCAACACCGATCATAAGCCCTGCGACTACTGAGCCTTTGATCGAGTCAAGACCGCCAAGAATGATCACCGGCAAGGCTTTCAAAGCGATCAGGGCAGTGGTGGATTCGATACCTCCCGCACCGGTGCCGATCAGCATTCCAGCCAGTCCGGCAAGTGCAGCCGACAGAGCCCATGCCAACGAAAACATGCGTCCAACCGGAATACCTTGCGCAAGAGCTGTTTCCTGATCCAGGGAAGTGGCACGCATGGCAAGTCCGATGCGTGAATACTGCAACAACCCGCCGACGATGGCGATGGCGCTAAGGGACAGCACGATTTTGGCGAGATCGACCTCAAAGATGACGATGCTTCCCACGCTGAACCGGTTGAGTTGCCATGGGTCGCCGACAGTGAGGATGTCAGGGCCGATGAGACGGCTGGCAACGACGGTGAGGATGATGAACACACCGACAGTCACCATGGCCGCCGAGAACACGGGGCGTCCAACGAGGGGACGCAACGCGATGCGTTCGGTGGTTGCACCGATGGCAGCGAGCACGACCATGGCGGCCAGTACTGCGATCGGGAACGGGAAACCGATGCGAAACACAAACCATGACGTGAAGTAGGCGCCAAGGATCATCAGTGCCGGCTGGGCAAAGTTGATGACTTGGGTGGCCCGGTAGATGATGACGAAACCGACTGCTATCAGCGCATAGGTGCTGCCGATGGCAAGGCCGCGAATGATCGAGGGAAGCAGGATCTCCATCAGCTGGCTTTCTCATCAACAACAACCGCCGCAGTGGACGGGTGAACCTGAGTGAGGTCGCCTCCGGCGTGACTTGTGGCGTTGGCATACATCTCGTCAACGAGGTAGGCGAAAGTGGCGAGCATGACGGACCGTTTCACTTTCTGGGTTGCCGTCAGATCTCCTTCTTCATGGTCAAGTTCTTTGAACAGCATCCGAAACTTACGGACCTGTTCTACCGACGCATACCGGCTATTGACGTCCATAATGGTTTTCTGCATCAACGTCAGCACTTCGGGTTTTTCGGTTAAGTCACGGTAGGTCGTGTAGGAGATGCGGTGACGCTGCGCATAGTTTGCAACCGTGTCGAGTTCGATCCCGATCAACGCGGTGAGGTAGGGCCGCTTGTCGCCGATGATCACAGCTTCTTTCACATACGGCGATGACTTCAGTGCGTTTTCGATCTCTGATGGGGAAATATTCTTTCCACCGGCAGTGATGATGATGTCTTTAATACGGTCAACGATCCGAACGTGAGTGCCGTCAATCCATTCGCCCATGTCGCCGGTGTGCAACCAGCCGTCGGCATCTAACGTCGCTTTGGTTGCCGCTTCGTTGTTCCAGTAGCCGACAAAATTGGCGGGATGGCGCGTGAGAATTTCGCCGGTGATCTCGTCAATTTTTAGCTCGGTACCGTCTTGAGGTTCACCGACCGTGCCCAGTTTTACCCGTCCACGACGGTTCACTGTCGCGATCGCCGAGTTTTCAGTCATCCCATAGATCTCATAGATCGGGACCCCAATTCCAAAGAAGAACTGCAAAATTTCTGGAGCGATGGGGGCAGCGCCAGACCCGGCAGCCCGAACCTTACGCATCCCGATGCGGTCCTTCAACGCACGGTAGAACAGCGGATAGCCGATGGCATACAGGACTCTTGTAAGCGCCGTGTGTGAACCATTGTTTGCGATGATTCGTTCGCCCATAAACTGGGCTGTACGCATCCAGACGGCAAAGTTCAGCCGTTTAAAGCGAGACGCGGACGCCATTTTTACGTGGATGCCAGCGGCGATCTTCTCCCAGATGCGGGGTACCGCAAAAAATAGGGTGGGTTGTACTTCACGCAGGTTCGTTTGGACGGTGTCGATCGATTCGGCGAAGTGCACCACTGCACCAGAGGCTGCGTTGGTCCAGATGGTTGCGGCTCGTTCAGCGACGTGACACAGCGGCAGGTAGGACAGTGCAACATCAGTTTCGTCTGGGGGAGGATCAAAAAAGCCACCGGAGTGCACCAAGATTTTGATGGCAAACGCGATGTTTCCGTGGGTGAGAACCGCACCTTTTGGTGGACCGGTGGTCCCAGACGTATAAATCAAGGTGGCCGGGTCGTCGGGATGTGCGTCTTTGGCATGGCGTGCAAGCAAGTCAGGGTGAGCAGCCCGATGTTCATCACCGAGGCGCAAAAAAGTGTCGTATGCCAACAGTTTTGGGTGCGTATAGTCACGCACGCCACGCGCTTCGAGGTAGACGATGTGGGTAAGTTCAGGGCATTCGGCTTCGATTTCAAGCGCCTTGTCGACCTGTTCTTGATCTTCGGCAATCAGAATTTTTGATCCCGAATCGGTAAGGAGATATTTCACTTCGGGTGCGGGATTGGTGGGATACAGGCCGACCGTGATGGCGCGCAGCGCACCGATCGCCGCGTCCGTATACAGCCATTCCGGCCGGTTTTCGCTGTGGATTGCCACCCGGTCGCCGGGACATACGCCAAGTGCGGCAAGCGCATGGGCGATTCTGGAGGCTTGTTCGTGATAGGTGGCCCAGTTGATGTCTTGCCAAATGCCAAGACTTTTCGCGCGCATCGCCACAAGGTCGGGGGTGGCATCAGCCCGTTCGCGAACAAGCGAAGTGAGGGTGGTGGTCATACTGCCCCCTCGTTGTCAAGTTCATCTGGGTCAGCCACCCCAAGATAAGCGGCGATCACGGCCGGGTCTTGTTGTACTTGATCTGGCGTGTCAAGGGCGATGCGTTCACCAAAATGCATCACCATGACGCGGTCAGCAAGGTCCATCACCAGACCCATGTCGTGCTCGACCAGCAAAATGGTGGTGCCAAGTTCGGAACGAATGTCCAGAATAAACCGGGCCATATCTTCTGTTTCTTCAACGTTCATGCCAGCCACGGGTTCGTCGAGCAAGAGCAGTTTGGGTTCCATCGCAAGTGCTCGCCCCAGTTCGATACGTTTTTTGACTCCGTAGGGCAGCATGCCGACGGGAAGTTGACGGTGTCCTGCGATCTCTAAAAACTCGATGATTGTTTCGACGATTTCGCGATTGGCGAGTTCTTCGCGTTCCGCCCGCCCGCGATACAGCATCCCCGATACTGCGCCATATTTCAGATGGAGGTGACGGCCTAACAGCAGATTTTCGACCACCGTAAGGTTGTCGAAAAGTTCAATGTTTTGGAATGTTCGGGCAACACCTTTGGCGGCGATGTCGTGGGGAGCCAGCCCGATTAAGCCATCGCCCAGTAGCTTGATTTGACCCGCGTCTGGCCGGTACACACCAGAGATGGCGTTGAACACTGATGTCTTGCCGGCACCGTTTGGCCCGATGATGGCGAGTAGCTCGCCGGCAGTGACAGTGAACGACAAGTCACGGACAGCGACGTTGCCACCAAAACTGAGCGAGATATTCGAAACGTTGAGCAGTGGCGTGTCGGTGGTAGTGATAGTTGTACCTGGCAAGACACGACTGAGATCGGCTGAACTTGTCATGACAGCCACCGCTTCCGGCGTTTGTAATGTTTGACGTCACGAAATGACGCCGCTCCTTCGCCTTGTAAACCGAGGTAAAACTCGCGAATGTCGTCGTCTTCACGCAGCGCTGCAGCCGATTTGTCCATCACAATCTTGCCGTTTTCCAGCACGTAACCATGGTGTGCTACCGACAAGGCCATGCGTGCGTTTTGTTCAACGAGCAGCACCGCAGTGCCATCAGCGTTGATGGCAGCGATGAGGTCGCGGATCTGGGACACGATCTGTGGGGCTAAACCAAGTGAGGGTTCGTCGAGAATCAGCAGGCGTGGTTCTGGCATGAGTGCTCGGCCGATGGCAAGCATCTGTTGTTCCCCACCGGAGAGGTACCCGGCGGTGCTATGACGGCGGGCAGCGAGCACGGGAAACGTGTCATAGATGCGCGCCATGCGTTCGGCGATCAGTTTGCGGGTGACGTTGTGCGCCCCAACTTTAAGATTTTCTTCCACGGTGAACGTTGTGAAGATGCGGCGGCCTTCCATCACTTGGCTGACACCGCGGCCAACAATTTTTGGTGCGCTGTCACCGGTGATGGGGTCATCGTCGAGAGTAATAGTGCCTTTGGTGATCGCTCCGCGATGTATTGGTAAGAGACCAGTAATGGCCCGCAGCACAGTCGTTTTGCCCGAGCCGTTGCCACCGAGCAATGCCACAATCTGACCGTCAGGGACCGTGAGTGAGACACCTTTTAGAACCAGGATGACGTCCTCATACACGACTTCGAGGTTCTTGACCGTCAGCATCGGCCTCTCCTTGACAGACGTGCGTGCAGCCCGCCAGCGGCATGAGCGTAACCTTTTTCATCGATGTGTGAGAGAATTACCTGTGCTTGGGTGAGCGGTTACGCTTGGCTGGCTTAACTCACAGCAGGAGCACATGTTGGGTGTTGTTTTGATCACCGGCGACGATGAGCTGCTGCTGTTGCGCGCCACCGAAGCAGTGATCGCAAAACGTACCGCCACGTTTGCTGACATGGAGTGGCAGCAGTACGACATCGCAGAGTTGGACCAGCTACCGGAACTGCGCACAGCATCCCTGTTTGCCACCAGAGCTGGAGTGGTTTTACGCGGCGTTGAAGCCGTGAATGCAACCCTAAAAACGGCGTTAGAAGAGTATGTCGCCGACCCGTCACCCGATTCGGAATTGGTGTTAGTGGCGCACGGGGTAGGCAAAATTCCCACACTGGTAAAACGGGCAAGCGCTGCAGGTGAACGTATTGAAGTGAAAACGCCAGCGCAGTGGGACGACCGCGGGTGGGATCAACTGGTCACAGACGAGTTTCGCCGGCTTGATCGCGCCTGTGATGCCGGCGCAGTCGCAGCACTGCGCGAGTATGCCGGGATGTCGCCGACCCAAATCGCCTCACAGGTACGCACTGTTGTGGCGTCGTCAAGCGAATCACCAGTGACCCGCGCACAGGTTGAGGCGGTGTTGACCGTCGTGGCTGAGGCTGGGGCGTTTGCGGTGGCTGATGCCTACGTGGGACGTGATCCTGCCGCTGCGATTGTGGCGGTGCGTGCAGCGATGCGTGCCGGCGTTGCACCACTTGCGATTGTGGGTGCGCTGACCTGGCGGACACGCCAGTTGCTGTTGGCGCGTGGTGGTGCAAGCGCCAAAGAAGCCGGAGTGCGTTCGGAGGGTCAGTGGCGACGGGCCAAGCAGGATGCTGCCGGGTTTACGCCAGGGGAGTTGGCGTGGTGCCATGACCGGTTAGCACAGTTAGATATCGATTTGAAATCGGTCGATGCTGCCGATGCGGTGGTGCTAGAGATCGGTGTGTTAGAGATTGCGACTAGCCGGAGCGTTTCGGCCCCGTTTAACCCGCTTGCAGGCAAGTCCCGCCAGTAGCCGAAAGGACACGAAACGGTCAGCGGGTTATTACGCCAACGTCTGGAGGCGTTTGGCCATCCCGGACTTTTTGTTGGCGGCCGTGTTCTTGTGAAGAATGCCCTTGGTCGCAGCTTTGTCGAGTGCACGCGCAGCAATGTCGTATGCGCTTTTCGCAGCGTCGCGGTCGCCCGCATCGGCGGCTGAACGGAACGTACGAATGTAGGTACGCAGGCTTGATCGCACGGCACGGTTACGTTCGAAAGCCGCGAGGTTTTGCCGGTTCCGCTTGATCTGTGACTTGATGTTCGCCATGCGTTCGTTGCTCTCCTCGAAAAACTATGTGCGTGACGCACACGGCGCCGCTGTGCGGCAGACGGTTCCGGCGTTTCGTAAGCCGGTTACGAGCGCACCACGTGTTGGATGCGTGTTAGAGGCAAAGGGTAGCAGTTGTTTTGAACCGGCGGCAACCGCAGGTTTTTGTTGGGAAACGCAAGAAGCCCCGCATAGCGGGGCTTCGCGACGACCGTAAGTGACGAACGCGCGTCCTTTTAGGGTCGTTTCAGGCTTGCTCAGACCGGGCGGACGTCGCTTGCCTGTGGGCCTTTTTGACCCTGGGTTACCTCGAATTCGACCTTTTGGCCTTCATCGAGTGACTTATACCCGTCGACCATGATCGCGGAGAAGTGGACAAAAAGGTCCTCGCCTCCAGAGTCGGGCTGAATGAACCCATAACCCTTGTCGGCGTTGAACCACTTAACGGTACCTTCTGGCATTATGTATTTCCCTATGTGACTAATCCGTATCGGGTAGTTCCCAGTATGGGGAACGCGACACCCCGTTCGGATGCTTAGTCACTGTACAGTTTGTGCCGTCTGAACGCACGACCGATTTTTTGTCGGTCAGATCCCGCCTAACGGTTCGGTGGCGCCGCTACGCTCGTGGTTCTGCGCGTCGGCGTCGACGCCTGTAGTGAAAGATCAGTGAGTCTCGTGTCTGTACCTGTCGCGAACATCCGCAATTTCTGCATCGTGGCTCACATCGACCACGGCAAATCGACGTTGGCTGACCGGATGCTGCAACTCACCGAACTGGTTGATCCGCGACTGATGCGTGCGCAGTATCTCGACAAGATGGATATTGAGCGTGAGCGGGGTATCACCATTAAGGCACAGACTGCCCGTCTGCCCTACAAGCCGCTGGGTGATGTTGGCGAGACATACCTGTTGAATCTGATTGATACACCGGGGCACGTTGACTTTTCTTATGAGGTTTCCCGTGCGTTGAATGCGTGCGAAGGGGCGGTTCTGCTTGTTGACGCTGCACAAGGGATGGAAGCGCAAACGATCGCGAATTTGTATCTGGCGCTTGAAGCCGATCTTGAGATCATTCCGGTGCTGAACAAGATTGACCTACCGTCAGCAAGGCCTGATGACATTGCCCGCGAGATCGCGTCAATCATCGGCGGTAAACCTGAAGATGTGTTGCGGATCTCCGCGAAAACTGGCGAAGGTGTCGGCGCGGTGCTTGACGCAGTCGTTGACCGTGTTCCTGCCCCCACAGGGGCGGCAGATGCGCCCGCACGGGCACTCATTTTTGACTCACAGTACGACTCTTACCGCGGCACGGTCGTGCATTTTCGGGTGTTTGACGGTGAATTGAAACCTGGCGACAAAATTCGATTTTTAGCGACCGGTCACGAAACAGTAATTGATGACCTGGCTGTGTTTGCGCCAGAAGAAACCCCGATCGGTTCGCTTGGGGTAGGTGAAGTCGGGATGCTATCGGCAGCGATTAAAGAAGTTGGGCTTGCCAAAGTAGGCGACACCATCACGCGTGCTACCAAAGATGCACGTAATGTGCCGGCTTTGCCTGGCTACCGCGAACCGTTACCGATGGTGTTTTCGGGCTTATATCCGATCGATTCGGATGATTTTTCTTCCCTGCGTGATGCCTTAGAGAAGCTGCGGTTAAATGACGCCGCCTTCACGTTTGAACCTGAAACGTCGATGGCGCTCGGGTTTGGTTTCCGCTGCGGCTTTCTGGGTTTGTTGCATTTGGAGATCGTCAGCGAACGGATCGATCGCGAATTTGGCATCGAACTGGTGGCAACGGCTCCTAGTGTGCGTTACCGGGTCACGTTAGATCAGCCCCCTGATCCTGAAACGAACGAACGCCCGATCGCGTGGGTATCAAACCCGCAAGACCTGCCAGAATCGAACCGGATTGCTTCGATTGCCGAACCGACAGTGAAGGCAATGATGCTCTTGCCAAGCGCCTATGTCGGCGCGGTGATGCAACTGTGTGAACGGCGTCGCGGCACTTTGCTTGCGATGGATTATCTCAGCGAAGAACGGGTTGAGCTGCGCTACCAGCTGCCGTTGGCAGCGATTATCACCGACTTTTTTGATCTGTTGAAATCGATTTCACGCGGCTATGCGTCACTGGATTACGAAGTTGGCGCGTATGTGGAAGCGCCGCTGGTGAAAGTTGATGTGCTGTTAAATGGCGAACCGGTAGATGCGTTCTCGGCGATCGTGCACCGTGATGAAGCCTACAATTTTGGCCGTTCCATGGTCGACAAGTTGCGTGAGTTGATTCCCCGGCAACTGTTTGACGTGCCGATTCAGGCTGCCGTTGGCGCCAAAATTATTGCCCGTGAAACCGTGAAAGCCAAACGTAAAGACGTGCTCGCGAAATGCTACGGCGGTGACGTTTCGCGGAAACGAAAACTGCTGGAGAAGCAAAAAGAAGGCAAGAAACGGATGAAATCGGTCGGCTCTGTTGAAGTGCCACCAGAAGCGTTCGTGTCAGCGTTGCGCACGCCGACGGTGAAGAACGACTGATGCTCGCCGCTGGCTATCTGCCCACAAACAACGCCTGGCTCGATAGCCCGGTTGAGTCGGGAATGCAGGCCGGTTTTGGCGTGTATGTGCATGTGCCGTTTTGTGTGCACCGGTGTGGTTACTGCGATTTTGCGACCGAAGCAGTTGCAAACCCGGCTGACGCCAACGACCTGTTCGATCGGTATGTCACGGCCTTAACATCCGAGTTGACGGCGCTTGCAACCGGTGCGATTGATCCGCGGCTTGGGGTGACACGCTGGCCTAAAATCACTTCAGTGTTTGTCGGGGGCGGCACACCGACGATTCTGCCGCCGCAACAGTTAGCTGACGTCATCGGGCATGTGTGCGCCGTCTTTGACGTCACTGAGGGCTGCGAAATCACCGTCGAATGCAACCCGGAGACCGCAAGTGCACCCCTGTTTGACGCGCTTTTTGCCGCCGGGGTGAACCGTGTTTCGTTTGGTGCGCAGTCGTTTACACCGTCTGTTTTGGCGACCCTTGAACGGCGGCACACTGCGGGTAGCGTGCCGACTGCGGTGGCGTTGGCACGCCAAAGCGGCATCACCGATATCAGTGTTGATCTGCTGTATGGCACGCCAGGAGAAACCGACAACGATTTTCGTCACAGCCTAGAACGTGCGATCGCCCTTGGAGTGACACACGTGTCGGCGTATGCGCTTACGGTGCATGAGAACACCCCATTTGGCCGTCAGGTAGCAACCGGTGTGCTGCCGGCACCTGACCCTGACGTGCAGCGAGATCGTTTCGAACTGGCCCAAGCAGTGCTTGGCGCAGCCGGTTTTGAGGCGTACGAACTGTCAAACTTTGCGCGTGGGCCGGCTTACCGCTCGGCACATAACACGCTGTACTGGCGGCACGGAAACTATCTGGGGGCCGGTGTGGGTGCGCACAGTCACGTCAACGGTCACCGCTGGTGGGCGACCCGTTCAACACCTGGCTATCTCCAAGCGTGGGAGAATGCGTCGCTTGACGCAGTTCCGTTTACGAACTGGCCTGGCCGCAGCGGCTACGAGGCACTTGATGTGGATGAACGAGCACTGGAACGTCTCATGCTTGGATTGCGGGTGGCTGAAGGTATCCATCCTCATGACCTTCCACCGTTGTCGCCCGATGCTCTCGAAGAAGCGATGCGTCTGGGTTTGGTGGAGACCGCATGTGGACGGGTGCGTTCAACAAGTGAAGGCTGGTTTCTGCTTGATGAGGCCGTTAGGGTCCTTTTCGTGTGAATCAGACGTGAGGAAGACGATGACGCCAGTATCAGCAACGTTGCTTGACACGTTTCGTAAAATCGTTGGCGAGCACAACGTGATCACTGACCGTCAAGTCACCTCGTCTTACACGACCGACTGGACGGGCCGGTGGCACGGTGACACGCCAGCTGTGCTGCGCCCGACTGACGAAATGCAGGTTGCACGGGTGCTGGCGTTGTGTCACGACGCCGGGTGTGCTGTCGTGCCCCAAGGGGGCAATACGGGACTGGTTGGCGGTAGCGTGCCCCACGAGGGCGAAGTAGTGCTGTCGCTCACGGGTTTAACAGCCGTTCAACCCATCGATCGTGATGCGATGCAGGTTGTGGTCGGTGCCGGGGTGACCGTTGGAGCGCTCCATGAGCATGTGGCTCGTGCCGGTCTTGCCTACGGGGTTGATATGGCTTCGCGTGACAGTGCCACGGTGGGGGGCAGTATTGCAACGGACGCCGGCGGGATCCGGGTGGTGCGCTATGGCACGACCCGTGCGCAGCTCAATGGTGTGGAGGTTGCTTTGCCGCAAGGGCGGAAGGTAACGCGTCTTGATGCGGTTGCTAAAGACACAGTCGGGTATGCCTTGCCGCAGTTGTTTGTCGGTTCTGAAGGCACGTTAGGGGTGATTACCCGGGCGCAGCTTAAGGTCGTGCCTCGCTATGACGCCCGGGTGGTTGCGGTGGTTGCCTTAGAGAGTATTGCGGCTGCGGTGGCGTTTACTCGCCTTGTGCGCGCAGAGCTTGACACGATTGATGCGCTCGAGTTGATGCTGAAAGCCGGGGTTGATCTGGTGGTTCACCACACCGGCGCTGCACGGCTGTTTGCAGCCGACTATCCGGTGTATGTGCTGATCGAATTGGCGGCAAAACACGATCCGTTCACGGATTTGGCTGACGTGTTGAGTGGTTGCGATCTGGTGCTTGATGCGGTGATCGCTACTGATCGGCCGACTCGACAACGCCTGTGGGCGTTGCGGGAAGGACACACTGAAGCGATCGGTCAGACGTCGTCAAGGGTGACAAAGTTTGATGTGTCGGTGCCGTTGCCGCGGCTTGATGAGGTGACGGCAGCGCTGTTGCGTCAGATTGTGGCGCTGAGTCCTGAAACAACTGTGCAGGTGTTTGGGCATCTTGCGGAAGGCAACCTGCACATCAACGTGTGTGATGCACCAAGTGACGATCAGGCACTGACTGATCTGGTGCTTGGCATGATCGGCGATGTTGGTGGGTCGATCTCGGCTGAACATGGGCTTGGCAGGCAGAAAACGCCGTATTTGCCGGCGGTTCGTTCGGCTGACGAACGGGCGCTGTATGCAGGTTTAAAAGCGGTGTGTGATCCCGCCGGAATTATGAATCCCGGGGTGATTGTGGCGTGAGTTAAGGCAGCTGACCGGCGTAGGCTAAAGCGCGACGAACCAGACGGCTGTGGCCGCTTGACATCTCTTCGGCGATTGCAAGATCGGTGGCTTCCGCGGGGGTGAGCCACACCAAGTCAAGTGCGTCGTTGGTTGGGGCGAACTCGCCGTCACATGGCACCACGTAGCCAAGCGCTACGGCATGCTGCCGCGGATCGTAAAAACCTGAGACATCTGGGTCCGGGAAGTATTCGGTGACGGTAAAGGGGGCAATACCGACCGGAATTTGGGGGGACGCGTCGGGGCCTAAGTCTTTGTTGAGGTGGCGCCATAGGGCTTCACGTAGCGTCTCGCCAAACAGGACCCGGCCCGATACGACTGCCCGTGACACGCTGCCGTCGGCTTGCTGCAGCAACAGCAAACCGACTCGGTCGATGCGGCCAAGATGATCCACGCGCACCGGCACGGCTTCGACATATACCAGTGGGACCTGGCTGCGCACAACCGAAATGGTGTCGTCATCAAGCCAAGCCGATTGAGGGTCAAGCAGATCCCAAGACATGTTGTGCCTTTTGTGCCGTGCCGGTCTGGACGTCGCGGTTTAGCGTTCGAACACACCTTTGATGCGGTTTTGTTCGATGATGGCGTCAGCATAGGTGTCGAGAAATTCGGTGCGAGTCGGGTTGCCGTCTACTGCACGGTCAAGCGCATACACCCAAAAGTAGTAGTGGTGTGGGCCGTGACCTTCTGGAGGGAGTGGACCGCCGTAGCCAGGCGTGCCAAAGTCGGTTGGGCCAGGACGAAACTGTTCGTCGGCGTCAGGACCAAGTTCGGTTGTGTCTGCCGGGATGCCATACAGCACCCAGTGAGTCCAGCCTTGGGGTAGTGGGGCGTCTGGGTCGTGGCAGATCACGGCGAGTTCAACGGTGCCGTCTGGCACACCAGAGATTGTCAATGTTGGCGACGTGTCGGCCCCAACCTTGGTGTGATCAGCATCCATTTTGCCGTTGTCTGCAAAGTCGCGTGCTTCGATACGCAAATCTTTGATGTTCAGTCCCATCGTTGCTCTCCTTTAGGGCGCAGGTTTGTACGGTTGCGGTCACGCTAGGCCTTACGGGGCCGTTTGACTAGTAAACAAATGGGGCCTAGGCGTCAATCGCCAGCAAGTTCGTTTGGGTCGATGAGGCCTGCGACGGTGGCGAGCGCACCGGCGGTCGCCACCGCCCGGTCATACACGGCAGCGAAATAATGTTCGGCGATCTGTTCATGCCCCGGCAGCGGCGGTTTGCCAAGCGAACGGGGTATGGCATCGGGATCTGGGGTGATGCGCAACTCGGTGTTTTCTTCGCTGAGTAGTTGTGGGTCGCCAAAAAAGGCTGCGGTACGTTCGTTGTTGTTGGGTCGTGGAGCGGGACTACGCCGGCGTGGCTTGCGGGCGGCACGCGGCTGAGTGGCGGCGCGGGCAGTTTGGGTGGCGTCGCGTTTGCGGGTGCGTGCACGGCTTGGTGGAGGAGTCATTGGCCTGTTCCTTGTAAGACGGCGACCGGTTCGTCGGTCAGGAGCGCATCCGGGTTGATACCGAGGGCACGTTTGAGCTGGTCGGTGTCAAGATCGTCAATGGAAGACGATTTGGGCAGGATGATGTCGGCGATGCGGCGTTTGCCCGACACTACTTCTTCGACCCGTTCATCGACGGTCCCTGGGCAGATGAGGCGGTGTGCGACGACTGTTTTTGTCTGGCCGATGCGCCACACACGGTCACGTGCCTGGTCTTCAACGGCCGGGTTCCACCAGCGGTCATACAGCACGACGTGACTGGCGGCGGTGAGGTTGAGTCCGGTTCCGCCGGCTTTTAGCGATAACACGAGCGCTCCTGGTCCGGTGCCACTTTGGAACTCGTTGACCATCTGGTCGCGGGCAGTGCGGCTTAAGCCGCCGTGGTAGCTAGGAATTGATACGCCCGTAAGGCCCGACAAATGTTCGGCCAGGCGGGTTCCCCAGGTAGCAAAGTGGGTGAAGATAAGGAGCCGTTCGCCGGCAGCGAACACGTTTTCGACGATTTCTTCGAGCCGGGCAAGTTTGCCTGAGCGGCCAGCCAGCGGTTCATCATCGCCCGTGTAGGCGGCCGGATGGTTGCAGATCTGTTTCAACGCGGTGATGGCAGCTAACACGTCGCCTCGCCCAGAGCCTGGTTCGCCAAGGGAACGTTGGGCCGCGTCGATCACCAGTTTATCTAAGACCGCTTGATACAGACCGATCTGTTCTGGGGTCATTGGGCAGTGGTCGAGTGAATCGATCCGGTCAGGAAGTTCTTGGGCAATCACTGGCTCAGCTTTGGTGCGACGGAATACGAGCACACCGTTTAACGTTTTCAACGCCGATTCGGCCGAGTGTTCATTGTCGACGGAGGCTTGCATCTGACCGACAAACGATGCGCGGTCGCCAAGCAGTCCTGGGTTGACAAAATCCATGAGGGCCCACAGGTCACCGAGACCGTTTTCGATCGGTGTGCCGGTGAGAACGACGCGGCTGCGGGCGTTGAGTCGGCGCAGTTGCAGGGCGGTTTCACTGGCTGGGTTTTTGATGACTTGTGCTTCATCTAAAACGATCCGGCTCCAGGTGTGTTGTTCAAGCATGGCAATGTCACGAACGGCAGTGCCGTAGGTCGTGATGACAACGTTGGCGCCGTTGATTGACGTCGTGAATGTTGCTTCGTCGGCCCGGTTGGCGCCATGGTGCACTTCCACCGCGAGATGGGGCGTGAATTTGGCGGCTTCGGCAGCCCAGTTGCCGACAACGGCAGGTGGTGCGATAACAAGCGCCGGCGCATCGGCGGTCGTGTCAGCCAGATGGGCCAGCATTGTTGGGGTTTTTCCCAGACCCATATCCAGTGCCAGGCAGCCGCCAAGACCTGCTTGGTCAAGGAAACGCAGCCAGCCGACGGCGTCGGCCTGGTAGGTGCGGAGTTCCCCGGAGAAACCCTCTGGGGTGGTGATGGTTTGGCCGTGGACGTTGGCGGCAGCGGCGAACAGTTCGGCAGCCCAGCCGTCACCGCCAAGCGCAACGTGGGTACCAAACGGCAGATCCTCCAGACCAAGCGCGAAGCGCAGCATGTCTGCACCGCTTAGCTGAGCGTTTTGTTCTTGTTCTGCCAGGGCTTTGGCGGCCGCATCAAGATCGGCGTGATCCAATTCGATCCAAGTCCCTTTGTTGCGCAGCAACGGTCGGGACTGTTGGGCGAGTTCGGCGATCTGGGCGGCGGTGAGTTCAACGTCGTCGAACACGGCTGACCAGCGGACGTCGTTTAATTGTTGGGCACCGACGGCTGATTCGCTGGAGTCAAGGGAGGTGATTTTGAGGCTGCCTGAGGCTTTCGTTTTGGCCAGTGGTGGCACCTGGACACTAAAGCCTGCTGCGAGCAGACGCGGCCCGTCGCGGGTCATCAGCGCCCAGGCTTCATCTTGGCTTAAAAGCACCTGGCCACGGCGGGATTCTTTGCTGCGGGTCAGTGGCGGATACAACGTTTCGAGCCGTTGTAACGCCGCTTTAAGGAGTTCTTTGCGTTCGTGTTTGGCGCGCGACATGGCAGCTTCAACGGGCGCGTCACCATGTTTGCCATCGACGGTGATGGTGCGCAGCAGCCAACCTTGAGTGTCGTCAGGCGGGTCAAGTGTGACCGTTAATGCGATTTCTTGTGGCCCGGTGATGCTGCTGGCCCAAGATCGGATTGAGCGACGCAGTTCGCTGCCTTGCTGGTGGGGGGCGTCAAAGTGTGAGCCGTTTAACCGGGCAAGCATGTTTTCGGCGATTTCGGCTGGACGCTGCGGGTGTGGTGGTGGTGCTGGCACGTCGATACGTGATGCGGCTTCACGGCAGATCGCATCCACAAACGCAGTCACGACTCGTTCGGTGATGATTTTCGGGTCGCGTTTGCTGTCAAGTGCGCTGATAGCTCCAGGCATGGCCCGAACGAGTTGATCAAAGTCGTTGGGGTCAAGCAGTACAGGAACCCAACGGACCGCAAATTTGGAACGGTTACCCGAAGCGTCGCCCACTTTTTCAAGTTGGGGGACCATCCGGCCTTGAGCAACGACCCGCACACCAAGCCGTGCAGCGCGAGCAAGCCAGCGCACACTTACCCCGACGTCTTCGAGCGTGTCGTCTAACGATGCGAGCCAGCCAAGAGTGTGGGCGATGGGGGCAGCGACGCTGTTTGCTGGTTCACCGACCGGTAGTGGGATGGTCGGTCCTTCATCCCAACCTTGGGTAGGCGCGCCGGCGGCGGTAAGTCGTTCACGAACGGTGGCAAGGTCGTCGCTGGTGCCGTTGGCTGAAGCACTAAACGCGGCGATGCCCTCGAGTGTGACGGTGAGTTGGAGCCGGGGCGTGTCGGCGAACTGCAGCGCTTCGGTGGTGCTTGTGGCGGCAGGCGTTTTCGCTTCGGCACGTGGGCTGGCAGTCGCGTCAGGATGTTCGCCGGTTAAAGCGAGTAGGGCCGTGTCGATACGGCCACGTTCGGCATAAAAATCGTCGAGTACAAGGTTACGTTCGGGACCGGCAAGTTCACGTTCAAGCCGGCCGATGGTGCCGTCAAGGCGCCGGCGCATAGATCGTAACGTGGACACCCATTCGGTTTGGTAGGTGTCTAAAATGGCACGTTCAGCGTCGGTCGCGATGCCATCGAGGTCTGCTTGGACGATCCGGGGAAGGTCGTCTAAAGGATGGATCACGTCCGCGGTGGTCGTGCGGGCGTCACTGGGTTTGGTCATCCGACGTGTAGCCGTTTCGGTCCGGGCGCTGTTTGGGGCCCTGGTGGCAGTAGCTGGTGACGGCATGTGCATTCGTATGGTGCATGCCCAACCGGGTACTGGTTGACATGGCCGTATACCTCGTCACCCCAACGGTGATATCGCGGCACTGATGCACGTGGCTTAACGTTGAGTAGGACCGTCAAGCGACGTGACGACCATGGGCGTCACGCAAAGCAGTGTAGGGCCCTTGTCGTTAAAGCACCACCCGAGGTCGGCTTGTTTCGGTTAGCGTGCCGGTCCGACAGGCCGGTAGGTGTCCGGTCGACGTTTATGTTTGGGAGAAGCGATGGGGTACGTGGAGATTGGGTTATTGTTCGCCGCAGCGATAGCCGCCGGTGCGATGAATGCGGTCGTTGGGGCCGGCACACTGATCACGTTTCCGGTGCTGCTGGGGCTTGGTGTCCCGCCGGTAGTCGCCAACGTGTCCAACACGATCGGGTTGGTGCCAGGTTCGGTGACCGCCGCCTACGGTTTTCGTGCAACGCTCGCGGGGCGTGGCCGAACGATTCGTCAGGGGCTGATCGCTGCCGGGATCGGCGGCACGCTTGGCGCGACGTTGCTGCTGGTGTTGCCAAGTGCAACGTTTGAATTTGTGATTCCGCCTCTTTTGATCCTCTCAGGGATTCTTGCGGGGATTCAGCCGCGCGTTGCACGTGCGGTTGCGTTGCGCCGTCAGCGTGACGAGTTACCGGTTGACATTTCAGGCAATCCATCCAAGTCGCTGCTGGTGATTATTGGGCTCACCGCGGTGTACGGCGGCTATTTTGGGGCAGCGCAAGGTGTCATTTTGCTGGCCGTGTTGGGTGTGTTTATCGGCGGGTCGATGACCGAACTAAACGGCTTAAAAAATCTGTTTGCCGGGATGGCAAACGTCGTTTCTGCCACCCTTTACATGCTCCTTGCTGAGGTCGACTGGCAAGTAGTTGTGGTGGTGGCGGTTGCATCATCGATCGGTGGGGCGATCGGTGGCAAGTATGGACGCAAAATCCCTGCGACCCTGTTGCGTGTGTTCATCGTAGTGATCGCGTTTGGTGTGGCAGCCTGGCGGCTACGTCCCGGGTAATGCGTCCTACGCTTACGTGTAGACGGACAACGATGACGGAGATGGGATGACCCGACAGCGACGAATTGCGCTGTTGACAAGTGGCGGTGACGCGCCAGGTATGAACGCTGCGGTGCGGGCGGTGGTACGCCGAGCGACTGCCAACGGTGATGTGGTGATTGGGGTTAAAGACGGCTTTCAGGGTCTCATTGATGGCGGTGAAGCAATCAATGAACTGTCGTCACGTGACGTGGCCGGCATCATGCAATTGGGTGGCACCGTCATTGGAACAGCCCGAAGTGAGGCGTTTTTCACCACCGAGGGGCGCCGGCAAGCGGTAAAACAGCTGTGTGACCATAACGTCACGGATCTTATTGTGATCGGTGGGGATGGCAGTTTGACGGGTGCCTCGCTGTTGCAGCGTGAATGGCCTGAGCATTGTGCTGCGCTGCGCGCTGAGGGCGCTGTGGCCGGCGAACTTTCCGACAGCATCGGCGTAGTTGGGATCGTCGGGTCGATCGACAACGATTTTTCCGGTACGGAAACAACCATCGGTGCCGACACGGCACTGCATCGCATCATTACCGCTATTGATGCGATCCATTCGACTGCTGCCAGCCACCAGCGTTCGTTTGTGGTGGAAGTGATGGGCCGAAACTGCGGTTATCTGGCGTTGTCGGCGGCACTTGCCACCGGTGCCCAGTGGGTTGTCGTGCCGGAAGATCCACCGGATGCTGACTCGTGGCGTGATGATCTTGGCGCGTCGGTGCGGGCGTCACGTGAGGCGGGCCGCCGGCACAACCTAGTGATCGTCTCAGAGGGGGCTCGCGATTCTGACGGCAATCCGATCACCTCTGAGGCAGTACGTGACGTGCTGGTTGACGAATTTGGGGAAGATACGCGTATCACTACGTTGGGGCATGTGCAGCGTGGTGGCTCGCCAAGCGCGTTCGACCGAACGTTTGCGACGTTGTGCGGGGTGCGGGCCGTCGAAACGTTACTGACCATGCCTGCCGACGCTGATCCGCTGGTGGTGGGGTTGCGGCATAACCAGATTGTCACGTTTGCACTGGATGAGGCGGTCGCAAAAACGCAGTCGATTGCGACCCATGTGGCAGACGGTGAGCGCGACACAGTCTTGTCGTTGCGTGGCGGCAATGTGGCGGCGACACTAATGCTGTCACGACGTATTTCGGCCGCAAAACCAGACGTTGTCGTGGCCACTCCGGCACCCAAACGGATTGTGGTGCTGCATGCAGGCGGGCCGGCATCGGGCATGAATGCGGCCGTGCGGGCTTCGGTGCGGGCGTTGAAACACGCGGGACATCAGGTGTTTGCGGCCACCGACGGTTTTGACGGGTTTGCGCGAGGGGATTTGACCGAACTTGATTGGCTGTCGGTGAGTGGATTTGTGTCGCAGGGCGGGGCAACGTTTGGGACGTCTCGGACGTTGCTTACCGACACGGCAATTGCTGCCATTGCACAGGTGTGTGCCGCCGAAAAGATTGACGGGGTGATTGCTATTGGCGGTCACCATGCGTTTCAAGCGAGCCGCACGCTGATGGCTGCAGCAGCGAAGTATGCGGCGCTTGCGATCCCGTTTGTGTGTGTACCGGCAACGATTAATAATGATCTGCCTGCAACCGAACAGACGATTGGCAGCGACACGGCGTTGAACACGATTGTTGAAGCCATCGACAAGTTGAAACAGTCTGGGGTGGCGATCGGGCGCTGTTATGTGGTTGAAGTAATGGGGGCCGATTGTGGCTATCTGGCGGTTGCTGCTGCGGTAGCAACCGGCGCTGAGCACGTGTATACGCCCGAATCTGGAATCACGCTTGACAATTTGACCCGTGACGTTGCCGCCATGCGAGCCTCATTTTTAGATGGGAATCGGTTAAGCCTCGTGATTCGCAGCGAGCATGCTGACGCGACCTACACAACCCCGTTTCTGGTTGCCTTGTATGAGCAAGAAGGCGGCGACCTGTTTGATGTCCGTCAGGTGGTGCTTGGCAATCTGCAGCAAGGTGGCGATCCGACTCCGTTTGACCGGATTTTGGCGGCCCGGCTGGCATTTGCCGCTGGCACGTATCTGGCTGAAGGGTCACGCGACACTTTGTCGGTGATGTTTGGGGTGGTTGGCGGAAGGGTTCAAACCACCCCACTTGAGAGGCATCCGGACTTAATTGATCCGGTTGCGCGCCGGGCTTTGGACACAACCCTGGTGGCCCGGTTAACGGCCGTCCATGATGTGCTGGCGGCTGGCGCAACCCGTCACATGGGCGGTTAGGCGCCCGCGATCTGCCGGTAAATGTTGCTCAGTTCTAGGTAGTTGGCGACGTTTTTGCGGGGCAGTGGACCCAAATCTTTTTCGATGATGCGTGCCGGGGTGCCAACGGCAAGGGTGCCAGCAGGGACGGTGAACCCTTCGGGAACCAGCGTGTTCGCACCCACAATGGCGCCGGCTTCCACTACCGAATCGTTGAGCAACGTGGCGCCCATGCCGATCAGAACGTCATCGCCAACGGTGCAGCCGTGCAGGATCGCACGGTGACCGACCGTGACCCGTTCGCCAAGGACCACCGGCGAACCTTGGTCAGTGTGGACGACAGTGAGGTCTTGCAGGTTGCTGTCTTTGCCGATTCTCACGGACGAATATTCGCTTCGTAGCGAACAGCCAAACCAGATGTTCACCCCCTCCTCCAGCGTGATATCGCCCGCGATCACGACGTCATCTGCGATGTACAGTGCTTTGGCGACGTCGGGCGTGTGACCGTTGACGGTGAGGATCTTTGGCATGATGGTCCCTTTTGGGTGGAGGTGTGCTTACGGATGTACCTGTAGGGCGCTGTGGCGCCCAAGTGTCGTAACGGACGATCGGGTTTAGCAGGTGACACAATACTCACGTGCGGGTGCAGAACAACTGATCACCGACGCCAATAAGATTATTGAAGACGTGTTGAGTTATGCCTGTCAGCTTGACTGTTTGCGTCGTGAGGGTGACGAACAGGGCAGTCAGGCAGCGCTGTTGCATGCACGTCTTGATCAAAGCCTTGCCTGGTTCACCGACCGTTGTGTGCGCCTCGATGGGCTTGAACCGTTGGCGCTTTCGTTTCCTTGCCGGCTCATTGTCGACGATGAACCGTTCGACGTGTGGTTGTCATGGCAGCACGGTGAGGCGACGATCGGCTGGTTTTATGGGCTCACAGAAGCATTCGCGCTTCGTCGTCGGCTTCCACCCAATGCGCTGGTGTGAGACGGGTTACGTTTCTTGGACGTCGGCCAACTGCCAGTTGGCACGCCCCAATGCATCAACACCACTAAACGTCACGGTCACGCTTTGACCTACCTGCCAACGTTCGTCCGTTGATGCAAGCTCAAACGCATCGACGTCGAGCTGAGTTCTCGGTTCGTCGCTTGGCAGGCCTGCCGCGGGCAGAAAGCCGCTGGTGCCACGGGTTGTAAACCGCAGCCGTAAACCGGGTTTGGTGACGGCAGTGACGGTGGCTTGCGTGGTGGGTGAAACCGCCTTGCGGGCCAGCAAGAGGTCCCATAGGGCGGCACGTTCAGCGCTGGCAAGTTGGTTAGAAACGCCCAGGCGTGCATCGAGCCATGCACCTAACTCGGCCAACTCATCAACACGATAAGGGGCTGGTTCGCCAGCCAGAGCAGCCCGCACTTGACGGTGCACCACCAGATCGGCGTAGCGGCGCAACGGTGATGTGAAGTGGGTGTAGGCGGCTGCGTTTAATCCGACATGGGTGGCTGCTTCGGCGCTGTAGTTCGCCCGGGCAGTGGCACCGGCGAGCACCTGCAGCAGCAAGTCACGTTTGGTTGCGTCATCCGTGTCGTTTTCGGCGGCGCTAATCAACGTGGCAATCAGTTGCGAACCGGCACCTGCAATGTCTTCTGGGGTGGTGACGTCGATACCAAGCAGACTGGCGGCAGCGAACACGCGCGGTGCGCGGGTGGCATCAAGGCCGGCATGGTTTCGGTAGAGCGCGGGAATCTGCCGGTCGTTTAACCACTTGGCAACAGTTTCATTGGCCGCGACCATCAGGCGTTCAACGACCCGGTTTGCGGCGGCAAACGTGGTTGCTGCAGTGACGGTGAGTCGGCCGTTCACGAGTGCCGGTTCTTCGGTGACTTCAGCAAACAGGCTGCTTAAGCTGCCAGCGGTGTCGCGTTGGGTACCAAGGCGCCGGGCGGCCTCAATGAGTGCGTCAAGCACGCCAGGCAGGGCGTCGTTTGAATCACTGGCGTGGCTTTGCACCCGTGACGGGTCGCCGTTCAAAAAGGCGTCAAGGTCGGCGTAGCTCAGTTTCGCCCGGGAATGGATTGCGGCCGTTTCGACCGTAGGGTCACTGATGTTGCCTTGGGCATCGACCCGAAAGCGAACAGAGAGCACAAACCGGTCGACACCGGCCAAAAGTGACAGGGCATCTTCACTTAACGCCGGGTCGATCATCGAAGCGTTGTCACCGACCGTGAAGTAGGTGGTGGCGGCGGCGATACGGGCGTAGTTGTCGGCCGGTGAGCCAATGCCAATGGCACGGGCCGCGTCCACAATGTGCACTGCAACTTCAACGTCGGCCGTTTCGGTGTGATCCCAAGCAGCCCATATGGCGTCGTCAAGGTCACGGCTTTGTTCGCCGTCGATCGTGACGCACGGTTCGTCGCGGCGTTCTTGAAAGTTAGTGACGTCACCAGGAAACGTGCCGTTGCGGTCAAGTCCGCTGGCGCTGCCGCGTTGTCCGCCGGCGAGTTGGCCGGTGAGTTTTAGGTGGGTGGTGGTGGCGGCAAGTGTGGTGGTAGTTGCATCCAGTGCGCCAGGAAATGCGTCCGGGGTGATACGTCCAAATGTTTGGGTGACGGTGCGCGCACGCACGGCCTTAGGCGAGCCGTCAATGAACGGTCCGGCGACGAGCGCTTGGGCATGCAGCTGATCGTGATTGTCGGCGAGTAGCACGACAACGACCCGGTCTTGGTGGGGATAAAGCTGTTTGCCAAGCGCGTCGTCAACGGCGACCCATGAGCTTGCAAGGGACGGGTCTGGGGTGATGACGTTGCGTCCGGCCCGGTGGGCGACGATGCCGCTTAGCATCCGACGGTGTCGGGCCAACACGGTCACAGCAACCGCATGGGCACCTTTTTCGTCGCTGACTGCCTGAACGTTGACGACGTCGTCGGCTAAGAGCCCGCGGGTGAGTTGTGGGGGGATAAAGATCCCGTCAAGCCCGGTTGTTTCGGCCGCTTCGGTGGTTGGGGTAGCAAACCCGAACCCTTTGGGGTGTGGTCGAAACGTGGCGGTGACAGAGACCGGTGTTGGGGTTTCGTTGGTGACGCTTGGGGTGTTGCTTGGCGGGCTGGTCGGTTCAGTGGTTGGCATGGTTAGGCACTTTGTGGTGAGGGTGGGGTGGCCTGCCATTGGTTAAGCGGCCACGCCAGATGGGTGAGAATTTCTTGTGTTCGAGCGGCGGCATGAACGGCAATCATGTAGTGGTCGCCGCGGCTGACAAAGACACAGCGCAACCGTAACCCGGTGCTGCGACGCTGTTTAATCCAGCGCGGATCAGCTACCAGTTGACGGACAGCACGACGGGCATGACGGTTTTTAGCGTCAACGGTAATCGTAATTTGGGCGGCGTTTTCGCCGTGCATCGTTGCAGAGACTGCCAGTTGTGACGTGAATTCGTGAGACAACGATCCGGCGAAACGGTTGGTGAACGCCCCAGGGGCCCGCGAACGAGCCACAAATGGTGTCAGCGCGTCGTTGTTTGGCGACGCCAGATGGCTCGCAAGCTGTTCGGCGGTTGTAATCGCATCTGCGCTGACCGGTTGATCCCAGTTGACCGCTGCAAAGGTCACATAGGTGTCAAGGTCAGGTGGGGCTGCCGGGGCGCGTGAAGGGCGACGCAGCTGGGTTAACGATTGCGGTGTGTCGTTGACCAGGAGCCGTTCGTAAGCCCGTTGAATGGCAGCAAATTCGTCAGGATCTCCGCCAGCATCAGGATGGGTGGCGCGCGCCAACAGACGGTAGCGCCGTTTCACTTCCTTGGCGCTGGCACTCACGGCGACGCCCAGCATCAGCGCGGCGTCTTGCCGCGATAGTCCGTTTGGGTCGGTCATGCGGTTGGTGCAGCCGGTGACGGTGGCAGAGGCGGGCCGTCTGTCGGACGAACCAACGAAGACAAAAGGGCCCGTTCGCGCAGCCGAGTGAGCGCAGCAACGGTCGTGGCAAGCAACATGACATTACTGATGAGCCGACGTTTGCGAACAACTGCGCGCACGATCAGACCGGCGATACCCATCACACCGACGACTGCACCGACGGCGGCAACGGCCGATACGGCGCGGGTTGTTGGGTCGTGTAAGACCCGGTCACGGAGTTCATTGAGGTCGCGCGCTATCGCGTCGGTGGCGGTTGAGAGATTGAACGTGTCGGCCATTATCGATCCGTTTCTGTGCGGCTGACTCCACGGTTTACGGCATCAAACGCCGCTTTTGCTTCTGCAACGGTGCGGTTCGCGTTTGGTTTCACGGCTAACCGGTTTTTGCCAACGGCAAACAAGATCAGCATGAGGAGCAAAAAGACGCCGGCGACACAGAGCCACGCCAGCCATGCTGGCAGCACGAGCATTAATGCCAACGCTGCGGCCGTACCTAAAAAGAGGATGAATGGCAGGCTGATAAGAGCTGCAACGGCTAAGAGCGCTGCACCGGAAACCTGCTGTTTGACACCGTCAAGCAGTTCACGTTTCGCCGCGGCAATTTCGTGATTTATGAGCCCCTGTACGTTGTCGCGGATCGCACCGAAAATGCTTTTGGTTGAACGTCCAGACGGGATGTCGCCCAAGGGTTGATGGTCGCTCATAAGGTGTCCGTTCCGCGCGTTTTTGTCGGGTCATACGCCAGTCTAGGGCGGTGACGCGCCGCCGCCACCCGGCTGGTTTGGTGCACTGCGGAAACAAAGAGTCACCCGTGGGCGTCACGCTGTGGCCGGTACGCTGCCAAAGCAAACGTGCGGCGACCATACCCGCACATCGTCGTATCAAAGGGGGTGAACGCAGATGACAGATGACCCACAGTCGATGCAACCTGAGGGACAAATTGATGTCACCCGTGCAACGGTGACGTTGGCTGCTGCGAGCGCCCCAAGCGACACCATCCTGGCAGATACCGATGAACTGGATCTGCGCAAGCTACGGATCTTGTCTGCGATCGTCACCGAATTTGTCGCCAAAGGCGAACCGGTAGGGTCCAAATCGGTGGTTGATGTCGCACAACTTGACGTGTCCGCAGCAACGGTGCGTAACGAGATGGCGGAACTTGAAGAGCGCGGCTACATCACCCAGCCGCACACGTCAGCTGGACGCATCCCAACGGATCGTGGCTACCGACGCTTTGTGGACGAATTGAAAGCCAACACCACGGTTGATGGTCCTCAGCGTGAACTGGTTGAAGAACTGCTTGGTTCGGCTAAAGACGTCGAAGACCTGTTGGCACGCACGTCGAGTGTGTTGAGCCAACTGACACGGCTGGTGTCGCTGGTGATCGCACCGGCATTTGACGCCACCCAGCTGCGTTTAATTGAACTGGTGCCTCTGCACGGCCAACTGGTGCTGTTGTTGATCGTGTCCGACGCCGGCCAGGTAGAAAAACGGGTGGTTGAACTGCCCGAGGGGACCACACAGGCAGAACGTGAACGGGTACGCCGCCAACTGTCAGAAACACTGATCGGCCGTAATCTTGCCACGCTGCCTGGCGTTATTGCAGGCATGGTTGACGACGCGCCATCTGATCTGCGTGGGGCGCTGAGCGCGATTGCCAAAGCGACCCAAGATGGCATTAGTGGCGATGCGACCCACCACGTGTTTGTGGGCGGTCAAGCATCGCTGGCAGGAGATGAGACGTTCGGACGGGAACATCTTTCCAGCGTGCTGCAGTTGCTCGAAGAACGGGCAACCCTGGCGAAACTGTTAAATGACGTTACGGTTGATGACACCACCGGCGTGATGATCGGTGGGGAGAACACGGTCGAAGATTTACGGGCCGCTTCACTCGTTGCGCAACGCTACGAATTGCTGTCGGCCGGCGCACTGGGTGTGCTTGGACCCACCCGGATGGACTACGGTCGTGCGCTGTCCACCGTGCGGATCGTGTCAGAACAGTTACAAGCGACGTTGCGGACCCTCTCCACACGGTGAGTTCCCCTAGTAGTAAGTGAGGCCAGAGTCGTGGCAGACCTGTATGACGTTCTTGGCGTGGACCGCAGTGCGTCCGCGGATGATCTCAAACGTGCCTACCGGCGTAAAGCACGCGAGTGCCATCCTGATGCGGGTGGCAACGAGGAACAGTTCAAGTCGGTCACGCACGCCTATGAGGTGTTGAGTGATCGTTCGCGGCGCGCCCGCTACGACCAGTTTGGTGACGACGGCACGTCACAAGCTCGCGGTGGCGGTGACCCGTTTGGCGGGTTTGGTGGCATCAATGACGTGATTGACGCGTTTTTTGGGCAAGGCTTCGGTCAGCAGACCGCCCGGCCACGTCGGACAACACCAGGTCGTGACGTGCTGGTTGCGGTTGGCATCACCCTTGAAGAAGTTGTTACCGGCACGACCCGCGACATTGAAGTTGATGTTGCCAGCACCTGTGATGCGTGTAGTGGTCATGGTGGCGCCGATGGAGGCAAAGCCGAGACCTGTGGCACTTGTGGTGGCGCAGGTCAGGTGCAACGGCTGATGCGAACCGCGTTTGGTCAGCTCGCCACCGCCACGGCATGTGACGCGTGCGGTGGCGAAGGGGCACGTCTGCGTGATCCCTGTCGGATCTGCGGCGGAGATGGCCGGGTACGGCAACAACGCGTCGTTACGGTCACGATCCCAGCAGGGCTTGAAACGGGCGACCGGCTGCCAGTGCGAGGCGAAGGCGAAGCCGGCCGTCGGAACGCTCCTGCCGGCGATTTGTATCTGCAAATTGATGTTGAACAACATCCGACGTTCCAACGCGACGGCCGCAAACTGATTGCCGCCGTAGGAGTTTCCTTTCCGGAAGTTGCCTTAGGGAGCACCGTTGAAGTTGACACGATCGATGGAGACACGGTCACAGTTGAGATTGCTGCAGGAACTCAGCCAGGTGACGTGTTGGTAGTGAAAAAAGCGGGCCTGCCGGTGCGAGGCGGTGGCCGTCGTGGCGATATGCATCTGCTCGTGCAAGTTGACGTGCCAAAGCACCTGTCTGAGCAGCAATGCAGCCTGCTGCGTGATTTTGTGGCCGTGACAGGCGACACGCCAGATGCCAGCGACGACGGTTTCGTGGCACGCCTTAGACGGGTGTTTGACCGGTGAGTCTCACCCCGTTTGTGTATGTTGATGCGCCGCTGGCCCAGTGCACACCAAACGACACGGTGACGTTAAGCGACGACGCGTGGAAACATGTCACGACGGTGTTGCGCCTGAAAACCGGCATGCCGGTGATTGTCAGTGACGGTGCAGGTGTGAGTGTCGAGGCGACGATTGGCACGGCAAAGACGGTGACAATCGATGCGCCTGCCAGTTGGCTCGCGCCAGATGTTCCGGCCATAACGCTGGTGCAAAGTATTCCCAAACCCCGCAAACTTGACACGGTGGTGCGGCTTGCAACCGAAGCGGGTGTTGACACGTTGCAAACAGTCGCAACGAGCCGTAGCGGCGCGAAGTTAACTGATGTCACTCAACCGAAACTCTGGGCTCGACTGGCGGCGATCGCGGATGCAGCCGGCGAGCAGGCGCGGCGGGCTAAGCGGCTAACACTTGCCCAGCCGGTGCCGTTTGACGAGCTATTTGACACGCTTAATGGCATGCCTTGCCTTCTGGTTGACCCTGCCGGCGGCGGGTTTACGGCCGGTGTTACGGCGCTTTTCGAACAGATCGATAGGTACGGCACGTTGGCGGTGCTAATCGGCCCTGAAGGGGGCTTTAGCGGCCCAGAACGTGCGTTGGCGAAAGCCAACGGTGCCGTGGTCGTCCGGTTGGGTACGGCAGTGATGCGCACCGAACATGCTGGGATGGCGGCCGTGTCGGCAGCGATGGTGCTGTGTGGCCGTTTTGAGACATAACCGACCCTACACCGCGCTTTTGATCGCACGCCGGTACGCTTAAAGAGACAGATCTGATCCCTGTCAAGGAGTGAACGACACCTGTGGCCAGAGCTAAACCTGCTGAACGTTCGTCCACGATGATTGATGGCCCGGTGGTGTCTGCAACCCGGCAGGTGGTGCATGTCGACGATGCACCCACAATGGTTGCGTTGCTTGGGGAACGTGACGAGTTCTTGAGGCTGATTGACACGCACACACCTGGCACGATCCATGTGCGCGGCGATGCGATCACCGTCAATGCTGACACGACCGAAGAAACCGAACACACGGTCACCGTGTTTCGTGAACTGTTGGCGCTGATTGCCCGCGGCCAGACCGTCGATAAAGGGTTGGTGAAACAGGTGTTACGGATGCTTGATACGGGCGTGCAAGAACGTCCAAGTGAAGTCTTGTCCGAAGCGCTAGTAACCCACCGGGGCCGCACAATCCGGCCCAAAACGCTCGGGCAAAAAAAGTATTTGGATGCAATCCGGCAGAACACGGTCACGTTTGGGATCGGTCCTGCCGGTACCGGCAAGACCTACCTTGCGATGGGCGCCGCAGTACAGGCGTTACGTGCCCAGCAGGTGAACCGGCTGATTCTTACCCGTCCGGCAGTTGAAGCTGGCGAAAAACTCGGGTTTTTGCCCGGCACCTTGCACGAAAAAATTGACCCGTACTTGAAACCGTTATGGGACGCCCTGCACGACATGATGGAGGCCCAAGAACTTATTGAGCATGTCGACCGGGGAACGATTGAAGTGGCGCCGTTGGCGTTCATGCGCGGCCGCACGTTGAACGACGCGTTTATCGTGCTGGATGAGGCGCAAAACACCACTCCCGAACAGATGAAAATGTTTCTCACCCGGATCGGTTTCAACGCCCGGGCAGTGATCACTGGCGATGTCAGTCAGATCGACTTACCCAGCGGGAAACGTTCTGGCTTGCAGGTGGTACGCGACGTGCTTCAAGACATCGAAGGAGTGGCGTTTGCGATCCTTGATTCCGGCGACGTGGTCCGCCACCCGATTGTGCAACGCATCGTCGAGGCGTACGAGTCCTACGACAGCAACGCCGCAGCGGCGGCCCAAGTAAACGAGTAGCCATGCCGGTGTTTCTTGCAGACGAACAAACACACCCGGTGAATCATACGCTGCTAGTGGATGTGGCCCGTTTCGCGTTGGCGCAACTACGAGTCCCTGCCGAAATGGAACTGGCGTTGCTGCTCGTCGATGTTGACACGATCGCCGAGTTGAACCAGGAACATATGGGTCACGACGGCCCTACTGATGTGCTGGCGTTTCCCATCGACGAGCCTGGCGAGTCGGTGGCGGGGCCACCTGCAATCCTTGGCGACGTAGTGCTTTGTCCGGTTGTTGCCGGCGATCAGGCCGGCGTGAACGCGCACACGCTCGATGAGGAACTGGCGATGCTGACGGTTCACGGCATCTTGCATCTGCTGGGTTGGGATCATCGTGACGGTGAAGAAGAAACCGCCATGTTTGCGCGTACGGCAGAACTTTTAGCTGCGTTTGGTGAAGACCAGCAGGCGAAACAGCTGTGAGCCTCATCGTGTTTGGTGTCGGTTTAATGGGCGTGTTTGCGCTGGCTGCAGCGATGGACACGGTCCTCGAACGGCTCGAACGGGTTCGGGTGTTGCGCCTCGTTGAAGAAGATGGCGGGTTTGGGACTGACGCGTTGCTGTGGCTGTTTGAGCATCGGGCCCGTGCCCGTGACACGCTGTTGGCCGTGCGTCTTGTGGCTGCCATCAGCATTGCCGGCCTGGTCGTGTATGTCACGTTTGGTCAGGCTGTGACCCTTGGGCGGCTCGCAGGTGTGATGGCTGCCACTGCAGCCGGTTTGATTCTGGTTGATGTTGTGGCGCGCCTGATGGCACTCACAAACCGGGAGACGTTGGGTCGCAGATTTGCTCCGCTCACGGTGGCATTAGTGCGCCTGTTTACGCCGGTCGCAGTAATCAGCGTCGGCCTTGGGCGTCTGGCGTTGAGGGCAGCTGGGGACCTGTCAAGTCCGAACGCGTCTGATGAGGAACTCAACCGTCTGGCGCTTGACGATGAAGCGACCAGTGAAGAGATCGAACCGGAAGAACGGGCGATGATCCGGTCAATTTTTGAACTGGGTGATCGTCGGGTACGTGAAATTATGGTGCCTCGACCAGACATGGTTGCTGCATCGTCTGATGCGACTGTTGCGGCCGTGTTGAATCTGATTATTGACGCCGGTTTTTCGCGTCTGCCGGTGCATGACGTTGACGACAACGACCGCATCGTCGGGGTCGTGTATGCGAAAGATCTGCTGGCCAAAATCGCCAACGACTCGTCGTTTAGCGCTTGGCACACGTTGCTGCGTTCGCCGACATTTGTGCCGGAAACAAAACGGGTGGATGACCTGTTGCGTGAACTGCAAGCCGGGACGGTGCATCTGGTGTTTGTGGTTGACGAGTATGGCGAACTGGTGGGTTTGGTCACGATCGAAGACATTTTGGAAGAGATCGTCGGCGAAATTGTGGATGAATATGACCAGCAGATCGAGTTGAGTGAGCCACTTGGTGACAACCGGTGGCGCATTGATGGGCGCATGACGGTGAGTGACTTCAACGAGCATTTCATGCTCGATCTGCCTGTCGATGAAGGCTATGACACGGTTGGTGGCATGGTGTTTGCGATGCTTGGCGAGCTGCCCAGTGGGGGCGAACAGCTTGATGTTGACCTGCTCAGCATCACGGTCGAACAGGTGCAGGGTCGCCGGATTGGTGCCGTCATCGTTGAACCTCGTGACGATACAGCGGCCAACGACACGGCAACCAACGGGGCGACAGACCTGTGACCACTTTTGACACTGACGTCGATGCGCAACTGTTGCAGCGTGCGCGCAAAGCTAAAGTGCGCGCGTACGCCCCCTATTCGGGTTTTCACGTTGGTGCTGCCTTGCTTACTAGTGACGGGGACGTGTTTACGGGCGTGAATGTCGAAAACGTGTCGTTTGGGTTGACGTTATGTGCCGAACGGGTGGCGATCGGAGCCATGATTGCAACCGCCGGGCCACGTACGTTGATTGATGCGATTGCGGTGGTGGGTGATGGACATGATGCGCTGATGCCTTGTGGTGCCTGCCGACAGGTCCTGCACGAATTTGGGGCCATGGCGCGGGTGATCGCTTCAGGTGACGGCGGCATGCCGGTTGTGACGAGCATGGTTGAACTTCTGCCGCGGCCTTTTTCCGCATTACGGTTAGGTCAAGGACGTGACGGCAACGATGGGTAAACATGACTGAGCTTGACCGCGACGCGATTCTTGCCGGCATGAACGACACGGTCGGGCCGGATCATCGCGCGGGCATTGTGGCGCTGGTTGGCCGGCCAAACACCGGTAAGTCGACGCTGTTAAATACGCTGCTGAGTGCCAAAATTGCGATTGTCACGCCGGTTGCCGGCACCACCCGTAACACTATCCGTGGCGTGTTGACACAACCAGACGCCCAGATCGTGTTTGTGGATACCCCTGGTGTGACGAAACCAAAAACGTTGCTGGCGCAGCGGTTAAACGACCGGGTGCGTTCGACGTGGTCGGGGATGGACGCGATCGTGTTGCTGGTTGATGCGGCTGCAGGTATTGGCCGGGGGGATCAGTTTTTGGCTGAGCAGGTGTTGGCCACCGGCGTGCCGGTGGTAGCGGTTGCCAACAAGATTGACCGGCTGGGTTCTGCCGAGGCAGCGTTGCCATTGTTGCAACAGTTGGCTGGGCTTGAAACGGCGACACGAAAATTTCATGCGATCGTGCCGGTGTCGGCGAAAGCAAACACGAATGTCGACCGGCTTTTGACGTTGGTGACCGCCCTGGTGCCCCTTGGTGGGCGGCTGGTGTCAGACACGATGGTGCACGATCAGACGCCGGAACATTTCGCGGCTGAGGTGTTGCGTGAACAGCTGATTGGTCGTGCCCGTCAAGAGCTGCCCCATTCGATTGCGGTGGTGGTTGAGTCGTTCACAACGGACGAAAACAACGCTGACCTGCTGCATATTGATGCCGAAATTTTTGTGGAACGGCCCAGTCAAAAAGGGATTGTGATCGGCAAAAACGGCGAAAATTTGAAAGCCGCCGCAACGGCGGCCCGTCACGAACTGGAACGTCTGTTTGGGATGCGCGTGTTTTTACGCACTCATGTCCGGGTGGCCAAAGAATGGCAGCGTGACCCCAAAGCACTCGACCGGCTCGGGTTTTAAATGACCGGACCCTTAGCGCTTACGATCGTGACGGTCGTTGACGGCGAGTTTGATGTCACCGTCAACGACCAGCTGGTGCGGGTGTTTGTGCCGCCAGGTTTAGGTGTTGCGGGGGTTGACGATGAGACGTTTGTTGTCCAGGTCCTCACTGTGCTGGCCGAGCGCGCAACGCCGTTGCCGTCGGTGCTTGATCTGGCCCAGGTGGTTGCGCGGCAACCGCAACTGTTACAGCAGATAAGCGACACGCTAGACAACGATGAGGCCGATACTGTCTAGCAGGCGCTACCCGCACCATGGCCTAACGCGCAAAGGAGTAGGTGTGACCACGATCCTTTTGCTGCGGCATGCAACGACGGCTGCGACCGGTCGACGTTTGGGCGGATGGACCCCCGGCGTGCATCTTGATAAGGCCGGGCAAAAAGCTGCCGCAACCGTCGGTGAGGCTCTTGGGGGTCAGCCAATCGCAGCCGTGTATGCCTCACCGTTAGAACGCACCCGTGAAACGGCTGCGCCGGTTGCCAAACCGCATGGTGTGCGGGTGAAGGTGCGTCGCGAACTGGGCGAAGTGGAGTATGGGACGTGGACCAACCAGCCGCTGTCGCGGTTACGGAAACGGCCCCTGTGGGGCCCGATTCAAACCGTGCCGTCACGGGTGACATTTCCTGAAGGAGAATCGCTGCGAGCCGCCCAGTTTCGGGCTGTTTCGTTTGTGGAGTCGCTGGTCGTGACCCATCCTGATGAATGGGTGGTGTGTGTGAGTCATGCGGATGTGATTAAGGCGGTGCTGGCGCAGTTCCTTGGGATGCCCCTTGACGTGTTTCAGCGTTTACGCATCGATCCGGCATCCGTGTCGGTGTTACAACTGTCGGCCTACGAGCAGATGGTCGATCACATCAATCTTGCCCCGGGTGCGCTTGACGCGACCTTTGGGGATCGAAAGGCTGGCACGTGAGCCACCAAGAACTGTTACAGCCACATCATGCAACGGTCGGTTTTGAAGGGGTACCGGGACAACGCCGGTTCTATTTTCAGGCACAAGACACCGATATCCACGTTGCTGTTTTGATTGAAAAAGTGCAGGCGGTCGGTTTGGCTGAACTGTTGGCAGCGACCTTGCAGCGGGTCGGTGTGACGGTTGCCACCGACTGGGACCGGGCCGCGATGGCGTTACGTGAACCGGTTGAGGCGTTGTGGCGTGCAGGTGAAATCGGTGTCGGGGGAGATGAGCATGCGCCGCAGGTGCTGGTCGAATTGAACGGGTTTGATGCCCTTGGTGAAGCTCACAGCGCACACGTGTGGCTCGACACCGATCAGGCCCGACGTCTGGCAGCACACGCGTTTGAGGTTGCCGATCAGGGTCGTCCGCCGTGTGACTTGTGCGGCCAACCGGTGACACCAGGGGCCACGCATGCTTGCCCGTCAACGAACGGTCACGGGCGACACGGCTGATGAATGACCAGTCAGACGTTACTGAACTGCCATTAGCGCCACTTTCTTGGCCTGTTCGGGTGCTTGGACGGTTTGTGAACGCATCCAATTCGGCCCTGCTGGTTGAACTTGTTGACGGTGATGGCGTTTTGGTCGAACGTGACAAAGAGGTTGAGCTTGCGACCCTGCCTTGGCAACGTCTGGCCGTGTATAAACCGCAAAAAGGTGAGGTGCCCCTGTGGGATTTTCCTCCCGGCACGCTTCATCAGCGAGAAGTTGCGGCGTATCGGGTGAGTGAAGCGTTGGGGTTTGATTTCGTACCGGAAACGGTGTTGCGAGACGATCTTCCCTATGGTCCAGGTAGTGTGCAACGGTTCGTGCCGCATGACCCGTGGTGGCAGTATTTCACGGTGGTTGCCCATCATGCAGAACGGTTCAGTGTCGCGTTGATGAAGATGGTGCTGTTCGATTTGATTGTCGCCAACGCCGATCGCAAGGCCGGTCATGTGCTGGTGCGCGATGTGCGGGTCGCACCGGGCGGGGCACTTGACGATCCTGATGTGCCTCTTGCGGCGAGTTTGGCGCTGGTTGATCATGGGGTGTGTTTCCATGAGGAGCAGAAACTGCGCACCGTCGCATGGGATTTTGCCGGCGCGCATGTTCCCGAAGCACTCCATGCGGTCGTCAGCCAGGCGTATGACACGTTTGATGACACGCTTGGTGACACGCTGCTAGGGCTGTTGTCGCCCAAGGAAATTGAGGCGTGCCGCAACCGGATGGGGGATGTGCTGACGTTGCAAACGTTCCCGCAACCACACGACGAACGGGCTTTTCCGTGGCCGCTGGTGTGATCTGTGTGGTCAGGTCCACCTGATGCCGACCTTTCGTGACCGTGGTGTGGTGCTGCGCAGTTACAAACTGGGAGAGACCGATCGGATCGTGCACCTGTTTTTGCAGGAGCATGGCAAAGTGCGAGCGGTCGCCAAGGGGGTACGGCGACCCGGCAGCCGGTTTGGTGCCCGGCTTGAGCCATACAGTTATGTCGATGTGCAACTGTATGCGGGACGGAATCTGGCGATCGTGCAGCAGGTGGAATTGATTGACAGCCACCGGCAGATCCGCGCCGAATTTGCGACCAGTGTTGCTGCTTCGGTGATCGCCGAATTTGTGGATGTGACCAGTCCAGACAACGAACGTGACCCGGCCCTACTGGATTTGACCCGTGCCGTGCTGATGGCGTTAGCACTCACCCCGGATGAACCGGCCGTGTTTTTGGACGCATTTTTGTTGCGAGGGGCGGCCGTGCACGGCTTTCAGGTGACAATCGGCGCGTGTGTGCGCTGCATGTCGCCAGGCAAACATGCGTTTTTGAGTGTCCGACATGGTGGACTGTTGTGTGCCGACTGTGCCCCTTCTGGCGCCCGGGCCGTCGAATGGCCGGTGATTGAGATGCTGGTGGCGTTACAGGCGGCAGGCGAATGGCGTGATCTGCCGCATCTGGTTGCCCGTAATCCTGAGGCGTACCGCACGGCCGCATCGTATGTGCGTGCTTTCGTGGAACACCATCTGGACCGTAGGCTGCGCGGATATGACACGGTGCCGCGTCCATAACGTGACTCAAGCCAGTGCAAAGGAAAGTCTGTGACCCCTGAGGTGTTTCCTGCACCGACGTCTGTCAAAGCGCGCGCGTTTGCCCGTCAGCATGACATCGACACCGACCGTGTACCGGGGCATGTGGCGGTGATCATGGACGGCAATGGTCGTTGGGCCAATGCGCGCGGACTACCCCGACAGGCCGGTCATGAAGCGGGCGAACCGGCCCTGTTTGAGGTGGTGGAGGCGGCCATCGCATTAAACGTGAAGCATCTCACGGTGTATGCGTTTTCGACCGAGAACTGGCAACGCCCGTCGCGTGAAGTGGCGTTTTTGTTGACGTTTAACCGCCAACTGCTGCAACGGCGCGGCGCTGAACTCAACGACCGTAACGTGCAAGTGCGTTTCATCGGGCGGCGTGACGAACGCATCCCTGACGCGCTGCAAAACATGATGCACGACACGGAAACGTTAACCAAGCAGAACACGGGCCTTGTGTTTCGGGTGGCGTTTAACTACGGCGGGCAGGCCGAAATTGTTGATGCGGCGCAAACTTTAGCCCAAGAGGTGCGCGCCGGCACACGCGACACGATCGATGAGGCTGCGATCCAAGCCCACCTGTATGACCCGACGATGCCGGCAGTTGATCTGTTGATTCGTAGTTCTGGCGAGCAGCGCATCTCAAACTTTTTGTTGTGGCAGACGGCATACGCCGAACTGCTGTTCACCGACACCGCCTGGCCCGATTTCACCCGCGACACGTTCGCTCACGCAATCGGTGAATATCAAGGACGCACCCGCCGCTTTGGAAGCCTCAGTTCCTGAAGTTTTCGTATCAAACGGGTTTGCGGGCTAGTCGTCGGGCAAGAGGATGTCATGGCAGGCAGCGAAGGTCATCAGCGTGCGGTAGGTCAGCCCCCAGATCGGTTCGTTTGCAAACGCCAAGGCCGGGCGGGACACGCCGGCGGAACGGTAACGAATCTGACAAGCCGGATCGATGAGATGACTCACCGGGCACCACCAGGCGGCCGCAACTTCGGTGACTTGCGGCGTTAAGGCCGGCATGTGCGGCAAACAAAACACGTACGTGGCAAGCGTTCCCGGGGCGCTGCGGCGCCTTGAGGGCGGCAGTCCACCCAACGGTTCGGGCAGTTCAAGGCCCACTTCTTCATATGTTTCGCGCCGTGCTGTCACCGCCAGCGTGTCGTCGTTTCGGTCACGTTTGCCGCCCGGTAATGCCATCTGGCCTGACCATGGATCGCCGCTACGTTGCACCCGTTTGATCACACTGAAATGCAGCCGGTTGGTGTCATCTGGTGCGATGACAATCGCGGTTGCTGCCTGCCATTCACGCGGCCGATACGGCGTATCGTCGCGTGGCTGATGAGCCTGCCAGAGGGCCGTGAATGCGGACAAGTCCGTCAGGCTCTCTGGCAGGGTGGTGGCGGGAGTGCGTGCAGGCATCAGCGTGAGGGTGGTCGTAAACCGACAGGTAAGGCCAACAGTTCGGCTGTTTGCACGGCCGTGAAAAACCCGTTTGGTGAGCGTAACGTTTCGCGTAGGGCACGGGCTTTTGCCGACCCAGACGAGCCAGGTTTGGTGACAGATCCAAGCGGTGACAGGCCAGATGAAACTGTGCCAGCACCGATCTCATCGGCGCTTACGGCCCGATTCGGTACCGTCATTTTTGGTGCCGTCACCGACGGATCTGCCGGTGGTTCGCCGGCCTGACTACGTCGGCGTGGCGGCAGCGGTGAATTAACGTTGGTCATCGGTTATCTCGTCATCTTTGGCGACTGCTTTACGCATTGTGGTGTCCGCCTGAATGTTTTCGAGCTGGTAGTAGTCTCGGACACCAAGGTTGCCGCTGCGCAACGCCTGGGCGAGTGCAGCAGGCACTTCCGCTTCGGCTTCAACGACCCGTGCACGCATTTCTTGTTCGACGGCGACAGCCATCGCACGGCGTTCTTCGGCTTTGGCTTGCGCAATCTTCTTGTCGGCTTCCGCCTGGTCGGTTTGCAGTTCTGCGCCGATGTTGCGGCCGATGTCAACATCTGCAATGTCGATCGACAGGATTTCAAACGCCGTCCCAGCATCAAGGCCACGTTCAAGCACTCGTCGCGAGATGTCGTCTGGATTCTCCAACACATGCTTGTGTGTGTCGGCCGAACCGATTGACGACACGGTGCCTTCACCGACCCTGGCGATGATCGTTTCTTCCCCGGCGCCACCAACGAGGCGTTCAATGTTGGCACGTACCGTCACGCGTGCCACGGCGATTACTTGAATGCCGTCTTTGGCGACAGCGGCGATGCGTGGTGTCTCAATTACTTTCGGGTTGACACTGACCTGCACGGCTTCAAGGACGTTACGGCCGGCAAGATCAATCGCGGTTGCACGCTTCCAAGGCAGATCGATGTTTGCCCGGTCGGCACTGATTAGTGCGGTAACGACCGTGCCGACCCGACCGCCAGCAAGCGTGTGTGCTTCCATCTGGCCGATGTCAAGATCGATGCCGGCTTTGGTGGCAGAAATCAGTGGGCGCACAATCTCTGACGGGTTAATTTTGCGCAGCCGCATACCGATCAACGTGCCGATTGAAACACGCACACCAGAGAACAGGGCAGTGATCCAAAGCCCGATCGGAACGAAGTACAACAGTGCCCCGAGGGCCAGCACAAACAGCATGGTAAACGTCAATACGAGCGTGGTATCAGTGTCCATTCTCTTCCTTTAGGTTCGGTTTTGAACGTACAAACAGGGTTACAAAGCCGGTGGTGTTGGCGGGCTGTCATCGTTGGCAGTTGGTGGCGTGTCAGATGGTTGGTGGCGGGTAACGACGCTACGAAACTGTTCGGCGCGCACGATCACAAGGGGGCTGTCTCGGTCGAGATACTCCCCGTCGGTGACCACATCGGTACGTCGGCCGTCAAACTGTGCCACGCCCGATGGGCGCAGATCGGTGAGTGCCACACCAATCGTGCCTTTGGGTGGCCGGTAGGCAAGGGATTGGCCAGCATCTGGTGGCAGTTGTGCCGAGTCGGGTGCAAGCACGCCGCCGTCACCAAGCCAACGGCGCCAGTTACGTGGCGCACCCTCAGGCGAGCGGCGTGAACCAAGCAGCGTTAACACCACGATGACTGCGATCAGCGTGACAGCAAACACCAACACCAGTGTTCCGATCGTGACGACGATGTCAGAAGCATCGACAAACGCCAACTGGCGTCCAAGCATCGCCAGGGTCGCGCCTGAGATTATGGCAATAACCCCAAGAATGCCGGCAATCCCAAAGCCAGGCAGAACCAACACTTCTATCCCGATGAGCACAATACCGCCCAAAATCAGCAGCACATCTTCAATGCCAGCAAGGCCGGCAACGAGATGGCCAAACACAAACAGCCCGATGGAAGTAAGCCCAATCAGGCTGGCAAAACCAATCGAGCCGCTCAGCACGTTACTGATCAACACGATCAGCCCAAACGACAACAGCAGCGGGGCGATGAGCGAGCCGGTGAGAATCCGTGTAAGCCGTTCAGCTGGGGCGATTTCGACTGTTTGAACCGTGGCATCTGGCAGATCAAGATACGTCAAGACGTCGGTGATAGTGCTGGCCGTACCGTCGCGGTAGCCAACCGTTAGAGCCTCACGGTCAGTCAACGTCAACAGCTGGCCGCGTGCGCTCACCCCATCGATAACCACCGCAGGGTCAACCATGGCTTCAGCGACGTCTGGGTCACGATTGCGTTCAACCGCGGTGGCACGAAACGTTGACCGCACCGCCGAAATAATTTTTTCGCTGGCCGTTTCGCCGGTATCGCCCTGTACAGGGGTGGCGGCACCGATGACTGAACCTGGCGCCATCACAATGTCGGTGCTAGCCAGTGCGATAAGTGCGCCGGCCGAAAAGGCGGTTGTGTTGATAAATGAGACGGTGCGAAGTTCCGTTTGGAGAAGCAGGTCACGTATCTGTAGTACTGCGTCAAGACGCCCACCGGGCGTGTCGATTTCGATGATCACGGCCTGGGCGCCGTCACGTTTAGCATCACGTAAGGCCCGGGCAAGATACGGCGGCAGCCCTAAGTCGATTTCGCCGATCACTTCGACCTGAACCACCAGAGGTTGGTCGTTGTCGGCCGCCCAAAGTGGGCCGCTGAACAACAGCGCAACCATGCTTGCCACAAGCGCAAGCAGAGTCACGGTGGCGCTTGTGCGCTGCAGCGTGCGTGTCATGAGTTGATCTCGCTCCGCAGTTGAGTCAGCAGTTTGGACGCCCCAAACCGTAAGGTTGTGGGGTTGTTTGCTGCTTCACCAAACGTTTCGTATGCCAGTGCGAAGTACAGCCGTGCGTCAGCAGCACTGCTGACACCGCCGGAAACTTTGACGCCACACGCCGTGTCGTAGCGATGGTTGAATGCCGCCACCACGTCACACAGCAGCAGCACTGTCGCTGGGTCGGCGCCGGCAGGAATCGTGCCAGTTGAGGTTTTCACCAGATCTGCGCCGGCATGCAACACCAGCCATGCGGCGTCACGTATGTGGCGAAGGGAGCCAAGTTCGCCGGTTTCAAGGATCAGTTTGATGCGTCGCGGCTGGCCGTCACGTGCCGTGTAGTCGTTACAGGCCTGCCGCACCCAAGCAATTTGTTGAAAGATGTGGTCGGTAGCGCCAGCAAGAAACGCAGCCCGGTCAAGCACGACGTCAAGTTCGGTGACGCCCGCGTCAAGCACACCGGTGATTTCGTGTCGGATGACGGTTGCGAGGGTGCGTCCGTGTGGAAACGCTCCGGCCACACTGGCAACCGCGATCGGTGTTCCGGCCAGACGCTTGACGGTCATGGCGGCGTAGTCCGGGGTGACACAGACGGCTGCTGGCAGAACAGGTCCGGCAAGTGCAGCGTCGATGTGTGCATCGATGTGTGCGGGCGTGTCGGTCGATTTGAGCGTGGTGTGATCGGTTAGTGCGATCAGTGTGGCCGCTGAAACGTCGGCCATGTTGGCTTGGATGGTTGCGACGCGTTGGGTGAGCGTTGCGGCATCGCAAGTGAGCCCGCCTGGCAGCGGCGAGATGTTGCGAACGTCCGTGCGAACACTCATGGCCTCTCCTGCAAGATATGTCAAAGCGGTGAGGTCGTAGGGCGTGAGGGTACCGGCGTTAGCGTGATTGCAGCGCGAGTTGGCGGGAGAGCGCAATCAGATTGCCAGCGGCATCCCACACTTCGCCGTCTTCTTCGAGATATCCGTTGGTGATCGCTTCGGTGCGAAACCAGGTGGTGAGAAAGCCAGGTGATGGGCGTTGTCTGATTTGAATGTTGAGTTCTAAGGTCGGGACCCAACCGATGCTCATCGCGGCACTGTTGAACACGGCAGGGAAATGGCAGTCCACGACGACGAGGAGGCCAAACACGTCCATCGTGGTGCCGTCTGCCCAGCGCAGGTAACCGCCGTTTTCTGCCTGTCCTGACGGGGTTCCTGACACCCAAGACAGCACCGTTTTGGGTTGCCGATGATCAAAGCGTTCCATGATGGGTGGCGAGTCGGCGTTGGGTTGGCTGGCAGCAAACGCGTTGGTGTCGATGCAGTCGTCGATGGCCGGCAGTGCCGGTGGGATCCGGTCGACTTTTGTGATTCCGTCAGCACGGGAAAGGTCGCTAAACGTTGCGGTTACTTGGGTGCAAATGACGTCGTTTTGGCGGATCTGTGCGGTGGCGGTGGCGTGACGTGAGCCGTGACGTAACACGGTCGTGTCGATGACGACGGGGCCAGGTTTGATGGGCAGCAGAAATTGTGCGCTGACTGCGACCGGATCGGGAAGTTGTACGTCGCTGGCTAACGCCTTACAGGCTAAGGCGGTGAGATAGCCGCCGTTTGGTGCGGCCCCGTCAATGACGTTCCAACGCTCGGTGACAACGCCGTCGTAACGGCCGTCTTGGCGTTTTGTCACGGCCGTGTCTTGGTGAAATGTGGAGACAGACTGATCCATACGGTTTCACCTTGTGACGAGGTATATGAGGGTTTGTGGTGGTGTGCGCGGCTAAGATCGCACAGTACCGTGAGCGGTTACTGTCCCGTAGCGCTGTTGCGCCGAACCGAGCGAGTTTTCCTGTGTCTGATCCTGTCGCCCCGAGTGTGGAAGCCGATCTGCCAACGATCGTCGAGTTGTGCAAGAAACGTGGCATCATTTTTCCGTCGTCGGAGATTTACGGCGGGTTTCGTTCCACGTGGGATTACGGGCCGCTTGGGGTTGAGTTAAAAGAGAACGTGAAACGTCAGTGGTGGCGTTCAATGGTGCAGCGTCGGAAAGATGTGGTTGGCCTTGATGCGGCCATTTTAATGCACCCGAAGGTGTGGGAAGCAAGCGGCCATCTCGAGAACTTCTCTGACCCTTTGGTCGAGTGTGTGGAGTGTCACAAGCGTTTTCGGGCCGATCACCTGATGGAAGCTGCCGGTATCGACACGCTGGCAGGCATCATGTGTCCAGCCTGTGGCAGCGCACTGACTGACCCAAAAAATTTCAATCTGATGTTTAAAACGCATGCAGGCCCGATCGCAGACGATCAGAATGTCGTGTGGTTGCGTCCCGAAACAGCACAAGGAATGTTCGTCGATTTTGTGACGATTCAGCGCACGTCACGGATGAAAGTTCCGTTTGGGATCGCGCAGATGGGCAAGTCCTTCCGCAACGAAATCACCCCAGGCAACTTCGTGTTTCGTACCCGCGAATTTGAACAGATGGAACTTGAATTTTTTGTTGAGCCAGGCAGCGATGAACGGTGGCATCAGTACTGGATTGACGCACGGATGGACTGGTACACCCAGCTTGGGCTCCGCCACGAAAACCTGCGTGTGCGTGAGCACGGTCCCGATGAAATGTCGCATTACGCCAAACGGACCGTCGACATTGAGTATTACTTCCCAGACGCCTCGATGGGCTGGTCAGAACTTGAAGGCATCGCCAACCGCACCGATTTTGATTTGCGTGCGCACGAAGCAGGCAGCGGTCAGGACTTGCGTTACTACGATCAGGTGGCTGACAAACGTTTCCATCCGTATGTGATCGAACCGGCAGCGGGCGCTACGCGGGCCACCCTTGCCTTCTTGTATGACGCCTACCGGACCGAAACGGCACCAGATGCAGACGGTGTGCAACAGTCACGGGTCGTGTTGAAACTTGACCCGCGTCTGGCTCCCTACAAGGTTGCGGTGCTGCCGCTGTCAAAGAAAGCAGAACTGACTCCGGTAGCTGAGCAACTGTTTGGCGTGCTGTCGCAACACTGGATGTGTGAGTATGACGAAACCCAGTCGATTGGGCGTCGTTACCGTCGGCAAGACGAAATCGGCACCCCCTACTGTGTCACCGTCGACTTTGATTCACTTGACGATCAGGCAGTCACTGTGCGTGACCGGGACACGATGATGCAAGATCGGGTGTCGATCGATCAGCTGGAGCGTTACCTCGTGGAACGTCTCACTGGCGCGTAACCTGAACCGTTACGCAGGTCGGCCGTCAACGGTTGGCGGTTCGTTTGGGCCGCTGGTGCGCTCGAGCACGGCGGCAAGCCCGTCAAGCACCATGCCTAACCCGACAAGCATGATGCCAAACACGAACGTGGCTGCCCAGAGGACAGCCGCCATCAACGTGAAACCTTGGACGAGCAGCACTGCCCCGGTCGCGCTGCCAATCACTCCGACGAGATAGCCAAAAGCCCGTTGGGTTCGTGCCGCATAACGAAGCGTGTCGCAGTTGACGGGGCGTGGCACAAGCATTCTCCGGGGTGTCAGCCAAACTGGGTCACAAAGCGACTAGCGTAGGGCCAACTTTACGACTTGTTACGAGCAGGGTGAAAGGCCGGTTTCGCGTGAACGTCGTACTTCTTGATGGTGTCATCATGTACTACCCGTGGGGGCGCCATGATTTCATTGCCAATCTGCAACGCCGGCTCACACCGAGCGAGAAACCTGAAGCTGAACTGTGGTTTGGTGCCCACCACAAAGGGCCAAGCTCTGCCCGCGGAGTGGACGGTTGTGAGACGTTGCTTGATGTGATCGCCACCGATCCTAAACGGTGGCTTGGCCCTGACGTCGTGGCGCAGTACGGGCCTCAACTGCCGTTTTTGTTGAAAGTGTTGGCGGTGAACGAACCGTTGTCGCTGCAGCTTCATCCCGATGAAGCGCTCGTTGCTGCGTTGGCGTCCGATAGCGATCCTGACCGGATACTGGCCGACCATCGCCCGAAACCAGAGATGGTGGTGGCTCTTGGTGAACTGCGGGCGATGTGCGGGTTTTTGCATTCCTTGGGGGCAAGTCGCGTAATTGACGAGATCGTGGCAGTGTCGGGTGATGACGCGTGGCTGTGGGTACGACAACAAGTCGAAAGCGACGGAGTGGCATCGGCTGTGGCAGCCCTGGTCATGGCCGACGATGCCCGGGTGGCCGCCTTATTAGGTGCGCTTCGTGTCGCCTGCGATCGGACGGCTTTTGCGCCTCATGCGGCGGTAATTTGTGAACTGCTCACCCGCTACCCAAACGACCGTTCGGTTGCGATCGTCGTTTTGATGCAACTCGTTGTGCTCACCGACGGTGAAGCGTTGTTTATTCCGCCTGGCGTGTTGCACTGTTATCTCACTGGTGCAGGCGTTGAGGTGATGGCCTCATCTGACAACGTTCTGCGGGTCGGACTTACACAAAAACCGTGCCATCCGGCAGTAGTAAACCGCCAGCTTGCTGCCGCACGACAGGTCGCCACTTTGGTGGATGGAGCACCTGATGGCAACATGCGCGCCTACCGGGTCGATACGGCATGGTTTGCGTTGAACCGGTGCACCGTCACACACGATGGCGTGATGTTACCGACACCCAAACGTGGCCCGCAGATTGTGCTTGTGGCCGGCGGAGATGTGACGGTGACCCAAACGAACGGTGACGAGCACACGCTGGGCTCAGGTGCGGGACTGTTTGTGGCTGCCGGAACCCGTGATGTGACGTTGCATGGTGAGGCGGACGTGTTTGTGGCAACCCTTGGTGCTTAATCGTTCATACGGATTTACGGGGTTTGGTGAAGCCACCGACGATAAGCGTGTATGGCGCGTTCGGTTGCGTCAGTGGATACGGTAACGGTGAATGTTGCCGGGCTTGGTGCGACCGTTAACGCCGCCCGTTCGATTGCGTTAGTGCGAAGCACCCTTGCGGTGAGGGTGTCGCCGGGCTGGTAGCGGGCCAACACATCTGCAAAGGTCGCAAAGGACACCACCGTGTCATCTAACGCCACAATCGTGTCGTTGCCGGTAAGTCCAGCCAACCATGCCGGGCCGTCGCGTAACGCTGCCGCCAGGCGCACCCCGACGGCTATCGGCCGGGGCTCAAGTTGCACGCCCAGCCATGGTTCACCGGTGACATGGGTGTTAAGCGTCAAGCCAAGCGCACTTAATGCGTCTGCAAATTCGCTGGCATCAGCCAAACCCGGTTCGGTTACCCGGCTGGCAAAACGGTGAGCGACCGTGTCGGTGGCGATCTCGTGTACGGCAGCGAATATGTCGTCGTCGGTGTAGCCGGCGTGTTCGTGTCGGCTCCACAACAGACGCATCAACGTGTCGAGTCCGTCGCCATCAGGGTTGTCGTCGCGCAGCAAAGCATCGAGTTCTAACGCGACGAGACTGCCGTGGGCGTAATACTCGGTCATAGCATTGGCGGCGTTCTCGTCGCGCCGATACTGCCGTTCAGGGGCACGCCATGAGGCGTCGCAAAGTGACTGGCGGGTGGCACCTGGGGTGCGGGCAAGTTCGGTGTAGATGCGTCCAAAGCGTGCCAGCAGACGCTCAGGTTCCCACAGTCCGGTGCGCACACTCAACAGGCCGTCATAGTAGGCGGTGAAACCTTCTGCGAACCACAGTGACGTAGTGCGCACGACCGTGTCGTAGCGCAGCTGGGTCAGGTCTTTGGGGATGAGCCGTTTCACGTTCCATGCATGCAGGTATTCGTGGGCTATGAGCGACTGGAAACGGGCTATGCCGTCAGGTGCTTCGAACGTGTTTTCGGGCACGTGCAACACGACACCGTCGCGATGTTCAAGTCCACCTGAGCCACTTGGGCCGGTGATGGTTAGCAGCGTGTAGGTGTTGGTTTGGAGCGGCGTGTCAAACACGTTGGCGCAGGCACGTGCCACTTTCGTGAGCGTGTCACATACCACTGTCGCGTTGAAGCGCTCGGTAGGTCCAGCCCACACGAATGTGTGTGGCACCGTGTCCACGTCAAGTTCAAGCACCGTGTGTTCTCCGACGCTAAACGCGCCATCGATGAGATGGTGATAGTCGGCTGCGACAAACGTGTCGGGTTCGCTTGGGTGGGCTGGCAGCAGTGAATACACGCTGTGGGTCGGTTCGGTCGGGTGAAGCGTCACCTGATGTTCTCGTTCGCTGGCGTTTGACACGTTCAGCAAGGTTGCGGCCGGGATGATCAGCGCATGGGTGGCATCGACGGTGTTCGTGCGGACACTTAGTTCGTTGGCAAACAGTTCGAGTGTAATTGATACGGCACCGTCAACGTCATCTGGTAGCTGCCAAGTGTCGCCACCGGTTGGGCGTAACAACACTTCCGCACCGGTTTCATCGATAGCGGTGATGTGTTGCAGATGACGGATGTAGTCGCGACGCAGGTAACTGCCAGGCGTCCAACAGGGCAGCGAAACGGTTGCGTTTTGTGCACAGTCTGAGGGCACAACGACAGTCACCGTGACCAAGTGTTGCCTACGGTGTTTCAAGTCGATGTGGTAGCGCACCGGTTGTTGCACAGGCATCTCCGCTGCTTACGCTGTCGTGGCGACAGTTAGGCTAGGCGAGGGTTAGGCTCGCTGTTGATCCGGATTATGTACGTCCGGGCCGACCAAGGATCGTTTGATGGAACTTCCACTTGCTGACCGTCACGAGACCGTACTTGCCGCGCCTGATGTCACGGTGCAGTCGCTGCTTGATGCGGCCGAAGCCACCGACGGCGCTGACCGAGCCAAGCTTCTGGCTGATGCGGTGCGTCATGCGCCAAACAGTGTGGCCGTGTGGGTTGCGCTAGTGGCAACAACTAACGATCCGGTGACGCGCTATGCGTATGCCAGGGTCGGGTATCACCGAGGGCTTGACGCGTTGCGTGCTGCCGGTTGGGGCGGCACTGGCCTAGTGCGTTGGTCTCGGCCAGAGAACCGTCCGTTTCTGCGTTGTCTTGTCGCCCTACGTGACGCGGCTGCTGAGCTGAATGAAACGGTCGAAGTTGAACGGATCACTGCGTTTTTGGCCGATCTCGATCCCAATTGGGATGAGGGTTTGCTTGAGGCGTAAGGCTTTGCGCGGGTGAACGGCACAAGCTATGACGCTGGGGTGTGAAGGAAGGGTGTAGGTGGCCGGCAAGATTGTGAAAGATGACATTGACGCGTTGCGTGACAGCGCAGACATTGTCGCGATCGTCGGTGAACACACCACGTTGAAACGCGCCGGTAAGCGTTATTCGGGACTGTGTCCGTTCCATACAGAACGGACCCCGTCGTTTTCGGTGACGCCTGAAGGCAACTTTTATACCTGTTTTGGGTGCGGCGTTTCGGGAGATATTTACGATTTTGTGATGCGTACCGAAGGGCTTGCGTTTCCTGACGCGGTAGAGCATCTGGCCCGTCGTTTCGGTTTTACGTTGCGTTATGAACAGATGACAGCCGGTGAACAGCGTCGGCTTGGCGAGCGTTCCCGCCTAGTTGAAGTGACAACCGCATCAGCCGAATTTTTTCGCGCCATCTTGTACACCGATGACGGCGCACCGGCACGGGACTATCTCAAATCGCGTGGCTTTGGTCGAGATGAAGCTGAAGCGTTTACGCTGGGTTATGCACCCAACGACTGGGAAGCATTAAGTCGGCATCTCAGCGCCAACGATTTTCGTGCCGAAGAGATTATTGCTGCCGGTATGGCGGTGAGAACGGATCGTGGCGGGCTGCGTGATCGGTTTCGGGGGCGACTGATTTTCCCGATTCATGATGCAGGTGGAGACGTGATCGGGTTTGGTGGGCGTGTGCTGCCCGGTCTTGATTACGGCGATTTTGAACCGCCCAAATATTTGAACTCGTCGGAAACGCCGCTGTATCGAAAAAGTCGGGTGCTGTATGGCCTGTATCAGGCACGTGGAGAGATTGCCCGGACCCAATCGGTGTTGGTCTGTGAGGGTTACACCGACGTGATGGCGTTACATCAGGCGGGTTTTACGCATGCGGTCGCGACCTGCGGGACAGCGGTCGGTGCGGACCATCTGCGGCTGGTGGCGCGCTACGCCAAAAACGTGGTGTTGGCGTTTGACGGTGATGCGGCCGGGGTGAAAGCTGCTGAACGTGCCTGGGAAGCGCTACGTAGCGTGCAAAGTGAAGGCAGTGGGGTTGATGTTGACCTGCGCGTGTTGGCGTTAGACACGACGATGGATCCGGCCGATCTGGTGCGTGAGCAGGGTGCCGAAGGGGTGAGCAAAGCCTTTGGTGAAGCGGCGCCGATTGTGCCGTTTGTGATTCGGCATCGGCTGGCTGAAGCGGACCGCTCGACCGAACAGGGTCGAACTAAAGCGTTACATGATGCCATCGATGTGTTGGCACGTGAACCGGATCAGGACATGCGTCGCGCGTGGGCGCGCACCGAGATCGCGGAGGCATTAGGGGTTGCGTACGACTTTGTGACCCAGTCGGCCAAACGGCGCAACGTAACGCTGGATGCGCATGAAGGCGTTGCCGTGCAGCGCAACCAAACCCGTGACGTACGTCCTGATGCGGCAGCCGGTGTGCGCCAACTTGAACGGGCCGTGTTACGTGCTGCCGTGCAGTATGCGCAGCTTCTGCCTGAAGCCTGGTTTAGTTTGGATGAAGCAGCGTTTGGTCATCCGCATGCGCGTGCTGTTTGGCGGGCGATTGCGGCCGCCGGCGGGGCAGGAACAGCTCTGGGGTCCGTGCTAGAGCACGCTGACGATGACGAAATTCGTGGGATTGTGCGCGCTCTTGCCCTAGAAGATGACCCGGAAGTGGTGCTTGCTGACGATGAAGCGTCTCGTGTGGTTGCTACCCGGGTACAGCGGCTGGCGGCACGCCGGTTAACCATGCGGATAGATGAACTTTCGGCTCGGTTGAGTCAGTTGAACTACACCACCGATCCTGACGCGGTGCGCACGGTGCAGCGCGAACTGGCCGAAATTGAACGGCAGCGGCGTGAGTTGACCCAGATCGACAAGTAACCTTGGGATGCATGTCACACCCTGTCGTTATGTTTGATCACATGAACAAGACATCGCACACGCATCCCACCGCGACAGATCGCCAGGTCGTTGCCGCGCCGACACGTCATGCGTCTGGTGGCGTACAGCAGCCGTTGCCGTATGACGACGAACGTGACCTACCAATCGCCTACATGTTGACGCCTGCGGCACAACAACTCGTTGAGCCAGGTTCGCGCCCGCACTTACGGGCCGTTCCACCACTGGCAGATGACGACGATGACCGCGACCCACGTCGGGCCCAGGCAAAAGCTATGTATCGCGGTGGGATCACACCAGATGCGATCGCATCCCAACTTGAAATCGACCCACTGCTGGTCCGTGGCTGGCTTGAACTACAACCCGTCGTGCGCCGCAGCGTCGCGCCTCCAACCCCAACTACAGCACCTCAAACGGTCACCGAAACGGACGCGTTTTGGGCAAGTGAACAGTTACAGAACGACCCACGTTTCGCGTTTGCTGTCGGGATTTTGGCTGCTACCGCCGAAATTGAGCCGGCCAGTGTCACATTCACATTCACCGACCCGGCACTAGCCCAAAGCGTACTGCAACTGCTTCGCACCCATACGCCGTTTGCGTCAGCGCAACTACATGTGGTGATGCGCCTCGCTAGTCGCAGCCACGGTGATGTCGTGCGAAGCCGGTGGGCTAAAACCCTCGATCTTGACCCGACACAGATACGGACTGTACGCAGCCGCAACGACCGCGCCGATGAGGCACTTGTGCGGGTCGTTGACCCGACCGTGGCTGCGCTATGCGCATTGTGGTGCGACACGGCACTGCGCGACCCTAAGCCAAACATCGACGTCGCGTTTTAACTTAAGTGGTCACCTTGGACGTTTCCTAGTAGCGTGAACCTCCCACGCGGGGACGTGCGTTTGGTCGCGTCTTTTCGCATCCGGCCCATTTTGAGACGAAAGAGACTTGCGTGTTTGCGATCACTGCTACCGGCGCTCACCCTGATGCCCCACTTGACGGTCTTGCGTTAGGGGAACATCCTGACCCGACACCACCGGCCGGATGGGAAGTTGTCACCGTCAAAGCGGCCGGGTTGAATCATCATGACGTGTGGACGTTGCGTGGCGTTGGCATCTCGGCCGACCGTTTCCCGGTTGTGCTTGGTTGTGATGCTGCCGGTATCGACGCCAACGGCAATCGAGTAGTAGTCCATGCTGTCATCCCAGACCCCAACAGCTCTGATGAGACGATGGGTGATCGCCGTTCCATTCTTTCTGAGGTGTATGACGGCACGTTCGCAGACAAAGTGATGGTCCCTGCCCGTAACCTCATTGCGCTTCCCGACGCGATCTCGTTTGAAGATGCTGCCTGCCTGCCAACCGCCTGGCTCACCGCCTACCGGATGCTGTTTGTCCGTGGCGAACTCAAACCAGGACATCGGGTGCTTATCCAAGGCGCTGGCGGTGGCGTGTCGACCGCAGCGATCATGATGGCACGGGCCGCAGGAATGCACGTCACGGTTACTTCGCGCAGCGAAGAGAAACTGGCTCAGGCAGTCGAAATCGGTGCCCATGAGGCCGTTTTGAGCGGTGCCCGTCTCACAAACAAAGTTGATGGGGTCATTGAAACCGTCGGCGAAGCAACGTGGGGTCATTCGCTCAAAGCACTCGAATCAGGTGGGGTCATCGTTGTGTCGGGAGGCACATCAGGTATGAATCCGCCGGCAGATCTTGCCCGCGTGTTTTTCAAACAGCTCAAAGTGGTCGGTTCAACCATGGGCACCCGGGGCGAGTTTGTTCAGATGCTCACCATGCTTGAAGCGACCGGCATGCGGCCGTTGATCGACGACGTGATGCCAATGACTGACGCGCCGAACGCGTTTGGCCGCATGATTGACGGTGACGTGTTTGGCAAACTGGTTCTGACGCGATAACAGACGCACATTTTGAGGGGTGCGTAACGTCGCGCCCCTCAAAGCACGTGCGAAGGCTCACGTAGGTTTGCGCGACTTGGCGTGAAGGAGGCCCCGTGGAAATGTTCGCGCAGATCGCAGTTGTGCTGGTGGTGTGTGTCGCTGCGGGGGCCTTGTGTGTGTTGCTGCGTCAACCGCTAGTTGTCGGGCTCCTTGCCGCCGGCATTGCCGTTGGCCCTCAGGTACTTGGCGTGGTTGATTCGACCGCCGAAATTCGCCTGTTATCTGAGATCGGTATTGCACTATTGCTATTTGTGGTCGGACTGAAACTCGACGTGAGAATCGTCAAAAAGTTAGGTCCGGTTGCGCTTGCAACCGGACTTGGTCAGGTGGCGTTCACGTCACTGTTTGGGTTTTTTATTGCCCGATTTTTCGGTTTCGATATGGTCTCAGCGGCGTATGTTGCGGTCGCTTTGACGTTTTCATCCACCATCATCATCGTGAAACTGCTCGCTGATAAACGGGAACTGGACACGTTGCACGGCAGGATCGCGTTGGGGTTTTTGATCGTGCAAGACATCGTGGTGGTGCTAGCCATGATCGTGATCACTGCGGTGGGTGACACGGCCGCAGACGTGAATCTGGCTCAGCAGATTGCGGGCGTGTTTGGTCGAGGCGCTCTGCTGCTGGTGTTCGTGTTGTTGTTCGGTCGGTATGCGGCCTCGCGGGTGTTACATCTGTTGGCCCGCTCGTCAGAACTTTTAGTGTTAGGCGCGGTGATGTGGGCTGTGCTGCTCGGCGCCGTGTCGTATTTGCTTGGTTTTTCGAGTGAAGTTGGTGCGTTCTTGGCTGGCATGTCGCTGGCATCCACGATCTACCGCGAACCGCTCAGCAGTCGACTATCCACGTTGCGTGATTTCTTGCTGGTGTTTTTCTTCATCGATTTAGGAACGCAGTTTGATCTGGCTGCAGCGGTTGATCAACTGGGGGTGGCAGTCGTGTTCTCCCTTTTTGTGCTGGTCGGAAATCCGCTGATCGTGCTGGTGATCATGGGAGCAATGGGTTATCGCAAGAAGGTGTCATTCAAAGCGGGTTTAACCGTCGCGCAGATCAGCGAATTTTCCCTGATTTTGGTGGCACTTGGGGTAACGCAAGGCCACATCGGTGGTGATGTGCTTGGCCTAGTTACCGCTGTTGGATTGGTGACCATTACCGGCTCGACCTATCTAATTATGAACTCCGATGCGATCTATGAGCGGATCGCCCCACTGTTGCGGGTGTTTGAACGCAAACACCCCAAAACGTTAGTGCTGGATGATGAGGATGTGCCGCCAGCTGAATACATCGTGGTTGGTGTTGGGCGGCTTGGTCGAATTGTTTGTGAGGCACTGATCAACGCGAAATATCGGGTGCTTGGGGTCGATTTTGATCCGAAGTTGGCGCGTTTCGACACCTTAAATTTGCCGCTTATGTATGGGGATGCGGACGATCCGGACCTGCCTGGTCAACTGCCGTTAGACGACGCCAAATGGGTGATTGCGACGGTGCGCGACTTTGAAACCAACCTGCATTTGGTGGGGGCACTGAAGCGGTCTGGTTTTACGGGCCAAATTGCGGTCGCAGCTCAAACTGATCTGCAGGCAGGCCAGTTACGCGCAGCTGGCGCAGACGTCACGATCCGCCCGCTGCATGCAGCACTCGAACCACTTATGGCTGCTTTAGAACTCCGTGATACACACGATGACAACACCGCCACATAAGGCCGATACATGCAATGTCCCCCGCCTACAAAAGTAGACGGGGGACACCACGTTGCTCCGGGGGCCGGGCTCGAACCGGCGACATCTCACTTAACAGGCGAGCGCTCTGCCTACTGAGCTACCCCGGACCGTGCACCAATACAAAATGTGCAGGTGACGGTTAAAGCGTAGCGGTGCGGTGGGGCGTGTGGCGAACCGGCCTACTGGGGGAGGTCAACTTGTTTGAATTCGTGTAACGCAACCGGGTTGTTGACTAGCTCGACAATAAGTTTGACCCGTTCGATGGCTGCGTCAGTGTCGCCTGTTGGACGATCCATCAAGCGGACAAACACGGCGCGTATGTCGGTGATGAACGTTGGTACACCCCACACTTGGTGGGTGTGTTCATTCACATGATGTTCGCCCGCAAGGACCTTTTTGGGGGCGCCGGTGTTGATGTGGGCAAATACGGCGTCAGTGTCTACTTCGCAGGCGTCTAACACCTGGGCGATGACGGCAGGATCTTTCAGATCGGCGCCGTCGTCGTGCCGGGCGGCAAACAGCGCTTGGTGCACGCGCGGAAACAGCGCCGGATAGTGGTCGCGGACGCTAAGACCTGCAAGCAACGCCAACACGCCAGAAGCGTTGTCGTTTGCCGCAGCGGCAAAAAAAGTTTCGCTGCCGCCATCGAAATGCCCTGCAGAGAGCGAAAATGGGGTGAATGTGACGTCAAACGGCGCATCGGCGGCAAGGGCAGTGAGCACAAACTCGTTGGCGTTGCGCGCAAACGGGCAGAGATAGTCAAATGTGAGTGCAAACGTGTATGGCATGAAAAGGCCTTCATGGTTGGCAAGTCAGGTGAAACAGGCAGCGATCTCGGAAAAAGTGTTGCCGCAGGCAGTTTGTACCGCGCGCATCGTCAGCGCCGAGGCGATAAATGCCCCCCATGCCAGACCAACATATTCGCGTTGTTCGCGGCGTAAAGCGGCGATACGTCCGCCGATCATTGCGATCAACGGAAACAGCGATCCGTACAGGTAGTGAAACCAGATTAAGGGTCGTCCGGTAACGCGATAGCCGATTATCAGCATCACCAGGCCCAGCACCGTTTGGAGCACCAGGATGTTTTCGGTCCAGTGTTGTACGGCCCAGAACGCAACTGGCGTGTCGCGCCGTCTCATGAGCCGCAAAGTTAAACCCCAGAACATCAGTATCAAGAAAAGCGCGATGATGATGGCGCCGATGATGCGATGGATAGAAGTCACGTGAGACCACCCAAGTCAATGGGCTCTAGCGTACCGTTGGTAGGGCACGGGGCCGTGTGGGCGGTCAAGACAGTTGCAAAGAGCGAAAGGATCACCACATGATGTGTGCGTTTTCAATTGCGCCGCTTGGTGCAGGCGAGTCGGTTGGGGAGTTTGTCGCCGACATCGTCAAAATCGTGCGTGCCAGCGGACTTGAGCATGAAACCAACGCGATGTTCACCAACGTTTCGGGGCCGGTGACAGACGTGTTTGGATTGCTTGAACGTTGCGTCGCCTACGCCGATGAACATCACGTTCGGGTCACTATCACGGCAAAATTTGATCACCGGCCTGGTTCTGAAGCGACGTTGACGTCAAAACGTGAACGGGTTGAACGGCTGTTGGATTGAATCGGCACGGTGACGTTGGACTCTGCCGGTGCACGGCGAAACGGTTAGGCTTCAAAGCAAACTCGTCACACGATGCGGAGTAGATGCGTGCGCGTTCCTCGAATAGTCACGTTTGTTATGGGTGGGCTGTGTGGCGGCATGGTCGTGTACCTAAGCGATGAAACCAACGGCATCCATCGGCGTCGCAGCGCAGTACGTGACGTGACACGCCTCGCCGGGCGAGTTGGGGCACGAGCAGTTTCGGGTGCGTATGAGGCTGCAACAGAGTTCAAGACAGTTGCTCGCGATACCTTCAACGACCAGCGGGCCGATCATCGTGATGCACCGCCAACGTAAAAGATTCGCCTTCAAGCAGTTTCGGGATCGTCAAGGGTGTAAGGGAGCAGCAACATGGATCTTTCGTTAAGCCCACGGGCAGAAGAACAGCGCGCAGCACTGCTCGACTTTATGGATGAGTGGGTGTATCCAAACGAGTCGACCTATTTTGCGCAGATTGAAGCCTCCGGGGAGCGGCACTTTCATCCCCCGATCATGGAAGAGTTGAAAGCTGAAGCGCGCCGTCGGGGCCTTTGGAACATGTTTCTGCCAAATTCGGACCACGGCACAGGACTGACCAACCTTGAGTATGCGCACTTGGCAGAGATTCTTGGCCGTTCGGTGTTTGTTGCTCCTGAAGCCACCAACTGCAACGCGCCAGACACCGGCAACATGGAAACGTTGCACATGTTTGCCACCGAAAAGCAAAAACAGCAGTGGCTTGAGCCGCTGTTCAACGGCGAGATTCGCTCAGCCTTTTTGATGACCGAACCCGACGTTGCTTCATCTGATGCGCGCAACATTCGTTCGTCGATCGTGCGTGACGGGGACCATTGGGTGCTAAACGGTCGCAAATGGTGGTCAACGAACGCAGCCGGTCCACGCTGCAAGATCGCGATCTTTATGGGTGTTTCAAACCCTGATGCTGAGACGTACCGTCAACAGTCGATGGTACTCGTCCCCTTTGGCACCCCCGGTTTTGAGATTGTGCGTGAACTGCCGGTGTTTGGGCATTACGACGGTGCAGGCGGTCACCCGGAAGTGCGCATGACTGACGTACGGGTGCCGCTTGACAACATGCTTGGCAACGAAGGGGACGGCTTTTTGATCGCCCAGGCACGGCTTGGACCTGGCCGCATCCACCACTGCATGCGTCTGATCGGTATGGCGGAACGGGCGTTTGACTTGATGGTGATCCGTGCGCTTGAACGCCAACCGTTTGGTAAACCCATCACCGAGCAGGGCTTGTTTCAGCATTGGATCGCACAGGCGCGCATCAAAATTGAACAGACCCGCCTGCTGACGTTAAAAACGGCGCATCTGATGGACACCGTCGGCAACAAGGGTGCCCGCATGGAAATCGCAGCGATCAAAGTGGCTGCCCCACAGATGGCCGAATGGGTGCTCGATAAGGCGATCCAGACCCATGGTGCCGGCGGGTTTAGTAACGACTGGCCATTGGCGTTGATGTGGGCCCATGCACGCACACTGCGGATGGCTGACGGCCCAGACGAAGTACACGAAATGTCACTGGCCCGGCGTGAAATCAAGCGCTACCTGCCACAAACGTAATGAACAGCTGGGCTGGCAAGTGGTCATGACTGCTGGCAGCCCAGCGTGTCCGATGCACGCGCTCATCTGGTCATCGACTACGCTTTGGCTATGGCTGAATACCGTTTTGGTGTACGGCGCGGACCTTGGTTCGCCCCGTGAGGTCGCGGACGACGAATGCTGGTCAGCATTCCCCGCAGCTTTGTTGCCGGCGTGAGCTAGTCAACGCCGGGGTTCAGTCCTGCACCGCATCACATTCGTGATGCGGTTTTTCGTATGTTCGAAAAGGAAGCCTGGGATGAATACACGAAGTGGAGTGTTGCGGATCGTCAGCGCGATCGTTGGGGCAGGCCTGGTCTTGTCAGCATGCGGCAGTCAAGACGAGGTTGATGCGGGAGCACTGGGAATCAGCGAACTTCGCGTCGGGCTGATTCCCAATATCGCCCCGGAAGAACAGCGCGCACGATATGCCCCGTTTGGCGAGTACCTGTCCGAACAGTTAGATATTCCGGTCGAACTGTTTGTCGCCAGCGACTACGCCGGGGTCGTCACTGCCTTAGCCAACGGGCAACTTGACATGGCTTACCTGGGCGGGCTGACCTACCTGCAAGCAAACGAGCAAGTTGAACTGGTGCCGTTGGTCACCGAGGTGGACCGCGAAACCAAAACCACCGAGTACTACTCGGCAATTGTCGTGCCGGCCGATTCGCCACTGCAAACCCTCGAAGACCTGTTGAACGCTGATGCGGTGCTTGCGCTGGGAGACGTCGCTTCAACCTCAGGCAGCCTGTATCCGCGCAGCATGATTGTTGATGCCGGGGCCACCTGTTCGCTTCGTCAACTCGACAGCTGCCCACCGCTTCGCCAAGTGGTGTTCACCGGCGGGCATGACGCGGCTGCACAGGCCGTGCTGTCGGGAAGTGCCGATGCGGCCGGAATGGAACTGCGCATTCTTCACCGCCTTGAACGTGACGGTGCCGTGCCTGTCGGCGCGTTGCGTGTGATCGCGCAAGCACCCGTTGAGGGCTACCCGTGGGTGTTGCGTTCGGCGTTGGGTGAGCCGGCTGAGCAGGCAATCCGAAACGTCTTTTTGGCGCTTGATGATCCCGAACTGCTGGATCTGTTACGTGCCGAGTCGTATGTCGCAGCAACACCAGATATGTATCAGGACATGCGTGGACGGGCCGAAGCGTTTGGTTTTCTGAGCCCAACGTCATAGCGAAAGTAGGGGAGCTATGTGGGAACTGCGCGGTGTCTGGTTAACCCATCCGTTAGCGACGTCTTACACGTTACAAAACGTCAAACTTCGGATCGATAACGGCGAACAGGTGGTTGTGCTCGGTTCCTCAGGGGCCGGCAAGTCAACGCTGCTGCGTTGCCTTGCCGGTGATCTGGCACCAACACACGGGACATTGAGTCGTAACAGTATTGACGTGTATGCCAGTGATACTGCCCGTAAGGGGTACTTAAATAATGTCGCGATGATCCGTCAGACCGGCGATTTGGTGCCACGGTTGACGGCCCGCAGCAACCTGTTAGTGGCGGTTGCAAGCCAGTGGCGCCTGACTGATCTGGCGCAGATCGTGTTGCGTCGATCGACCCGTTTTGATGCTGACGTGCTGGCGTTAGCCAAAACCCACGGGGTGTCGCACCTGATGGCGTCACCCGTTGAACGGCTTTCAGGTGGGGAACGCCAACGCATCGCGTTGCTGCAGGCACTGTTGCGCCAACCGCAACTCATTTTGGCGGATGAACCAACGACCGGTCTTGACCCCGCGACAGCTACGGCAGCACTTGAGGCACTGCGGGCTGTGACTGACGTGACCCTCGTTGTGGCCACCCACGATCTGACGGTGGCTGCCACGTTTCCGCGCATGGTCGCAATAAAAAATGGTTTAGTCGTTCACGACGGGGCGCCACTTACCTCACATGATCTTGCCGAGCTGTATGCGGCCGACCTTTTGGAGTGACGATGAAACCCCGTTTTTCTGCAACGCGAAGGGTCGGCAACGGCACGATCGTCATTTTGGTGTTGGCATGGTCGCTTCACGAAACCGGCGTTGGGATCACCAGTTTGATTGACGGTCGTGCCGGCGCGCTACGGATGTTGAAAGGCGTCGCAAGCCCGGACATGTCAGGTGAGTTTTTGGGGATCGTTGGCAGTGCGATTGTTGAAACGCTGCATATATCGTTGGCCGCTTTAGTGTTTGCCGTCGTGCTAGGAGTGCCGCTTGCGTTGCTGATTGCCGGCAATGTTGGTGCGCCCGCATTCATACGTCAAGGGGCGGTGGTGGCCGCAGCGACGCTGCGTGGGGTACCGGAACTGCTGCTTGCGTTAGTGTTTGTTGCAACGGTCGGGTTGGGTCCTGCGGCCGGGGTGTATGCGATCGGTCTGCATGGGGCCGGCCTGTTGGCAAAACTGCTGTCAGAACAGCTCGAAGCGGTGCCGCGCGGGCCGGTAACTGCGATTCGTGCGATGGGTGCACCACGCTATGTGATCGCCGGTTTTGGCATCATCCCTCAAGCGTCAAGTGACATCGTGTCGCTGATCTTGTATCAGTGGGAGTGCAATATTCGCACGGCAACGATCGTCGGGTTTGTCGGTGGCGGCGGGGTCGGGCAACTGCTCGATATTGCGTTAAAACTGTTCCGTTACGACGAACTGGCAACGCTCGTGCTGGCGGTACTGGCAATAATTTTGGCGGTCGACATGTTCTCACGGGCTTTACGGCAACGTGTCGGAGCGACGGTTTCCTCGGTGCAGTAAAGTCGTGTCTGGAGAGTTTTTTGGCAGACGCCACTGCAGGCGATGGTGTGCGTGGGAGCAATCAAGGGGTACCAGCATGACAGCAGAGCACAATTATCGCATTGCAAGCATTCCTGGCGACGGGGTCGGTAAAGAAGTAGTCGCCGCAGGACGTGCAGTTCTTGATGCGTTAGCGGATCGCTCCGGTGGTGCTTTTCAACTGGACTGGCAAGAGTTTCCGTGGGGGAGCGACTACTACCACGAAACAGGCGAGATGATGCCAGCTGATGGCATCGCGCAGGTGTCACAGTTCGACGCGATCTATTTCGGTGCGGTCGGCTGGCCAACGGTGCCCGACCACGTGTCGCTGTGGGGTCTACGCCTGGCGTTATGCCAAGGGCTTGACCAGTGGGCCAACGTAAGGCCAGTGTCATTTCTGCCGGGCATCACCCCCAAAGTGCGCACCGCATCACAAGAACTCGACTGGGTTGTGGTGCGCGAAAACAGTGAAGGCGAATATTCAGGCATTGGTGGTCGCAACTTTGCTGGCCGCGCCGACCAGCGTGAAATCGCGATCGAAACGGCCGTGTTCACGTCGTATGGGTGTGAACGCATCATGCGTTTCGCGTTTGATCTGGCCCGTACCCGTTCGGTAAAAAAAGTCACCAGTGTCACCAAAAGCAACGCGCAACGCCACGGCATGGTGATGTGGGATCAGATTTTCGTCGAAGTTGCCGCCGACTATCCAGACGTCGCAACCGAAAGTGTGCTGGTTGACGCGATGGCGGCCCGTTTCGTGCTGGCACCAGAATCGCTGTCCGTTGTGGTGGCCTCAAACCTGTTTGCCGACATCCTTTCAGATCTTGGTAGCGCTATGGCCGGCAGTTTGGGTCTGGCAGCCAGCGCCAACCTAAATCCTGAAGGCCGTACCCCAAGCATGTTTGAGCCGGTGCACGGCTCGGCACCTGATATCGCCGGCAAAGGACTGGCCAATCCGGTTGGGGCGTTTGGTAGTGCCGTGTTGATGCTTGAGCATCTGGGATTGAAGCATTACGCCGATCAGTTGGATAAGGCCGTGCGGGCCGTCTCACATGCCGGCATCATGACCCGTGACGTTGGCGGCACTGCCATCACCGATGAGGTTGTGGCTGCGGTGATCGCCCAACTGTAACGCGTACTGGCGTGGGGCATTTGAACGCCTTTGCGCGATGTGGCCGGCGTGATCGCCACGAGTCTGTTTGAATGTCAAGGTGGCTCGTATCGTTGCAGCACGGGGCGTGATTTGTCCGTTTGTCGTGTCGGTTCTGACTGACCTGACAAATGCGGTGTTGGTCGCTATCGATTTACAACAAATCGATGTCAGGCAGGTTGATCGTTGGGATAGCAAACTCGATCTGTTCATACAGATCGAAACGATCGGATGCTGCTTAATCTTGGTGTGAAATGCTGGTGGGCTTGTCCAGTTTGGTCGATTTGCTCCACGGTTGCTGCATCATGCGGGCTGTGTCATCACACGGTAGGTGCAACGCGAAAAAGCCGCCCGCGGGTTACGGGATCGTGCCAGAAGATGTTTTTGGTTCCGTGGCGGGAGCTGTGGTGAACACTGTCGATTAGTTCGCACCGCACCGGGTGAACTTGGCGAGGCCTGATTGGGACGTGCTGCTGGCGGCTAACAAGACTTTTTGCAGCATAGGCATTGGTAGTCACATTGCGTGCGTGCTTAAGGCGCGTCAGGGTGATCGAAAGATGGCGTATCGCGAGGGGATGTGACCACCTTCTGATCGGCAGATGGAGCCGAGGACGCTAAATCCTTAAGTGTTGTAGCGATGTTTCGTGCCCATGTTTGTATCTGTTGCGTGTCTCGCCAGTCGCCGGACCGTCGCTGGGCAACGGCTCGCGTAAATGGTCCCCCAACGTGGCGTTTGAGTCTGCCGCCGAAAGTTATGTGCCCGTTTGCGCGTAACGCATGGATCGCCCAGTTCACAGACGGCACCGGTTGGATCGTGCGGCGTGATGGGGAGTTGTCGAGAGGCCCGCAGCTAAAGAGCCAGACCGGGCGTGATACGAGAACGTCACGGTGGCGTCTGACAAAGCTGCGTGCGTGGCGATGCCAGCGGTTGATGTACAGCGCACCGCCCAGCACGACCGCGTCGTAGCCGGTGACGTTCTCTACCGTGGCGGCGTTACGTACATCGGTCTGGATTCCTTCTTCGCGCAAGACTGCGGCGATCAGTTCAGCAATCTCGGTGGTGGCGTTTTGTTTGGATCCGAATGCGATGAGAACATGCAGGGTGTTGGCGTTGTTGCTGGGTCTTATTGGGCGTGCTCCGTAGGGCAAGGGTTGTAATGCCAGTCGAGCAAGCAGGATCATCTGAGTTGCCTGGAGCAGTGCCAAGGTGACGCCCCACTGCTCGTAGCTTGGCTCGCGAACGCGAGCAAGATCGATGTACATCATTAAAGCAGTGGCGTGGGCGGCGGCGGCGATACCCCAAGCAGTGCGCCAGTCAACTTTGACGACCAGCGTGGCGAGAATCAAGTGTCCGGCAGCCGCGGGTAGTGCGAACGCTAACTGCTTCATTTGGGTGTGCGCTGACGTGGATAAAACTTCGATGAGGTTGAGTGCGATAAGCATGTAAATGATCGCCGAGGCAACTGCCAACGCCGCGAGAGCCTGTCGGATTCGTAGCCTCGTCTGAGCTCTACGGTGGAGATGATTCCCCGGCCGTGTCGACATCTTCGTTCCGAGTCGTCGCATCGCCTATTTCGCCTAGGCGCGGATTAGCCATCTTATAGGGGCCTTTTACTTTTGGTCGAGAGGATCAAGGCCTCCTTGCGCGCTGTGAAGATTTTTGGGTCGATCACAGGGCCGAGCATTACCTCGGCCTGGTGGTTCTGACGGTCCTTGACCAAGCAAACGCGTGCATCGTTTGCAATCGATGCGCCGTCGACGCGCAGCAAGTCATGCCGCATGACACGCCGTGTGGGTTGCTCACGACGATCCGCTATGTCCCTGCGCTGTGGTGATAGCAAACCTTGAAGTCGGGCCAGTTTTGCGCAATGAACGAATCGATACGCAACCTGTTGCCCGTCTGGGTGATTTAACGGATCCACTCAACCCGGCTCGCAACCGATCTTCGTGACCGTGAGGCATGCTGCGTGGTGCCGGGCGTCGTGCGCAGTGAGCATGGCTAACGAAACGCGAACAGCGGGGGCAGGATGATCACGACCGTGACCGCCCACAGCGCAAACACCGGGAGATAGCCGGTCTGCCAGCGCTCCAGTGAATGCAGGGTGACATGTCCTTTGAGGAAGCGGATCGAAAACCACGCAGCGCCACTGAGGTTCACCAGCAAGACGAGGTTGAGTCCCAGTGCTGCGACCCTGTTAGGAGTAAACCCGAGCTCACCGATTCGGGCCAGCATTGTTGCCAATACCAGCACGTTGAGTGCAAGTGCCGCAACGACGGCAACGAGTTGGATCCGGTCCATCCAGTTAGGGTTCTGGGACGGGTCGCGGGCGGACATGCCATAGAGCACGAGCCCCAGCACCACCACCAGTAGCGCGTCAAAAATGCCAAGCAACTCGCGGTCGAACGCCGCGCTGAGCCCGGTCGCCGCATACACGATTGCGGCGCCGGTCAACATCACTGCGAACAGTGGCGTGAACAGCATGGTCAGTACCGGCGCTATGTTCTCCACGACACGCTGTTTCGTCTCGACGAGCCAGGCGGCGATGATCACGGCACCTGCCGCACCAGACGGCAGCACCCATTCGATGAAGCGTTCGGTGTCGAACAGTCCGGTCGGTTCGAGGATCGCTGTGGTCAGCCCCATTAGGACCCCACCGCCAAGCGCGATCAGCACATAGTAGATAAACCACTCGCCGGTAAACCGGACGAAATCCATCCGCCGTTCAGCCGAACGCAGGCTCCCGCCCATGTAGGGGCAGGCGACGATGAACCACAGCACGATCGGAAGATGCAGCGCCACGAGGAGTTCAGTGCCTGAGGCCTCTTGGTACGGGTAAAGGTTGACTGGGATGGCCGCCGCCACAAACAGCGCCGCAGTCAGTACCCACGTGCGTCCGGTGAGCTGTCGGTGCCGGGCAAAAAAGCCGGCCAGCAGTGGCAAGACGAGCAGGCTCGCGTTGCGCAGCAACCACACGGGCAAGTCGTCGCTAAACCCTGCGATCAGCCGTGCGAGTACCACCACGACCGCTGCTGCGACCCCGAAAATAAGTGCATCTAACGATCCGTTGGAAGATTGCTCCGATGAGCCGTCGCCGCAGAGCACGAGCTGTTTCCATAGCCGCCCGCTGTGTTCGCGTGCGAACTCGTGCGACAGAGCGTCGAGATCGCCCATGCGTTTCACGCCAACGAGGAAAGCCTCATCGGCCGTAAGCCCGGCTGTCCTAAGGTCGGCGACCTGCTTACGCAGATGTTCTTCGAGTTCCTCGACATCCGCGTCATCGAGCGCAGGGCCTTGGGCGACGAAACTTCGCCACTGGGCGATCTGGTCTTCTAGCGTGTCCATGGCTTACGCCCTTCCAAGCGCGAATGGCAGCGCATCGGGGCCGCGCCACACGCCCTGCAGGGTGCGTGCAACAGTCACCCACTGGCGCTGGTGCTCCGCGAGTGCGGCCGTTCCCTCGGTAGTGATGGTGTAGTAACGCCGACGGCGGCCCTGAGTTGGCGTGCGCCACTGCGTCGTCACATACCCAAACCGCTGCAGTCGATGCAACAGGGGATAGAGCATCCCGTCAGACCAGGTCAGTTCACCATCTGACAATTCACGCACCCGCTCGAGGATCGCATAGCCGTAGCTTTCCCCTTCGCTCAAGATCGCCAGCACAAGCGGCGTTGCTGCTGCCGCGACCAAGTCCTTTTCGATGCGCACCGTGCATCCTAAACCCTCGAAGTAATATGCATAGAAGCACAAGGTATATGTCTGTAGCAAGTTTGTGCTCGTTAGCTCACCAACTGGCACTCGGTGACGCGATCGCCTGGCGGGCAGATTGGTTTGCGCTCGTCTCTGCCAAGTTCGTGGAGCAAACAAGCTGTCGTGAGGGCGCTCGTACACGCAGCAGCGACGCTGCAAAAAAGCAAACCGGCCGGTCAGGCCGTCCAGCCAAGAAACACATCGCCGGCGGTGAGGCTAAGCCACAGCAGAGCGGCGTTGACAAGCGGGGCGAGCGGCGTCGCCAGCGGTCGACGATGGGCCAGGCGGACAGCAACCGTCGCGCACGCGATCCAAAGCACGTAGAACACAACTACTGCCCATAGTGGAGCCAGCAACCCGCTAGCTACCGTAAACGGCACACCCACAACGAGTTGCATAACGAACCCGACGGCGATCGCAACGATCGCCAAGGGGCGCCTATCCGGTTTAGCGTTCGGGGAGGATACGGGAAGGTCGGTGGCATCATTCATGGTTGTCACGCTCCTAGAAGTCTTACGACGGTCGGCTTCGTGAGGGCCCTTTTGATGTTCTCTACCCACTGTAGTTCCCCGGGCCGGCCCTTGACAGGACGTCTGGGAGGGCCAACAATCAAAGCTCAAGCGAGCGTGAACCACACAGGATGGGAGCAGCTATGGGTGATGTCGCCTACACCTCGAAGGTGTCGATTGTGCGGGACCGGGGACCGCTGCGAACCGCATGGCTTCCCGGGCGTGAAGAACCGGTCACGTTTGGGGTCCACGGTGCCGTCGCGGAGCACTATGGCGTCGATCCGAAAGACTTTTCACCGGATGCGACCACCCTTGACTATCTCGTCGCGGCAGCCGGCGGCTGACTGACTGGCACCTTCGGGGGTGCGCTTGAAGCGCGAGGCATCCCCGCCGGAGACGGTCGTCTTCGGGCCGAAGTTACCGGCCAGGTCGAGTTGGAAGGCAAGACTTTGGTGATCAAACGGATCCATGTCGACTACACCTTGCAGGTAGATGAGGGCGTCGACCGGGATCGGATCGAGCGGACGCACGGTTTCCATGCCGATCACTGTCCCGTGGCTCGTTCGATCCGCGACGCGATCGAGGTCACCACCTCGTATGAGCTCGTTTCGGCGTAGGAACCAACAGTTCGTTGGGGCGATGACGCACGAGGCTGCGATCGTTGCTCGCAACGAGACATCAATAAACTGCAGAGGATCGCGTATCGGATCCTTCCGATCGCCGTGGCGGTAGCACGGATTGCCCAGCCAGGTGTTTATCCGCTTGCGGTCCGCAGATCCATGACCATGCGTTCGATCTCCTCGGGGGCCAGACGGGTCTCCGCAGCGAGGAAC
>JBBDST010000027.1:0-6640 GCA_040904765.1 Nitriliruptoraceae bacterium
AGTGTCTCGCCTAGAGAACGAGACCCGTGTGCTGTCCGAAGAACTGGCATTACTGAGGCTGGAGGTTGAAACGGTGCACCCTGAGGTCGATATCCAAGACCCACCTAAATAGGTGTGACTGGCGTCGCAATTTAATGAGGTCCACGGCCGTGTAACGTCTCATCGAGCACATCAACAATCTGCTGCGACACTGGGATTGCAAGATTCTGTTGCGGACGACGCAACTGTTCAAATTGTGCGAGAAACTGTGCCACCACCGCGCCGACATGACGGCTCACCACCACTGGCCCGTCGAGCCCGTCAGGCCGTTCCGTGCGCCGTCGCCAGAGCAAACAAGGAACCCCTAACGCCGCACACTCCTCCTGAATTGAACCACCATCGGTGACCACAAAACGGGCAGCAGCCACAGCCGCAATGAATTCGCGATGCGTTAACATGTCAACCATCGTCACTCCTGCCGCTTCAAGCAGGCGCAACTGGCCGGTTGAGCCAAGTTTGGCGCGAGTAGCCGGATGCAGTACCAGCAGCACGCCCCATGTGCGCTGCAACTGCAAAGCCAGGTGTACAAACCCGTCGCGGCGCCGTTTGTGATGCAGGTTCTCAACCCGATGCAACGTCATCACCACCGGACCATCCGTACGGCTGGAAATGGTGCCGCCTAGTGCCAACTGCAACGATTCCAACATTGTGTTGGCAGCCAACGTGACCACACGGCCCCGTACATTCATCACCGCCAAATTTTGCGCTGCGGTCGCATTGGGTGCGAACAGCAGATCGGCGCGGTGCATAACCAGTACCCGAATGAGTTCTTCGGGGAAGGGATGAAACAACGAATGTGAGCGTAAGCCCGCTTCCACATGGCCGACTTGAAGTTGAGCGCGCCGAGCGATCAGCGTTGCCATAAGTGTGGTTACGGTGTCGCCATGTACCAGGCAGATCCCTTGACGACCATCAAAAAGCTCGGTCCGCTGTCGCCGTGACAGGAGCACCGGCATCAGCGAGATCAGCCACCGACCTGCATCGATAAGCGTGTCCACTTCCCGCCCGACACCCAACTGGATATCGGGTTCACGCAGCCCCAACTGGTCACGCACCGTCCGCGCAGACTCGAAGTGCTGGCCAGAATCGATCAAACGGTACGCTAACCCGCGTCGGTCAAGTTCACGTAACACGGGTGCAAGTTTGAGATATTCGGCAGCAGTTCCGCAAAATATGTGCAAAGTGCCGCTCTGGATTGTGTTCACAAGGCACCGATCGTGGCAGAATCCGATCTTTGTCTGCAGTACTCTAGTCAGCACAGCTAAGATTTTAACGCCATTGGATGTTCGCACTGCTTGCTGACGAGAAGGACTTATGCCACGCCATCTCGTGTTCCGCTTTGACGTCGACACACATCGGTGCCTCTCACGCGGCACGCCGTCGCTACGAGACTTGGCAGACGAGTTTGATGTCCGCTTTACGTTTTTTGTGAATATGGGGCGCGCCGTAAGCCGCCACCGCACACTGTTAGCTGCCGGCCAGCACCTGTTCAGTAAACGAGCGGTCGAGCAGCCCGTGCAGCACCTGTCATCATTACGCAAGTTAGGGGCCGCTGACACGATAAGGGTTATCGCAGGTAATCCCATGGTCGGGGCTGCCCAGACAGCCGAGCTGAAACGGTTGCGTGACGCTGGCCACGAGATAGGTCTACACGGCGGGCGCAACCACCGTCAGTGGCAAGATTACGCCCGGCGGTGGGATCAGGCCACAGTTTCAGCTGAACTGGCCTGGGGACTAGCTGTCCTCCGGCGGGTCATCGATGTGCCGGTCGGGTTTGCATCACCCGCTTGGCAACAGCCCGATGGCCTAGGTGTAGCGGCGCGAGAGGCAGGGATTGCTTATCTCGCAGATGAGCATGGCAACGACACGGATGGTGTCAATGTAACTCAAGGCATCCCTTCTGTGGCCACGAACATTCTTGGGGAGCCGGGAGGTGTCGGGTTCCTTGAATGGCATCGTGCGCGCCGCAGTGACGACGAGACCATCTTGCGTGATTTTGCTCACCGTCTCGATCGGATCACTAACATTGCAGTGATGTATGACCATCCGTTTTGGGCTGGAGTTGAGGATCTTGCGATGACCGCGAAATTGCTCCGCGAAGCCCAGTCGCAAGGAGTCGAAGTGGTCACCTTGCGTCAAGCAGTCGATGTTGCGATCTCCAATGAGACTGTCGGGTGATGACGTGGCAGCACGCAAAACCTGGATTTCGGTACTGTTCGTAGGAGTATTGTTGTTCGCCTGCGCGGAGACTCCTGTGCCATCTGAACGCACACCAGTGATCGCGCTGCCCATTGCTGCGTGTGACCATTCGGACGAGCGTCCCGACATTGACGGTTCCAGGTGGGCAAACGTTGCCCCTGTTATCCAAGGAGACGGCGTTGTCCGCAGCATAAAGGCGGTGGTCGACGCCGACATCGGAGATGTGCTGATTCGTGTCGAAACTCTCGATGGCCGTGCCCCGCAGATATTTATCGATGCCGATGGTGACCGTTTGTCTGGCGCATGGACTTACCAGACGCACGTTTCAGCATCCGCGTGGAATCTGCATATCGATGAAGCAGGGCAACTGTGGCGTCATGATGGCCGTCCTGATCAATGGCAGTGGTCCAAAGAGGCTCCGCCGTCAACGTTCTGGTGGAATGTCTACGATGACGGGGTGGATATCTGCTTGCCAGCAAGTCTGCTGCAAAAATATGCTGGGAATGCCGAATCGTTAGCGATCGCAGCGGTTCGCGACGAGGTCTGGCTGCCGGCAGCATTTTTGCAAGGCATCCCTGTCGTGCCACGCGCGATCGAGATACGGCCGGTTGCCTTGCAACTGCCTACCCGACTTGCGTTTGCCTACCAATGGGCACCCTGGTCGATCGGCGATTGTGTTGCCGCGGCAGACCCTATTGCGTGCGCGGCAGAACATTACGGGGTCTTTGATCACGTCGTCTTTGGTGCTGGACTTGAAGATGACACGCATCCGTCACACGAACAGACTGTTGCGTTGATCGCACAGTTACAGGCACGCCGACCGGACGGCGAAATCTGGGGCTACGTCTCGCTGCTGCGTCATCAAGGTGAATGGCATGACACTGCTGAGATAGCACGGCGTGCTCAGGCATGGCGCGCACTTGGGGCAACTGGCATATTTCTTGACGAATATGACGTTTGCGAAGCAGGATGGCGCACCTGCCGACGTGATCAAAACGATCAAGAAATCATCATTAATCGTGGACGACAAGTCGATGCGGTCACATCAATCCATGCACTTGGACTGGCTGTCTTTGCCAATGCGCATTCGCTTCACGGTGCCCTTGGTGACATGCGAGGGATTCAAACACCATTGGGTGATGGCGCAGGCGCGCGCCCGGCCGACATGTACTTACTGGAAAATCCGACTGTGTGGGACTCGCGCTGGTGGACCGGGCTGGATCGGCTCGCTGCGATTGCACGTTTCCATGACGCGCCCGGCTATGCCGCCGCGACAGGCGTGCGGTTAGCCGTCGTTGATACAGCCGGTGGCCCAGCAAGTACTGCGCCACCGGCCTTGATTGCGGCGAGCTGGTGGCGTGCCCTGCTTGCGGGTGCTGACGCCCACGGCTTCTCAAACGCGGTGTACTCGGCTACGGATGAACTTGCCCACGATATCGCCGTGGTTGATGTACCCGCTGGGGTTGATGAGCGACTGTTTGCCGCGCTCTATTACAGTTCATCAATTGAATTGAAGGACGGTGGTGCGACCGCTTATCGAATGATTGAGAATTGTCATGGCGATCCAGTAGGGCGGATAGAAGTGACAGTCGCTTCCGACGGTGCGGTCCAAGGAGGCTTTGTAATTGCCTCCGATGAGCTTGACTGCGTGAATAATTCAGCCGCCGTTACACCGACTGCGCGATAAACGTTCCCACCTTCTTTAGATCAGCTCCGTGTGGAACATCAATGCCAAGCAGTGCTTTCGGTAGCGAAGCCTCGACGATCTCAGCGACACGGTGATGCCACCGGTTCGCCGCCGGAGCCAATGACAGTCCTGCCGCAGCATTCATGAAACTCAAGAACTCCCAAAAGTCGCTCATGACGGCAGCAGTAACATTCGCCACCAGGTCGGAGCGTTTCACTTCATGGTGGCGCAACGTCGTTGTTGCCGGGGTCGCATTGATGTTGACGAGGAGGTCGAGCGGAGCTGTGGCCGCAAGGCGATCGACAGTAACCACATCAGTGATTGGTATCCGCCTCCGCGAGCGGTTAAACCGGGTGTTTTGCGACATCCCGCCAATACGGGTTACCCCATCAAGGATCGCGAGGTGGTGGGCAGCTAAGCGCAAGGGCCGTGGAACGCGATGCATGCCGTCAGCACCGATGATCACCAGGTCGTCTGCTAAATACTGCCAGCCGTGATGACGGACAAGTCCAAGTGCGATTGCTGTTTTGCCAACCTGACCGCTGCCGGTGAACGCTACTCCCCGCCCGTTGGGTGACACGCCAGCTGCAGCGTGAATAATGGTCTGGTCGCGCTCAAGCAGGTGCGTCCAAAGCAGCGGTTCGAGCACCTCAGTGAGGGCTACCGCAGTGAAGTAATCGATCATGTTGGCGTGTTCATGGGTCGCTGCGCGGACGACAACAGATGGCACTAGCTGAAGCCAGCCGGCGTTGGTGATGGTGGCGGTCGCATGCCACGGTTGGCCGCTAAGCGGCATACCGTCAAGATCGACGGTATAGATGACCTTCCCACCCAAAGCACTCATCTGGTAGCGCAAACCGCCAGCGGTCACCGCGGTATCAAACTGGTAGGGGAGCCGTCGTGAACGCGCCGCACGTTCGATAATAACGTCAGGGGGTTTGGCCTTGACCTGCACGGTGATGTCAGCCTGAGATGAGTGAGCTGGCGAGTCTGCGGGTACGCCTTTGCTAACGCGTGCCGCCGTAAGCGACTTGACCATCCCGGTAGAAATCTGCGATGGACCGACGATGTCGATGGCGACATCGCGGACCGAGAATCGTGTGCTGACCATAACTGGCAACTCTATCCGCGCCTGAGTCAGCGCGCCGAATTTGAAATCAGCCAGGGCTAGAAGAACAGATTGCAAACGGCTACGCCAGTAGACGACGCCGGCATGACGAAATCTGCCATGACACTGCCGCACCCGCGCCGCCTGGAAACAATCGGGGGGGGGGATAAGGCCCAACGGCCCTAGATCGATGACACCCAGGCTTTACTATTAGTTTAGGACTAATAGTTATATCGATTAAGCGCTAAAGGAACAATCATGTCTACCGCGAACCGACCCAACGGACACGCTACCGACAACATGGCAGTCCCCAGCCCGACCCTGTCAACCGGCCGCGCGTTCGCGCTAGTCCTGACCGCTGTGCTGTTTTCTGCCGCTGTCGCCCTAGTCATTAGCCAAACCGCAGCATCTCCGCAGGCAAGTGGAATACCAGCCAGTCCGGCAAACGTCGCACCGCTTCAATCAGGTCCACGCACGGCCGAACGCATCGCGCACGACGGAATCACTCTGCCACAACCCATTGGTGACCGGGACGCAACCACCGTCCAGATTGAACTGACCACAGTCGAACGAGAAGGTCAACTCGCCGACGGCACCACCTACAACTACTGGACGTTTGATGCCACCGTCCCAGGCCCGCTGTTGCGGGTGCGTGAAGGCGACACGGTCGAATTCACCCTAAAGAACGCTGATGACAGCAGTAACCCCCACTCGATCGATTTGCATGCAGTCAACGGACCCGGTGGGGGAGCAGGAGCAACCCAGATTGGTCGAGGTGAAGACGCCAGTTTCACGTTCCTAGCGAAAAACCCGGGCGTGTACGTGTACCACTGCGCGACCCCTCACATCCCAACCCATGTTGCCAATGGCATGTATGGACTGATTGTCGTTGAACCGGCCGGCGGCCTGTCACCTGTCGATCGTGAGTTCTATGTGATGCAAGGCGAGCTCTACACCGCCCAATCGTCAGGCACCACCGGCCTGTTGTCGTATGACCCCGATGCAATGATGGCCGAACACCCGACCTACGTCGTTTTCAACGGAGGGGTCAACGCGCTCACTGGTCCTGCCGCTCTGCAAGCAAAAGTCGGTGAAACCGTGCGCATCTACATTGGCAACGGGGGCCCGAACTTGATCTCTAGTTTCCATGTAATCGGCGAAATTTTTGACCGGGCGAGCGTAGAAGGAGGCACACTCATAAACGAGAACGTGCAAACCACCCTTATCCCTGCAGGCGGCGCCACCTACGTCGAATTCACCGTCGAGGTACCTGGCGACTACATCCTGGTCGATCACGCGCTGACGCGAGCACTGGATAAAGGCGCGGTAGCAATTCTCAGCGTCACCGGCCAAGACAACCCAGCGGTGTTTGAAGCGCCAGATAGCACCGGTTCAGGGCATTAGCACTGGTGCCAAAAAGCCCATCTGGCCGGCCCATTATCGGACAGGTGCAAGCACACAAGGTCATCTGATGAGACACCGCAAACACCAACTGGTTCTCGCTGCCATCACAGCCACCCTTGTTTGGATGTGAGAGCGATCTCGAAACGATAGCCCCGTCGGACAGCATCACAACGATCGAAGCCGGAGATCTGTATTTTTCACCC
>JBBDST010000027.1:6740-36444 GCA_040904765.1 Nitriliruptoraceae bacterium
AGCCCCGTCGGACAGCATCACAACGATCGAAGCCGGAGATCTGTATTTTTCACCCTGACAGGTCAGCACCTTGGTGGGTGATGTCACGATCACCGTGCACGCAAACTCCGAAGAGACCGCGACTAGCACAATCGACCTCGACACAGGCACGTGCCGCTATCCCTGCAGCATCACTGGCCATCGAACGTCTATGAACGGCCAACTGACAGTCAACTAAGGTATCTGGGAATCATAGTAACGCTGTAGGAGTCGCCCCGTGACGCAACCAGTTTCCCCCCTCCCTCCACGCAAATCGAAGCGTCACGAGGCGCGCCTAGGTGCATCCCCATTTGGCCCCAACCTCCCAAGCATCCTGATTGCACTCGCCTATCTGTTGGCCGTGTTCGTATGGCTTGTAGCAGGTGACCTGATGCCCGGCGGTCGCTGGTTCGCAGTGCATCTGTTCACACTCGGATTTCTTACCAACCTGATTCTCACTCTTAGTCACCATTTCGCACTTACCGTCACTCGCACCGACCGGACAATCAGCCCGTGGTGGCCGGCGGTCATAAACACTGGCATCATCTTGGTGCTGTACGGCCTGCCGCAAGAGCGCCTAGCACTCATGATCGCCGGCGCAACGATCACCATTGGATCCGTGTCCGTGGCTTATCTGCGGCTTCGCCGGATGCGTCGCCAAGCAGTGGGTGCACGCTTTAGTTTTGTCGTACGCATCTATGAACGAGCCCACGGGGCGTTTATTCACGGCGCCATCCTAGGAGCACTCGTTGGGGCGAATGTTGTGAGCGGCGCCTGGTGGGGGAGTGTGCGCTTAGCACATTTGCACGCCAACGTCTTTGGCTGGGCCGGACTTACCTTAATCGCTACCCTTGTGTTTTTCGGACCCACCATGGCACACACCAAGATCCGACCCGGTGCCGACAGTGATGCTGTACCCGTGTTGAAGTACGGCGCACATGCGCTCACCGTCGCACTGGGATTTTTGATCTTCACCGGGATAGGCGGGCTTACCGGCACATTGATGCGCGTGACTGCAGCCATATTTCTCGGGATATTTGCCTACGCCATCACACGCGTATGCGTCCCGGTGTATCGCGCGGTGTATGCGGCACGACCAAGCGCCCAACGGCCGTTAGTTATCGCACTCACCGTATGGTTCCCACTCGTGGTGTGGACTGACGTGCTGGTGGTTGCAACTGCGCAGTGGCGCTGGCTTGATGGGGTCGGTGCGGCGGCGTTTACTGGCGTGCTGGGACAAGCAGTCCTTGCCACTTTGTTGTATCTGGCGCCCTTACTGCGCGGTCGCACTGCGCACGCCCGCGAACTCATCCGTACCCGACTGGAGGTGCTTGCGCGCACCCGTGCATTTGCGGTCAGTATCGGTGCGATGTGTGTCAGCATCGGCGCATTTCGAGTTGGTGCGAGCAGCTCGTTCGCTACCGTCGGGTTTGCGCTCTTGGGCATTGTCGTTGCCTGGGGAGTAATAGCTGTCCTTCGCCCTGCCAATGGGCTTGAAATGGCATGATTGAGATGCCACCAGTGAGGGTGCGTGTTAGCACGTAAAATCTGACATCACCGGGCAGTGCAAATGTGTCAGCGGTCAACGCTTCATGAAACGTCACGATCTGCGCCTGGGTGGTGCGGGCCAACTCGTCACGTAACACCCCTTGGATACGAGCCTACGAAAGGTCAACCGCGCACGCGCTATCCCACCGGCACGATCTGCTGCGCAGCAAACACGCAGTCGAGGGCATGTTTTCATTTACCAGCCGCATGACCAACAACACGTGAGTCATCTTCGTATCTCAAACCACCACCGGTGGCCGGCACTTCGCCCCGCACGAGTTTGGCACGCACTAACTTGGCAAAGATTGTTGCGACGTATGACAGCGGAATATGCATCTCTTTGGTGATGTCTCGCGACTTGCGTCGTGACCCGTCGGGATAGCGCTGCGTCCAAGCTCAAGCTTCATGCCACTAAGTGTAGTGCCCGTCGGTTTACAGTTAGCCGTACGCACCGAAGGCTGTGAGGGCGGGTGAGTAGCCGAATGTTGGTGCTCGCTTTAGAGTCGTCATGGCATGACTGACGGCCAAAGGACGCGACATGGCAGATCTTCGCGCAACGGTCGATGCGCTTGTTGATCGTGGCAGGATCCCGGACATGGTGTTACGGGGAGCTATCAAGACACTTGTGTTGGGCCGCCTTGTCGCTTCACGTGTAACTCGAGGCTTGGACGTTGAGGCGCTGTGGGATGGGCCGGTCACGATCGCGGTTGATGATGCTAACCGGCAGCATTACACGGTGCCAGATACGTTTTTTGCCACCATCCTTGGGCCTCATCTGAAGTATTCGTGTGCGGTGTGGCCGCAAACCGCACAGACGTTAACCGACGCGGAAGAAGCAGCCCTCTCGCTTACTTGTGAACGCGCAGACTTAAAAGACGGTCAGGCAATTCTCGAACTTGGGTGTGGCTGGGGATCACTGACGTTATGGATGGCATCCGCATACCCGGCCGCAACCATCACGGCCGTGTCAAACTCGCCCACCCAACGCGACTACATCATGAACCAAGCGGCTCAGCGTGGGCTTAGCAATGTGAACGTCGTAACCCGTGACATCGGAACACTTACGAGTGGCACCGACAGTGACGTAGTGGCCGAAGGCAAGTTTGACCGGATTGTCAGTGTCGAAATGATGGAACACGCCAGGAACCATCGCGAACTTGGTCGGCGTATCGCAGGGTGGCTGAAGTCAGACGGCAGCCTGTTTGTCCATGTGTTCGCCCATAAAACCCGTCCGTACCTGTTTGATGTCGGCACTACTGGTGACTGGATGGCACGCCACTTTTTTACGGGGGGAATGATGCCATCTGTGGAGCTGCTGCCACACGCATTCGATCAACTCACCCACCAGCAGACCTGGTGGGTGAACGGGCGCCACTACAGCAAAACATTGGCGGCATGGCGACGCCGACTTGACGCTAACCGGGATCAACTTGTAGCCCTGTTGCAAGATGACGGACCACGAGAGTTAGGTGAAACACGGTTGAACCGATGGCGGGTGTTTCTCATCGCCTGCGAAGAACTGTTTGCGTTCGGGGGTGGACGCCAATGGGGGGTAGTTCATCAGCGGTTCAGTCACCCGAAAACCTAAGCACACCTAAGCGCCGCTGCGCGTTACGTGTGTGAAATCGGTCGCGTTTGTAGCTGCGCTCCGATGGCGGCGATGGCCTCAGGAAGCGCCCGGTAGTAGACGTTCACGCCGCGACGTTCTTTGGTCACGAGGCCTGCCTCGGCCAGTCGTTTCAAGTGGTGGCTGACAGTCGGTTCGCCAAGTCCCACCAGCGGTGCAAGTGCGCAGGTGCACAGTTCGCGCGTTGGTTCGCTCAGTAGTTGGCCGATCAGGCGCAGTCGCACCGGATCTGCCAGAGCTTTTAAGCGCTCAGCGAAACGGTCTGCATCATCAGCGAACGGCAGGTGGGGATCGTGGTCCATAAAACCCAGTCTATCTCTTTGACGTTCATCGAACGAAACCCTATTCTTCGATGAACATCGAAACATTGGGAGTTCTCGGCGCACCGAAGAACAATCACTTACGTGATCAAACGAAGGACACACACGTGATCGACCTCGCACGACTCATCGAGACCCTCCAAGTGTTTGCCGGCTTGACCTTGCGCATCGTCGCACTGTTTATCCCGATATCGTTTGGCATCGTGCTGCTGCAACGCTGGCTGGGCGATGACCGACTCGCCCGCATTATGGGTGGCCAACGGCGCATAACCGTGCTTGCCAAAGGCGTAGCGCTTGGCTCCATCACCCCATTCTGCGGCTGCTCAACCATCCCGGTGCTGCTTGGTCTCATTCGCGCCCGCACCCGCTTTGCGGGTGTGGCCGCATTTATGCTCGCCTCGCCCTTGTTAAACCCGTACATCGTCGGCGTTGTTTGGGTGCTCTTTGGAGTTCGACTCCTCGCCGGCTACACAGCGCTGGCGCTCCTAAGCTCCATGCTGCTCGGCGCGATCTGGGAACGGGCAGGACTTGAGGCGTACCTCAAACCTCACGTGCTGCCACCTCCGCTTGCTGCCAGCCAACCAGCATCTGTCATGACTGGCGACTTGAGCGCACGACTGCCGTCATTCTCCTTGCCAGTAATCCAATCGGACGCACCAACGTCCGTCACAGTCACCCCGTGGCGAGGTCTTCGCACCGAACTGCATGCAGCTCGCGGGCCGGTACGTGAGCAGCTGCGCCCGATGATCAAACCAGTCCTCATCGGGCTTGCGATCGGTGCGGTGATCTACGGGTTTGTTCCGCGCGACATGGTCGCAAGCCTCCTTGGCGACGCTAACTGGTGGACTTTGCCGCTAGCCGCGTTAATCGGCCTGCCGCTGTATCTGCGCGGAGCAGTTGCCTTTCCGATCGGAGCCGGACTGTTAGCCGCAGGAGTTGGCTTAGGCCCGATGCTGGCAATGATCATCGCGGGCATGGGAGCCAGCATCCCGGAAGTGACGATTCTCAGCGGTATCTTCCAGCGTCGGCTGCTGCTCGCGTTTCTCGCATCCGTGTTTGCGACTGCCATAGTTGGAGGCGTGCTGCTTCCCCTCGTCGTATGACCTGCTGCAGGCATTCCTAAAGGGACTGCTCACCGAGTTGCGTTTGCGATTGCTCTGTGGGCACACCACATCGGCCGCCATCCGATCGCGTTGTAGGTCGCAGCCGTTGTAGTCCCAAGTCGTTCGTCGCTGCATGTTTCACCAACAATGACGACCTTAACGTTCGCATCGCAACCCGCGTGACACAACGACACTGAGATGGCCGCTAAGCCCGCTGCGGATTCCTACCACACGCATACATATGAAGGTTTTGGGCGGGCAGTGACAGACACGCATCCACAGCGTTGCGCGGAGTTATGCTTTCGTTGATGGTTAGACGCTCGGGGGCACTGATGAAAAACGGCAACCAACTGTTTGCTGGGCTAAGCGATATGGACGTTGCCAAACGCATCGACCGGTTGCGGCTTCAAAACGTCGCGATGGGCGTGCTGCACTTACTTCAAGCGATCGTCATCTGGGTGTTGAACGAAACCAAGTTCAAACTTCCAATCACCGCCACCTACCCGACTGACGCGCCTGGGCTTGCTCCGCCACGCTTGTGGGATCCGGCACTGTTCCAACTCGACATCGGCGGTGCGATCTTCTTGTTTCTCGCGTTAAGCGCGCTCGCCCATTTTGTCATCGCCTCACCCCTCTATTTCCCCCGCTACAAAGCCGACCTTAAACGCGGCAAAAACACGGCTCGATGGGTCGAATACTCCGTCTCGGCATCGATAATGCTGGTCGTCATCGCAAGCATCACCGGCATCATCGATGTCGCCGCGTTGATTGCAATTGTCGGCGCAAACGCAGCGATGATCTTTTTTGGGGACATGCAGGAGCGTTACGAAAAGCCAGGCGGCAGCCTCATCCCGTTTTGGCTGGGCACAGTCGTTGGCATCATCCCATGGATCGCGATCGGCTTTTATCTGTTTGGAGTTGGTGCTGAGGGCTATGACCTCTCCGAAGTGCCAGGTTTCGTGTGGGTGATCTTCTTTGCACTCTTCGCGTTTTTCTTTTCATTCGGATTGAACCAGTGGCTGCAGTTCAAACGGATCGGCCGCTGGGCCAACTATCTGACTGGTGAAACGACGTATGTGGTGCTGTCGCTTGTCGCCAAGTCGTTGCTGGCCTGGCTGCTGTTTGCCAACGTCCTGGTGCTACCAACCGTCTCCTAACCGACATGTTGCAAGACAGTTGAGCGGGTCGCACTGAAAGCTTGAAAGACGTGTTGGGTTAGTAGCTTTTCGGCAGACCTAAACCGTGGGTGCCGATATAGTTCAAGATCATTTCTTGGCTCACCGGCGCGATGCGCATCAGTCGTGCTTCACGAAACAGGCGTTCTACCTGATACTCGACGGCATAACCCATCCCGCCATGGGTTTGCACGGCACGATCAGCCGTTTCAAACGCTGCTTCGGCAGCGAGATATTTCGCCATATTTGCTTCTTTGCCACACGGCTGACCCGAGTCATACAGCCAAGCAGCCTTACGGATCATCAACTCGGCGGCATCAAGTTTGATCAACGCGTCGGCCAACGGAAACTGGATCCCCTGGTTTTTGCCGATTGGACGGTCAAACACCACTCGGTCATTGGCGTATTGCACCGCTCGTTTGAGGGTTGCACGGCCGATACCAAGCGCTTCGGATGCGATCAAGATTCGTTCCGGATTTAAGCCGTCAAGTAGATAGGTGAATCCTTTACCTTCTTCACCGACCCGATGTTCTTCTGGGATACGGAGCCCATCGATAAACAGTTCGTTAGAACTGACCGCATTGCGACCCATCTTTGGGATCGGGCGAATATCGACCGTGTTACGGTCAAGATCAGTGAAAAACAGGGTCATTCCGTCTGTTTTTTTGGTGACATCGGCATACGGTGTCGTCCGTGCGAGCAACAGAATTTTTTCGGACTCTTGCGCTTTAGAGATCCAAACTTTTTTGCCGTGCACAACGTAATCACTGCCGTCACGGGCAGCAAACGTGGTGATCCGAGTCGTATCCAGGCCTGCTTCGGGTTCGGTCACTCCGAAACATACGTGTAGGTCACCTGACACGATCCGAGGCAGGTTGGCTTGTTTCAATGCTTCAGATCCGTGGACAATCACCGGATGCATCCCAAAAATCGACATGTGCATCGAACTGGCACCGTTCATCCCGGCGCCAGAACTTGCCACGTTCTCTAACAGCAGCGCTGCCTCGCTGATGCCAAGCCCGTGACCGCCATATTCAACTGGGGTGGTGATGCCAAGCCAGCCGCCGTCGGCAAACGCCTTATAGAACTCCCAGGGGAACGTGTGGGTCGAATCGCAGCGCGTCCAATAATCATCATCAAAGGCTGCAGCAATGTCGCGCACCCCTTGCACAAGATCTTTGTGGTCGTCGTTGACGGTGAACTCCATGAAAGCCCCTCAGTTCTTGGATTTGCTAACAACATCAATATCTTCTGCGCACAAATATGCTTCATACAGCCATTTCATCGCGCTATTACCTCACATGCTGTGCGTCTCCCACACGCGTGTGAAACAAGAGTACTCAAACAGCCGACTGGCCTGCCATTCGGGCAGAATAGTGCTCCAGCAGACTCGAAACAGGGGCTTCTTTGGCTGCCCGCTCGCACGGTGATAGTGTCGTTTGATGGGAGTGACACACGTTTTTTAAGCGATAAAGTCACGCGCGGGCTCGTTATGTGAGCCATGTGTGGGGCGTAAACATATGTGCGCCCTGTGGTGCGACGGCTCACGCTTTCGTGGGGAAAGTCACAGTCAACGAGGAGATGCGAGTGGTGCGTGCACGCGAAAGTGCCGGACTGGCGTGGCTTAAAACGCAAGGACTGAAAGTCCCAAAGTTTGTTGGCATCCAACCTGACACAGATCTTGACGCGCTCACCATCCCATTTGAAGCACCCTGGATCGTCAAACCTGACGTAGCCATCGGGGGCAAAGGCCAGCGTGGACTTGTCCACCGTTGTGAGGATCAGGCCGCATTACAACATGCAGCCTCAGACCTGTTCGCACAACAATTTAACGGCAGCCCGCTAGCGGCTGTGATCATCGAAGAGTGTGTTGACGGCGACGAGTTTTTTCTTGCGATAGCAATCGACGAACAACACCGTCGCCCGGTCATTCGGTGCGCGCCGGTCGGTGGAGTCGGCTTTGATGCCACCAGCACGAACGTGTACGAAGCATCGCTTGTCACTGACCTTGACGAGACGGCGCTGCAAACAACCATTCGTGCAGCCGGCTTTGCGGATGAAACGATGGAGATTGTTCAGCGCACACTGCGTCAAATGTGGGACGCGTTCGTTGCCAGTGAAGCAGTACTCATCGAAGTAAACCCTTTGAAATGGGACGGCAAACACGGCACTGCCGTTGGCATCGCACTTGAATTTGACCCACATAGTCAGACATCGGTTGATGCACGAAGACCCGAACTTGAAACCACGCTGGCTGCGTCGCTTGGGCGCACCCCTACCGTGCGTGAAGATGCCGTCGCCGCAGCTGACGCACGTGAAGCTGATCGGCCTGGCATGACCTTTTTTGAACTCGATGGCGATATCGCCTTCGTGGTCGCAGGTGGTGGCGCGGCACTGTTTACCTTCGACTTTCTGCACGACCATGGGCTCAATCCCGCCTGTTACACCGACTACAGCCCCGGAGGGGGCCTGGACAAACTCACAGCCCTGTTCGAAGCGGCCCTGTCCATCCCCAACATTCGCGGCGTGTTCGTTGGCGTTGCCGTGTTGAACGTGATGGACACCGAGTTTTTCGCCGATGCGCTGCTCACCGCACTCGACACAACGGGCATCGATCCACACACCGTTCCGATCGTTGCACGCATTGCCGGGCCAGGCGAAACTTTGACACTACAACGCTTACGCGCCGTGTCCGGACTTACCGTATTTGGGCGCGAAGAAACCCTCGAACATGCCGGCAGTGTTCTAGTCACACAACTTGCCAAGGTGGGTTCATGACGACTCCTGTGAGTATCTCATCCATGCTTGCCGACCCAGGCGGTGTGGTGGTGCAAGGCATTACCGGCCGCCAAGGGCAACTCGAAACCCGTTGGATGCTTGATTCGGGCACCCACGTTGCTGCTGGAGTGACGCCAGGCAAAGGTGGACAGGTCGTGCACGGCGTGCCCGTCTACGACACGGTCGAAGAGGCAATTGCCAAACACGCCTGCCGCGCCTCAATGATTTACGCTCCACGACACATCGCCGCCGGGGCGGCCATCGAAGCAATCAATGCTGGGGTACGACTGGTTGCCATCAGTGCCGAAGACGTCCCGATGCACGACATGATCCGACTTATTGACGTAGCTAAAGAACACGACGCGGTCGTCGTTGGCCCAAACACGCAAGGTCTGCTCGTACCTGGCCTTGGACGGATCGGTTCACCTGGCGGCACCGACGTCAATGAACGCTTTAGCCCAGGCCACGTTGCGGTCGTCTCACGCAGTGGCGGTATGACCGGCGAAATTGGCCATCTGTTGCACTTGTGGGGGTTTGGAACAAGCGTGCAAATTCACTTAGGTGGGGCGGTGATGCCGGCCACGACGTTACGTGACGGAGTCGCTCTTGCCGAACGCGAAACGATAACAAAGATCACCGTCGTGTTTGGCGAGCCCTCCAGTAGTCAAGAAGACGTGTTGGCTGCAGCAATCGCTGACGGTCAGATGCGTTGCCCGGTCGTTGCGATGGTGGCCGGACGCTTCTCAGACACATTCCCTGCGATGCTGCCCTTTGGTCATGCTCCACGAGCAACCGGTGATTCGGCGACGAACGTCGCCGCAAAATATGCGAATTTAACGGACGCTGGGGCGTTCGTTGCACACAATTTCACGCAACTGCGCGAGCAGGTTGAACGGCTTACAGCCAATCTCGCTACACACGTGAACCCTGAAGCGTCGTGAACGGAGCAAGTCGGCCACTGGGTGACGTCTTGGCTGGGTTCAAAACACCGCAAGTGTTTTGGGGGCAAGGCTGTGCGGAACCGACCCCACTTATCGACTCGTTTCTTGACACGGTGAATGCCGCGCATCCGGCAGCCGTATTTGCCGGCGTGAGTTTTCATCCACGTCTTGCCACGCCTGTTGATGGGCTTCAGGTCGTTTCTTATGGTGCGCTTGGGGTGTTACGTCGTGCTGCAGCCAAGGGAGCGCTTGACGTTGTGCCGTGCAACTATTCGAATTTGCCGCGGCTGTTTCGCGAACGACGATTACCTGGCGATATCGCACTGGTGCAGCTTTCCCCGCCGGATGCAAACGGCAACTGCACGCTTGGTATTGGGGTGGATTATGTGGCTGATGCGCTGATACATGCGAGTCATGTCATCGGTGAAATTAACGTGCAGATGCCGACAACTCGTGGTGGTCCACTGGTTCCACTTGATCGTCTGGATGCCTATATTGAGACCGACCGTCCGCTGGTTGAGGCACCCGAACGGGCTGCGAACCAGGCGGAGCAGGCGATCGCGATGCATGTCGCCGAACTTGTCCCTGATGGTGCCACCTTGCAGTTTGGGGTTGGTCCGGTTCCTTCCGAGGTGATTCGTCGGCTAACTTCCCACCGTAACCTTGGGGTGCATTCGGGACAGATTACTGATGCCGTGTTGGATCTTGTCGCTTCAGGCGCGCTGACTGGCGCGCAGAAAGAACGCGACCAAGGGATGATCGTTACGGGTACGGTGATTGGTTCTTCCGCCCTCTTTGATGCTGTTGCGACGCTGAACGTTGCGTTTCGACCCGTGTCTTACACCCATTCACCTGCAGTCTTAAGCCATTTTCGTCGGCTGGTGTCCGTGAACTCCGCAGTTGAAGTGGACTTAAGTGGTCAAGTGAACGCCGAAGTGCGTCAGGGCCAGTATGTGGGGGGAGTGGGCGGCCAACTTGATTTCACCCGGGCAGCGTCACAAAACGGGGAACTGTCCATCATTACGCTGCGTGCTACCGAAGCAGGCGTATCCACGATCGTGCCGCAACTGACTGCCGCGGTTGTAACGTCACCACGCGCAGATGTTGATGCGGTTGTAACGGAACATGGTGTGGCGTGGCTACGGGGCCAAACGCTGCGTCAACGTGCCCATGCGCTTGTTGCCATCGCCGATCCCTCGGTCCGTGACAAACTGGACCAACATGCCCGCAGTATCTGACAAACAACAGCGTCCGGCCAGTTAACTTTCCGGCGCACAGTGCATCAGTGCAGTGCGACGTATTCGGCACACCACGTCACCGTGCTGGTTATGCCCGAAATGTTCAAACTCGACGACCCCTTGGCCTGGCCGTGAATTCGACAGCCGCTTAGTGAGCACAACTGTTGACGCCTCAATCGTGTCGCCGTGAAACACCGGATGGGGAAACACAATCTCGGTGAAACCAAGATTTGCCACCAGTGTGCGTTCCGTAAGATCCGACACGCTTAACCCGACGATCGTTGACATCGTCAACAAACTGTTCACAATCCGCGTGCCAAACTCGGTCGTTTGGGCATAGGTCTCGTCAAGATGCAAGCTTTGTGGATTCATCGTCAACGTCGTAAACAGCACGTTGTCGCCCTCACCGATGGTTCGCCGTGGCCGGTGGTGGTAAGTCGCGCCAAGTTCAAGTTCATCAAACCAGCGTCCGCGTGGCTCTTCAGGTGGCATACGTCACTCCATGTCTCATCCCAAAGTGAAGCCTAACGCCACATCCACCGGCTGCGGCAACCAAATGCGTGCGCACCTACGGTCAGTTTTTGGGGCGAGGGGCGACGTGCGCTAACCCGCCGTCAACCGCAAGCACTTCACCGGTAATAAACGTGTTCGCGCGGTCCACCAGAAACGCAATCGCACGCGCCACATCGGCCGGGTCGCCAATGCGACCCAGCGCATGCAGTTTCTCACTGGCAGCACGCGAACTTTCATTCGCAAGCAAATGTGCGGTCAACGGTGTATCGGTCATACCTGGAGACACCACATTCACCCGCACATTCCACGGCGCATACGACGCTGCAGCTGAACGCGCTAAGCCCACCACACCGGCTTTCGCGGCGGCAATCGCTTCATGATTAGTCAACCCAGTTGTCGCTGCAGCCGACGCCGTCAACACAATCGAACCGCCACTGGCCCGCATCAACGGGGCAGCTGCACGGACGAGCGCAAACGCGCTCGTTAAGTTGGTCGCAATCGTGTCGTTCCACTCATCAATACTCGTCCGATGCGCCGGCTTTAACACGAGCGAACCGGCCAGATTTACCGCCGCATCAAGCCGCCCAGCCGTTGCAACGATCTCGCGCAGAGTCACATCGACCGCTTCAATATCCGAAGCGTCAAGGGTGTGGCATGTCACGTCAACTTCAGCTTGTAACGCTTCGAGCCGGGCCAAGTCACGCGACGCAACATGCACCTGCCAACCGTTTGCCACAAGCAGACGTGACAGTTCGCGACCGATCCCGCCAGCTCCACCAATCACAAACACCACCGGTGCCGACTCGTCCACCTCAAACCCCCTGAATCGCACGACAGTTGTGCCACCACGGTAGCGATCACCCGGGCGAACAAAACCGTGCAGGTTCGTGCCGCTACAGTCACGCGATGCCAGACACCATCAACACGTCCGCGTTGTATGCCGGGATCGACATCAGTCGCGGCGCATGGGTTGCGGTCATCATCAACGACACCACGATGGTGAAAGCACACTATGCCGCCACGCTAAACGGCCTTTATGACGTCTTAGCTCCCTGCACCACCATCGCTGTTGACGTACCGATCGGCTTCAGTGATACATCGATACGGGCTTGTGATATGCAAGCCCGAACGTTGCTTGGGCCTCGCCGGGCAAGTTTGTTCCTCACCCCGATCCGGCCTGCGCTGCATGCCACAACCCATACGGAAGCCTCAGCTATCAACCGTGCCGTAACCGGCCAAGGGATAAGCATCCAGGCGTACGGATTACGTCACAAAATGCTCGAAACTCAACAGTTCATCAGGGACTCGGGACTTACGCTGCACGAAACTCATCCCGAAACGGCATTGGCGGTGCTAAACGGTGAACCGTTGACCACCACCAAAAAAACGTGGGCCGGAATGCGCCAACGCGAACAGCTTCTCATCCAACACGGGGTTGTCCTTGACGCCTGCTTACCGGCAGGGGAAAACGCAGGCATTGCCGACATGCTTGACGCAGCCGTGGCCGCAGTTAGCGCACGACGCATCGCAACAGGTGACGCGTTACCGCTTGGTGATGGCAGTGTTGACGCGATGAGCGGCGTGCCCCAATGCATCTACGTGTAGCTATACGCCGCCAGGGTTGCCGCCAGCGCATGCGCGACAAACGCTATCAGCCGCATTCGGTCGGCAGCCCTAAGACGGGAAAACGCCTCGTCACTAAAGCCGTGCGCTAGGCGGGAATGCGCCGGCACAATCACTGCCACCGTCAACAACACGGCTACCACACTCAAGGCCGCAATTACCTTCACGATCGGTTGGTAGCCGCCAAGGAGAAGCCAGGCGGCACTCAACCCTTGGGTAACCCAAGGCAACGCCACCACCATCGTCATCCCGGTCGCGTGGCGCTTATGAAACGTCACAAACGTGTCGGTCGAAACGTCACGAAAGGTCGGATAGTGCACCAGCGTCACCGTGACGCCAACTCCTACCAGCCACCAGCTCGCTAACGCATGCAGCCACAACATCATCTACCCCTTAACGCGCCGCATAGTGCAGCACGGTGCGTGCGTGTGCCGCCGGCCCGCACAACCATAAGTTAGGCTCCACGAATGGACACGAACAAGCCCGCACCTGACAATAATGGCATACTGCAATCAGCCAACACGATCCGTGCTGCCGTCTTTGGCATCCAAGACGGCATCGTTTCAACTTTCGGAATCGTCATGGGAGTGGCGGGTGCGCAACTCCCGGGCGAAACGATCGTGATAGCAGGCATCGCAGGACTCGCCTCAGGCGCTATGTCGATGGCAGCTGGCGAATATGTCAGCGTACAAACCCAAAAAGAACTGCTGGCTGTCGGTGCCGACATCGACGAAGATGAAAACGTCCATCCGTTGAAAGCCGCCGCCGCGAACGGCGGGCTGTTTATCGGCGGCGGTGCTGTGCCTTTGGCGCCATTTCTTGTTGGTACCGGCCCGTCTGCAATCATCGCAAGTGTGCTGTTAAGCGTGCTTGCCCTGTTTGTTACCGGCGCAGTATTGACTCGCCTCACCCAACGTTCTCCGTGGCAAAGTGGGGCCCGGATGCTCATCATCGGCGGCGGTGCCGGGGTGATCGGGTTTGTGATCGGTAGCATTTTTGGCAACATTTTTGGCGTGTAACCTCGTGCCAAACTCGGCCAATACGACGACGTGCAGGAGACCCACCATGGATCCGCTACCTCAACCGCGCGTTGATTACACCGCCGGCGAACTCGACGTGACCGACATTGCAACTGATCCGTTCGTGACCGTCCGTGCCTGGCTCGATGAAGCAATCGCTACCGGCATGAAAGATCCGACCGCCATCACTATTTCGACGGTGGATGACGCAGGCGTTCCCGATGCTCGCGTTGTGCTGTTGCGTGGGGTTGACGCACGTGGTGTGTCTTTTTTCACCAACCGCGAATCCGCAAAAGGCCGCCAGCTTGCTGGCACTAAACGGGCTGCATTAACTTGGTTCAACACGACGTTGGAACGCCAAATTCGGATGCGTGGCGTCGTTAGTTTGCTGCCAGATGACGAATCTGATGCCTATTTTCTGTCGCGTCCCCGCACCACCCGTCTGGCGGCACACGCCAGCAACCAGTCGGAGCCAATTGAAAGCCGTGATGCGCTTGCCGGCCAGTTTGCAAAAGTCGCAGCTGACTATCCCGATGACACGCCCGTGTTACGCCCCACCTTTTGGGGTGGATATGTGCTGATGCCTGACACGATCGAGTTTTGGCAGGGACGTCGTTCACGGATGCACGACCGAGTGCAGTTGAGCCGTGACGGTGCGACCTGGAAACGTCAACGCTTGCAGCCGTAACACCCGTTGGCTGTCGGGCCTGTTCACGTGTGAGCGGGTAGTACAACGGTAAACGTGGAACCTTCGCCTCGGCGGCTGGTCACGGTCACTTGACCGTCATGGAGTTCGACAGCATGGCGGACGATAGAAAGACCAAGACCGGTCCCACCGGTTTCGCGTGAACGGGCCGTATCGACCCGGTAGAACCGTTCAAAAATGCGGGGCAGGTCGTCTTCAGGAATACCAATTCCAGTGTCGGTCACATCAAGCCGGACTCGGGCGCCATCGCTGTGCAGAGTCACCGTGACATCACCGCCGTCACGGTTGTATTTGACGGCGTTCACCACCAGATTTTTCACGATAACTTCAAGATCGGCGGTAACGCCATCCACAATCATCGTGTCTGGCCCGTCAACTGCCACCGTAACATTGCGGGCGTCTGCACGTTGCACTTCGGAAGCCACGACGTTTCTGATTAACGCTGCCAAATTCACCGGCTCACGGCCGATTTCGCCGCGTTCTTCCAGCCGCCGCAGATCAAGTAGGTCAGTCACGAGCGCACTTAACCGTTCCGCTTCAGCGCTTAACCGTGCAATCAACTGGGGCACCCGGCTAGGTTTGGTGCGAATCACGACCGCAAGCGCTTCAGCTAACGTTTGGATGCTTGTCACGGGGGTTTTGAGTTCGTGTGAGGCGTTCACGACAAAGTCGCGTCGTAACTCTTCGACCCGACGTTCACGCGTATGGTCGGTGATGACAATCAGCACGTGCGTGTCGACCCGTGAAGCGATCACCGTCAACGACGACCCGTTCACGTTAAGGTCCCGCTGGGTTGTGGTGCCCGAGTCAAACGCGTCGTCTAACAGCGGCCGGATATTGTCATCAGATAGCTCCGCGAGCGTTGCCGGCAGCGCGGACATATGAAGCAGGGTTTGCGCTCGCGTATTTGCGGCCACCACCGTGCCGTCACGATCAACGAGCAGCGCTGCGTCCGTGAGGGCGTTGATGAGCCGTTGCTGGCCTTTAAGTACCGGATCGGTGGTCACAGGTCAGTGAAGCGGTAACCGACGCCACGGACCGTCAAGAGCCTTTTGGGATCGTGCGGGTCGTCTTCGATACGGGCACGAATGCGACGCACGTGCACATCCAACGTTTTCGTGTCACCGTAATAGTCACTGCCCCACACCTGGCTGATCAGCTGATCACGGGTTAACACCCGTCCGGCATACTCAACGAGGTAGGCGAGGAGTTCAAATTCTTTGGGTGGCAACGTGATCAGTGTCCCGTCCACATGGACCTCATGGCGTGAACGGTCAACCCGCACTCCTGCAGCATGTGTCGGGGCGCTGTCACTACCGGCCATCACCACGACAGGGGCGCGCCGCAGCACCGTTTTGATGCGGGCAACCAGTTCGCGGGTCGAAAACGGTTTGGTGACATAGTCGTCGGCACCTAACTCCAAACCGACCACCCGGTCGATTTCGGCATCGCGAGCCGTCACCATAATGATCGGTACATCCGATACGCGTCGGATTTCACGGCAGATTTCTGTACCGCTCATGCCAGGAAGCATCAGGTCGAGCAGTACCAGATCGGGCCGATGTTTCGTAAACGCCGTTAATGCATCAGCGCCGTTATTCACCCATAGGACGCTGAAACCTTCAGCTTCGAGGGTAATCGCAAGCCCTTCAGCGATCGCCGCTTCGTCTTCAACCAGCAGCAGTTTTTGCATGTGCCGCCGTACTCCTTGTCGCCGTTACCCATTACGTTACGCCACAGTGCTTAACTTGGGGTAGCGGAAAGGTAAACGCCCGGTAGAGCCCGCTGTGGGTAGGGTGGCAAAAACGAGCGTCTGGTGTTTACCATCTAGTCACCGTCACGCCGCCTTTTGGCTACGTCTATCTCGTAACGTTTACTGTATTCGAAGCGTCAACCATCGCTTACCTTTAACGAAAGTTTGTGCCGTGCGTGAACAACTCGACCGGTCACTGGCCGAAATCGCTGACACTGTTACCGAAATGGCTGCTCGTGCAGATCGAATGCTGACCCGTGCGCTTACAGCACTGGCCACAAACGACCAAGAAGAAGCGCTTGCGGTGATTCGTTCCGACCGTGGTGTTGACCATCGTTACGCCTCCGTGCAACATCAGATTCTGACAACCGTCGCGTTACAAGGCCCAGTTGGGCTTGACTTACGGCTGCTTACCGCACACCTGCATGCCAGCCTTCACATCGAACGGATGGCCGACCATGCTGTGTCAATTGCGCGAGCCGTTCAACGCAGCGAATATGCACCCACCGACGCGTCGATGCACACCCAGATTGCAGCGATGGGAGAGAAAGCACAGGCAGTCTGCCGCATTGCGGTCGAAGCGCTCGTTGAGGTCAACGAAGCCAAAGCACTGACAGTGCTGGCACTTGACAACGAAGTTGATGCACTGCTTGTGCAACTGTTCCGAGACCTGTTGCAGCACGCCGAAGGACTTGATGGCGAGCGGTTAAAAAATGTCTTTGAACTTCTTGGCGTGATCCGCCGCATCGAACGGTACGCCGACCATGGCGTCGACATCGGCGAGCAAGTCATCTTCGCTGCGACCGGTGAACTCATCGAGTTCAGTTCGCACTCAACTAACCCCTAGCGATTTGTAACCAAACTGACACACGGTGGACAGTTGACGGTTACAGCCGGTGCTTACCGTCCTGGCTGTGCACGTGGTCCTCATCCACAAACACTACGAACTCCCAGTCGCAAGAAAAGTACTACTGCACGACTCTCCCAAAATAAGCACGAGCAACACCCTTAACGAACAGTGATGGGTCGCCTTCTTTCTCCCAAGGAGGCGACCCATCACTGTTTTGCTTCGGTTACAGCGGCATCGCATCGACAATCGCGTTCAATGTCGGGCTTGGCCGCATCACCGCATCGGCTTTCTCTTTGTTCATCCAGTACGAACCACCAATATCGACCGGTACGCCCTGAACGGCGTTGAGTTCAGCCACAATAGTCTCTTCGTTTTCACCCAACGCTGCTGCAATCGGCGTAAACGCCGAAGCAAGTGCCGCATCAGTCGTGTTAGCTGCCAACGCTTCAGCCCAGTACAGCGCCAGATAGAAATGGCTGCCGCGGTTATCCAGCTCGTTTACTTTGCGTGATGGCGAACGGCCCTCATCAAGCAGCCTGCCGGTTGCCTGATCCAACGTTTCAGCCAGTAGGGCAGCACGTTGTACACCTTGCTTGGTTGCCAGATGTTCAAACGACATCGCCAACGCCAAAAATTCGCCGAGCGAATCCCAACGCAGATGGTTTTCTTTCACCAGCTGCTGCACATGTTTCGGCGCTGAACCGCCCGCACCGGTTTCAAACAGTCCACCGCCAGCCATTAACGGCACGATTGATAGCATCTTTGCACTAGTACCAACCTCAAGGATCGGGAACAGGTCGGTGAGATAGTCACGCAGCACGTTGCCAGTCACCGAAACCGTGTCAAGGCCTTCCTTGGCCCGTTCGAGTGAGAACCGGGTCGCTTCAATCGGCGGCAAAATCTTTAGGTCAACATCCGACGTGTCAAGGGTTGCCAACGTGGCGTTGATCTTCTGGATCAGTTGCGCGTCATGGGCACGTGTCTCATCGAGCCAGAACACGGCCGGCACACCGGTTGCCCGGGCACGTTCAACAGCCAACTCGACCCAGTTGACGATCGGGTCATGTTTGGTCTGGCACATCCGGAAAATGTCGCCTGCTTCGACCGGTTGATGCATCAGCACCGTGCCGTCTTGTGCAACGACCTGGATGGTGCCGTCTGTAGTGGCTTCAAACGTCTTGTCGTGCGAGCCATACTCTTCGGCTTTTTGCGCCATCAAACCGACGTTTGACACGCTGCCCATCGTTGTCGGGTCAAATGCGCCATGTTGTTGGCAGAACCGGATCGTTTCGGCATAGACGCCAGCGTAAGACGAGTCGGGAATCACAGCTTTGGTGTCTTGAAGTTCATCGTCTTTGTTCCACATCTGCCCGGATTCACGGATCATTGCCGGCATGGAAGCGTCAACAATCACGTCACTTGGCACATGCAAGTTGGTGATGCCACGGTGCGAATTGACTTGGGCAAGCGCTGGACCGTTGGCGTACGTGGCCTGGATCGCTGCCCGAATTTGATCGGCCACGGAAGTATCAGCCAAACCGTCAAGTGCCGCCTCAATCGCAGACATGCCATCGTTTGGTGAGACCCCAAGGGAGTCAAACACCGGCCCGTAGGTTGCAAACACGTCGGCATAGTAGGTGCGCACCGCATGACCGAAGATGATCGGGTCGGACACTTTCATCATTGTTGCTTTGAGGTGCACCGAAAACAGCACCCCTGACGCCCGTGCGTCAGCAACTTCGCGCGCCAGAAACGCGGTGAGTGCACGCTTGCTCATCACGGCCGTGTCGATTACTTCGCCCGCTAACAGTGGTGTTGATGCTTTCAACACGGTGACGGTGCCGTCGGCTGCTACCTGTTCGACACGTACATCATCGGCAGCTGCAACAGTCACCGACTGTTCTGAATGACGAAAATCTCCGTCACTCATCGTCGCCACGTGAGTTTTTGAATCTTTTGCCCAAGCCCCCATTGGATGCGGGTTGGCTTGCGCATAGCGTTTTACCGCCAGCGGTGCGCGCCGGTCCGAGTTGCCTTCACGTAACACCGGGTTTACCGCAGAGCCTTTCACCCGATCATACTGGGCCTGAATGGCTTCTTCGGACTCGGTTGACGGGGCCTCAGGATAGTCCGGCACCGCGTAGCCATCGGCCTGAAGTTCCGCAATCGCCGCTTTTAATTGCGGAACTGACGCGGAAATGTTTGGCAGTTTGATGATGTTGGCTTCGGGTGTGGTCGCAAGCGCGCCCAACGATGCCAGCGCGTCGGGGATCCGCTGGTCTTCACTCAGATACTCCGGAAATACGGCGATGATGCGACCCGCAAGCGAAATGTCTTCAAGCTCGACGGTGACGTCAGCTGCCGCAGCGAAACGCTGAATGATCGGCAGCAACGAATGCGTGGCAAGCGCAGGGGCTTCATCGGTGTAGGTGTAGATGATTTTCGCCATACGAAACCGGCTCCTTAAACGACGGGTAAGAACTGTGTCGGCGCGTCAGCAAACAACTGTCAACGTTTAAGACGCTAGTCGTTTCTTGCCTGTCAAGCACACTGTGGGCCAACAGATGATGGTCAGTTTTGTGCGGCAACGAGCACTTTCAAGATTTCACGCACCGACACGACTCCTGTAACCGTGTCGTTACGGGTTACTGCAAGATGGCGGATCTGTGACGCGGCCATGGTGGCCGCTGCCGCTGCCACGGTTGCGTCTTCGGTCACCTGAATCAGTTCGGCAGTCATATAGTCCAGCACCCGGGCTTCGGCGAGATCGGTGTCTTCAGCGATCGCAACGACAATGTCTCGTTCGGAGATCACCCCCCGGACACCACTGGCATCAACGACTACCAAAATGCCGATGCCTTCAGCCGTCAGAGACTCAACCGCCTCACGTAACGTCGCGGTTGGACGGATTGTTGCCACCGGCGCGCCAGACAGCATGCCGATCGGGTCGGTTAATGACGGGATAGCCATACGAGACTCCTTTACCTGTTCGATCACGTTGAAACATCAGCATCGCGGATCAATCACTCAATACGCACCGGCAAAAGTCCCCGAAATACGAGACCAACGGACTCTGCATCCACATCCAGTGTCGCCGCTAAGGTGTGGAACAGCCGACGTGCGACGTTGCAACAATAAACGGGGAGGAACATCGACATGGGCCGCATCATCGTAGGTATCGATACGTCAGAAGACTCACGGCGTGCACTTGCGCTTGCGATCGACGAAGCTGTGTGGCGGGCAAGCGAACTGGTGTTGGTGCACGCTTATCCGACCCCAGAAATTGTGGCCCTACCCGCCGTTGTCACCCTGCCAAGTGACGCCGAGTTGAAAGCAGCAGCCGAAGAAATTATCGCCGACATGCTGGCTGATGTTGTGATCCCTGAAGGACTTTCTGTCACGACACTGATCGCGCCTGGCGGGGCTGCCCGAGTGTTGTGTGAAGAATCCAAAAACGCCGACATGCTTGTGGTCGGCGCCAGAGGGCTGGGCGGTTTTCGCGGATTGTTGCTCGGCTCGGTCACGCATCAGGTGGTCGCCCATGCTCACTGCCCCGTGCTCATTTCGGTGCCCGGTGACCGCTAGCAACCAAACCCATCCAATAACCTGGCGCCAACCATCAGATGAACCGGTAGTCGTTGTAAGCCAGATAGATGAGCCGGTGTTGACCCTTACCGGTGTTCGGTATCTGCCACACCCGCAACCAGTTGACAACCACCTGACGTGTCGGATCGCAGTGCTGCTACCAGGCGCCGGCGGGACCTATCAAGCGGAAGGCCTTGACGTGCTGGCACGCACGTTCGCCAAGGCTGGTATCGACACGCTCGTCACCAACCTGCCGCACAACGAACTGCGCCGACCTCCCGCCAACATGACCCGAAACGTTGCCGTGTTCAGCCAACTCGTCAACACCTTTATCGGGCTAGCAAACCCGCACAACGATAGGCCATGTCAAGTGATTGTCGGTGGCAAATCGTATGGGGCACGGGTGGCGTTCACCTACGCGGCAGCCGCTTCACCAGTTCACCTTGCAGGCGTTGTCGCATACGGCTTTCCGTTACACCCCCCAGGCAAAACAGTGCGCCGAGACACTATGTTCGCTGACCTTGGCCTGCCTGGGCTGTTCATCCAAGGAAGCCGTGATCCGTTTGGCAGCAGTGCCGAGCTTGCTGACGCATTACACGGATTTGGTGGTGCGGCGACGTTCGTTTCAATCACTGGGGGAAATCATGACGGTGCCGTCACCAAACAACATGCCCCTGACGGTGTGAAACGCACACCTCAAGCCGCGTTACACGACCACGCAGATACGTTTGCACGTTGGGCCACCCATGCCACGGCCACCACAACCTAAAGGGCGCTAGCATCCACGACAGTTTCTTCACACACCGCACCATGTCCCGTGCGTGCCCCAACCGTCACAGCAAGGCTATTTATGTCTGAACAGCTCGATCAGCAGGCGATCACCACCATCCGCACCCTCGCCATCGATGCTGTCCAACAGGCCAACTCAGGCCACCCTGGCATGCCCATGGGTTGTGCCCCCATCGCGCATCTGCTGTTTAACGAAACGATGCGCCACGACCCAAACGACCCGTCTTGGTGCGCCCGCGACCGGTTCGTGCTGTCGGCCGGCCACGGCTCAATGCTCATTTATGCTGCCCTGCACCTGGCCGGTTACGCACGACCAACCCTTGAGGATCTCAAAGCGTTCCGCCAGTCAGGGTCGGTAACGGCCGGACATCCCGAAAATTTCCTGCTTGATGGGGTTGAAACCACCACAGGGCCGCTAGGTCAAGGTTTCGCCAACGGTGTCGGTATGGCAATTGCAGCCGAACGGCTCGCCGCCGAATTCAACCGTGACGGGTTCGACGTTGTTCCACAACGCATCTTTGGCATCGTTTCTGACGGCGACCTGATGGAAGGAGTCGCCTCCGAAGCCGCATCGTTAGCCGGACATCTTCAACTTGGCCGGATCGTGTACCTGTATGACGACAACAAGATCACCATCGATGGCGGCACCGACAAGGCCTTTAGCGAAGATGTCGCAGCCCGTTTTGCCGCCTACGGCTGGCACACTGACGAGGTCAGTGACGGCAACGATCTGGACGCACTGCGGAATGCCATCACGCAAGCCATCAACGACCCTCGCCCATCGCTTATCAAGGTGCGAACCGTCATCGGTTTTGGTTCACCAAACAAGCAAGGCACCTCAGGCTCACACGGCGCGCCACTTGGCCCCGACGAAGTGGCGTTAACCAAAGCCCAGTACGGCTGGGACCATCCGCCATTCACGGTGCCCGCTGACGTCAAAGCGTTTACCGACCAGGGCAGTGATGGTGCAACCCACCACCAAAACTTCAACGATCTGTTCGCCGCCTACAAAGCTACCCACCCCGAACTTGCACAAGAATTTGAACGGCGCGTCATCACGCGTGAACTGCCAGAAAACTGGCGTGACGCTCTGCCGGTCCTGGACACGCCAGCTGCCACTCGAGTGCATTCGGGTGCAGTCATCAACGCGCTCGCACCGGTGATCCCGGAACTGTTTGGTGGCTCAGCCGACTTGGCCGCATCCAACAACACGGACATTCAAGGCGGCGGCGATTTTCAAACTCCCGGTGTTGGTGACGGCCGGCACGGACGCAACGTACGTTTTGGAGTGCGTGAACATGCCATGGCAGCAATCGCCAACGGCATGACACTGCACGGTGGCGTTATCCCCTACGTGGCATCCTTCTTGGTGTTTAGCGACTACCTGCGGCCCTCCCTGCGTTTAGCTGCACTGATGAACCTCAACGTCATCTATGTCATGACGCACGACTCGATCGGACTGGGTGAAGACGGCCCAACCCACCAGCCAGTCGAACATGTCGCATCGTTACGTGCCATGCCAAACGTCACGGTTATCCGCCCGGCTGACGGAGTCGAAACAGTCGCCGCCTGGGAACATGCACTCACCAGTGAAGGCCCGACGGTGCTCGCCCTGTCACGGCAAACGTTGCCGCCACTTGCCCGTCCGGGCGACGCTGACGTGTCACGCGGAGGCTATGTCCTTCACGAAACTCACGGCCGTACGGCCGACATCTGCCTCATCGGCACCGGTTCGGAAACCCACCTGTGTGTTGCCGCCGCGACAAGCCTTGAAGCGGCAGGTCACGCAGTTCGGGTCGTATCGCTGCCAAGCGCCGAAGTGTTTAGTGCTCAACCGGCCGACTATCAAATAGCCGTGCTACCGGACACCCTTACCCGTCGGGTCGTTGTTGAAGCGGGCGTAAGTTTCGGCTGGGAAAAAATTGCGGGCGCAAACGGCACCATCATCGCCCTTAATCGCTATGGGGCCAGCGCTCCCGCCGAAGAACTGTTCAGTCGTTTCGGGTTCACCGCCGAAGCCATCGTCAACGCAGCAACTGCACTACTGGAACGTTAACTAGCGGCGTTTTTTGCCGCGTGGCGTGTACGGCCCACGCACGTTCGCGGCCGATACCTGACGGTTTTTGGGCCCATTTGGATTGCCTTTACGGGTGTTCAACAGTTCAAGACACGCCGTTTGCGACTGTTTTGCTTTGCGTGTAAACCATAGGGACGCGGCAATTAACATCGCGCTTCCAATCAACGCGTTGATCAGTGCCGGGAGCGGATCGAGCGACAGAAACTGCAAAGCGCCAAGAGCCGGGCCGATCAGCCACGCATACCGCCAAAACCGTTGCTGGCGCCGCGAAAACGCCACCGCCGTGCGGGCAAGCCGGCGATCAGTCACCGGCCTACCGCGACTGACTGCGCGCGAAATTTCACGACGCTGTGTGCGATCAAGCGACGCAAACGACGCGTGCCCGTCACTACCGTCAGGGGTGTGCACCACAATGTGACCTTTGCTCAACGCTTCACCACAAAACGGTAGCGCACTCATGCCACAGTCAAAGCGATCACACCCTGTTGGCTAGCATCAGAGGCACACCAGCAAAACACTTGCTATCACCCACCCGCTGCATAAAGGTTGCTCGTCATGTCGTCAACGCACCACGACGCGCTCACCGCGTTAGCGTCACGTCTTGACACGCTCGCCCGCGACCTTGACTTGGCTGTGAAACGCGAACGGCTCGACGAACTGCAGCAAGCCGCCAGCGAACCTGGCCTGTGGGACGATCCTGACACTGCCCGGATCGTCACTACCGAACTGTCGCGTGTCGAACAGGAAGTCAACACGTTTGCTCTTTTGCGCCAGCGCATCGATGACCTTGCCGTGTTAGACGAACTTGCTGGCGAAGAAAACGATGCCGAATCGGCAGCAGAAGTCGGACGCGGCATCGCCGAAATCGATGATGAACTGGCCCGCCTTGACGTCATCACCCTGTTGTCTGGCGAATACGACCAGTCTGATGCGCTCATAAGCGTCCATGCCGGCGAAGGTGGCGTCGATGCGATGGACTGGGCACAGATGCTGCAACGCATGTATCTGCGTTGGGCCGAACAGCGTGGCTTTGATGCGCAGGTGTATGACGAATCGTTTGGTGAAGAAGCAGGTATCAAATCGGCCACATTCGAAATTCGTGGTCGTGACGTGTACGGCTGGCTTAACGTCGAACATGGGGTACACCGTCTCGTGCGCATCTCGCCGTTTGACGCGGCCGCACGCCGCCAAACTTCTTTCGCGCTCGTTGATGTCGTGCCAGTCCTGCCAGACCTAGACGATGATGCGACTATTCCTGATGAAGAAATCCGCGTGGATGTCTATCGCAGTTCAGGTCCTGGCGGGCAAAGCGTCAACACCACCGACTCGGCGGTGCGACTCACACACATCCCAACCGGAGTGGTGGTCAGTTGCCAAAACCAAAAATCTCAGCATCAAAACAAGGCTGCGGCTCTGCGCGTGTTGAAACTGCGTCTGGCAGAACTTGAACGCCACAAACGTGACGCCGAACTCACCGAACTGCGTGGAGGCGTACAAAACGTTGGTTTTGGCTCTCAAATTAGAAGCTACGTGCTGCATCCCTACCAGATGGTAAAAGACCTGCGCAATGACTACGAAACCGGCAACGTGCAAGCCGTGCTAGACGGGGCCATCGACCCGCTCCTTGAAGCCGAACTGCGCCGACGGATGCGCGGCACCGAATAATCAGATACGACTGGGCCAAGAATCATTGTCCAATGCGACAAGCGAATCGAAAGAATTGCTGCGTAGAGTCGGTAGGCTTTGTCAGCCTCGGCAGGGCAGTGGCAATGAACCCTAAACACAAGGTTTCACACAGCGAAAGTAGGTGACACGGTGATACGGCTGCAAAACGTCACAAAAACCTATACGCGTGCCGGAACCCTCGAAGTAATCGCCTTAGACGACGTCAGCCTTGACATTGTCAAAGGCGAATTTGTGTTCGTCGTTGGCCCGTCAGGGTCAGGTAAATCGACGTTTATGAAACTTTTGACCCGCGAACAGATCGCCGACAACGGTGAAGTGTGGGTGGCCGGCAAAAACCTTGCAACATTGCGGGCCTGGAAAGTGCCGTTACTGCGACGCGAAATTGGCTACGTATTTCAAGACTTCAAACTGCTTGGAAATAAAACTGTGTACGAAAACGTCGCGTTCGCACTCGAAGTGATCGGTACCGGCAAACGCGAAATTGACCGTCGCGTCCCCGAAATGTTGGAGCTTGTCGGGTTAAGCGACAAAGCCCACGCACAACCGCACGAACTTTCCGGCGGTCAACAACAGCGCGTATCGATCGCACGAGCGTTTGTGAACAAACCGCGCATTCTGCTGTGTGACGAACCGACCGGCAACCTTGACCCTGCCACCAGCGTTGGCATCATGAAACTGCTTGACCGCATCAACCGCACCGGCACCACCGTCGTTATGGCCACCCACGATCAGCAGATCGTCGACTCGATGCGTCGCCGAGTGATCGAACTGGCCGGCGGAGTAATCGTCCGCGACCAGTCGCGTGGCGTGTATGGCTACGGCGCGTAGCGCTATGCCAAGGCAGTGCATTAAGCAAGGCAGTGCATTAAGACCGTGGAGCAAGACAGTTACGAAGGGCAACACATGACTGGACGCTGGCGCTACCTCCTATACGAGGCGTTCATTGGGCTGCGCCGCAACCTGATGATGACGGTCGCAGTCGTCCTGTCAGTCACCGTGTCACTCACCCTGCTTGGGGCAAGCCTGCTGCTGTCAACCCAAGTTGACCTTGCCACCGACGACTGGATCGGCCGGGTAGAAGTTTCGATCTTCTTGTGTGACGACCGCACCTGCCCGGCAATTACAAGCGAACAGCAAGAAACGCTCCGGCAAGATTTAGAAGCCAACGACGTTGTCGCTGAAGTGTTCTACGAATCTAAACGTGACGCCTACATCCGCTTTGTTGAACTGTTCAGCGATCAGCCGACGCTTGTTGAATCCATCACCGAAGACACCTTGCCCGCTTCCTTTCGGGTCCGCCTTGAAAACCCGGCCCTGTTCAACGTCATCCGTGACGAATTTGAGGCCTACCCAGGGGTTGAAGAGATCGTCGATCAACGCGAAGTGTTAAACCAGTTTCTTCGTTTCACCAACGTGGTACGAAACGGCGCACTTGCGGTAGCAGCCATCCAGCTTGTCGCAGCCGGCGTGTTGATCGCAAACACCATTCGCGTTGCAGCGTTTGCTCGCCGTGAACAAACCGCCGTGATGCGTCTGGTTGGCGCCGGCAACTGGTACATCCGGTTACCGTTTGTGCTTGAAGGCGTCATCGCCGGGGTGCTTGGTGCGTTTGTGTCGTGGGGGCTGCTGTACGCCACCGTGCCACGCATCGCTGGCAATTTGGCGCGCGACATTGAACTGTTGCCATTTATCGGTGCAAGTCACGTATTTGCTGTCGGAGGGTGGCTGCTGTTGGCCGGCACGGGCATCGCTGCCGTGTCGTCACTGTTGGCATTGCGGAAATTCCTCGATGTTTAGGCGAAAAGCCGGTATCGTCTTCTTGTAATTCTTTAACGGTTTAGTTTTTTGTCCGAACGGGCACTGCGGAACATCCCGTAGGTCCGCTATCGTCGCGGTAGGCCATCGTTGGGTTATTCATCTTTGGCGGACCGCGACAAGCGAGAGACAGTGGCTTACGAGCACATGTCCATCCTCCAGTCGCACCGTGGACCGCGTCGCTATGCCGCCATGCTGGTTGCGGTGTTGCTTGTGTTGGGGCTTGCCTCAGCCACTGCGGTAGCTGATACGCGTGAACTCACTCGCGAACTCAACGAACTTAAGAATGACCGCGAGGCTGCAGCCCGCGAACTTTCTGAGGCACGCTCAAGCGAACGAGACGCACGTACTGCCTTGGCAGACGTCGAACGTCGTCTTGACGCAGCCGAACGTCGTCGCGGTGAACTTGCCGATCTGACCGTGCGGGCAGAAGCGCTGTATGAAACCCGGCGTGACGAAGAGACCCAGGCGCTTCAAGAGGCCGATGACGCTCAAGCTAAAGCAGACGCGACCGAGCTGCTGCTCGAAGAAAAACATGCTCAGCTTGAAGAACGGGTACGAGCCGCGTTCAAATACGGCCATGTGGGTCTCATTGACGTGTTTAGCGGGGCCAACGACATTGCTGATCTGATCAGCACGAGTACGTTCATTTCCCATGTCATCGAAGCTGACCGTGAGCTTGTCAACACTGTCAACGCCCTGCTTGTGGCGGTCGTTGAACAGCGTGATGCTGCGGTTGAAGCGGCCGAACGTGCAGTCGTTGCGGCTGCTGAGGCTGCTGAAGCAAAACGCGAAGTTGAGGCAGCACTGGTTGAACAGCAGGCCATTACGCGCGAAATTGCCGCCCAGGTCGCCGAACGTGACGAGGTGTTTAGCCGGCTGCGAGAAGACCGGCAGGCTATTGAAGGTCACCTGTCACAACTTGAAGCCGAATCGCAACGTATCCAGTCTGAACTGGCAGAGATTGCTCGCCGCCAAGCAGAAGAACGCCGCCGTGCCGAAGCCGAAGCTAGAGCCAACGACCGTAAAGCTCCGACATATTCAGATAGCGGCTGGGCACGCCCTGTATCGGGCCGTCTCACATCGCCGTTTGGTCCCCGCTGGGGCCGTAACCATAACGGAGTCGACTTAGCCGGTTCGGTCGGTTCCCCGATTGTGGCCGCACGCTCAGGATTCGTGGTAACTGCCAATTCTGGCTGTCACCGCACCAGCTCGTGGGGCTGTGGTGGGGGCTTTGGCAACTACATCACGATCGCACACAACGACGGGTTTGCGACGATCTATGCCCACCTGTCAACGCTTTCAGTTGTGTCCGGTTCGGTCGTTTCGGCTGGTGACAGAATCGGCACGGTCGGGAACTCGGGCAATAGTTACGGTCCTCACCTGCATTTTGAAACCCGGCAGGCCGGTGTGCCACGCAACCCGTGTAACTACGTCTCCTGTTAAAGGCCTGATAGCCGGCCGCTAGGCTTGAAGTCATGGCGAAAAAACCGGCAGGCGAGGAGACGCGAGGACGTAAAGTCATCGCGTTGAATCGTCGTGCCCGTTACGACTATCACTTAGACGACCGGTATGAAGCAGGACTTGTACTTACCGGCACAGAAGTAAAATCGCTCCGTGACGGCAAAGCCTCGCTCGTGGAAGCGTGGGTGCGGGTTGTGGCCGGTGGGGACGCACATTTGATGCAGGCTCACATTCCCGAGTATGCGTTTGGTAACCGCAACAATCACGATCCGATCCGTCCCCGCAAACTGCTGTTGCACCGCAAAGAAATCGATCAGCTTGCTCATCAGGTTGCCGCCAGAGGCGTCGCTCTGATCCCCACCCAAATGTATTTTTCGGACGGGCGCGCCAAACTCGAGTTTGCGGTTGCAAAAGGTAAAAATGTGGCTGATAAACGTCATACCGAGAAAGAACGTGACGCGAAACGTGAGATCGAACGGGCCCTTAAAGTTCGCCGCTGATGCGGTACTCTGATGACAGAGAACTTTATAGCGCAACACGTTTTGCAAACTTGGGGCTGACACGGTTTCGACCGTGGTCATGCCATCGCCAAGGGAGCGTGCCGAGGACGCCCACAAGACCTCGTAAAAAGTTGTGGGAACCTATAGCTGACAACTCTGAGGTCATGCTCGCGGCCTAAACGGTTCCGCGCGATCCGCCTCTGACGCCTCGTAAGAGGGTCGGATCGTCATCACGAGGCTAAAACCCCGCCGGTCGCGATCACCTGGCCACGGGGGACATTTATGGTGATATGGGGGCGGAAGCTGTCTGGCGCCGGAGCACCAAACCCGAGATTTATCCGGAACCTACGCACGTAGAGCCCCGAGTGTTGGGACCGCGGGACCCGGGTTCGACTCCCGGCAGCTCCACTATGGGGTATTCGTGAATTGAATGCCCCACCATTTGTGAAAAGCTCGTGCGATGGACGCACCTCCGCTACCGGCCGCCAAAGGGCCGAGCGGTGGGGATGGGCGACCGCCAGCGATGCCACCAAGGGCGTCGTGGTACGGGTCCCATCCAGCACCATCCCACGTGAA
>JBBDST010000028.1:0-6314 GCA_040904765.1 Nitriliruptoraceae bacterium
CGTGACGGCACCTTGGCGACGAGGTCGTCGATGCGGGTCATGATGTGAACCTTTAAAGACGTCGCACCAAAGGCGCGTCAGAGTGTTGGAATTGAGACCATAGAAAGCGTAGCGGTTCGCTCACAAACACGTACAGCGCTCAGGCGAAATGCGTGTTGATGAGTGCCAATACGTCTGCGACACATTGGTCGAGGTCGTCGTTTACGACCGTATGGGTGAACTGATGTTGTGTGGCAATTTCTTCGCGTGCACGGGTAAGCCGGGCGGCGATTTGTGCGTCGGTTTCGGTGCCACGATCGCGTAAGCGCCGTGCTAACTCGCCAAAACTTGGGGGTATGAGAAAAATACTGACGGCATCTGGCAGGGTTTCTTTGACTTGCAGAGCACCTTGCACGTCGATTTCAAGGAGCGCAATGCGCCCGTCGGCCAGCGCCTTATCGATTGGCTCACGCGGGGTTGCATACCAATGTTGGGCATATTGGGCCCATTCGAGATACTCGCCTTTTGCTGCGGCCTGATGAAACGTTTCTGGTGACGCAAACCAGTAGTGCACTCCGTCTTGTTCGCCGTCACGGGGGGCTCGGGTGGTGACAGATACCGATACGAACGGGTTGCTGAGTTTGGCTACGACTTGACGATATACGGTGCCTTTACCGACCCCTGAAGGGCCGACGATAACCACTACCAGCCCATCTGTTTGGTGTGTCATCGGGGTGATAGTGCGGCAACGAGTCGTTCACGCTGACGTACCCCAAGGGTGCCCACGCGACGGTCGGGCGCGATTTGTAGCGATACCAGCAGTGCGTTGGCGCGGGCAGGGCCTAATCCGGGAAACGCCGTGGCGAGATCTTTCATGCGCATCCGTGCCAGCACCAGGTCGCCATCAACTTCCTTCAGCAGTCGGTGAATATCCCACTCCCCTTGTTTTAACGCCTGCCGGGCGGCAGCACGACGCTGCCTGGCAGCTACTGCGGCGGTGACGGCGGCATGCCGCAATGCAGCATCACTTGGTGGGATGGTCACATCATTCCTTCACGACAGTCGTCAGATGAAGCGGCTGTTGGTAGAGCGGCATAGGCCAGGTTAAACATTCGAACACGCTACCGCCTCGATGACACCCAAGCGCGGTAACGTCGCTGCAAGCTGTGCTGTTTACCGCCTGACTTTTCAGCAGCAGGTAAGGATGTGTCCGATGACAACCCGACGCGAACTGATTCTTGGCGTCGATCTTGACGGGGTGTGTGCCGACTATGAGTCGGCGCTTCGCGATGCGTATGCGGCGCGACGCGGCATTGATCCGACGACGTTGCCGCCGCAAACGACGATGGATGCCTACTCCGAATGGGGTTTATCGCCTGAGGAGTATCGCCAGGAACACACTTATGCAGTGGTAGAACGCCACCTGTTTCAGGTGATGCAACCGATAGCAGACGTGTCTGATGTGCTGTGGGCCTTATCGGATGCGGGCGTGTGGATCCGCATCATCACCCACCGTTTGTTTTTCAACGGTATCCATGAAGTTGTTGCCGCAGACACGGCAAACTGGCTAGAAGAGCACAATATTCCGTACCGGGATTTGTGTTTCATCGGCGCGAAACCTGACGTTGGGGCGGATCTTTACATTGACGATGCTCCGCACAATGTCACTGCCTTGCGTGATGCTAGTCGTGAGGTAATCGTGTTCGACCAGCCCTACAACCGTGCACTTGCGGGACCTCGCGCTTACACGTGGAGCGATGTTCAGGCACATGTCGAGGCGGTGCTGGCGCGTGACGAATGGCAATTGCGCCTTTTTCCTGCTTAACGAAGCCACGGCTAAAGTGACAGGCATGATGACTTCTTCCTTTGATTCGGCGTTGCAACGCACCGCCTTCATTACGCTGATGATTGAGAGCGGCGTGTTGACGTTCGGTGATTTTGTGGGCAAGTCTGGCCGCAAAATGCCGTATTTTGTGAACGCGGGGAACTATCGCACCGGAAGCCAAATCGCAGCACTTGGGGCGTTTTATGCCGCCCGTATCACCGCCGAGTTTGGCGATGACGTTGATGTGCTGTTTGGACCGGCATACAAAGGCATTCCGCTGGTCACGGCTACAGCCACGGCGTTGCATCAACAGGGTCGCGACATTGCGTTTTGTTTCGACCGTAAAGAGGCGAAAGATCACGGTGAAGGCGGGGTGCTTGTCGGACACGTCCCAAAGCCCGGTGAGCGCGTAGTGATTGTTGAAGATGTCACCACTGCGGGCACTTCAATTCGTCAAACGTTGCCACTGCTCACCCAAACAGGCGCACGCGTGGTTGGCTTGGTCGTTGGCGTTGACCGGCAAGAACGTGGCACCAGTACCACTTCGGCGTTGCGTGAGTTGGCAGACGAATTTTCGTTACGTGCCGTCTCACTGTGCACCATCGATGACATTGTCGAGACGTTGTCTGGCCCGCAAGCATCCGGCCCAAGTGTGTTAAGCCCGGAAGATTTGGCCCGCATTGCCGCGTATCGTGCCGAGTATGGCGCGTCAGACTCTGCTTAAAGGAACCTGTTATGTCTACGCCCGATGCCATCACCTTGGTTGATCTCACACCAACCCATCCGCTGTTGGATGAGGCCTACACGGTCCTCATTGAGTTGCGTACGCAGCTTGACCGTGACGCCTACGTAGCCCTGTTCACTTCAGAACAGCATGCCAACTGGACCTCGACGGCAGCGATCATTGACGATTTTGTGGTTGGGGTGGTGAACTGGCGCCTGCAACGAAACACCGCCCATGGTTTTGGTGCGTTCATCGACGACTTGTGCACCACCCAAACTCGCCGCTCGCAAGGGGTAGGTGCGGCGATGAGCCGTCACGTGATAGGACGAGCACGTGACCTTGGCTGTAACGACGTGACATTAACATCAGGCAACCAACGGCTTGACGCCCACCGGTTTTATCTGCGTGAAGGCTGGGTCGATTCGTCAAAATTTTTCCGCTACGCGTTGTAAACCGGCAGTTATACGTCAGCAAGTTCAGCAGCAATTGATGCGGCTACCCCAACCGGGTCATGAGCGCGTGTAATCGGTCTGCCAACCACCAACAGGTCAGCGCCGTCACGTAACGCATCTCGCGGGCTTGCGCTACGTGCATGGTCGTCAACTGCACTGCCGGACAGGCGAATCCCGGGTGTGACGAGCATCACCGTGTCGCCCACGGCTGCCCGCACACGCGTTAGATCCCTTGGCGCACACACCAGCCCTGGCACCCCACTGGCGCTGGCAAGGGCGGCAAGACGCACCACTTGAATATCCGCACCGTCACAGCCAATGGCATGCAGGTCAGTGTCAGACAGTGACGTTAAGACGGTGACGGCAAGCACCTTGCCGGCATCGCCAAAGCCATCGCATGCGGCTCGCATCATGGTCTCACCCCCACCAGCATGGACCGTCAAAAGACCTGCGCCAAGCTGCGCGACTTGGCGAGCTGCCCGTTCGACAGTAGTTGGGATGTCGTGCAGTTTGAGGTCGAGAAAAACATTCCCGAACGTGGCGATACGGCGCACTGCGTCAGGTCCGTAGGCACCAAACAGCTCAAGGCCGACTTTGAACCAGCCGACATGGCCGGTGAGTTGTTTAGCTAACCTGAGGGCTTCATCAAGCGTGTCGACGTCAAGCGCAACCGCGATGCGTTCATGGGCAGGTGAGGATGTCATCGAGGTCTGTCCTTAATGCCATGGGGTGACGGTGCCAATAAGTTCGGTAACGTCGCTATGCCCGTGGCGGGCGAGCCATTCTTCAAGGTCGTGGGTAAGCCGGCCGGTGATGAACGGGTCGACGAATTGTTGGGTGCCAACCGATACGGCGGTCGCGCCGGCTCGTAGGAACTGCACGACGTCGGTGGCGCTTTGCACTCCCCCACAGCCAAGAATCGGCAGGTTGGGTAGCGCCTGATGGACTTGGTGGACGTTACGCAGCGCTACCGGACGGATCGCCGGTCCGGACAATCCCCCGAACGTGTTGTACAGCTCCGGACGTCCGGTCTCTGGATCAATGGCCATACCAAGCAGCGTGTTGATAAGTGTGACTCCGTTGGCGCCGGCGTCAACGACTGCTTGGGCGATGGCGACGATGCTGGTCACATCCGAGGTGAGTTTTGCCAACACCGGCACGGTTACTTCGTGACGCACGGCCCGCACAACGGTGTAACTTGAATCGGGTTGGCAGGCGAATACGAGCCCGCGGTTTTCAACGTTGGGGCATGACAGGTTCACTTCAAGGCCAACGATCGTGTCGGCACCGGCAGCCATCAGTTTGCCTGCGACGTAACGGAAATCTTCGGCACTGTCGCCAGCGATGGAAGCGATGACACGGGCGCCGTGTTGCCGCAAAAATGGCAGGTCATGTTCGATCCAGGCGTCAACTCCCGGGTTTTGTAGCCCGATGGCGTTTAACATGCCCGAGGGAGTTTCGACCATCCGCGGGGTAGGTAGTCCGTTGCGTGGGACGCGGGTGATGGATTTGACGACGATCGCACCGATCGTGTCGATATCGATAAACCACTGGGCTTCTCTGCCGGACGCAAAACAGCCGCTAGCCGTCAAAATAGGGTTTGGCAGCGCAATGCCGGCAAGAGACACGCCAAGGTTAACGAGACGATCAGTCATCAACGGCCTCCGTCTCAACTGGCGACGACACGTTGTAGCGGGATTCATCCCAGGCGATTGCGGTGCCGTCAAACACGGGCCCTTCAAGACAGGCGCGGCGCATTGTTACGGTGCCGGTCTTGTCACGAACTGGCAGCACACAGGTGAAACATACCCCGGTGCCGCACGCCATTTTTTCTTCCACTGCTACTTGAACGGCGATGCCGTAGTGCTTAGCAACCGCAGTTACGGCTGCCAGCATCGGGTTTGGTCCGCAGGCGTAGAGCAGTTGTGCGCCGGAGCGTTCAATGACGGTGCCAAGCACGTCGGTGACGCGCCCTTGCGTGCCATAACTGCCGTCGTCGGTGGTGAAGGTGGCGGATGCCGACACCCGTTTGGCGTCCATTACCCCGTGGAGACGTTCGCCACTGGCAGCACCGATCACCGAATCGACGCGCAGCCCCATCCGGTTTAACGTTTCACCAAGCCAGTACAACGGTGCAGAACCGTAACCACCACCGACCAGCACGCAACCGACGTCACGTTTGGGCAGAGGAAATGGTGTGCCTAACGGGCCGATGACGTCAAGGACGTCATGGGGTGAGCAGCGGGTGAGCCATTCGGTACCGGGGCCGTGCGCATCGAACACGACTTCAAGCGTGCCACCTTCGGCACCCTGTCTGGTGGCACGTGCAATCGAAAAGGGTCGGCGCAGCAGTGTGTGTTGTCCTTCGACTGCGACCTGTACAAACTGGCCTGGTTCGGATCGGCCGGCCAGGGTGCGTGCAGATAAGACAAGCCGCCAGTAGGCGCCTTCTTTGCGCCGTTCCAATACTTCGCAGGTGACGTTCACCGGTCCGGTTTCCCGGCCGACAACGACACCTGCACGGCGTGCGGTCATGGCGTAGCTTTCGTGTGTGGCTTGGCGTGTTCTGCCCGTAGCAGTTTGTAGTCGTGCAGATACTCCTGCATGGACTGCACCGGCAGTGATCCGCCTTGCAACGCTTCGATGCCGTGTACGGCTGCGAGTATGCCAGACATGGTGGTGATGCACGGCACGCCGCTGGTGACAGCTGCCTGACGAATTTGGTAGCCGTCACCGCGGGTACGGGCACCAAATGGGGTGTTGAGTACCAGATCGACTTCGTTTGATTCGATCATGGTGAGGATGTCACGTGATCCGGCCGAAACTTTCTCAACGATGTCGACGGTAATGCCAGCACGTTGCAGCACGTCGGCTGTGCCGGCGGTGGCAACAATGCGAAATCCAAGATCGATAAGCCGTTTTACCGGGAACACGATGGCGCGTTTTTCGCGGTTGGCCACCGAGACGAAGACGGTGCCTGACGTTGGCAGCACCATCGAGCCAGTACCTGCCTGCGACTTTGCAAACGCCGCCCCAAAATCGGTGGCGATACCCATCACCTCGCCGGTTGATCGCATCTCTGGGCCAAGGAGTGCATCAACACCAGGGAAACGATCAAATGGCAGCACTGCTTCTTTGACAGCCACGTGGGCTGGTCGTGGGGCTTGAACCGCGTCAGCTTGCGGCAGCATGCCGTTGTCGCGCAGTTCGTTTAGGGTGGCGCCAGCCATCACTCGGGCGGCAACTTTGGCGAGTTGTACGCCGGTTGCTTTGGACACAAACGGTACGGTGCGTGACGCGCGCGGGTTTGCTTCGATGCAGTACAGCACGTCGT
>JBBDST010000029.1:0-6145 GCA_040904765.1 Nitriliruptoraceae bacterium
TTGTTGTCTTGCATCCAGCGGATCGCAACCGAGGTGTCAAGGCCTCCGGAGTAGGCGAGGACAATACGTGGTTTACTCATGGCACACTCCTCAACGAGGCCGAACGCGGCGTCGTTCCCGCGTCAGGTTCCGGGGCTCTCCCGGCGCGAATGGCGAACTCATCAGCAAGTTCGCGTCCTGAATATCCTTCGGCGGCGACAACCAGAACCGTATCGTCACCTGAAACTGTGGCTATCACTCCCCCGACTCGCGCAACATCAATAGCGCGTGCCACGGGTTGTGCGCATGCCGGTGGCGTGCGCAGCACGGCCAGGTTGCCGCTGGCGGCAACTGCGACCACGAAACGACGTAACGTATCGTCAAGCTGTGCAGTGTCTGGACCATCAACGGCATCTTCGGTGAGGCGATACACCGAACCGCCAGTGCTCGTACGCAACTTCACCGCACCGATGTCGGTCAAGTCGCGACTTACCGTGGCGAGATGGACGGTGATTCCTTCGTCAGCAAACGCGTGCACAACGTCAGCCTGCGAATGCAAATCTTGATCGCGGATGAGGCGTCGAAGCACCGTATGACGCTCGCGTTTCGATGGCATCAGTTCATGCTCCTTCACCCAAAAGCGCACGCAAAACGGCCTTTTGGGCGTGCATACGGTTTTCGGCTTGATCGAATACCCGTGAGCGGGGACCGTCGATAACTTCGGCGGTGACTTCTTCCCCGCGGTGGGCAGGCAGGCAATGTAAAAAGATGGCGGTGTCTGACGCACGATCCAGCATCTGCTGAGTGATCTGGTAGGGCGTAAACACGTTGAGACGCGTTTGTGCTTCAGCTTCTTGACCCATCGAAGTCCACACATCTGCATACAAAGCGTCGGTGCCGTCAACTACCGCGTCGACGTCAGTTGTGACCGTAATCACTGCACCGGTGTCGGCTGCAATGGCGTGAGCACGCTTCACCACGTTAGCGTCAGGCGCGTAACCGGCAGGGTGTGCGACATCGACGTGCATCCCGACTTTGGCGCCGGCCAAAAGCAGCGAATGAGCGACGTTGTTGCCATCGCCGACGTAGGTGAGGCGGCGTCCCCGCAGGGCCCCAAATTCATCTTGCAACGTCAGTAGATCGGCAAGTGCTTGGCAGGGATGTTCTTCGTCGGTTAACGCGTTGATCACCGGGACACTGGCCGCGTCGGCGAGTTCTGCCAGGCGCTCTTGACCAAATGTTCGAATCACAATCGCATGGACGTATCGTGACAATACGCGGCCAGTGTCGGCAATGGTTTCGCCGCGACCAAGTTGCAGATCAGTGGCGCTTAAGACGAGTGGGTCTCCGCCAAGTTCAGTAACGGCAACCTGAAACGACACGCGCGTACGGGTGGAGGGCTTTTCAAAGATCAGTGCCACCGTTTTGTGAGTCAAGTCATTTCGTGGCCCGTCCTTGCGGGCACGCCGCAGTTGCGCTGCTGTGTCAATCAGCGCCACCATTTCTTCACTGGTGAGGTCATCGATGCCGAGCAGATCGGTGTTTTGCATCATCGGTTACTTTCGTGCTGAGTGAGCACCCCATCAACAATGGCGAGGGCTTCGTCAATTTCTTGACGAGTGACGGTGAGCGGTGGAGCGAGCCGGATAAGCCGGCCGCCGATTGCGTTCACAATCAGATAGGCGTCACGGCAGGCCTGTTCGATCTGGGGTGCGACGTCGTCGGCAAGCTCAAGTCCAACCAGCAGGCCGCGACCGCGTACGCCGGCGGCAAGCGGATGGGTGGTCACCAGGTGCTCTAAGCCGCTCATGAGTCGTTGGCTGCGTGCGCCAGCTGATGCCAAAATGCCTTCTTGTTCGATGGTTTCGATGACGGCCAGTGCTGCGGCGCAGGTGACCGGGTTCCCACCGAACGTGGTCGCGTGATCGCCTGGCATAAACGTTGTTGCCGCAGTTCCGTGGGCAATACAAGCACCTATAGGCAGGCCGTTGGCTAACGCTTTGGCGGTGGTCAACACATCCGGTACGACGTCGGTGTCTTGAAACCCAAACCACGGCCCAAGCCGACCGATACCGGTCTGTACTTCATCGAAAATCAAGAGTGCACCGTAGGTGTCACACAGGTCGCGGGCGGCTTTAAGCATCTGCGGTGCGATTGGACGCACACCCCCTTCACCCTGGACAACTTCCAACATGATGGCGCAGGTGTTGTCAGTGACTGCTGCTTGTAACGCTGCCACATCGTCGTGTGCGACGGTGTCAACAAAGCCAGCGAGTGGCGCAAACGCCTGATGTTTTTCGGGTTGTCCGGTCGCTTCAAGGGTTGCCAGGGTACGGCCGTGGAATGAACCCGCGAGGGTGACGACTCGGATTTTTTCGGGGTGCTGCTGTTTGCCGTGTCGACGTGCCAGTTTGATGGCTGCTTCGTTGGCGGTAGCGCCGCATTGGGCAAAAAACGTGCGGGCGTCATCCCAGCCGGTGATGCGTGCCAGTGCTTCAGCGAGGGCTACGGCAGGTTCTGTCAGAAACAGGTTGGAGGTGTGTACCAGCCGTGCGGCCTGGGTTGCGACCGCTTGGGTGACGGCCGGATGGGCATGTCCAAGACTGGTGACGGCAAGCCCGGAGAGAAAATCGAGCCAAGCGTTGCCTTCAGGATCAAACAGGCGGGTTCCTTGCCCGTGGCTAAACACCGCTTTAGGTGGACCATAGGTGGTCATCAGATGCTGCTCGTGCCGTTTGATAAGCAGCGTCGAACTGTCACTCATGAGCTCTCCAACGGTGTTTCGCTAGCACCAGTCACCATCGTGCCGACACCTTCATCCGTGAAAATTTCGATCAGGACAGCATGGAGTACCCGGCCGTCAAGAATGTGGGCTTGGGGCACGCCACCTTTCACTGCCGACACGATCGAGGTTGCTTTAGGGATCATGCCGGTACTCAACTCGCCGCCGGTCATCATCGCTTCGAGTTCAACGACCGACAGTTCACTTAAGAGACGCTGGCGAGAACTATCCCCAAAATGTTTGTACAAGCCGGCAACGTCGGTGAGATACACCAGTTTGCTGGCACCTAGTGCGGCTGCGATGGCGCCGGCGGAAGCGTCAGCGTTGACGTTTCGGTCATGTCCGTCGGCATCGCGACCCATAGTTGCAATCACCGGCAAAAAACCGTCGTCGAGCAGTTCGTCAATGTAGGTGGTGTCGACATGGGATACTTCGCCCACAAGTCCTAAGTCTTCACCGTTTGGACCGGTGGCAGGTACGACTTGGATGAGGCCTGCTTCGTTGCCGGCTACGCCGACAGCGGGCGCGCCGGCTTCTTGGACGAGCCGTACAACTTCAGGGTTGACGCGCCCAAGTAGTGCCATGCGAACAACGTCCATCATTTTGTCGTCAGTGACCCGTAACCCGCCGATAAATTCGGACTTGACTCCGAGGGCTTTGGCGACGTCGCCGATCTGGGGTCCCCCGCCGTGCACGATCACTGGGCGCAGGCCAACAAAGTGCAGCAAGGCAACGTCGGCGGCGAAGGATTGTTTGAGGGTGTCGTCGATCATGGCGTTGCCGCCGTATTTGATGACGACGGTGTCGCCGTGAAAGCGGGTGATCCACGGCAGGGCTTCACGCAGCACTGCCGCTTTCTCTTGTGCGAGGTCGACGCGCGGTGAGGATTCGCTGTTGTCGCCGTCAGGGTGCGTTTTCCGGTACGCGTGGAGCGCGTCGATCGGATTTTGGTCTGCACTCATGGGATTATCACTCATTCGTTTTAGGTCACTCATTCATTTTAGGTGGTGTATTCGCTGTTAAACCGCACGTATTCGGGTGTCAAGTCGCAGGTGAGCATCATGGCTTCACTGTGACCTTGCGCTAAGTCAATGGCGATGGTCACCTCTGGGGTGTTCATGGCCGCGGCGACCGTTGCCGACTCAAAAGCGACTGCCATGCCGGCCTCTGCGACCAAATGTCCAGCGAAACGCACCGAAACATGTGACGGATCAAATGCAACCTGGGCGTTGCCAAGTGCCATCATCACCCGTCCCCAGTTGGGGTCAGCACCATGTAGAGCGGCTCGTACCAGCAGTGAGGTTGCGACACTGTGTGCGAGTGCTTTGGCATCAGTGTTTGATGCGGCGCCACTGACGTGGATGCGGGCGATGCGTGATGCTCCTTCGCCGTCGCGTACGACGGCTTCGGCCAGGTCTGCGCATACCCGGACAAGTCCGCGTTTGATGGTTTCGACCTGGGGTGTGGCGGCTGCTTTGGATGAGGCCAGTACCGCAACCGTGTCTGATGTTGAGGTGTCGCCGTCAACACTGATGCAGTGAAAAGTCTGATCGACGGCTTCACGCAACAGTTGTTTTAACGTTGTCGGATCGATCGTTGCATCGGTGGTGATGATCGCAAGCATGGTTGCCATGTTGGGTTCGATCATCCCCACACCTTTAGCGATGCCGCCGATGGTGCAGCTGCCGGTGGTGTCAGTGAGCGTGTAGGCCGTCACTTTGGCGACCGAGTCGGTTGTCAGGATTGCTTGGGCCACAGCCGCACCGCCGTCGCGTGACAGCGCAGCTGGCAGGGTTGGAATGTGTTTGAGGATTTGTTCGACTGGTAGCGGTACACCGATGACGCCGGTTGACATTAAGAGCACGTCGTCGGCTGCGACGTTGAGCGCTTCAGCGGTGGCGGTGACCATCTGATGGGCATGCTTGCTGGCGTTTGGGGTGCACAGGTTGGCGTTTCCGGAGTTCACCAAAACGGCGACAGCAACCCCATTCGCGGCGTTTTGGTCGGTGATCAGGCATGCAGGTGCTTTGGTGCGGTTGGTTGTGGTGACCGCGGCAACGGTGGCGGTTGTGTCGCAACTAATGAGGGCAAGATCTGGTTTGCCGGAGGCCTTCACGCCGGTGGTTGCTGCGACGGCACGAAAACCTTTGGCAGCAGTAACTCCGCCCGCGATAGGGGCAAGTCCTGTCATGTCGAGATGGTCAAACATGTCGCTCACGGGTACAGGCCGATCGTGGTTAAGCCTTGGGTTTCATCGAAACCACACATGATGTTGGCGCTTTGTACTGCTTGTCCGGCCGCACCTTTACCCAGATTGTCAATCGCTGAGGTAACCACGACCCGGTTGGTGCGTCCATCGACCAGAGCCGACAAATGACAGGCGTTGGTTCCTGCGACGGCTTTGGTGTGCGGAAAACTGCCTGGTTTTAGAACGTGCACGAAGGGTTCGTTTTGGTAGGCGTTCATAAGTGCGTCGGTGATGTCGTCTTGGGTGATGCCGGCCCGCAAGGTGGCGTATGCCGTGATGAGAATGCCCCGGCTCATCGGCACGAGGTGGGGAGTGAAGGAGATGGGCCCGACGGCTTGGCCAAGCCAGCGTTCAATCTCGCCGGTGTGGCGATGACTTGGAGCACCGTAGGCGGTGAAGTTGCCGGCGACATGTGCAAAATGTTGCCCGTCGTTTGGTTGCCGTCCGGCACCAGAGGTACCTGACTTGGCATCCACCACGACCGTGTTGGCTTCGAACAGCTCCCGTAACGGGGTGAGGCCAAGCAGTGTTGCGGTTGGATAACAGCCGGGGCTTGCTACCAATTTGGCGGTGGTGATCGCAGCCCGGTGAAATTCGGGAAGCCCATATACGACGTCGCCTGCGGCTTGCGTATCGCCTGCGGCTAAGTCTGGGCGTGGATGCGCTTCTTTGTACCATTGCAAAAAATCGCTTGCGGAGAGGCGAAAAGCTGCCGACAGGTCGATGACTTTGGTCCCTGCGTCATAGAGCTCGGCGCCAAGTTCGAGTGCTGGACCGTGAGGTGTGGCGAGAAATACGAGATCAAGTTCGGCCAGCTGTTGTGGTTCTACGGGGTCAAAGTCGCCGGCATTAACGAGATTAGGGAAGAGTTCGGCAACTGGTTTGCCGGCGTGAGCGTGGGCGGCGATGGTCGTCAACTGAATCTGTGCATGCCCGTAAAGAAGTCGAGCGAGTTCTGCCCCGCCGTAACCTGAAGCACCGACGATGCCAGCTTTGATGCTCATTGTGGTGTCCTTTACCGGAGACAAGTATGCAAAAAATTGCATCAATTTGCAACTTCTGTCTTTTTTGTGTTCTCGTGTAGCCGTTGTTAATGGTGCCACCGCTACATGTTGTTAATGGTGCCACCGCTACAT
>JBBDST010000030.1:0-6118 GCA_040904765.1 Nitriliruptoraceae bacterium
TCATCCGCGAACCGGCCAGCCCCTTTTTCTTCTCTGCAGTCGGTGCCAACACGGCTGTGCAGCTCTTAATTGCCAGCGGCCCACTGTTTTTAGTCGTGCTTGGCGCCACCCCTGCCGCCGTCGCCGTGTTTTTTACCACCCAGACAGCCTCTCGCCTGCCGCTAGGGATCGCGATCAACGGCGGCCTGTCACGACTGCTGCCGCCACTCATTAAGACGGTACAGCGCGGAGATGCGACAACGTTTCGCAGACATGCCATCACGATCGCTTTAGCTGTGGCTGTTACAACCCTTGGGGCGATCGGCGGCGGATTGCTATTTGGACCAGGCCTGTTAGCAATACTTTTCGGCGAAGCATTTCGCCCTGGAGCTGCCTTTAGCGCCACCATCTTTGCCGGTGCCGTACTGACCTTTGGCGGGTTGTTTGTCAACCAGCTCTACATCGCCCTTGGTCAAGAACGCCGCCTCACCCCCGTATGGTGGGTGTGTCTCACTGCAGCAGCGATCATCGCCGCCATCACCCCAGGCGACGTAAGTTTGCGGGTCGCCGTAAGTTTCTCGGCTGCCACGCTGATCGCAACCGTGTGGCTGTTACGCCCACTGATCCGCCGCCGTGCCACCTTGCCGTTCTAGGCTAGACAGGTCAACGCCACAGCTAGCAGAAAGTGTCCGTTTGGTCACCCGACGTCGCGCCCGCCCGCCACGCACATCAGTGCGGGCCCGCATGATCGCGTTCGCGTTAGGCCTGATCACCATTATCGCCGTCTACACGTGGCTGCGTTCGCCAGGCATGATTGCGGTTGGTTCAGACAACGACGAATATCAGCTGGTTGCCAAGGCACTTGCGCGCTTTGACGCGCCAATCGTTGCCGGGGTTGAAGGCACCAAATATCCGTTGCTCTATCCGGCCCTGCTTGCCCTCATGCTCGTTGGGCGCATCCCTCTTCACGGTGGCGCGGTCGTGTTGAACCTTGCCGCGGCGCTCACCGCGGCAGGGAGCGTCGCGTGGCTTGTGGGCCGTGCACGCCGTGGCGCACCGGTATCGTTTGCGGCCGGGTTTGCCGCCGCCACGGTTCTTTTGGCGTCACGGGCCGTGTGGAACGACATGTTCTCCACCATGCCTGAAATGCTGCTTTTGGCCACCATCGCGCTGATGCTTGTCGTCATTGACCGTGACGACTCGGCCAACCGCACCGTCATCTTGACTGTCCTTGCGGTTGTTGCGGTTGGTTTCAAAACGTTGGCGCTACCGTTCATGCTTGGCGGTTTTGGAATCCTTTGGCTGTATGACCGGCAAGTGAAAACGCTTATCCCTGCGATAACAGCAGCTGTTACGGCACTGATCGGAATGCTGTGGATGCGCAGCTACCCGTCCCACACGACCGGCTATGTCGAAACGTTTTTTCTGATCGACCCTGACGACGCGGCAGAAGGCAATATCAGCTTTTTGGGCGTGATCGAACGCACTCTCGCGCAGATCCCTGACGCGCTGCGTGACTTGGGTCAAGCATTCATATCGCTATCAATGAGCCGCTCGATCACCATCACTGTCGCCCTGATTCTGCTTGTAATTGGCGTTCAGGCCAGCCGGAAACTCGGCAAAAACCCAGCCCTTGGCCGGTTCGCGTTCGGCGCCACAATCGCCTACACGCTTGCGATGGCGCTATGGCCCTACAACGCGCCACGGTTCGGCCTTCCCCTCCTACCGATCGCAGCACTTGGAATCGGCTGGATGCTGCGCGGTGCCGGACGGTGGCTTGGCGAACGTGACGCTCTCGTCTTCATCTCTGCAGCCGCCGTTGCCGCACTCCTTGCCACCTCAATCACGGCTGTGCGTGACGACGGCGCGGACGCACGAAACATCATCTCTGAACAGCATGCATCTCGCGATGCGGTAGCAAACTGGCTTGCTACCAACGCGCCCGATGCCAAATTAGTGTCGTTTGACTATCGCGAGATTGCTAACCGCACAGACGAAACGGTCCATCCGATCGGTTACACGTCAGATCCGGCCGCATTACGTAAACAACTAGGTGACGCCGACATGCTGGTGGTCATGCGTTACTACGGGAAACGCAACCGGCAAGCCCAAGTGCTGCTCGACACCTATCCCGAACTGTTCACAGAACTTTTTAGCGTAAGTCGCGGCACCGTTTACTTGATTAACGATTGATATCAAGTGGCAACTCCCGTCCTCTCAGCTCCGAAACTGACTTGGCCATGGCCGCTGGCTCCAAATAAATCAGTAAAGACAGAAACATTGATTGTCTCTCCCGCTTGAATCAAGGCTCCCGAAATTTGAAGGCTAACCAACTCTGATTCGGAAGAGCATAAGACGTTCTCGATGTCAGAACTCCTGTCGGATGATGCAATACTTAGTAAAAACGTCATCGAAGTAATGTCTGAGCAGCGCACTGGTTTGTTGAAGGCTAGAACGACCCGGGAAGCGTCGACTTGAGTGTTCGCAGTGACCGACAAGAATTGGGGATCTACTAGATCAACGACTGTTGCACCCACTGTCTGGGCCAACTGGCCGGTTTCTGTACGCACCGCATGGTCTGGGTCAGGTCTGGTGTAGCTGACAGTCCCATAGTCGCTGACACGAATTCCTGACGACGTGTAGTTCAGTGCGCACATAGTTGGGCTGTCAACTAATGGATTGATGCTGTCTGGGGCGCCGGAGGCTTGCCCGTCAGTGGGTGCGTGCAGGCTGGCGTTCACAAACTGCCATGCTGACCTGGCAACTGCAGTGTCGGCGCAATTGACGCTCTGGTCGAAGGTCAGCATGATGCGGTTCTCGGCTAGGTCGGTAACTGAAGATACGAGAACGGCAGCGGCTGGTTTGGACACATCGAGCGTGAATGTTGCCAGTTCTGAACTTAGACCGTCAGCATCGATGGCACGTAAGGTGAGTTCCCGTGTGCCGTTGGTTATGTCTTGTAACACGATTCGGAATGTTTCGGTTGCTGAATCAAATGATCCCGAAGTGGCAGTTGCATTTATCCATGTTCCCTCATCGATCTTTGCTTGGACGGTGACGATGGTGCTTTCGTCTGCCGTTGCTGTACCGGTGATGATCAAGGGATCGTTTTCTGCTGTGTTTGGATCTGTGCCGGAAAGAACCGCACTATTTAGCTCAACGGCTGTGATCTGAACAGTAGGTGCGGGTTTCGTTGGTGAGGGTTTCGTTGGTGAGGGTGAATCGGCCTCAAGGGGTCCGGTGTCCCACATTTCTGCACGGTGGAGTTCGGCAGCACCGTTGATGAGCAAAGTGGCAGCCTGTTGGCGTGTGATGGGTGTTGTCGGATTGAAGTGTTTCGGGTCCGTGCCACTGACGATGCCTGTGGCGGTGAGCCGGGCAACGTTTGCGGCATGCACGTTTGCGGTCATGTCGTTGAACGGTGCGCTGGTTGGGGTGGGAAGGGGATGCCCCGCAGCGGTGAGGGTGTTCACCAGTAGGGATGCGAATTGGTCGCGAGTGACGTTGCGCTGCGGGGCAAACTTGGTGGCTGTGACTCCTTTGGTGAGATTGAGCGATGCGGCGATGGCGATGTTGTCAGCATGTACCGAGTGGGCTACGTCACGAAATGGATTGGTCGTCGGCACGTCGTAGGACGTGCCGGTTGCCAGGGTGAGGAAGTTGACGAGCAGGGTGGCCAGATGATCTCGTCTAAGTGGAGCGTGAGGGTTGAACGTTGCTTGGCTTGTTCCTTGGCTAATTCCAAAGGCCACTACACAGTTGATGTTGGCTACGTGCACTCCAGACACGTCGCTGAATGTGCCTGACGGTGCGGTGTCACACAGCGTGTCGCGTGCTTCAGCGTGTGTGGTGGCTAACAAGGGTGGTGCTGTAATCAGTCCGGCGCCGATGACTACGGCAACTGCTGCGGCGGTGTGTCGTATCCGTCTCATGATTTCACTCCCACGATGACTGTGCTGCCCGTGTGTCGCATCTGCTGTTGATTACGGCACGGACCAACGGCCTTTAAGGAATCGATGTGAGGCATGGGCTTTACACGCGTTAGCATTGTTGTCGTCGCTCACAACAGTCATAAAGGACGGTCTATGCATCCCTCGCCGCGGGTTCAGGAGTACATCGCACGGTTTGACGTGTTCATGGATGAAGTGCGTGAGATCGAAGCGGCAATCGATACGACCAGACATGGCGATCACATTGACCCGCGGCTTGACGCGACCGGACGGATGGACGCGGCCATTTGGGAAGCGCGACGTGAAGTGCAGCGTCGTGCCGCCGCAAAAGATCTGTACATCCCGCATCAGCCAGAATCTGCTGGTGGCGCCGGGTTTTCACGGGTCGAGATGCATTTTGTTGAAGAACACGTGTATCGCACAGCCCAACTTGGTATTGGGCTTGCCGCTTTGGGGTGGACTGAAGGCCCAAGCCCGGCGTTGGCGCATGTGAGTGACGAAGCGCGGACACAATATTTGGAGCCGCTCAACAAGGGCGAGTTGACAACAGCGTTTGCAAACACAGAACGTGACGTTGGAACTGACGTGTTGGCGATGCACACGCATGCCCGTCGTGATGGCACCGACTGGGTTATTAACGGCGGCAAGGCGTGGATTACCAACGCACATTTTGCTGACGTCTATCAGGTGACGGCTGTCACCGAGACCGGTGCCGGCACGCGTTCACTTTCAATGTTTTTGGTGGACAAGGATGCGCCCGGTTTTCGACGCGGCGTAGATTTCGCGACGGTGCTTGGGGACGGTCTGACAGGCGAACTGCATTTTGATGATGTGCGGGTGCCAAAAGAAAACGTCGTAGGCGAGATCGGGCAAGGGTTTGCGCTTGCCATGTCGTGGATCAACTGGCGGCGGCTGTGCCGTGGCGGGATGTGTTCTGGATGGGGTCAGTGGCTGATTGAACGTGCCGTCAAACGGGCCCTAGAACGCAAATCAGGTGGCAAACCGATCGCTGAGCTGCAGGCTGTGCAGCACATGATCGCCAACATGGAAGCCGACTGGTATCAGGCCCGTGCGACGTCGCTGATCGCCCAGGGGGAACTTGATGCGATGGGGCCGTTTGATATCCCGCTTGATCGGCGTGCCCCGCGGCTGATTGCGCTCGTCAAATTGATCAACGACGAGTCGTTCTACCGGTTGGCAGATAACGCCGTGCAGGTGCATGGTGCGATGGGCCTGTTGCGCGGCAAACCTGAAGAGAAACTGTTTCGGATCGCGCGCAATCTACGTATTCCGGCCGGCACGGTTGAAGTGCAACGTAACGCGATCGCACAAGCCGTGTTGAAACCGAAAAAATGATCCGAACGGCGTGTGTCACCGGACGGTTCCAGCCGGTTCATTTACAACATGTGGAACTGTTCTTGCGGGCCCTTGATGAAGCCGATCGACTGATTGTTGCAATCACCAACCCAACCGTCGAGTCGTATGCGACTCAAGACGCTTCCCTGCATCGAAATCAGGCAGAAGCGAACCCGTTTGATGTTGCTACCCGCACGCGCCTGCTTGCTGCGTCGTTAACTGACGCTGGCATTGCCGCTGTCACGAGCATTGTTGCTTTTGACATTTTCGTGCCTGACACGTGGGAAGAAATTGTGCCACTCGATGTGACGCAGGTGGTGCGGGTGTATTCGCCGTGGGAAGCAGAAAAAGTGGTGCGGTTTCGTGCTGCCGGCTATCCGGTGCGGGTGCTCAACGGGGACAATGACAACAAAATTACGGCAAGTCAGATCCGTGCGTCCCTGTTTGCCGGTGGTCACGACTGGGAAGCGCACGTCACTGCTTCGACCCGTGAGCTGTTACACAAGGTCGTGTCGTGACGGGGTTTGATTGGCGGCCGATCGTGCTGGTGATTCTTGACGGTCTTGGCGACCGGCCGATCGCAGCGCTTGATGGCGCTACCCCGTCAGAAGCTGCCTACACCCCAAATCTTGATGCGCTGAGCCGTCGTGGTGCGACCGGCTGGCATCAGCCGTTTGGTGTCGGACGGGCAACGTCAAGTGAACGTTCCCATTGGGCGATGTTTGGCTACGGGCAGGTTGCCTTTCCTGGCCGTGCGGTGATCGAAGCCCTTGGCTGTGGTCTTGAGGTGGCGTATGGCACGACGGTGATGCATGGCGCGCTTCGGATGGGTG
>JBBDST010000031.1:0-6117 GCA_040904765.1 Nitriliruptoraceae bacterium
TATGACTCGAGTGGGTCGCAAACAGCGTGGGCGTTCGCTCACCGCGGCACTTCTCGCCGGTGTCATGATGCTCGTCTTAGCCGCATGTGGCCAAGACGACGACACCAGCACCCCTGAACCTTCAAATGGCGACGGGATTACCTACCCAGAACAGAACCTGCGACTGGCAATGATTGTGTCGCGCGACGAACCTCTGGGCCGCGCCATGCAGTACTTCATCCGCGAGGTTGAAGAGCGTTCAGGCGGCGCCATCACCATCGACTTTTTCCCTGACGGTCAGCTTGGTGGCGACACCGACGTAATCGAGCAGGTTGCCGACGGCACGGTCAACATTTTTGCCACTGGCTTCACACCAGGCACCGAGCTTGGCATCCTGTTCTCCCCTTGGCTGTTCACCTCATACGACCAGGTTGATGCCGTTCTCCAGTCAGAAGTTGGCACCCAGTTTGACGATGCGCTTCGCCGCGACTTTGGTGTGACCATGCTGGACGCGTTTAAGCGTGCACCGCGCCACATCACCAGCAACGGCCGTCCGATCGAAACGCCAGCAGACCTGGCCGGTTTCCGCATGCGGGTCCCAGAAATCCCAGTAATGCTCGACGTGTTCGCCGGTTTTGACACCGATGCGGTCGCCATGGCATTCGCTGAGGTGTACACGGCACTTGAAACCGGAACCATCTCCGGTCAAGAAAACCCGTTCCCGACCATCTTCGGATTCTCGCTGCAGGAAGTCCAGGAGTACCTAAACCTGACCTACCACGCACACGTGCCAGAATTCATCTTTGTCAGTGTTGAATGGTGGGACGGTCTCGATGACGCCACCCGCGCGCTGATGGAAGAAGTATTGGTCGAAGCCAAGCAGGTTGCTTCTGACGAAACTGACGCCGCCGAAGCAGAACTACTTGGCGTGCTCTCTGAAAACATGATCGTCGTTGAATCTGACGTTGCCGCGTTCCAGGAACTGGCCCGTGCAACCCACGACCGCATCATCCCGCCGATCATCGGCGAAGAGTCATATGCGATTCTGCGTGCGATTGTTGACGGCAGCTAGTTGACCGTAGCAACACCCGTTGGGGGGGAAGTGAGCATTCACTTCGCCCCCAACATGTACGCCCCATAGACTCGCGCTGCTTGCCGGCCTTTTCTTCGGAGCCCCCATGATTCAGTTCATCGTCGCATCAGCGCGATACCGCGACATCTTTTCACGTGTTTTTGCGATCGTCGCTGGAATCCTCGGTTTTCTGATCGTGACGTTGCTTTCAACAACCGTCATCTTGCGATCACTTGGCACCACGATCTTGTGGGATTTCGAAACTGCCCGTCTGCTGTTCGCGTTCGGTCTTGGCGCCGGCATGATCGCCCTGTCGCTATCTGACACCCACTTTCGTGTCTCCGTGTTTAGCGATCAAACTGCCAGCATCACCAAACCTGACCGTTTTGAAGCGGCCCGTCAGCTTGGGGTGGCCGCTGTTACCGGCTTCATTTTTTGGGTCGGCTGGCCCACCATCCCCATCGCATCAGGCAACAAGTTCGCCACCATCCCCTTCACGTTAGGTTCGCTGCGGCTCGCCACCGTTTTAGCTATGGCCGGCATGTGCCTCGCACACCTGTGGAGTTTCGGTGAAGTTGTTGCCCGCCGCCGCCTGCGTGCCACTGACCCTGACGGCTTTGCGGCACTGATCTCATCTCCGGTCGAAATCGACGAATCTAAAGGACAGATCTAATGGAAGGTCTTGCGCTCGTCGGTTTCGTTTTAGGGCTATTTATCACCCTCATTATCATGAAAATGCCGGTCGCATTTAGCGTTGGCATCGGTGGGGTCGCATACGTCATTATCAACGACATGACGTTGGGCAACATTCCTGCCCAATTAAGTGGCGCGATCGATTCGAGCATTCTCATTGCGATCCCGCTGTATCTGATCGCTGGCGAGTTGATGAACGCCTCTGGTGTGACCACTCGACTCATCGACGCAACTCAACTGGTTGTCGGACGCGTCCGTGGCGGCATGGCCCACACCAACATTGCCAGTTCACTCGTGTTTGCCGGCATGAGCGGCTCAGCTCTTGCTGATAGTGCCGGCATCGGCAAGATCATGATTCCCGCGATGAAAGAACGCGGCTATCCGGCCGGTTTCTCCGCGGCCGTCACCGCCGCGTCAGCGACGGTCGGACCGGTCTTTCCACCCAGTATCCCGTTCATCGTGTACGGGTCGATCACCGGCACCTCTATTGGTGCGTTGTTTCTTGCCGGTGTCATCCCAGGCGTGTTGTTGACGTTGGTCCTGATGGGCTGGACAGCTGTTGCCGTGCGCCGGTTTACGTTGCGTGAAGAACGTGTTCCGTTGAACTTCACCACCCTCATTGCCGTGTTTCGTTTGGGGTTCTTCCCGGCGCTCACTCCACTGTTGATTCTGTCCGGCATTTTCTTAGGATTTATGACGGCCACCGAAGCCGGCGCGATCGCCGTGCTTTACACCGTCATCCTCGGGTTTTTCGTGTACCGGTCACTGAGTATCAAAGCGTTTTTTGAAAGCGTTCAGCGGGCCATGTTGACCTCTGCTGCAACCCTGATTCTGCTTGGTTTGGCATCGATCATGGGCTGGATGATCACGCTTGAACGGGTTGCTGACCGGTTGGTTGACTTTCTTGGTCCAGTCGCCAGCAACTTCGTGCTGGTGATGGCCGTCACGGTGCTTGCATTTTTGGTCGTCGGCATGTTCATGGATGTCGTCGCTGCCATGCTCGTATTTGTGCCGGTGTTCCTGCCGCTCGTTCAAAACCTGGGAATGAGTTCCCTGCAGTTCGGTGTGGTCGTCACGGTCGTCACGCTGATGGGCCTGTTGACCCCGCCGGTCGGTGTCAGCCTGTATGTGACGGCCGATATTGCGCAAACCAGTGTTCGTCGCGTCTCGGTTGCAGTGCTGCCGTTTCTTATCCCAATCGGCCTGCTGCTTGGTCTTGTCATCGCCTTCCCGGTGTTGACCGAATGGCTGCCTGCACAACGGTTCTAACGTTTCGGTCTGCCAGTTAAATTTAAGGGTGGCCCGCGTGATTGCAGTCGCAGGCCACCCTTCTCTAACGTTTGCCAGTTAGGTCTGTGGCGGTTCGCCCACAATCCCTTCGGTAATCAAGTCGGCAACCTGCTCTTGGCTGTACCCAAGCACGTCAGCAAGCACCTGCAGATTATGCTCACCAAGTTTGGGTCCAACGTGCCGGATTTCACCTGGAGTGGCTGATAGCCGTGGCGTAATGTTCTGCATCGCCACATCACCAAGGGCCGGATGCATGACCCGCGTGATTGCCTCACGTGCCAGAAAATGTGGGTCTGTCAGCATGTCCGAAGCACGGTAGATCCGTCCCGCCGGAACGCCTGCTGTTTCAAGTTCATCCAGCAGTTCTTGCGCGTCGCGTGTGGCGGTGTAAGCGGCAATCAGTTCATCTAGCTCGGTTTGGCGTGCACCACGCGCCCCATGATTGTTGTACCGCTCATCATCTGCCAACTCGGGACGACCCATCACTTGGGTGAGGCGACGAAACACCGTATCCATGTTGGCGGCAATCAGAATCGATTCACCGTTCGTACACGGATAGACGTTACTCGGTGAGATTTTGGGCAGGATCGCACCGGTGCGTTCTCGGGTGTAATCGGCGACGTCATAATCGATCACCAAAGATTCCATCATGGCAAGTACGGATTCGTAGATAGCCGCATCAACCACTTGGCCACGTCCCGTGCGTTCTCTTGCATGCAACGCAAACATCGTGCCCATGGTGGCATATACGGCTGCGAGCGAATCACCAATCGAAATGCCCGTCCTGCTCGGTGCTTTGTCTGGATCTCCAGTGGTGTAGCGCAAACCACCCATCGCTTCACCGATAGCACCGTAACCGGCACGCGACGCGTACGGGCCGTCTTGGCCATACCCGCTTACACGCACCATGACGAGTCGAGGGTTAATTTCACTTAAGAGGTCATACCCTAAGTTCCAGCGTTCAAGCGTGCCCGGACGGAAGTTTTCCAACAAAACATCCGCGTGAGCAGCCAGTTCACGCACGATCTGCTGGCCTTCTTCGCGGCGCAAATCAAGGGTCACTGATTGTTTGTTACGGGCCACAACCGACCACCACAACGAGTGGCCATCAGCACGGTCAGCGCCCCACTGGCGCATCGGATCACCCACGTTCGGCTGCTCAATTTTGATCACATCGGCACCGAAGTCAGCCAGCAGTTGCCCGCAGAACGGTCCGGCCAGCAACTGACCCATCTCGATGACCCGAAGGTCAGTCAGTGGGCCGCTACGTGCCGGGGTTTTGGTGTTACTCATACACGGTCTCCCTGATGGGTATGGTTTCAAGGGTGAATGTGACTGGCGGGTTCAACCCACCAGTGCCGGCCGGTTGCGATGCCACGCCGTGACTGACTGGTAGGCGACCGCAGCCCGCAGAACAGCCCCGTCATGCCACCACGGACCAACCAGTTGCATGCCAACCGGCAGACCGTTGACCTGTCCGACGGGCACCGACACGCCAGGGTTGCCTGCAAACGACCAACCAAACGTGTTCAAACCCAGCTTGTGAGTAATCGCTGCCAGCGGCTGGCTACCCGTCTTTAACGCATCACTATCAACTGGCGGTGTCTGAATTTTCAAGGTCGGTGTTACTACCAGATCAACGTCAGCGAATGTGGTGTGTTTCAGTTGTTGGATCCAGCCAGCACGCCACTGCACGGACCGTGCGAACTCTTCGGCCGGGATGTCTTTACCGATCTGAAGTCGAGTCCGCACATCGGAACCAAATACTTCAGGTTGAGTAGCGAGGCGTTCTGCGTGAAATGCCAACACGTCCGGATACAGCATTTTGGTCATGCGCTCCTGCGCTTCTGAAAAGCGCGGCACATCAACATTAACAATTTCGGCACCTAAAGAGGCAAGCACTTCGATTGCGTCCCTGACACGTGCCAGAATCTCCGGGTCGACATCGTCAAAAAAGTAGCTGGTGGGCATACCGATGCGCACACCCTCAATGCCCTCATGGAGCCCGCGAATAATCTCATCACCCGGGCCGTCAATCGCGCTCGTGTCAAGCGGGTCATAGCCTTCAATGACGGCCAACATGCGCGCCACAGTTTCTGCCGAATATGCCATCGGTCCGACCGTGTCGAACCACAGACTCATCGGTGTCACCGCTCGGTTTGAAACCCGCCCTGTAGTTGGCTTCATACCGACAAGTCCGTTGATGCAGGCCGGCAAACGCACGGACCCGCCCGTGTCGGTGCCAAGCGCAGCCATCGCCATTTCTGTTGCCACCGCCGCACCTGACCCGCCCGATGAGCCGCCCGGAATGTGGTCGGTGTTCCAGGGATTACGACACGAGCCGTAATGTTCGTTCTGGGTGGTGCCACCGATCGCAAACTCGGCCATGTTGGTTTTCGAAATGACGATCGCGCCGGCGGCTTTCAGTTTTTCAACGACGGGCGCATCAGTGGTTGGGACATGGTCGGTAAAAAACTTGGAACCGCTGGTGGTGCGTACACCGGCCGTGTCAATGTTGTCTTTCAACGCAACCGTGACCCCGTGCAGCAACCCAAGCCACTGGCCATTGGCCGCTGCCTGATCGGTAGTTTTCGCTTCGGCTCGTGCATTGTCAGCACACACCGTAATAGTTGCTTTCAAGATCTCATCATGCGCCGCGATCTGCGCCAGATTGTGCTCGACCGTCTGCTCTGCATTTCTCATGGTTTTGTCCGTTTCATCTGCCATAGGTTCTATCTCAAATGTTGAACGCCGGGCGGCGCGAATGCCAGTCCGTCACCGATTGGTAGGCCGTAGCGGTGCGCAGCAGCATCCCGTCACGCCACCACGCACCCGCCAGCTGCATGCCGACTGGCAGTCCGTCGGCAAAACCGACCGGGACTGACACGGCAGGGTTGCCACCCATCGACCAGGCGTATGTTTTTTCAGTCAACCGATGGGTGGTGCCGATCATTTCCGTGCCATGCACCAGTGGTGTGACAAGTGGCGTTGTCGGTGACACCACAATGTCGACGGTTCGAAACAGTTTGGCCAGCTGACGACGCCATCGTCGCATCCACTCCATCGACTGGGCATATTCGACT
>JBBDST010000032.1:0-5605 GCA_040904765.1 Nitriliruptoraceae bacterium
GTCTGTTCCGAGAACACGTCAGCTGCCCGATCTCATATCACTCGTCATACACGTAAAAACCACGGCCGGTCTTACGGCCATGGAACCCTACTTCGACTAGGTCGCGCAACAGTGGCGCTGGTGCATGTGATGGCTGGCGATACTCTGCATACAAGCGTTCCATCACCGCCAGCGTCTCGTCAAGCCCAACGGTATCCATCAGTTCAAACGGACCCATCGGATAGCCGCAACCAAGTTTCATCGCCGTGTCGATCTGTTCAGCGGTGGCGTAATGCGACTCGAGCATCTTCACGGCATCGTTTAAGTACGGGAACAGCAGGGTGTTCACAATAAATCCGGCACGGTCGCCACAAAGCACACCGACCTTGTCGATCGCTTGCACAAACGCACGGGCGTCTTCGACCGTGTCCGGTGACGCCCGCAAGGTCGTCACGATCTCGACCAGCGGCATCTTCTCTGCCGGGTTGAAAAAGTGGAGACCAACAAATCGTTCTGGCCGATCTGATCCCATCGCACATGATGTCACCGCCACCGCCGATGATGTGGTTGCAAACACTGTGTCTGCCCCGACAACTGCGGCCAGCGTCGTATAGATCGCATGTTTTGCATCAAGATCGCCGGCAATAGCCTCAACCACAATATCGGCGTCGGCAAGATCCCGCGCATCGATCGCCGGACGCAGTTTCGTGAGCGTCTGTACCCGCTGTTCTTCGGTGAGACGACCTTTATCAATTCGCCCTTGCAAAGACCGCGCGACTTTGGCGATCAACGCCTCACCTTTGTCGCGAGTCCGTCCAAGCACCGTCACCGTATAGCCGGCGCGGGCACACACTTCAGCGATGCCTAACGCCATCACGCCTGTGCCAACGATCCCCACATGGGTCCAGTGGCTGATTCGTTGCGTATCTGGTGCGGGACGTTCAACCCCTTCGGGTACGACCGTTGCAGAACCCTGCCCGGCATAAGTGTAAAAACCGCGACCTGCTTTACGTCCTGTAAAACCAGCCAAAGCCAGTTGGCTCAACAGCGGTCGAGGGGCAAAACGTGGCGCATTGAACTGCGAGTGGATCGCATCCATAATGCCAAGGAACGTGTCGATGCCGACCAGGTCGGTTAACGCAATCGGTCCCATCGGCAAACCTGCCCCAAGACGCATCGCTATGTCGATGTCTTCGCGGGTTGCGTAGCCGCCCTCAACCATCCAGACCGCCTGATTGAGGTAGGGAAATAGCAACTGGTTTGCGATGAAGCCGCGACGGTCACCGACCACAACCGGTTTTTTGCCGATGGCTTCGGCAAAAGCGCTGGCCGTTTCAACGGCCGCATCATCGGTGATGACGGTACGCACCAGTTCAATCAGTTTCATCACCGGAGCGGGATTAAAGAAATGGAAACCAAGCACACGGTTGGGCCGTTTGGTGACAACCGCAATGTCCATCACCGGCAGTGATGATGTGTTGGTGGCGATGATCGCATCGTGTCGGGCATACGCATCAATTTTTTTGAACGTGTCTTGTTTAATTTGCAGCACTTCAGGCACCGCTTCAACGATCAAGTCGCAGCCAGATAATTCGCTCCAGTCGGTTGTGCCGTTGATTCGCTCAAGAATCGTCGTCATGCTGGCAGCATCCAACCGTCCGCGACTCACCTGCCGGTCAAGTGAGGCGGTGAGCCGGCCATAACCGGCCTCAACAGCAGCGTCATCCATCTCAATGAAGGTCACGGGGATGCTATTGCGGGCAATCAGTTCGGCGATGCCGGCACCCATAGTGCCACAGCCGATCACGCCAACAGTGGCGATATTTGAAACGATTGACTGGCTAGCCACGTGAACCTCCAGGATGTCTTACCGTGAAGACTACCGAAGGTCGACAGTCCACCTCACGTTGGCGCAGGCAGGATTAACGGCGCCGTAACGACCACATCTGTTTGGCACGCTCAGCCTGCATTGCCGCTTCCCACGACACACCAGGAGGACCCAGTTCGAGCCGCATCGACTCGACTGACATGCGAGACAGTTGCGGGTCAGCTGCCGCTTTTAGGGCAAGTTCGTGTGCTGTGGCAAGGACCTGATCGTCAGGCACACAGCGCCAAGCAAGTCCGAGCTCTTGGGCGCGTGGCCCAGAAATTGTTTCACCAAATAGCCCTGCAGCAGCGGCAGTTTCACGCCCAGCAACCCGACCCATCAACACGTAATGGCCACCACCTGGGTGCAGGCCGATCGACAGAAAACCGGCAATGATGCGGGCAGATTCGCCCACGATGCGCAGGTCAGTAGCAAGCAGCAGGTTCACACCGGCACCAACCGCAGCGCCATTCACTGCCGCGATAGTCGGTACCGCACAGCGCCCAAAACGCATGAATGCTTCATACACGGCACCAAGGTCGGCATATCGCGACGCTTCAGCCGGGTCTTCACCTACACGAGCAAGTGTGGCCCGTTCCCCGCCGGCACAAAACTGTCCGTCAGCGCCGGTCACGATTGCGGCACCAACTGATGGGTCGGCGTCGATCGTTTCGGCACAATGGATGAGTTGCGCTGCCATTTCAGCAGTCAACGCGTTACGCCGTGACGGCGCGTTCAACGTGACTAGGGCAACCCCTTCGTCAATTGACAGTTCAACCTCAGCCATCTCTGCTCCCTTAACCAGCCGGTTTCTACACGCGCTAGGAAAGCCTAGCAACGCCTTGTTGTCTGTCTTTACGTGCCGTCAGTCAGTAACTGATGGCGCTGTGCAGCAACGATACGGGCACAGCCCAACGGATCGTCGATCACCACATGGTGATAGGCGTCAGGTAACACTGCAATCGTGGTGGGGCTGTCACAGTGGTGTGACACAAACGCGGCCGATGATGCGTCGCACACCTCACTTCTGCCCCCATACGCGTAGGTGAGTGGCACCGTGATGCGTGCCAGCGTCAGATCGAACGGATAGTTGTGAAACGTCCCAAACGCTTTGGGGTCAACTTTCCAACCGAAGCGGTCGCCGTGTATGCCAACCGCTTCACGTGCCACGACGTCGGTGAGTTCGGCATTGACGTCAGGCTGTTCTGGGATGTAGCGAAATCGTGCACGTGCCTGAGCAAACGTCTCGTAGGTCGGCAGGTTGACACGTGGCGTACCCGAAGGCGGCGACTTTGCACCGTCTTTTGCACGGAAGCGGGTGTCAAAAATGGTGGCATCGTCAGCCGCAACGCGGTCTCGCGCCAGTAGTTCAGCCGCCACGTAGCCGCCCATACTGTGGGCCACCACACTCACCGTGTCCGCATTCGTTGCAGCCAACACTGCCTCAACTTCATCCGCCCACGTGGTTGGGTGATAGGTGTGCCGCCACGCACTGTCTCCATGCCCCGAAAAATCAATTGCTATCACTTCTCCCAGGGCCGTTAGGTGCGGCACCATGCCGGCAAACCACAGTCCATGCGCACCACTGCCATGCAACAGCACCAGCGTGTGTGCCACGTCAGAACGCCACCGGCGATACGACACGCTCACGCCGGCAACGTCGACGTGCTCTTGAACGGCACGTTCAACAACTGCTACCGGTTCAATCACGTCAGACACCAGCCACACCTGTCACCGTCGTTTCAAAGCCTTGTCAGGCATCACTTGGCGTAACTGAAGATGCTCGCCTGATCAGTTGAGGTGAGCAGCATGTCATGCACCTGAACATGCTCGGGTCGCGACGAAACCCAAAGCACCGCTTCAGCCACGTCAGCAGCCGACAAGGGACGGTTTAGCATCCCGTATACGGCCTGAATTTTTGCTTGATCACCGTCGAAACGAACTTCGTTAAATTCGGTTTCAACCACCCCAGGATCGACGGTAGAGACGCGCACTCCGGTACCGATCACATCCAAACGGATGCCTTGGGTGATGCGGTCAACCGCAGCTTTCGTCGCGCAATACACGGTGCCGCCCGGGTACGTCTGATGCCCGGCGATCGAACCGATATTGATGATCTGTCCTGAACCACGCGCCACCATGTTTGGTAACACCTGGGCGGTAACAAACAGCAGGCCAGTCACGTTGGTGTCAAACATCTGCAGCCAGTCGTCAACTGCCGCTTCTTGCATCGGTTCTTTTCCGGCAGCAAGACCGGCGTTGTTTACCAGTACGTCGATCGTTGACCAGGCGTCATCAAGACCGGCAAACGCTGCTTCAACTGCGGCACGGTCAGCGACGTCGAACGTCAGCGCAATCGCTTCATTTGGCAGTTCCGCCACCAACTGTTCCAGACGGTCGCTGCGACGTCCGGTCACGATCAGCCGGTGACCTTCGGCACTAAACGCTTGCGCGCAGGCCTTGCCAATTCCGCTTGTCGCCCCCGTAACCATCACCGTTTTCACGATTGCTCCCTTGATCGTTGCTCAAAAGACAACGTTAGCGTTTCGGTAGCGTCATACCGGTTCGCGCGGTGGCGACTGCAGCTGCACCGAACTCCACAAAAACAGGCCCGAAGCGATCAGTGCAATCACCCCGATAAACAGCCAGCCGACGGAATATCCTCGTGACTCTACGACCACTCCAAAAACCAGTGGGGCAAGCATCGCACCAAAGCCTGCCGGTTGCATCGCGCCAGTAATCCGTCCCGGCTGATCGGAAAACACTCGCATCAGCCCAATCCAAAAGGCGCTTGGGAAACCCCACGTAAAACCAAGCGCAAACACGATACCGATCACCATCAGGGGTGTGCGTTGAGTCGCAAGCAACACAAACCCGACCGATCCGAAACCAACCAGGATTCCTGCCAGCCGTAACGGCACCACATTGGTTCGGTCAAGCACAATGCCGGCAGCCAACCGGGTGACGACCGAAACGAAACTTGCCACCGCAAAAAACGCACCAGCTCGCTGTTGAGATACCCCGGCGGTGACGGCCGCATCAACATAAAACGCCAGCGTGACCGCGTTAGCACCAAACGCGAAGCTAAACGCCAGCATGAGCAAAATAATGCTGGAACGGTGCGGCAGCGGCGTACGTTTGGGTCGGTCTCGTAAACCGGTCGGTTTCACCCGAGGCGGACCTACCGAAATGATGACGATTAGCGCCAGCGCGGCAGCAACATAATATGCCGATCGCCAGCCAAACGTCAGCGCAATCAGCGGTGCCGCAAACCCAGCGACCAGCGAACCGACCGGCGGCGCGGACTGTTTCACCCCAAACGCAATGCCCATGTTTTCAGGTGGTACACGGTTGACCAGGAGCCGGTTCACGGCCGGTTGGGCGAGTGCATGAGCGGCCCCACCGATCGCTAAGAACAGCACCAGTGCGGTCCAACTGTTCGTTAACGTCGCGATTCCAAGAGACGAAGTCATGGTCATGGTCAGTGCGATCCGCATCGAGCGTGCGGCACCTAGCACGTCGACGAAACGCCCCAAATGAAACGACAGGGCCGCACCGATCGCATAATAGATCGCCATTGCGACCCCAAATGCGGCAACTCCGAAACCTAACTCGCTGGTCAATTGCACTACCAGCACACCACTGAAAAACGGCGGTAATGTTTCAACCACGGTGGCTGCGGATGCGAGCGCCATCGTGCCGGAAGTTGATCGCGACGACGCAGACTTCACCGGTTCTCCTCACGGCAGGGCCACCGCT
>JBBDST010000033.1:0-5597 GCA_040904765.1 Nitriliruptoraceae bacterium
TCCATCGCGGCAGTTTCCGTCACGCTCGTGCATCACATTCGCCGCTTTCTGTCACCACTACAGTGGCCCAAAAAACTGTCACGAACACTCCCAGTTGCAGCACTCTCCCAAGTGGTGCCCTACGTTTGTAGCAGAATCTTGGAGCATGGCAAGGACAAGTGCGAACAGTGTCGCTACTGGGTCCTCGATCGCCCGTCAAGCACGGCATGTTGACGCTCACGGCCAAAGAGCCATAGGTTTTGGCTTATCCGGTCATTCCACGCCTTAGAGAGGACACCTCGTGAGTTTGTTCCCGAACGCCACAACGGCAGTCGAACACTGCCTGGCCAACATCGCGGCCCACAATGACACACACAAGATCGCAATCACGGTGATGACAGACGAAGCCCTTCGTCTGGCCCGCCACTGCGATGACGCGGCAAGCCGCGGCGAATGGCTTGGGGTCCTCCACGGCATGCCTATCGGCCTCAAAGACAACATCGACACGGCCGGTGTCCGCTCGACCGCCGGCTCGAAATTTTTCTTCGATCGTGTCCCTGACACCAACGCGCCAGTCGTCGACAAAATTCTCGCCGCAGGTGGTATCCCGATTTTGAAAGCCAACATGGCCGAATTTGCGATGGGTGGCACCTCGCAAAATCCTCACCATGGGGCTTGCCGCAACCCATGGGATGTTTCACGTATCCCCGGCGGTTCATCCGGCGGGTCAGGCGCAGCCGTCGCCGCCGAAATGTGTGTCGGTGCTTTTGGTACCGACACGTCAGGGTCGGTACGTATTCCCGGCACCATCAACGGTGTCGTCGGGATGCGCCCCACGCTTGGGCGCGTATCAAACCGTGACATTGTTCCGGTAAGTCCCGCATTCGACACGGTCGGGCCACTGGCTTACTCGGCGATCGATGCGGCCCGACTGCTGGCCGCAACTCAAGGCTATGACCCGCATGACCCCACTTCGGCAAACCGTCGCGGTGACGATGTGCTAAACGGTCTCACCGACGGGATTGCCGGCAAGCGCATCGGTGTGCCACGCAGTTTCTTCTTTGAAAACGTGCATCCTGACGTTGCGGTGGCTACCGAAACGGCATTGAGCGTGCTTGAAAGTCTTGGTGCGGAACTGGTCGACGTCACGATCAACAACGCTGAAGAAGCCCCCGAGCAGTACCGGACACTGCTCCATGCCGACGTAGCGATGTATCACCGTGAACGGCTCGAAAACCAGCGTGAACTGTTTGGTGAGGACGTGTACGACCGCATGATGCTGGGCTACCACACCTCGGCAATGGACTACGTCGCTGCCCGCACGTTCCAACACGAATGGCTGGCCCAGTTCGATGCGTTATTTACTGACGTAGATCTTTTAGTGACCCCTGCATCGCCGGTGCTCACACCGTCTGCTGAAGGGGCTGACATGCTGGCCACTACCAAAGAGGTGGCCCGTTTCACGATGCCGCTGTCGTTGGCGTTGCTGCCGTCGCTGTCGGTACCAAGCGGATTTGATCGTGACGGCATGCCAGTTGGGCTGCAGTTGGCAGCAAAGCCGTGGGATGACGCGCTGCTTCTGCGTGCCGCGGTGGCCTATCAGAGCATCACCGGTTTTCACACTGAGCGTCCAGCCCTAATCAGTTAACTGCAAAAGTTCAGGTCGGCCGGTTCCCTCAAACGCGAGGTGACCGGCCGACCTGTAGCCTCACAATGACGCGCCGTAACACGGTAGTGAGGCCAGTATGACCACAACCCGCACGATCCCTCCCAACGTTCATCAATCCTGGCATGCACAACCATCGACAGCCGTCGTCGCCGCTCTTGAGAGCAGCCTCGACCTAGGCCTCACTGCCGACGCTGCAGCTACGCGGTTGGCACACTTTGGTCACAATGCGCTTGATGAGCATGCCCAACGCAGCCGCTGGGAGATTCTGCTCGCACAGTTTATTTCACCGCTAATTCTGATTCTCATCGCTGCAGCCATCATCACCACCGCACTTGGCAAAATCTCTGACACGATCGTCATCAGCGTCATCCTGGTGTTGAACGCGGTCATTGGGTATGTCCAAGAGCATCGCGCAGACCGTTCGGTGCATGCCCTGATGCAACTTGCTGCACCTTCAGCGACCGTGATCCGTGACGGTCGCACCCAACGCATCGCAGCGAAACAGCTCACCATCGGCGACATCGTCATCCTCGAATCGGGCGACCTCGTCCCGGCAGACCTGCGTGTCCTTACCGCCACACAGCTACGCGTCGACGAGTCGCTGCTCACCGGCGAATCCGTTCCGGTCCAAAAAAACACCAACCCGGTTGGGGATGCGGCGCTTCCAGCAGATCGCCTTTCGATGGTGTTTAAAGGCAGCACTGTTGCTGCCGGACGTGCCCGCGGCATCGTTACCGCGATCGGTGCCGATACGCAACTTGGCGACATCGCCACACAAATTCGGGCACAAGACCGGCCAAAGACGCCATTACAACAGCGTATGAACCGCCTGGCGTATGTCATCACTGCGGCCGTACTTGGCGCAACGGTTGTTGCTTTTGTCTTAGGACTGTGGCTTGGCAATCCCCTTGAAGAGATGTTTCTCACCGCAGTTGCGTTGGCTGTAGCCGTGATCCCTGAAGGACTTCCGATCGCCTTCACCGTGGCAATGGCCCTTGGGGTGCGCCGCATGGCGGCACACAACGCCGTCGTACGCTCGTTACCGGCAGTTGAAACGCTTGGCTCGACGACCGTGATCGGTTCAGACAAAACCGGCACACTCACGGCCAACCAGATGACTGTGGTTGAGATCTACGCCGACAGTCAACACCATCACGGCCCGTTCACGTCGACTCATCCCCAAGCGCTCACTCCGGCCCTTACAAGCATCTTGTATGCCACCGAAGCCAAACTCACTCTCGACGGCGACACGATCGTTGAACGGCAGGGCGATCCCACCGAAACAGCACTGCTTGCGCTCGCACACGACTGCGGCATTGACGTCAACTTGCCACGCACACTTTTGGTCACGGTGCCGTTCGAATCAGACCGCCAATACATGTATGTGATCGTCGATGACGACGGTCCCGTACTGCACTTAAAAGGCGCCCCCGAACGGGTGCTTGCCCGCTGCACCACCCAGGCGAGCGGCACCGGCGATAAGCCGCTTGATCACGACGCGCTTGTGGCCGCCCAAGACGCAATGGCACGGCGCGGCCTTCGGGTGCTTGCTAGCGCTTCGCTGCGGCTTGATGAAAACACACCACTGGACCAAGACGCACCGATTGATGCCACCAACCTTACGTTCACCGGACTGTTCGGGTTAAAAGATCCGCCCCGCCAAGGCGTCATTCAAGCGATCGCTGACGTGCGTGCTGCAGGCGTTCGGGTCGTCATGATCACCGGGGACCATGCAACCACAGCCCAAGCAATCGCAGAAGAACTCCTGCTTGCTGACAACACAACCGTGCTCACCGGCGACGAGGTCGAACAACGCGATGATGCGACGTTGGCCAACGACGTCACCCACGTCAGCGTATTTGCCCGCGTCACTCCAAAACACAAACTGCGCATAGTTGCCGCGCTGCAGTCACACGGCCATGTCGTTGCGGTCACCGGCGATGGGGTAAACGACGGCCCGGCGTTGAAGGCAGCCAACATCGGCATCGCGATGGGACAAAGCGGCACCGACGTCGCTCGCGAAGCCTCAGACATGGTCTTAACCGACGACAACTTCGTATCGATCGCTCGTGCTATTACTGAAGGCCGGGTGGTGTTTGCCAACGTCCGTAAAGTCACTTACTTCCTGCTGTCGACCGGCGCGGCAACGATCCTCGCAATTCTTGCAACCATCCTTGGCGGGCTTGGACTGCCATACACGCCGGCGGCACTATTGTGGCTCAACGTTGTCACCAACGGGGTGCAAGACGTCGCGTTAGCATTCGAGACGGCTGAACCCGACATCCTCAATGAACCGCCCCGCAGCCCAAGCGAAGGCATCGTGTCGCGCATTTTGTGGGAACGGGCGATCCTTACCGGGGTCATGCTTGCTGCCGGCAGCCTGTGGCTGTATCTGTGGGCACAACAGGCTGACGCACCCCTAGCTCAGCAGCGCGGTGCCGCTTTGACCGCACTGGTGGTCGGTATGGCAACGCACGCATACAACGCCCGATCAACCAGCCGTTCGGTGTTTAAAGCCGGGCTACGTGGGAACCGTCTACTGCTTTCTGCCAGCATCATTGCCCTTGGCATGCACGGCATTGCACTGACTTTTGGTCCGCTTCAAAACCTGCTTGGTATCAGTTTGTTCGCTGCTGGCGGATGGTTGCGGATCGGCGGGGTGTGCCTGGCGGTGATTGCGATCAGCGAGTTACACAAGTGGGTGCGGCGACCCAAAACACAGGCGCGCAATGTGACCTGAGCGCAAACACCCCTATCATTTCGCGATGTGCTCGCGTCGTGCGGGCATGCTGGTAAGAACGAACGTTAAAGGAAACTGTGTGGAGCCTGCTGACTGGACAACACCTGGGGCGTATCAGGTCACCGATGGGGTGTATCGGATCCCACTGCCGCTGCCATTCGACGGCCTGAAGGCCGTCAACGTGTATGCGCTTGTCAGTGACGAGGATTTGACGCTGATCGACGCCGGCTGGGCGCTTGAAGCAGCACGCACTCAACTCGATGAAGCCCTGGCAACGCTTGACCGTGACGTGCGGGACATCAGCCGGTTTCTGGTAACCCACGCCCACCGGGACCACTACACACAAGCCGCGGCAATCCGCCGCGAATGTGGCACTCACGTCGCCCTTGGTGTGCACGAACAAGACTCGATGCGTGACTTAGCAACCCCAGGCGCAGTCACCCTTACCGAACAACTGAACGTACTGATTCGTTGCGGCGCCGAAGAAATTGTCGCTGCTGTGCATGACGCGATGCTGGTAAACGCAGTCAATACAGAAGATTGGGCGGCCCCTGACGAGTGGATCACCGACGGCCAAGAACTTGCCACATCCAACCGGACGTTAACGGCCGTGCATACTCCAGGGCACACCCGCGGCCACGTCGTGTTTGCTGACTTTCATCACAGCCTATTGTTTGCAGGTGACCACATCCTGCCGCACATCACTCCGTCAATCGGTTTTGAAAAACAGCCGGGTATCGCGCCCTTACAGGACTACCTCAACTCGCTTGATCGCATCGCTCAACTGACTGATCTGCGGTTGCTACCGGCTCACGGTCCGGTGACCGAAAGTAGTCAGGAGCGAATCACTGAACTCAAACAGCATCATGAACGGCGGTTACAAAAAACCCATGAAGCCGTCCAAAATGGGGCAATAACTGCTTACGACACGGCTCAGCAACTCACCTGGACCCGCCGCGAATACGCCTTTGCGACCCTTGATGCGTTCAACAGCATGCTCGCAACAATCGAAACAGCCCATCATCTTGACGTGTTGGTGCTGCGTGGCGAGTTGTCCTCAAACGTGATTGGTGGTGTCACGCACTACACGCTGTGACACGGCAAAATCCGCATCGGCGTCTACGATGCATGATCCTGACCCAAGGTCCCCTGTAGGAGTAGCTGCGTGTTTAGCCGCATCGCAATCATCAACCGGGGCGAACCGGCGGT
>JBBDST010000034.1:0-31264 GCA_040904765.1 Nitriliruptoraceae bacterium
CCGACCGACCAAGCTGCTTCTACTGCTGAAAGCCGGCCACCAGTGTCGGGAACGGTTCGGGCATCCGCCCCTGCCCCGTGATCAATCCGCTGACCGCACTGGCCAGCCGGTTATGCAGCGCATCGAGCTTCGCTTCACGCCTGGCGCGAGCCTCTTGGTCGGTGCGTATAGCCATCCGAGTCGGCCCCCACGTGCCCACACCCTCACCATCGAGATCGGCCCACCCACCCCAACATAGGTCCCGATCCCTTGAATGAGAATCTAAGCTAAGACGGGATCGGGGTCCCAGCTCGGCCGTTCGTACACCTGTCGGTCATCTCACGTGCCGCCGACCGCGGCGCGGCCGCTCCCACTGCCTCCATCTCGGTGGCCCCGGGGATCATTGCGTACGTGTTCTATGTCATTCGCCCCTTGCCGACCAGGACGGCAGATGCTTCCATCCACGTGCAGGTCGGATAAGACCTTTCGAACCAGGATAAGGAGAAGACATGGAATCGGTTGCGCGAACCACCGAGATCAGCGCACGCTCTGAAGAGAGCTTCGAGGATGCCGTTCGGATCGGAATCGAGCGAGCGACGCAGTCGCTGAGGAACGTGCGTGGTGCCTGGGTTAAGGAACAGGAGGTCAAGATCCAGGACGACAGGATCGTCGCCTTCCAGGTCATCATGAAGGTGACATTCGAGCTCGATAAGTGACACGCAACGACCCCTGTGGCGGTTTTGAGGTCAGGCCGCGGCTCACGCCTGCGGCCACGACTCCTGAACCTTGTCGTCCACCCCGGACGCTTCTGGTGTCGCGGCAGGCCGCGCAGATGGGCCGTGATCAAGCGATCACCGGGCTGGGTTGTTGCCACCGGTACGCATCTAGCATCGAGCTGTCCCCACGGAGGTGCATCATCGACGAGATCGAGACCCGAACTCTTGACGAATAGGACACTGCGGCGGCGCTGCGTTGCATGCACGCCGGAGAACTGACCGCGTGGCTGTCCACGACCTACGGCACGTTGACGTTGCATCTGCAACGCATCGGTGTGCTTATCACACGAAACTACACCTTCCTGTGACGACAACAAGTAGGCTTGCGTCAGGGACAGGAGTGTGACGTGTGCGCACACTGACGTGGCCGATCAAAGGCATAGCGTGCGCCGTGTGCGGATAGATCCGACGTCGTGGCCGGTGATATGGATCGGTGTTGTCGCGGTCCTCGTCACGCTCGGATTCGGGGTAGTGCCCCCGGCACTGCCCCAGTTCGCGGCGCATTACGAGTTGACCAACGCCGGTGCCGGCCTGCTGTTGGCCGGGTTCTCCGGCGGCATGTTCGTGTTCTCGCTGCCCGGTGGCCTGATCGCCGACCGGATCGGTTTGCGTCTGACGGCGTATCTGGGCTGCGCATTCGCATTTGTCGGTGCTGCGGTTGGCATCACCCTGCCCGGGTTCTGGATCCTGGTCGCGTCGCAGGCGTTGCAGGGTGCCGGCTCGACGTTGTACATGACAGCGGGGCTCGCCGCGATCGTCGCACGAACCGACGAGGAACGCATCGGGCGCACCACGACGACGTTTCAGGGTGTGAACGTGATCGGTATGGCGTTTGCCCCGCTGGTCGGCGGCGTGTCTGTGGCACTGCTTGGCCTGCGGGGACCGTTCATCGCCAGCGCGGTCGCCGCAATCGTCGGTTTCGTCATCACGATTGCCGTGGTGAAGGACACCGAACGCAGCGTGGAGGATACTGCCGACACGACCACAACACCGGCGTCGAAGCGCGCACTCATTGTCGCGTTTTTGAAGAACCGTGCGGCAATTCTCGCGCTCGTCATGTCGTTCATCGCCTACGTCGCGATCGGCGGTGGCAGAAGCACGTTGCTGCCGTTGTTTGGCGACGCGGGCCTTGGGATGTCGCCGGTGGCGATCGGATGGCTGTTGTCGATCGCTCTGGTGGGCAGCGTGATTGTCGTGCCGCACGCGGGACGCAGTATTGATCATGGGCGCCGTCGCGTCGCGATCGCAAGCATCGTGCTGTTCGCCATCGCGATGGTGCTCGCCGGTTTCTCGACTGCGGCATGGATGCTGCTCGTCGCTTCGCTTATCACCGGCATGGCGAAGGGGTACTCGGCGGCCGCGCCGGTCGCAATTATCACTGACGTTGCCGACAAGCGCATCTTTGGTTCGGTGATCGGCTTTCAGCGAACCGCCGCAAGTTTGGGACTTGTCGTCGGCCCGTATCTGGCGGGCCTTCTTGCTGACCTGTGGGGCTTTCGCGCTGCGTTTCTTGCCATCGCTGCGATTCTTGCCGTCACTGCCGCGGCGCTTGGCACGATGCCTGAGACCCTGCACAGCCGCACCGCACCGTCACCACGTGCAGATGATAGTGGCAACGGCGAGAGCACGATTGATGAGTCGGGCGACGCGGCGCCCGCGTGACCGTGAGGAAATGCCGGTAGGCCGCGTGTTGCTGTACCGGTAGGCGGCGACAGTGATCACTGTCGCGTTCTTGGAAAACTGGCTCTGACGGCAAGAAGGGACACTTCGGCATGTCAGGGCAGGCACCCTGTCTCGTTTTTCTAAGGTGGAGGTCGCGGGTTTGAATCCCGTCATCCGCTCTGTGAGAAACGCTGTCAAACAGAGCGTTTTTGCGTTCGCAGCCGAGATGTTACGGTTTGGCCAGAGACGTATACGGGACCGAACGGTTCGAAGGTAAAGCTGCACCTGTCGCAGTTCGAAGTGGGGATTTCTTGGTGATGAGCGTCGTTGCGGACCAGAACCGCGCGTTGATTTGCGAAGTTGCCACGAAGCGTCGGTGTCGGGGTTTGGTCGTAGTCCACGACACGATCGCACTGTTTGGCATGACGTTGTCTAACGTCGCCGATGGCTTGCGTTGGGCACATCAGGTGCGCCATGTGCCGCTACAGGTCGGCGCGTGACACCCGACGACGTGCTATGGACTGTTTTTGGGTTCGACGCCTTTCGGCCACGCCAAGAAGAGGTCGTGTCCCGACTGGTTGCGGGTGGCGATGTTATGGTGATCATGCCGACAGGGAGCGGCAAGTCGTTGTGCTATCAGGTGCCGTCGATTGTGCGTTCGGGCACCGGTGTGGTGATTTCGCCACTGATCGCGTTGATGCGCGACCAGGTGGAAGATCTGCGTCAACGTGGCGTGCGTGCCGCCTATCTGAACTCTTCGCTCTCGCAAACAGAGGCTCGCAGCGTTGAGGGACAGTTGGCCGCCGGTGAGCTAGATCTGATTTATGTCGCGCCTGAACGGCTCCTCACACCCGATTTTCTTCACCTGCTTGAGATGATCGAACCTGCCTTGTTTGCTATAGACGAGGCGCACTGTGTGTCACAGTGGGGACACGATTTTCGTCCCGACTATGTGGAACTGTCGCTGTTGCGTGAACGCTTCCCGACAGTGCCCCGTGTCGCGCTTACCGCGACGGCAGACACGCCGACACGCCAAGAGATCGCAGAACGCCTTTTGAGTGACGATGCGTTGCATGTGGTCACTGGTTTTGACCGGCCGAACATTCGTTATCTCGTGCGGCCTGATGAGGGCGCGGCACGCCCGCAACTGCTGCGTTTCATCACCGAGCAGCACTCGGGCGAATCTGGCATCGTGTACTGCCTTTCACGCAGCATGGTTGACGATGTAGCGGCGTGGCTATGTACACAAGGCATCGACGCAATTGCGTATCACGCCGGGATGGATGCGGCGGCACGGGATGAAAATCAGCGTCGGTTTCGCGTCGATGACGCTGTGGTGGTGGTCGCAACGATCGCGTTTGGCATGGGGATTGACAAACCAGACGTGCGTTTCGTCGCGCACCTTTCGTTACCCAAAAGCCTTGAGGCGTACTATCAGGAGACGGGCCGTGCCGGCCGTGACGGCCTGCCAAGTGACGCCTGGATGCGCTACAGCATCGCTGATGTGATTCAGCTGGCCCGGTTTGTCGCCCAGTCGACGGCAGATGAGGCGCATAAACAGTTAGAGCGACGCAAACTTGATGCGATGCTTGGCTACTGTGAAACAACGACCTGCCGTCGGCGTGTCCTGCTTGCCTACTTTGATGACGAGCGTGATGAAGATTGTGGCAACTGCGACAACTGTCTTCAACCCCAAGACACCTGGGATGCGACCGAGGCTGCCCAAAAGGCACTGTCGTGTGTGGTGCGTACGGAACAGCGTTTTGGCGTGGGGTATCTGATTGACGTGCTGCACGGGCGAAATGAGGAACGGATCGTCCGCAACGGTCATGATGCAGTCTCAACGTTTGGTATCGGTAGCGACGTGGATGCGCCGACGTGGAAGGCCGTGTTTCGCCAGCTAATTGTCAGAGGTGAACTCGCGTCGACCCCGCATGGAGGCTTGCAGCTCACCGAACGAAGTGTTGACGTGTTGAAAGGACGCACCACCGTCACCCTGCCTACACGCACAGCGACCACGACCGGCGTTACACGTGCGCGCCAAAGCGCAAACACTGCCGTGCGCGCACCGGTTGACACGCTGGGACCCAAAGACAAGGCACTGTTTGATCGGCTGCGTGAGGTGCGACGTGCGCTTGCTCAAGCCCAGCAGGTACCGGCCTACATCGTCTTTGCCGACGGGGTACTGGCTGACATGGCACGCCTGCGCCCGCAAACCGCAGGCGCACTTCTTGAAATCTCTGGGGTGGGTGAGAAGAAACTTGCGCGCTACGGAGAGGCATTTCTTGAAACGATCCGTGCTGGCGACTGACCGACGTGACGCTTGCTGGCGGGCGTTTGGCTCGTGGTGGCGCACGTTTGTGCTGGGCAGAGTTGCAGATGGTTGCGCGGCACCTGACATCTGCTGGCCGTAAAGCATGGATCGGGCAGCACGTCTGGGCGCGAATTAATATGTCTTTCGCAGGCACGCGCGGTGTATCGTGAGTGCGCTCAGCAGGCCACGCCGAGGAGAGCCGATGGTTACCGACCGATCCCACCCAGGCGATGCGTCTGTGTGGCGCAGCCAGTTCGCACCAGAGGGCATCTTTTTGAACACGCCCACGTACGGACTGCCGCCACAACAGGTGGTGGCGGCGATGACTGGCGGTATCGAACGTTGGCAGCGGGGTGTTGGAACCACCGACGAGTATGACGGGGCTGTAGCGCGGGCACGCGCACTGTTCGCCGACCTGGTGGGGGTGACACCACAGGACGTGGCGGTCGCCAATCAGGTGTCAGTGCTTGTCGGCACGGTCGCAGCATCGTTACCGGACGGCTGTCGCGTGTTGACGGTCGAAGGAGATTTCACGTCGCTGTTGTATCCATTGTTGGCCCAACAGCATCGCGGCGTCACGGTGCGCACCGTTGCCTTAGAGGAGTTGGCAGACGCGATTAGCGACGATATCGATATGGTGGCGTTTAGTCTCGTGCAGTCCTCAGACGGGCGTATCGCCGATCTGGACGCGATCCTTGCCGCCGCCAGCCGCCACTTTGCCCGAACTCTCGTGGATGCCACGCATGCGGTCGGCTGGCTTCCCGTTGACGCAACTCGGGTCGATTATCTGGTTGTTGGTGCCTACAAGTGGTTGCTGTCGCCACGCGGAACCGCGTTTCTTGCTATCCGACCAGAGCATGTCGCAACGATCCAGCCGATCGCTCCGGGCTGGTACGCCGCCGAAGACGTGTGGGGATCGATCTATGATGCGAATATGCGTCTTGCTGACTCGGCGCGACGCGCTGATGTGTCTCCGGCATGGCTGTGCTGGCTTGGGACGGTTCCGGCACTCGAACTGATCACCGCCATCAAAGTTAAGAACATCAATCGGCACGACGTGGCGCTCGCAAACCGGGTCCGTGACGCACTCGATTTGGCGCCGTCTGCCTCCGCGATCGTCAGCATCCCAACCAAAGGCGCGGTTGACCTTGCGGCACACGGCATCAAAGCGTCTGTGCGGGCCGGCACGCTTCGGATCGGCTGTCACCTGTACAACAACGATGCTGACGTTGACACACTGATCGAAGCCGTACGGCCTGCGGTGATGAAATCGTTCTAAACCTGACAGGACAAGAGGCCATGCTGTTGCGCGTTGACCTGCACCGATCGGCTATATCGTTTCGGCATGTCTTCCTTTGCGGCAGCACTGTTTAGTCTCAACCTTCTTGACATGGCCTTGGCCGTGGCAGTTGTTCTAATGGCACGTGCCGGCTACCGATCGGGCCTGATCGCAGGTATCGCCGGATGGGTGGGCGTCATCGCAGGGGTGATGCTGTTCTTTTGGCTGACCCCAAAGATCATGGACTTTTTTGCCGCAGGATCCTCAACCGTATGGTTTGTGATTACGGTTGCGATGCTGGCCGTGTTTATGACGCTGACATCCCAAGTTGCGCAACGCATCGGGCGCGCCCTGACACGCGTCGTGCGTGCGACACCGCTGCGCGGAATTGACCGCATCGCCGGTATGGGTGGCGCAGTGTTGACCTTTGGGCTGATCGTGTGGCTGCTGTTGCCTGTCGCAGGGTTCGTGCCAGGAGCAGTTTCCACACAGGTAAGAGAATCCGTGGCGTTTTCGGTGCTTCAACGAACGACACCTGAACCTCCCGACGCTCTCACCGTGTTGGGAACGCTCATTGACGTCAGTCGTATCCCTGACGTGTTCGATCACCTACGTACGACTGCTGACACCGGATCACCTCCAGCTGACATTGCCGTGCCTGCCGACATTGTGCAGCGTGCGACCGCCGCAACGGTGCGTGTCACCAGTGTGGGGTGCGGCAGCCTGTCCGTTGGTTCAGGATGGACAGCCAGAGACAATCTGGTCGTCACCAACGCGCATGTTGTCGCCGGCACCGACGAAGTGACGGTGCGTCTCCCTGACGGCAAAACACGTGTGGCGACCGTCGTGCGCTTCGATGCCAAACGGGATCTTGCCGTCTTAGCAATCGAGAATCTGGGCTTGCAGCCACTGGCGCTAGCTTCAAGCGTAGCTGACAGCGATGCCGTGGCGATCGGCTATCCGGAAGGTCAGCGCACACCTCGCGTCGCTGCCGTGACGGTACGCGAACAGCGCATGACCATAGGAAGTGACATCTACGGCGATAAGCCGGCAAACCGTGAGGTGGTGTTCCTCGCGGCCGCATTACGGCTTGGAGATTCAGGTGCGCCGGTGATCGACGCGAAGGGGCATGTCGTCGGGGTCGTGTTTGCCGTGTCGACAGCTCGCTCTACCACCGCCTATGCGCTCGCGTCAGTCGAAGTGGAGACGGTTCTGGCCGGCCCGGAAACAGATGGTGCCGGACGATGCCTGTAGACGTGCCGCCTTCTTTTGGTACGGCAATTTGTTTTGCGACTCACTGCGGATCGATGCGAGACACTGCTCCTGACAGGTCAAGGACATACAGCTCACCGTGCGCATCTTCAACGAATCCCACCACGACACCGCCGTTGATACCTAACTTGGCTTCGTCGACGACGTTGCCGTCATCATCCACACTGATCGCACGGATTTCACCTTCGCAACTGTCACTGAAAATGTAGGCGCCGGTTAATTCCGGGATAGCGGCACCGCGATACACAAACCCGCCGGTGATCGCACAGCGTCGACGGCTCGTGTCATACTCAAACACCGGCCGGTGATGGTTGTCCGGTTCGTTGCCGGCAAACGGCACCGTGCCTTCCATCAGGTTCCAGCCGAAGTTGCGTCCCGACTGCCCGCGTGACACGCGATTGATTTCTTCGCGAGAGTTCTGTCCCACATCGGCCACCCACATGTCGCCCGTGTCACGGTCGAACGAGAAACGCCACGGGTTACGCAGACCGTACGCCCATATTTCCGCCCGCGCGCCTGTCGTGGTGACAAACGGATTGTCTGCCGGGATCGCGTAGGGCTCATCGCCACGCGGATCAATCCGGACGATACTTCCCAGCAGGGTGGAGCGATCCTGACCGGCACGGAGCGGATCGCCACGACTACCGCCGTCACCCAGCGCCCAGTACACGAATCCGTCGGGACCAACTTTTACGTCACCGCCGTTGTGGTTGGCAAACGGTTGTGTGACGGTGAGCAGGACCCGGCGAGATTCAGGCAAAATGTCGTTGTCAACCAGCTCGTATGCGGCAAGGATGCTGTCGCCAGAAACGTTCGTATACGACACATACAGCTGTTTGCCGTCACGTGAAAACGCGATGCCCAATAGGCCACGTTCGCTTTGGGTGGACACGTCGGCAGAAATGTCGATCACCGGTGCACTGATCTGCTCGGTGATGGCATGGACGGTGCCGCCACGTTGAGCGATATACAGTCGCCCGGTTGCATCCACCGCACCGGTGATCGGCCCGTCCATGCGGTGCAGTTGCGTTAACTGCACCGCAACAGTGAGGTCCTGTTGGGGCGGGTCGTTGTCAGGGACAGGGGGGATGGCAGGAATGGCGTCGTTGCGTTCCTCGGCACCATCATCGACCGCGTCGTCAATTTGGCCTTGGTTGCATGCGGTCAGGATCAGCGTGCACAGTATGAGCACACACCACAGTGCTGACGGTGTTCTGCGATCGGTGTAAGCCATGTATCTACTGTAGCGATGAAGGGTGTCGTCGCCGTGTTGCACCTGTTGGGCACATTGTCGGGCAACACCGTCTTTACCAAGATTCCATGGGCGTGCTGTTGGACGGGCCTCACGCGTCGATGGTGATTGCGCCCGAGGTTCGATGCGACATCGATGTTTGAATGTCGTCGCGACATCTTCACCGATGAGGAAACAAGCGCATCACACGCGGCAATTGCGCACGGTCGAGCGTTTGTGTTCGCAGTGATGGTGCAGATGCTGACTGGTTGGCGTGAACGCAGGGCATCAACGCCAACCAGTCAGCTCGTGAGATGGTTCTCCCATGCCGCCATCGCACCCCGGTCCGTGCCGTAACACTCCCATGGTTCACGGCCACCCATTGCCGCCTCACCGTCGCCCTCGGTCACTGCCTTCATGTAGGCGGGTTCACTGCTACGGGCGTCGTCGGTGAGCTGCTTGGCCAGAGGACGCAGCGTTTCATGTTAAGACTCGTTGCCCATACCTGACCGGAACATCTCGGGATCGTTAAAACATCCGGGGACCGTTGCGACCGCGCGTAGGCGACGTTCGGCGGCTGCGCGCGCAGCGCGTACCCGCCACCTAGGCACACTCCGAGCACACCCAGGCGTGTGGCATTGATCAGGGGATGAATCGCGAGGAAGGTCGCTGCGTCGCGCAGATCAGCGAGTTTGCCGCCGATCGATTCATCGTTACGGGGCAGGCCCTCGGATTCGAACGAAACTGCGGTGGTCAAGGCGAGGGTGGCGAATCCTCGCGCGGCCATACCGGCGCTGGAGCGTCCAACGACCTGCCCTTTGACGCCGAAGCCATCGGGCACGAACGTACGTTGCTGTCGGTCAGGTTCGGTGCTCTGGCTGGTGTTGCCACGGTGGAGATCGTGAATTCGATGCCGGTCATCCGCTCGGTATATACCTGCAGGAAGTCCCTCGAACGGTGGGGCCTTAAGCGCGCTCGAGTACGTCATAGCGAGACTTGCTATAGAGCACAAAGATGACGCCGAGTAGGCATAGCATGGAAGCGCCGAAGAACGCTTCCGAAAATGACCACCGGTCGGCAATCATTCCGAAAGTGTAGGGGCCGACGACGCCGCCAACCCAAACACCTGCTTGCGCAATACCGGATGCGACAGCAACGCGGGATTGGTTCTTCGTGGCGACTGTGTACAGGAACAACCCCGGCCAGCCCCATCCGAAGGCGAATCCGGCCACGTACACCATTCCAAAGAGGAACGAGTGCCGACTGAACCCCAACAGCAAGAAGGTCGTGCTGCCGACTGCCAATAACGATGCCATCCAGACGAACCCGTCGAGGTGAAATCGGTCAACGGCCCATCCTGCTGCGATCCGTACGCTAATCGAGCCGAAACTGGCGATTGCAAAGAGTCGTCCCGCAGGAATTTCTTCCCATCCGGCCGATACGGCGGTCTGTACGAAGAAGAACCCAAACGACGTGGCGGCAGCCCCTGCCATCATCCCACCAAGAGCGAACATCAGCAGAGGAAACAGCGCAATTTTGCCGGAGTTCTTGGCCGCCACAGGTGGTTGAACAGTGCGGTCCGTGGGAGTTTCTGTGATCCACTTCGCAAGGAAACCGGCGATCAACGCCCCGGCGCCGACGGCAACGAAAATCGCGCGCCAGCCGATAAACGATGCTGCGATTGGCACGGCAACGCCGGCGCTAAGTGCAGCAATTGGTACTGATGCCTGTTTTACCCCAAACGCAAGTCCGCGCGCGTTCGATACCCCCTTTGCAAGGGCAACGTTACCTGCCGGCTGGGCGAGAGCGTTTGCGACACCGACGATCCCCACACCGAGAAACACGGCCTGCCATGTTTGCGCAAGGACTCCGATGCAAAGCGAACCGAGCATCAATACGACACCACTGACCCGAAAGCTCCGAATGGGCCCCCAGCGTTGCGCCAGTCGCCCGAGCGGAATGGACATCGATGCGGACACGAGAAAATACACACCCGCGATTAATCCAAGTTGAGCGGCAGTGATGAGGATGTCTTCACGGATCTGTAGCGATAGCGCGCCGACCAGAAACAAGGGAAGCATCACGAAGGAAACCATCGCGACTACGACACCAACGGTTCGCAGCTCAGCTGACTTCTTCACCCTCACCCTTACCAGAGGTGTTCACACACGAAAATCGCGCGTTTTTGCCAGCCTATCGAGTTGGCAGGCTGGTGCGCTCAGTGTGGGAGAGCCCGTACGCCGGTTCACTGGGAACGTCGCACGTGCGCGCGACGATAGAGCTGTGAAATTGCTGCTTGCGGCGTGACAATGTCGTGGCCATCTGGTCAGATGTGAAGCCGCGCTTGGTGATGCGCTAATCCTCGCATCTGGTGCGAAAACACGCGCCTTACAGCAATCGAGGTGGGTGTTGGTACCCGAACACGCCGCGCCTAGCCGTTACCCACGGTGACCGGTTCAATCGTGTGAAAACTCGGCGAGAGGATCAGTCTCCGCGTACGAAGAAACGCCACTCACCGTCAAGGGAGATTCCGGCGCGCCAGTCGAGGTATCCGGTGTCGCCCAAGATAGTTTCGCGGCGTTGTTCATCGATCCAGGTCAGTTCATCGATCGCTTCGTCGGTGGTGTCTGCTGGACGTCCGGTCGTGACCCGTGGGAACACGACAACTTGCCCGCCCTCGGCAAGCGCCGGGGTCGTTGCTAAGACCTGGGCGAGACGAAGGAACGGCTCATCGCCAGCTTCTTCAAGGTCCCACCAGTAGCCAAGCGCATCAGTGTCGCCACCGAAGCTAAACGAGAACTGTGAGGATTCATCGATCGCTGTTTGGAGCATGCTTTCATCGCAGCGCAGTGCCGCGTCGATGAGAAAGTCGCGCATGGCTAGGACTGTGTCGTCGAGGTCAGGTGCGGGGAGCACGGTGACGGATTGGCCTGACGCTGAGCAGTCGTCTGCGCCCGCAGGTGCGCTGCGAACATCCGGTTCTGGTTCTGGTTTCGGTTCCGGTTCCGGCGCTGGCTCGGTGTCGCCGGGAACGGTAGGAGATTGATCGTCACCGCCAGGTTCTTGGGTGCTGTCATCTTCTGCAGCGCACGCACTGACAATGAGCATCAATGCCAGCAGGGCCGCAGCAAATTGGGCGCTTCGAATACGCATAAGACATCATCTTTACCGTGGTGGTTGCAGGACGGATGTTAGCAAATCTGCACGGTAAGCATCCGACCGCTGAGCCGCAATCTGAGAGGTCCACTCGCGCCAAAACCCCGCCGGGGGCAGGGGATCGTCGCGGCCTATGAGGCGTGTTGTTCGGTCGGTTTTGCTGGCGTGGAGGTTGCCGGACGGCGCGTGTAGTGAATGTCACGATCACTCTGCCGCGGCAATGCACCGACCAAAAACACCGGCAGCAAGACCAAGGGCACGATTGCTGTCACGACAGTGACCGTGTGTCTGTTTTGGCTGATTGGTTGATCTGGATGTTTGTGACCAGCTGTCACAGGCGAATCACAGCGGCTGCAGCAATCTCTGCCTAACGACACGGCTACGTTTGGTTTGGCGCCTACCGGCCAAGGATGCAACTTACGACACGTCTTTGTTCGTTGGAAAGGATTCAGATGCGCTTATGCGTATGATGACCGCCCGCGGTCACTTAGTTGTATGACAAGACTTACTTGACATGCCCGTAGGCGTCTGAAGTCGGCTCTTAGCTGGCCAGCAGCGGCAGTTGCAAGATCGGCTACAAGACAGGTAGACCGGTGTAGGGCATGCGTTGAGCAACTTTTCGGCACAGGAAAGGTGAATGGTGAATATTGCGGCAAGCATGCAGGCTCTGGTGCCGACACAAAGCGGGTTCGCCAAGCTTGCCCCCCCGACTGCTATCGAAAGCCTCGAGCCGTACCTTGCCCATCAGACTGTTAAAACACCGTCCCCTGCCAAAGGGCAGGTACTGATCCGAGTCACGATGGCTCCAGTAAATCCTTCAGATGTGGCGTTTATCACGGGTTTTTACGGCCAGCCCCGAGTGGTAGGGATCCCCGCCGGATTCGAAGGGGTTGGACAGGTCGTTGCCTGTGGTGGTGGCGCAATCGCTGAGCGGCTGGTTGGCCGAAGGGTGTCATTTTTTGCGGGAGTTTCTGGATCTTGGGCGCAATACGCGGTTGCTGAAGCCAAGACCTGTATCCCGTTGCGTTCAAAGATGCGAGACGAGGACGGCGCTGCTCTGCTCGTTAATCCGCTGTCGGCATGGGCGTTGTATGACATCGTCAGTCGTAGTGACAGCAAAGCGTTTGTCATGACTGCCGCCGCAAGCCAACTGTGCAAGTTGCTGACCTTGTTGGCCGCCAAGCAGGGTTACCGGCCGATCAGCCTGGTACGCCGCGATGAGCAGATCGGTTTGCTTACCGACCTTGGCAGCACCCATGTCCTAAACACCGAGGCTGACGGGTTCTCCGAGACACTGAAGTCAGTTCTGGCTGTTGAACGGCCCCGAATCCTGCTTGATGCCCTGTCAGGTCCGGTTGCAGGATCGGTGTTTCAACAGATGGGCCGTAACAGCCGGTGGATCATTTACGGCGGACTTGACGTACGTCCCGCACGTCTGCCCGATGTGGGCCAACTCGTCTTTGAGGGCAAACGGGTGGAAGGGTTCTGGCTCACTTCGTGGATCGCTGATGCGTCGTTAGTGCGTTTGGGACGGGCGGCACTTGGGGTGCAGGGCTTGTTTATCGACGGTACTTGGACGACCGATGTAACCGCCACCGTGCCGTTGACTCAAGCCCACCAGGCGATCCCGGCAGCGCTCGCAAAACCCAACGCAGGCAAAGTCATGCTCACCCCGAACAGCTGAGTTTGAATGTTCTACTGGTGCTAGATACGTCAGTGCAGCCGCTATTACTGGGTGTTCAACACAATCGCTTGGGCCTGTGTTCGCAATTTTTTTGTGTAGATGTGGAGTGAATCGGCCCGTTTCAACCATCTTTTCGCTGCACCTAGGCGAGAGCGCTTTCGTGGGCAAGGTTGAATATTTACGGTCACATCGACGCTGTAGGGCAGTTCGGCCGCTCCCACGGCCTTGGAATGCTTGAGCGGCCGGGTTCAACAAAGCAGCCAAAGGTCAGCTGCACACATACCGTCACAGCATGACATGCCTTGGTTCACGTGCAGCATCGCGGCTAGAGGAAGTGCCGGTCCAAATTGCGATCACTGCGATAGCTGCTGCCCGCGTGACGGCTATTACGGTCGAGGCGTCGGCTGAGCAGTCATGTCCCCTTTTCGCGTGTAACGGGCCTTTGTGGGATGCCATACCCTCATAGTCGTGTGTAACACGGTGACTGTGGGGTGTGTTGGTGGAACAGAATCAGCCAAACCGTATAAGCCGCACACGGCGCTACATCAGCCTCACCATGCTGCTTGCATTGTTGGCGGCGGCCTGTGGCGAGGACACGGAAGCATCGTTTGAGTTCGCCACTGTCACCACCGACGAGGTGGTGCAGACCGTGTCGGCCCCGGGGCGTTTGCAACCGCGCGAACAGGCCGAACTGCCTGCTCCGGTTGCTGCGGTGATCACCGAAATGTTTGTTCAAGACGGTGATGAAGTGCGTGCCGGTGAGCCGCTGTTGCGGTTAAGTTCAGACACGCTGGATGAGCAGATTGCGCAACTGCAAGGCCTCGTCGATGCTGCAGATGCGTTTACGGGCGCGGTAGTGGGAGCCGGTGCCGATACGGCCCCGGGAATCGCGGCGGTCCGCACCCAGTTTGATGCGACCGTGCCGCTGCTGTTGAGTGGGCTTTCGACCCAGTCGCGGGCAGCCCAAACTGCGCTCGACACGGCGGTTAACGCGGTGGCGGCCAACCCGCAAGCAGCCGACGTGTTGGGCGACGCGCTACAACTTATTGTTGATGGCGGCATCGATGCAGCTGAACTCCTGCGTACCAACCCCGACGGGCTTGAACTTTTGCTTGGGGTCGATGTCACCGCCTTGCTCGCACCGATTCCTACCACCGTTGATACCCCCGATGTGCTCGACACGCTGGTGAACGCTCAGCAGGCAGTGGCTGACACACAAACCCAACTTGAACAAGCTGAGACTGCATTTGCGGTGACGAGTGCGCAGTTAGCTGAAGCCGAGCAGGCGGCACGTGAGCGCGATCAGGCAACGGCAGGACTGCAGCGGCAATTAGTGAACGCCCAACAGACCCAGTCGCAAGCGTTACTGCAAAACGCTGAACAGCGCCGTGACGAACTCATCGTGACCGCACCAATTGACGGGCTGGTTGAACTGGTTCGTAGCGGTGATGCAGGAGCCGGCGGAGTCCTTGATGGCCTACCCGGGTTCTTGTCGGCACTGCCGGGTATTGACGATTTGGCAGGGCTTTTGCCAAGGGCGCCTGGTAGCGGCAACATCCAAACGGTCCTTGAAGTAGGAACAGCAGTTGTCACCGGGCAGCTGCTCGTGCGGCTGTATGACCGCTCGTCATTCACCGTGGTAGCGGACGTTGACGAAATTGACGTCATCGAGTTGGCTGTCGGCCAATCAGCCGAGGTGGGACTTGACGCGTTCGCCGGCGAAGTGTTCACCGGCACTGTTACCTACGTTGCGTTTTCGTCACGCAACGATCTGACCGGCGGGGCGCTTTACAGTGTCGGGATTGCGCTTGACGATACGCCGCGACGGTTGGCGTTTCGGTCCGGTTTTCGTGCATCCACCGAAATTGAAGTGCGCCGTTTAGTAGCCGACACGGTCGTTCCAACATCAGCCCTGCTGCGCCGCGGTTTTCGTGAAGTCGTGTTTGTGATGGACGGCGATCGGGCCCGTGAAGTGCCCGTTGAAATAGTGGCGATCGGGGAAGAAACCGCGGCCGTCACAGGCCTCTTAAACGCCGGCGACACGGTGGTCACACGCGGAGTCGAATTGTTAAGTGACGGGGATCCGGTGAACCGGTGAGTGTCCCGGCGGTCCTGTCGGCGGAGAACGTCACCCGCTCGTATGTCATCTCTGACGATGTGGTGGTGCATGCGTTGCGTGGCGTGAGTTTTGCGGTGCATCAGGGCGAGTATGTCGCCATTATGGGTAGTTCAGGTTCGGGCAAATCGACCCTGTTGAATCTGCTGGGGGTGCTGGATCGGCCAACCTCAGGCGTGATCCGTTACGACGGTCAAGATGTGCAAGAACTAGATGACTCGGCGGTTGCCAAACTGCGCAACGAACGCATCGGGTTTGTGTTTCAGTCGTTTCATCTGCTTCAGCGGGTCACGGCCGTCGACAACGTCATCGTGCCGCTCACCTACCGGCCAGGATCAAAGACGAACCGGCGCGACCGAGCGGTCGCTGCGTTGACGTCTGTCGGGTTGGCTGATCGGCTTGATCACCGGCCCAATCAGCTCTCCGGTGGCCAACAGCAGCGGGTTGCAATCGCACGTGCGCTCGTGACTGAACCGGGTTTGATACTGGCAGATGAACCGACCGGCAACCTCGATACCCAGACAAGCAGCGAAATTATGACGCTGCTCGAGGCTCTTCATCGTGATAAAGGCACGGCACTGGTGGTGATCACACACGATCCAGAAGTGGCCAGTCGTGCCGACCGGCGCATTGAACTGCGTGACGGCGTGGTCGTGAAAGACGAGGCAAACTGATGTCGCGCGAAGCGTTTCGGATCGCGTTGCAGGCGCTAGCTGCCAACCGTTTGCGTTCAGTATTAACAACCCTTGGGGTGTTGATTGGCGTCATGTCGGTCGTGTTGCTGGTGGCGATCGGGCAAGGAGCCAGAGTTGAAATCACCGGTGCGATTGAGGGGCTTGGTTCAAACCTGCTGTTCGTGTTGCCAGGTGACGGGGATTTTACGGCTGGGCCCGCCAGGTCGCGGTTCACGACCGGAGACGTAGATGCGTTGGAACGCGAATTTCCCGCCGGGGGAGCAAAAGCTGCCGGCTACATCGTTGGGGCGGACAACATCCGTGCTGACGGTGAACGGGTCAGTGTGACCGTATTTGCCGTTACCGGCAGTTATTTAGAAGTGCTTGATCGCAGCGTGGCTCGCGGTCAGGCAATCACCAACGCAGACGTTGATGCGACGAGACGGCTGGCGTTACTTGGTGCGACTGCCGCCGAGCAGCTGTTTGGCAATCAGGATCCGATCGGTCGCAATTTGGATGTCGGCAGCACCCGGTTTCGCGTCGCAGGGGTATTAAGTCAAATTGGTGGCGGTTCGACGCCGTTTGGGCCTGATCAAGATCGGATTGTGGTCGTGCCGGTCACCACCGGACAGCGCCTGTTTGGTACCAGCCGGTTGGATGCAATCTTTGTCCGTTCAGCGTCTGCCGCCAGCGTCGACAATGATCGCGCAACGATCGAACGGGTGTTATTGCGGCGGTTAAGCGAAGGCGATTTTTCGGTGATCAGCCAAGACGAAATCCTTGGGGTGGTGAGCCAAATTTTGCAAACATTGACCCTCGTGTTGGCTGCGATTGCCGGCATTTCGCTGTTGGTTGGTGGGGTTGGGGTGTCAAACATCATGCTGGTGTCGGTGAGTGAACGCACCCGCGAGATTGGGCTGCGCAAGGCGCTTGGTGCACGCACCCGTGATATCACCAGCCAGTTTTTGGTGGAAGCAATGGCACTGACGGCAATCGGTGGCGTGATCGGGCTGATACTTGGAGTCGCGTTTGCGTTGCTCGCAGAAACATTCCTGCCAGTGCCAGCAATCATCACCTGGTGGTCAATCGCGTTGGCGTTAGCAACGTCGTTTATTGTTGGGATCGTGTTTGGGGTGCTGCCTGCAAGGCGTGCCGGGCAGCTTGATCCGGTGCAGGCGTTGCGTCACGAGTAGCGCTGAGAAGCTCTTAAAGTGCTCTGCCGAAAGTCCTTAAAAACGAGGGAATATGCCCCCGTTGCGTCGGTGATGATGGGCAGTAGGGTTGAGTCAACGGAAACTCCGTTACCCGTATCACTGTCTTAAAGGGATCGAAATGTTTACAAGGAAGTTTGCGTCGATCGGCGCGGTTGTGCTTGGCGCGTTGATGTTGATTGCAAGCATCGCCACATGGACGCTGGTTTCATCGACCTTGTCAGATCAACAGATCACGACGCCAAGTGACGCGTGCATGCCAGACCAACAGGTGCGTGGTCCCTTTACCGCATACTGCCAGGCTGACATCATCCAGAAGCACACGATGGACTCGACTGGCGGGCTGACTTACGCGCAGCTTGACCGTGAAGACCCGCTTCGTGGGGTTGCGATGAACTCTTCGTTCTTGCAGGCATCCCTATTCACTTCCATCTTGGCGTTTGGTACGTCGGCGATGGCAGGAGCGGTTGGCTTGCTGTTCATCCTGATTGGTCTTGGAATCCGCGATGTAAACCAAAAAGTTACGACTACCACTACACGGCAGTAGTTGCCGCAAGTCTGATGAAGGTGGTGGTCTCCAATGGAGGCCACCACTTTTTTGGGCGCATCGGCTACCGTCCTACGGCGGGTGCGAAGAAGCCATGAGACAAGGCGAAGACAATGGGTGGGGACAGTGAGCGCGCGCAACTAGACGCCGCATTAGACGAGTTGTGTGCCCGGTTTGATCCGGCAACGACAGCCAACGAGACGTTCTGGGGGGCACAGTTTGATGCCGGGCTTGCCTGGGTGTGGTTTCCAGTTGGTGCCGGCGGGCTTGGATTTAGGCCCGAATTGCAACATCACGTAAACGCCGCCATTGTGGCCCGTGGCGGTTCAGTTGAGAACCGGCTGGCAAATATTCTTGGGATCGGTATGGGTGCGGCAACGCTCGTTGGCCACGGCACGCCCGAACAGATCGCTCGATTCTTGCGTCCGATGTTCACCTGTGAAGAGATTTGGTGTCAACTGTTTAGCGAACCTGGGGCCGGCTCTGACTTGGCAGCACTTGCGACCAGTGCGGTGAAAGATCACGACCAGTGGATTTTGAATGGCCAGAAGGTGTGGAACACCATGGCCCATGTTGCCGCGTTTGGTTTGATCGTTGCCCGAAGCGACCCGAATGCATCCAAACATGCCGGATTGACCTATTTTATTCTTGATATGGCAAGTGACGGTGTCGATGTACGTCCGCTGTATCAAATCACCGGCGAAGCCGAATTCAACGAGGTGTATCTCACCGATGTGGTGATCCCCGACACCAACCGGTTGGGTGATGTTGGTGGTGGCTGGGGTGTTGCGATGACCACGTTGGCAAACGAACGGGTTGCGATCGGTGGCAACGAGCTTGCACGTGGCGAGGGCATTATCGCCCAGGCAATCACGGCGTTTCGCGCTCTCAAAGAGACCGGCGAAGCTGATCCGGTGTTCGAAGATCAGCTGATGACCCACTGGGTTGCTGCCGAAGTGTTGCGCTTAACGACGCTTCGGGCTAACAGCGCGGCAAGTGGCAAGACGCCAGGGCCAGAAGGATCAACTGCAAAACTGCAGTGGGCCGAACTCAACAAAGCTGTGTCGTCGTTCACGCTTGAACTGTTAGGTCCGGCCGGAGTGACCTATCCGCGCGGTTATACGTTTGACCGACCGAGCGAACCTGGCTTGTTGTCAACTGACCCGCATCACGCGTTCTTGCGTTCACGTGCTAATTCGATTGAGGGCGGCACGAGTGAAATTATGCGCAACATTCTCGGCGAACGGGTGCTTGGGTTGCCCGGCGAACCGCGCGTTGACAAGGATGTCGCGTGGCGTGACGTGCCCCGCAACTAGGCGATGTGAAGGACTTGACGATGACTGTGCCAGTGAGTTTTGTGGACACCGAAATCCAACGTGACTTGCGTCAACTGGTCACTGCAGTCGTAAACGACCAGGTGTCGGGCGACACGGTACGTAGCGTCATGCTCGACACTGGCGTTGATGACAGGGTGTATGAAACGCTTGTCCAAAGCGGCGTGCACGCGCTGTTGATTGCCGAAGACAACGGCGGGGCTGGGGCAGCGATGGCTGACGCGGCGCTGGTTAGTGAGGTGTTGGCAACCCGTGTCACACCTGTGCCTTACCTGTCGGCAGCAGTGATCATCCCGACGTTTTTGCAGCATTGCGAGCCGTCGTCTTCACGCGATGCGTTACTTCACGTCCTGGCGGCAGGTACGTCACGAGCAACGCTGGTGTATCGCGATGCGCACGGCTCGGTCGCAAAACCCTCAGGGGTGCGTAGCAGCACAGATGGTGATCGTGTGCGGCTCAACGGGGTGAGCGCGCATGTGCTTGACGGGGCGGGAGCCGACACGCTAATCGTTGTCGCCATAACAGACGACGGCATGTTGCAGGCGGTGATCGTGCCGCGCGACACCACTGGCGTGACGGTCACAAAAACGCCGGTGCTTGATCTGACCCGTCCGCTTGCCACCGTGATGTTCAACGACGTGCAGGTTGCTGCCGACGCGGTGGTGGCAAGCGATGTGGTGTCTGCGTTGACGGTTGCCAAACGGGCTGCGCTGGTGGCGTTAAGCCATGAGGCGGTGGGTGGGCTCAACGCCTTGTTGACGCTTACGACCGCCTACGCCAAACAACGGTTGCAGTTTGGGCGGGCAATCGGATCGTTTCAGGCGGTGAAACATCGTCTCGTTGACGTGCTAATCGCCAAAGAAGCTGCTCAGTCGGCGGCCGTGTATGCCTCGCGTGTGTTTGCCGACGACGATACGGAAAGCAGTATCGCCGCGTTCACTGCCGCCGCCTACTGCCTGCCGGCGTATGTGGATGCGGCACTGGCATGCCTCCAGATTTTTGGTGGGATTGGTTTTACGTGGGAACACGACGTGCATCTGCATATCAAGCGGGCCAAAGCCTCAAGTTTGCTGTTTGGCTCTGCAACCCATCACCGGCGTGATCTCGCCCAGGTGTTGGCGCTATGACCCTGAGCCGCGAACAGTTGTATGAGCGGGCACGCGCCTGGATTGACGGGGATGTCGACCAGGCGAGTGCCGCAGCCCTTCGCCAGTTGATTGAGGCGAATGATGAGGCGGTGTTAGCCGATCATGTTGGGCATGATTTGGGGTTTGGTACGGCCGGGCTACGCGCAACGATGGGGCCAGGCTCAAACCGGATGAATCGGGCCACGGTGATCCGCACCACGTTTGCCGTCACCCAATGGCTGGATGCGCGTGGCACCACCAACCCGTCGGTTGTGGTCGGATTTGACGCCCGGCACAACTCGCAAACGTTTGCCAACGACGCGGTGGCAGTACTGGTTGCGGCCGGGGTGAGCGTGCGACGATTTAGCGCACCGGTACCAACGCCGCTGGTGGCGTTCGCCCAAAAACAGTATGACGCCGATGCGGCGATTGTGATCACCGCATCACACAATCCGGCGACAGACAACGGTTACAAGCTGTATGGCGAGGGTGCCGCCCAGATTGTTGCACCAGATGACGCCACGATTCAGGCACTGATCGCTACCGCACCGGCGGCCAATCAAGTGCCGCGCCACACCGGAGCATCTTCGTTGGTGACGGACGTGGACGCGTCGCTGTTTGACGCCTACGAGGCGATGGTTGTCGCACTTCATGCCACAGACGTGACGTGGCGGCCGCGGATTGTGTATACGCCGCTGCATGGCGTGGGAGCAGCAACGTTTTTGCGGGTCGCTGCCGCCTGCGGGTATGACGATGTGACGCCGGTGGCAAGCCAACAGCAGCCTGATCCTGACTTTCCGACTGTTGCGTTTCCTAACCCAGAAGAGCCAGGCGCGCTCGATGAGGCGTTTGCGACCGCGCAAAGGCTCGAGGCGGATCTGATCATCGCCCACGATCCGGATGCGGATCGGCTCGCGATTGCGATTCCTGCAGCAGATGGCACGTTTGTGGCGTTGAGTGGCAACCAGATCGGGGTGTTGTTTAGCGACTATCTGCTGGAACATGCTGACGTTGCTAATCCGCTGATTGTTACGACGGTTGTTTCTACACCGATGGTGAATGCGGTAGCGCGCCGGCATGGCGCGGAGGTCGAACGGACGTTCACCGGTTTCAAATGGATTGCGCGTGCCAAAGTGGCACTGGTCGCTACCGGGCACACGTTCGTGTACGGGTTTGAAGAAGCGCTTGGCTCGAATGTGACGGTGGCAGTGAACGATAAGGACGGGATCAGTGCCGCCATCGTGTTTGCAGATCTGGTTGCGTGGCTGCATGTCCGTGGCGAGACGGTTGCCGACCGTTTGGTGACTCTGGCGGTGATTGATGGCGTGTGGGTGTCGCGTCAAGTGTCGGTGATGCGGCCTGGTTTGGCTGGCGCCAAGGCAATCAGTGGAGCGATGGCACGGCTGCTTGCACATCCACCCGAGACGCTTGGGAGCCACCGAGTGATGAGCGTGAATGACTACACGCATGGTGCTGAGACGCGTCCGGCGTGGCGCGGCAACGATCTGCTCGTCGAGTTGGTGTTTAGCGACGGACGTGTGCTAGTGCGCCCGTCAGGTACGGAACCGAAACTGAAAGTTTACGTGGATCTGCGTTTTGCTGTGGACAGTCGCGATGAAGTGCCAAGTGTTGCTGCCGCTGGTGAACGTGAAGCCGAACAGCTCGCGCAACTGTTGTTAACGCAGATCGGGATCGTTTGACTGTTCTGCGACGACCCCACTACTGACGTCAAGTTCAAGCAGATGCCCTTTTTGACTGCGTTTGGCTTCACCAATGTCGACCGGCCGAAGCACCGTTCGGTCTTGGCCAGTTAAGTGCAGGTCGCGGGCAAAACCGCAGAACACCAGTGGCGCCTCGGCTGCTTTCACGCCTTTGGTGCCACGTGACGTACGCGGATAATCATCTGACGGGCTTCGCTTGGCGCGACCGGTTGCATCAATGCTGATAATTTCAGTCGGGGTGTCAAGGGCGTTGACAGTGACAGAAACGATTTGTTCGCTGACCTTAAGTTTCATGCCGGTAACACCGCCGGCACCACGACCGCTGGGGCGAATGTCGGTGGCAAGAAACCGGGTAGCAAGGCCGGCGTTTGAGGCCAGCAGCAGCTCGTCGCTATCGCGACAGAGAACTGCCGTTGTGAGCGTGTCGTTGTCACGTATGCCGGTGATTTGAAACGCTTTGGTACGGATCTGGGTTAACAGGGCCAGTTGGGTGCGTTTCACGACCCCACGTTTGGTGACGGTCAGCAAGGTGGTGTCGTCATCGTTTGCGACCACGACTGCCACCGGCGAATCGGTGACAGTGCCGGTGAGTGACGCCAGCGGGGTGCCCCGTTCGCTTGGGCGTTGCACGGCAAGCGCATCGATTGGGATGCGATAGCCCATACCGGTTTCGGTGATGACAATGAGGGTGTCGGCGTTGGTGCAGCGAAGCACACTTGCCAGTGCATCAGAGGCGTGGGTGTGGGCCGGCGTGGTGCGTCGGCGGGCAAGCACTTTGAGATAGCCGCCGCGGGTGAGCATGACGGTGAGTTCTTGAGGTGCGAACGGTTCGCCGTCGCTGTCAAACAGGGTGGTGTCAGAGGCGTCTTGGTTGATGATGACGCTGCGGCGTGGGGTTGCGTGCACGCGACGGATTTCGGTGAGTTCTTCACGTAGCACTCGGTCACGTTCGTTGGGGTCGTGCAGAATGGTTTGTAACGCCCGGATGCGGCCAGTGAGTTCTTGAAATTCGTCTTCGAGTGCGGCCCGTTCAAGGGCCGCTAGGCGGCGCAGTTGCATTTCAAGGACTGCTTCGGCTTGACGTTCGCTGAACGTAAACGTGTGCATCAGGCCTTGTTTGGCGACTGCACTTGAGGCCGAGGCGCGGATGAGTGCGATGACTTGGTCGAGCTGGTCTAAGGCTTGTAGGAGTCCGGTGACAATTTCTTGGCGTTGTTCGGCACGGTGCAGCCGAAAGGCACTGCGTCGGGTAATGATGTCGCGCTGGTGGGCGACGTATTCGGTAAGCAGATCACGCAAGCCAAGGGTGTGTGGGGCTCCGTCGGTGAGTGCGACCATGTTGACGTTGAAGTTGGTGCGCAGTTCGGTGTTGTCATACAACAGTGTCAGCACTTGCGAGGCGTCAGCGCCACGTTTTAATTCGATGACGATCCGCATGCCGTCACGCGACGATTCGTCACGCAGGTCACGGACGGCTTCAAGTTTGCGTTGCCCAACGAGCAGTGCAATGCGTTCAAGTAGGGTTGCTTTGTTCACCTGGTAGGGGATTTCGGTGATGATGATGCGGGGCAGGTTGCCGCTTCGCGTTTCCGTGCTGGCGACTGCTTCGACGGTGACTGCGCCGCGTCCGGTGGTGTAGGCCTGGCGGATCCCGTCGGCATTCAAAATTTTGGCGCCAGTCGGAAAATCTGGGGCCGGGACGAACTGCATCAGTTCATCGGTGGTGGCGGCCGGATGTTTGAGCAGGTGCAGGGCGGCGTTGATGACCTCGCCCAGATTGTGTGGGGGAATGTTGGTGGCCATACCAACGGCAATGCCGGTCGCCCCGTTGACCAACAGGTTGGGTAGGCGGGCAGGCAAAACGACCGGTTCGGTGGCGTATCCGTCGTAGTTTTCAACCATGTCGACGGTGTCTTCGTCGATGCCAGACAGCATTTCCATCGCTAACAGGGACAGGCGTGCTTCGGTGTAACGCATGGCGGCAGGTGGGTCGCCGTCGACTGATCCAAAGTTGCCGTGCCCGTCGATGAGCGGTTCACGGGTTGCAAAATCTTGAGCCATGCGAACAAGCGCGTCATAGATGGAGGCGTCGCCGTGGGGGTGGTAGGACTTCATTACTTCACCGACCGCCGAGGCGCATTTGCGATGGGGCCGGTCGGGACGAAGACCCGATTCGTACATGGAGTAGAGGATGCGGCGTTGGACCGGTTTTAACCCGTCACGGACGTCAGGCAGCGCACGGCCGACAATGACTGACATTGAGTAGTCAAGAAACGCCGCTTCCATGCGTGATTCGAGACTGACGTCGACGATTTCACCGGAGGTATGGGTGGTGTTAGGCATGCAGGTTCTCTTTCACACAAGCGTGATTACACGTCGACGCGTTCAGCAAATTTCGCGTTCGTGACGATCCAGTCGCGCCTTGGGTCGGTCTGGTTGCCCATGAGCAGCACAAACAGCTCATCGGCACGTTGAGCGTCTTCGATGTTGACCCGTAGCAGGGTGCGTCTGGCTGGATCCATGGTGGTGGCCCACAGTTGTTCGGCGTCCATTTCACCAAGCCCTTTGAACCGTTGCACGTCCACATTTTTGGTGTTTTTGAACTCGCGTTTCAACACCAGGTCACGTTCACGATCAGACATGGCGTAGGCAATGTGGTCGCCTTTGCGCAGTTGATACAGCGGCGGTTGGGCCAGATACAGATGGCCCTGTTCGATGAGTTTAGGTGCAAGCCGGTAAAAAAAGGTCAACAGCAAAGTGGTGATATGGCCGCCATCAACGTCTGCGTCAGCCATCAAAATGATCTTGTGGTAGCGGAGCCGTTCATGGTCGTAGGTGTCACCGACCCCGGTCCCGACCGCCTTCACCAGCGCCTGAATTTCGGCGTTTTGGAGCACTTTGGAAAGCTGGGCTTTTTCGACGTTTAACACCTTGCCGCGCAGCGGCAGGATCGCTTGGGTGTGCCGGTCGCGGGCAGCTTTCGATGAGCCGCCGGCCGAGTCACCTTCGACGACATACAGTTCCGTTTCGGCCGGGTCACGTGAGGTGCAGTCGGCCAGTTTGCCGGGAAGCCCTGCCGACTGCTGGTCAAGCAGGCCTTTGCGGCGGGTGAGTTCGCGGGCGGCTTTGGCAGCCTGGCGGGCCCGAGCGGCAACGGTTGCCTGTTTGATGATGGCCCGGCCTTTGGTGCGGTTGGCGGTCAACCAGGTGTTAAATGCTTCGGCTACAACGTTTTCGATGTAGGTGCGGGCAATGGTCGAACCGAGCCGGCCTTTGGTTTGGCCTTCAAACTGTGGGTCGGGGAGTTTGACGGAGATCACCGCCACGAAACCTTCACGAATGTCATCGCCCGTCAAGTTGGCGTCTTTTTTGGTGAGTGCGCCGGTGTCGCGACCAAATTTGTTGAGGGTGGTGGTGATGGCGCGCCGAAAACCCTCTTCATGGGTTCCGCCGTCGATTGTGCGCACAATATTCACATAGCTTTTCAGCCGGTCGTCGTGAAAACCGGTGACCCATGTGAAAGCCACATCGACGGCGACCGGGTAGCCATCGAAGTCGCGGGCGTCGTTTATTTCGATCACCGGCACGATCGGTTCGTTGTCGCCGATGAGGATGCGCACAAACTGGCGCATGCCGTTTGGATACTGAAACGTTTCGGTTGTGCCGGTGCGTTCGTCGGTGAAGACGATGCGAAGGCCAGAGTTTAAGAGCGCGGTTTCTTGGAGGCGTTCGGTGACCCGTTTGGCATCGAAACTGGTGTGTTCGAAGATCTGTTCGTCGGGCCAGAACGTGACGCGGGTGCCGGTTGTTTTTGACCGGGATGCCTGTTTTTTTAGCGGTTCGCTTGTTCGGCCACGTTCAAACGCGATCCGGTGCACCCCTTGGTCGCGTTTTACGACTACTTCGGTGCGTTTGGACAGGGCATTGACAACGGAGATGCCAACTCCGTGCAGCCCACCGGAAACGGCGTAGGCTTGGCTGTCAAATTTGCCACCGGCATGTAGCGCAGTTAACGCCACTTCAACAGCAGGACGTTTTTCGCTTGGATGCATGTCGACAGGGATGCCACGGCCGTCATCTTCGACATGTGCGCTGCCGTCGTTGTGCAGCACGACCGTAATGTTTTTGGCATGTCCAGCGAGATGTTCATCAACGGCGTTGTCAACAACTTCCCACAACAGGTGATGCAGGCCACGCGTGTCGGTCGAGCCGATGTACATAGCTGGGCGTTTTCGTACCCCTTCAAGGCCTTTTAAGACGCTGATGCTTGATGCGGTGTACGCGCTCACAAAACACTCCGGTGGGTAACGAATCTGACGTACCGTAACCAGCCGAGACGGTGTTGCCACGTACCGTCGACCTTGCAGGCAGAAAAACGATCGCTGTAGGCAAGGTTTTCGGGCAGGTGTGGGGAACTGGTGTCCTACGGCGTGTTTAGCCGATCAGCCCGTCAGCAATCGGGCCAACAATGGTACGTACTACCACGACGTTGGCGACACCGACGATAATAATGGCGGCACACAGCGCCCAGACGGTACCGATGACGGTCGGTGAAGCAATTTTGGCATTCGCAACGACCGGTTCGGTGGCTTCTTGCACGAAGATGGTTTCAAACATGCGTAGGAAATACACGAGGGTGAGCATGCTTGAGGAGATGATCACGACGGCGACGAGCCAGTTGCTTGAGTCGACCGCGGCCCATACGAGATAAAACTTGGACCAAAAGCCTGCAAGTGGCGGGATGCCGACCATGGAGAGTGCGGCGATAGCAAAGCCGGACATGGTTGGGACCATCCGTTTGCCAAGGCCGGCAAAACGGGCGATTTCTTTTAAGCCGGTGCGTTGAATGATGCCGCCGGCCACCAAAAACAGGGCCGATTTCATCAAAGCATGGTTCAACACGTGCAAGATGGCGCCGATTAACGCCAGACGTGAACCGATGCCGATACCCACCCCGATGTAGCCCAGTTGCGCGACAGTTGAGTAGGCAAGGAGGCGTTTAACGTCAGCTTGGCGGGTGGCAAGTACCGAGCCGTAGATGATGCCGGCAAGTCCAAACCAGGTGAGTAGTTGTGAGACCGGTAAGCCTGCCTGACCGGTGTAGGCGGGACCGAACACGTCAAAGAGGATGCGCAAAAGCGCGTAGGCGCCAGCTTTGACTTGGACGGCAGCAAGCAGAGCTGCAACGCCTGGCGGGGAGAAGCTGTGGGCGTCAGGCAGCCAGATATGTAACGGAAAGAGCGCCATTTTTAACGCCAGTCCGATGGTGATCAGCCCAAGTGCGCCAAGGATCGTTGGGGAGCCGGCCAAGTCAGGAAGGATCTGGGCCATGTCGGCCATGTTGAGGGTGCCGGTTGAGAAGTACAGGAAACCAACGCCGAGCAGGTACAGCCCAGATCCGACAGTGCCAAACAATAGGTAGCGAAAAGATGCGAATACACCTCGGTCGCCGCCTAGTGAAACCAGTCCGTAGGTGGCGATCGCAAAGATTTCGAGGAATACGAACAGGTGGAACAGGTCGCCGCTTGACATTACGCCGGTAAGGCCACTGAGCAAAAGGAGGGTGAGTGGGTACACGGGGACGTTTTTGCGTACGACATGGTCAAAGGCGATGCGTGCCGGGTAGATCGTGATCAGCATGCCGATGAATGTGACGATGATCAGCATGAAGGCGGATAGGGGATCGAGGACGTATTCGATGCCGATCGGGGGTGGCCAGCCGCCAAGTTCATAGCTGATCGGCCCGTTTTGGGTGACTTCGCGTAGCCCCAGGATGCTGGTGATGAAGGCTGCTGCGGTGGCGACGATTGCGACTATTTGCGGGGCGTCTTTGTTGAGCGTGCCGGCCAGCACAGCGAATATGGCGCCGCTGAGCAAAAAGACGATGGGGAGGACCGCAAGGTGGTTCACGTGTGACCTCCCGGGTAGTGCGGTGTTCCGTACGGGTCTTCGGTGTTCATGTGTTCCACGATGATGGCTTCGTCAAAGGTGCCGTGTGCCTGATAGATGCGTACGAGTAACGCAAGTCCAACACCAAGGATGCCGACCCCAACGACGATGGCGGTGAGGATGAGCAGGTGGGGGATCGGGTCGACATACAACGCAGGGTTACTGCCGCGTGCGTCGATGATCGGTAGCGTTGCGTCGGTTTTGACGGACCCTTCGATAAAAAACAGGAAGATGGCGGTGGAGAAGATAGTGAGGCCAATAAGTTTTTTCATCAGATCAGTTTTGGCCATCACTCCATATAGCCCGATGGCTAAAAGGGTTAAAACAAACAGGTAAATGTAGCGGTCAAGGAACAGATCAATCATGCTGCCAGTTCCTTTCCGGTGAGGGCATCAAAAATCATTACCATGGCGCCAAAGACGGTGATTCCGACCCCGATTTCTACCACCAAGATGCCGAGGTAGCGGGCGCGGGGTGCGTCCATTAGCGCGTTTTCTAACGCCCCGTAGTCAAGAAATGAGGCTCCGAACAGCATCGGAGCGATCGCTGCGCTAAGGAATATGACCAGTCCGAGGGCACCGGCAACGGGGCCGACGGATGCGGGAATGATTCGATAGGACACCGACTCGTCCAACGCTAAGCGGGGAAGGACTACCCCGACCGCTGCATACACACCTCCGGCGAATCCGCCGCCTGGTCCATAGTGGCCGTGGATGATGATGTATATGCCGAACATGAAAATGAAGGGTGCGACGATCGCTGCGGTGACACGTACCACCACAGATGGATAAGAGCCGGTCATGCGTCACCTGCTTTCACGTCGGTGACTGGCGGAAGTTTGCCGGTCGTGTGGTCATCACCAAGACGTCTTGCAAGCACCACGGCGGCGGACAGTGCGGCTGTCAAAATAACGAATGTTTCGCCGAGTGTGTCGCCGGATCGGTAGTCAGCCAACAGGCTTGTGACCACGTTTGGGGTGTTGGTTTCGTCAACCGAGTTCGCCAAGTAGTAGGCGGCGATGCCACGGTGTGCCGGACTGTCGGCATCGCCTCGATTTGGCAGATCCGCACTTGCATACAGCATCACGCCAAGGAACGCGCCGACGATAGTTAACACGAAGATGCGGGATTGGCGGGGGGCCCGTTCGGCTGAATGGCGGGTGGTGGCAAGGATTGCAACGATCAACAGCAGGCCGGTGAGCCCGGCACCAAGGGCTGCTTCAACCAGGGCGACGTCAACGGCAAGAAGTCCGGCAAACAGCAGTGAGGTGATGAGGGAATACACGCTTAAGAGTGCTACGGAAGTGATGAGATCGCGGGCAATGAGAGCAAGGGCTGCGGTTGCGATCAGCAGGACGAAAAGTAGCAGGTCGATGGCAACGATCATTGCTTCCCTCCAAACAGTCGTTTGGCTTGGTTCTCGTCGGTGCGTATGACCGGGGTGATACCACGAAGGATCGCAGCCCGCACGAGCGCATGGACTGCTGTTGGGTTGGCGATCACCATAAACAACATGATGACGACGAGCCGTAAACCAGCTTCGAGGTTGAGTTCCGGGCGAAACAGCAGGCCGGTGAACAGGAGGAACACGGCGAATGTTTCGGATTTCGAGACCGCATGGGCGCGCGTATAAAAGTCCGGCAGGGTGATGAGGCCGATACTGCTCACGATCAGAAACAGGGTCCCAAGGACAATCAGCGTGTTGGCGACGTAGATCATGCGTCACCTCCCGACTTGTGGTCGTCACGGGCGGAGAAGTAGCGCCCGAGCGCGATCGGAAACAGAAACGCGAGCAAGGCGTAGGACAGGGCGATGTCTAAGAAGAAGATGGGCCGTTCGAAGATAAATCCGAGCAGTGCGATCAACACGACCGTGTTGACGGTGAGCAGTGCGATCGCCATCAGCCGGTCAAACACTGTGGGACCGACCTGCACACGATATAAACCGACCGTGGTGGTGGCGGCTACCGTGAGCGCGACCGCGATGAGAAATGGGCTCATAGCGGATCCTTTGTGGCGGGGGTTTCGTTCAACGCCATCCAGCTCACCTGGGGAGCATCGTCGGGTTCATAACTGAAAATTCGTGCGATGCGGCGCTGCAGTGAACCGTCAATCAGATCGCCGGCATGTTCTGGGTCAAACGCGTGCACGATGAATGTCGGCCCGGAAACGACGAGTGTCATCGTGCCTGGCACGAGCGTGATCGAGTTTGCAAGGATGGTGCGGGCGGTCGGGCTGACTAACCCCGTGTCGAACGTGATGACGCCTGCTTGTGGTTGCCGTCCTGGGGTGATAACGGTCCGGGCGATCGCGACAGCAGCGCCCGGGATCTGTAAAAACAACCACACAACGTAGGTGATGAGCGCACCGAAATTGATGTTGCGCGGGTCGGCATTGACGTCCCGAACCGTGTTGAGCAGGCGTATGGCAAGCCATGTCAAAAGTGCAGCGCTTACTAAACCGGTGATCACAAACAGCGCTTCGGTTTTCTGGCTCAACAAAAACCAGAACCCAAACAGGGAGGCAAAGAGCGCAGCAGGGCGGAGAAGGATCATGACAGCACACTCGTAATCAGGATGACTATGGCCGTGAACAAGAAGATGCTTCCAAGACGCCACATCGGTGTGATCGGTACCTGGCCGGTGTGAACCCGAAACGGTGTGATTGCCCACTCGAGTGCTTTTTGGGAAATGGACTGTGCCTGAGCGGAGGTGCCGCTACCGAATGCAGGGGGCGAAAACGCCCGAAGTATCCCTTGGGGCGCGCGCCGGTACGTGACGTCCGTGTCGGCGCTAACTTTCGGTTTCGGACGAACAAAGTGGTGCAGGAGCCAGAACCCGGCAGCAGTGAAAGCAAGCATCTGGGCGGTTTCGAACACCTTGTAACTGCGGAAAATGTTGATGTCGGTCGCATACGGCAGCAGATCGGTGATGAGTGGCGGGAAGACGCCGATGGCGATGCTGCCAACCGCAAAAATTCCCATCCCGTACACCATCGTTTTGGGTATCGCGGTGACGGTGATGCGCGCGCCATCGTTGGTTTTTGGCCCCGGGCCGTCGTCACCAAAGAAGGTGGCGTGGGCGAGTTTCAGTCCGGCAGACAGGAACGTGCCGACCGAAACGATCTTCAAACCAACCACTACCCAGGTTAGGTGCAGCGTGTAGGCGCTTTCGATCATAATTTCTTTGGAAACGAAACCGCTAAACAGCGGGAAACCAGAAATCGCGGCTGCCC
>JBBDST010000035.1:0-735 GCA_040904765.1 Nitriliruptoraceae bacterium
GCACTGGAATCAGGTGACATTGACGTCTATCCCGAATACAACGGGACTGGCTGGACCGTTCACCTTGGCCAAGAAGATCCATCTTTTGACCGCACCGAGCTGTACAACCTCGTAGCGGAAAAGGATCTGGCAGACAACGGTATCCGCTGGGTTGGTTTGTCACCGTTTAACAACACGTACGGGTTCGCAGCCTCGCCAGCCGTCACCGCGGAAAACGGTGGCGAAGCGTTCACGTTTGAGACCATGGCCGAGTATCTGCAAGCCAACCCGGATTCGGTGGTGTGCATGGAATCCGAGTTCCCGGACCGTCCTGATGGACTGATCTTGTGGGAAGACCACACCGGTTACACCTTGCCTCAGTCGCAGCAGGAAATCCTTGAGACAGGTGTCATCTACACCCAGACAGGCGAAGACAACTGTGACTTTGGTGAAGTATTCACCACCGATGGCCGTATCGATGGACTTGGCCTGACTTTGGTGCAAGACCCAGGCGTCATGATTCTTTACAACGTGTCGTACAGCTTCCGTGACGACACCTTGCAAGACGTTGACCCGCAGGTTGCTGAGATTGCCGAAGAGATCGTTGCAAACCTCGACAACGAAACAATGGTGCGCTTGAACTTTGAGGTCGACATCAACGGGCGCGACTATGACGAAGTCGCTCGCGAATACCTCGAATCAATCGGGCTTGCCTAGTCGTTCGCAGTAAGTGGTGGGGGGGGGGGGGGGGGGGGG
>JBBDST010000035.1:745-5297 GCA_040904765.1 Nitriliruptoraceae bacterium
CCCCCCCCCCCCCCCCCCCCCCCCCCCCCACCACTGTGTCTCCTGCGGACAGTTGTTTAGCGGCGCTTCGGAAGTTGAGGGGGCCTAGGGCGGGGTGAGCCACGGTTGAGGGTGCTGGGAAGTGCACAGGAACCCTGCCGAGAGTGGAGGTGCTGAAGCCGCCCACTCTTGGAGTCCCTGTGCTCGTCGATCCTAGGTTGATCTGTCGTGCTCTGGTCGGTCTGGTTGATGTTGAGGTCGTCGGCGTGATCGGTTGGACGGTCCCGCTGCAGGTCCACATCGCCTCGAGGACCCCGCGCCCGGCGTGCGTGTCGTGCGGGACACCGGCGCGGGTTAAGTAGACGATGCAACGGCGGCTGGTGGACCTGCCGGTCTTTGGCCGGCCGGTGGTCACGGTGTGGCGCCAGATCCGTTGGTGCTGCCCCGCGGCTGGCTGTCCGATCAGGTCGTGGACCAAGGTCAATGAACGGATCGTGATCGGCAACCGTGGAATGACCGATCGGGCCGCCAGGTGGGCGTGCGAACAGGTCGGACGCTACGGGCGCACCGTCGCGGAGGTCGCCGGCGAGCTCGGGTGCGACTGGCACAGCGTGAACCGTCCCGTGATCGACTACGGCCTGGCACTCATCGACGATCCCGGGCGCACCAGTCCGGTCACCACGCTGGGTCTGGACGAGACCGCGTTCGTCAGGATCGGGCCCTAACGGCATCGGCTGTGGTCCACCCAGCTCGTGGGCGACAACCTGCTGCTGGACGTCGTACAGGGTCGTGACGCTGCTCCTGCGTGTGCGTGGCTGGCCGGACGGCCCGACACCTAGAGAGCCCGCGATTCAGTGGGTGACGTTGGATCTGGCCGGCTCCTGCCGGTCGGTCGCGGACACCATGCTGCCGCACGTGACCTAGGTCGCCGATCCGTTCCACGTCATCCGCGCCGCGAACGAGCGGCTTGATGACACCCGCCGACGGGTCCAACAACAGGTGCTTGGTCATCGTGGCCGCAAGGCCGATCCGCTGTTTTGCACCCGCCGGCTGCTGGTCATGGCCGACGAACGCCTTGACGACGACGCTCGTGAGCGGCGACGTTACCTTGCTGGCCGCCGGCGACCCGCAAGGTCACGTCCGAGATGCTTGGGCCGCAATGGAGGCTATCTGTGAGATCTATCGGATCGAGGATCCCGACCTCGCGCTCAAGTGGGTCGAGGAGCTCGCCGCCACCCTCAACGATCGCACCTACTGCCCCGAGATCCGCCGGCTCGGCCGCATGCTCGCCTAGTGGGCTCCCCAGATCGCCGCGTGGCACCGCTCACGCGCATCGAACGGCCCAGTCGAGGCGATCAACAATTTCGCCAAGCGAGTCAAGCCAGTCGCGTTCGGGATCACCAACTGGACCCATTAGCGCGTCCACGTGCTGCTCTACGCCGACAAGCCCGACTGGTCCAAGCTCGTCACCCTTACCCCAACCGCCCCGTGAACTTCCGAAGAGCCCGATTAGCCGCCCTCCGGCTTGCCACACCTGAACCGACCGGGAGCAGGCACGTCTAGATGCCCTTAGGTCGCAACACCCGTTCGATAACCGCACCGATCCAGTCGATACTCAATGCCAACAGGGCCGTCAGAACGCCGCCGGTCAACACCACAATGTTTTGAGACATTTGAATGCCGGTACGAATCGCCACCCCAAGGCCGCCCCCGCCGATCAGAAACGCCAGGGTCGCCATACCTACGTTGATCACTAACGCGGTGCGGATACCTGCCAACATCACCGGTACAGCCAACGGCAGCTCGATTCGTCGCAAGACCTGCCGGTGGGTCATGCCCATGCCAAGGCCGGCCTCAATAATGTCTGTGTCCACCTGTGTCAAACCGACCATCGTGTTACGCAGAACCGGCAGGATGGCAAAGATGATCAGTGCAATCACGGTAATGGTGAGACCAGGCCCAAACCATGTGCCAAACGTGTTTTGCAAAATATTATCATTGGAGCGGCCAAACACGCCGCCAAGGATCGCCAACGCCAAAACCAGCAGCCCATAGGCAGGGATTGCTTGGCCTGCACTTGCTACCGCCAGCATGGGCCCGGCAAAGCGTTTACCTGCCGGACGAGTAAGTCCGATGCCAAGCGGAATGGCGATACTGATTACACCGATCGTTGACAATGCGGTGATCGTGATTTGTTCACGGGTCTGAAGCAGCAGGCTTTCGGTGCGTAGTGCGCTGGCTGCCTGGCCGGACAGGTTTTGGCTGCCCAGCCACCACCAGTACAGGCCAAACACGATGAGCAAAACCAGGGGAGTGAGCACCAGTGAAAGTTCACCCCGCATGCCGGCAAGGCGCGACGGTGGCTGGGTTGAAATGGCGGTGGGTGTACTCATTTGGCTGCTTTGCGGTTGGCGACAAGTTGTTTGTAATGTTCCTGGGCTTCCCGGCGTATGCGACCAATCACCTCAGTAAGCTGATCAAGCTGGATCACCCCAAGGAAGCGTCCCTGCGGGTCGATGATCACTGACTGGGCTACCGATGAGGTGATCATCGCTTCAAGCGCGTCATGCAACGTCGCGTTGCGTTCAACAACTGCTTGCACAACCGGCCCGGTTTGGCCAAACGCACGCGACGTGTCGTTTACGTGTGAATCATTGAGCCAGCGCACAGGCTTGTCAGCCTCGTCAAGCAGCAATAGCCAGCGGGCGTCACTTTCGTCGAGCATCTGCTGGGCTGTTTCACGCGGCGTGTCAAGGCGCACGACCGGATACTCCGGCACTTCAAGATCACGAACCCGTTCGAAATGCAGGCCCTTAAGGGTTGATCCCGAACCAATAAAGTCATCGACAAACTCGTCGACTGGATACGCCAAGATACGTGCCGGCTCGTCAAGTTGCGCGATCACAGAACGATCACGCAGAATCGCGATCCGGTCACCCATTTTGATTGCTTCGTCAATGTCATGCGTGACAAATACGATCGTCTTGCCGACCTCGGATTGCAGCCGCAAAAATTCGTTTTGTAGCCGGTCACGTGTCATCGGGTCAACCGCGCCAAAGGGCTCATCCATCAGCATCACGGGCGGGTCAGCCGCCAACGCTCGGGCAACCCCGATGCGTTGAGCCTGTCCGCCAGACAGTTCTTTTGGGTACCGGTTACGATAAATTTTCGGTTCAAGCCCGACCATGTCCAGCAGTTCGTCGGTGCGGGTCTTGATCTGTTTTTGATCCCAACCCAAAAGGCGCGGCACAGTCGCGATGTTTTGAGCGATCGTGTGATGAGGAAACAGCCCGACGCGCTGAATCACATAGCCGATCCGTCGGCGCAGTTCAGTCGAATCGATGTCGGTCACGTCATCGCCGTCAAAAATGATTCGGCCTGATGATGGCTCGATCATGCGGTTGATCAGACGCAGCGTCGTCGACTTGCCGCAGCCCGATGGACCAACCAGCACCAAAATTTCGCCCCGGTGGATGTCGAGCGTCAGTTGCTCTACGGCCGGAGGTTCCTCACGGTTATAACGCTTCTCGACCGCGTCAAGCCGGATGATGACATCGGGCTCATCTTGGCTCTGCCCGACCGAGGTGGCGTGCACAGGTGGCGGGGTTTCACTCATTGACATGAATTGTCCTTCAACAGCATGGTCGGGTTAGCGCAGGCCCGGCGAAGTGGTGCGACGGCCCATAAAGGCGAGCAAGGCATCAAAAATCAGGGCTAACAGGATGATGAATATTGTGCCCGTCCAGACACGTTCGATTGACAGCGGGTTGCCAAGACTGGTCAACCCCCGCTGAATAAAACTGCCCAGTCCGCTGCCACCAATCAACACAGCAATCGCGGCAACACCGGTGATGAGCTGGGTTGAAACACGGACGCCAGTGAGAATCACTGGCCAAGCCAACGGCAACACGATGCGTGTCAGCTGCTGGCGCGTGGCCATCCCCATCCCTTTCGCCGATTCAGTGACCGCGGGGTCAACGCTAGCAATGCCCGTGACGGTGTTACGCAAAATGGGCAGGATGGCGTAGAGAAAGAGGGCAATACGTGCGGGAGGATTACCGATACCCACTAGGGGAATAAATAGCGCAAACAGTGCCAGCGACGGAATGGTAAGAAAAACGCTGGCAGTGCCAAGCGCGAGCTGGGTTGCAGGGCCGTTGCGGTGTACGGCGATCCCAACCGCAATTGAAAACACCGTTGCGACAAACATGACACCCAGCACAATCAGGGCATGATCGCGAGTTGCTTCAAGAATGGACGCAAAATTATCGCGTACGAACGCAGTCCAGTTAAGGATGCCTTCCATGCTGTCCCCGTCTTTCCCGTCGCCTTGCGGCGCTGGTAGTGGCGTTTTTGGACCGCAGCTGGCGATCAAAAGCCTGTGTCGTGGTATCGGTTTGGGCGTGTCTTCTGCGAGCCGCAAGGCGGCAGACCGCACCGTCGGTAGCGCGTTGGGCTTTAAGGCTAGTCGCTTTGTTTGGCTAATGCAGGTTAGGAAACTGAAGTATCAACCACAGGATGTAGCGGTGGCACCATTAACAACATGTAGCGGTGGCACCATTAACAACGGCTA
>JBBDST010000036.1:0-5197 GCA_040904765.1 Nitriliruptoraceae bacterium
CCGGGGATGTTGGTGACGCAGTAGTGGATGACGTCATGCAGCCGGTAGGTCGGTTCTGAAAGGCTTGTTGGGCGTGACGTTTCGCTGATCCCACCCTGGTCGATGGCAATGTCGACCAGCACGGAACGGGCGGGCATCTGTTGAACCATTGCGTCAGTGAGCAAGATGGGTGCCCGTCCGCCGGCGACTAGGGCCGCACCGATCACGACATCAGCGTTTGAGATTGCGGTGGCAATGTCTGGTCCGGTGGATGCCTGTGAGGCGCTGATAGCACCATTGTTGAGGGCGTCACGGAGCCGGTCGATGTCACGATCGATGCCGATCACGTAGGCGCCAAGCTGATGTGCTGTGCGTGCCGCGGCGATGCCGGCAGTGCCAAGACCAAGCACAACCACGGTGGCTGGGGGTGCCCCGCCGGCGCCGCCAATAAGTTGACCGCGGCCGTTGTTGTTGGCGCTCAACAGTTGGGCTGCGCTTAACGTGGCGGCTTTGCCGGCGATTTCGCTCATCGGGGCGAGCAGCGGCAGGCCACCTCGTATAGTGAGCGTTTCAAACGCGTAGGCGGTGGTGTGGTTGTCGATAAGGGCTTGCGTTAAGGCCGGTTCGTTCGCTAGGTGCAGGTAGCAGAAGATGGTCAAGTCAGCGCGGAAGTACTGCCATTCGGCAGGGAGCGGTTCTTTGACTTTGATGACCAGTTCACAAGCCCAGGTGCTGTCGGTGTCGCCGATGGTGGCGCCAACAGCCCGGTAGGTGTCGTCGGCGTAACCGGCGCCGTCACCAGCGTGGGTTTCCACCGTCACGTGATGGCGTTGTGCGACGAGTGCGCCAACTGCGGCAGGGGTTAACGCGACTCGCCGTTCGCCGTCTTTGGTTTCACGGACGACGCCGATTCGGGTCATTGTTTGCTCCTTGAAGGTTGCTTGGTTAGACGCTTAAAGCAGCGAGTGCGGCGTTGACGATCGCGTCGCTTGACAGGTCATTTGCCTGATACAGGTCGTACACGTTGCCAGATTGCCCAAAACTGTCAACTCCCAGCGGAATGGTTGGCACCCCAAGGGCTGAACCGATCCAGGCTAGAGCATGTGATGCGGCGTCTTGGACCGTGACTACAGGTACGCGTGGCACAAACGTTGCGCGGATGGCGCCGGGAATTGCTGGCACGGTGGCGCTTCTGACCCCTTGACGCATGGTTTGTTGCCAGCTGCGATAGAGCCGGTCGGGTGAGGTGATGTCGATGACGTGGGCTGCGATGCCTTCGTCGTTGAGGCGCCGGGAGGCTTCGAGGGCTTCGGGGATGACGGCGCCGCATGCGGCGATCTGCACTTGGGTGGCAGGTTCGTCGCCGCTTGGGGTGGCGTCGTGGAGCCGGTAGGCGCCGGCGAGCACGTGGCGGCGCAGGATCGCGTCGCCAAGGCGTTCGCGGGCGGCGTTGAAGGGTTCTTGGTCAAGCGGGCGGGTGGTGAGTCGGAAGTAGTAGGCGCCTTCGTGGTTGACACCTGGGGTGTCGCTTGCGGCGTTGCGGTCTGCGACGTGGCGGGCGGCATCGCATAAGAGCCAGTCGAGCGCTACGGCGTAGGCCGGTTCGATGTAGGTGATGTTGGGTAGTTCGATGCCGATTGAGGCGGTGATGGATGATTGGTGTGCGCCACCTTCAGCGGCAAGTGTGACGCCTGAGGGGGTGCCGGCGAAGATGAAGCGGGAACCGGAGTAGACGGCGTAGATGAGGGCGTCAAGGCCGCGGGCGACAAACGGGTCGTAGAGGGTGCCGATGGGGATGAGCGGTTGGCCTGAGAGGTCCCAGGACAGGCCGAGTTGGCCTAAAAGCCCGTACAGGTTCATTTCGCTGATGCCAAGTTCGATGTGTTGGCCGTCGGGAGATTCTTCCCAGCGCAGCAGCGGGTCGGTGCTGTAGGCGCGTCTGGCTTCGGGGGAGAACACGCCGACCCGGTTGATGAACCCGGCCAGGTTGGTTGAGGTGGCAACGTCGGGTGAGGCGGTGACAAGATAGGGCCGCAGGTTGTCGTCGCGGGAGAGGTTGGTGAGGATCCGTCCGAACGTGTCTTGGGTGGAGATGGGCCGGCTGGCGGCAATGTTGGTTGTGGTTGGCACGGTGATTGCCGGTGGTTGGGCGGGCAGCGGTGCGTGCAGGAGTTGGCTGCGTTGGCCGGCGAGCACTCCTTCTTTGGATGCCGGGTCGAACCGGTCCCATTCGGTGGCTGCAGTGAGCGCTAAGCTGTCACGCAACGTGTCGATCTGTTTGGCGTTTAACAGGGCCGCGTGGTTGCGGACGTCACCTGCGTTTGGCAGTCCGTAGCCTTTGACGGTGTAGGCGAAGATGACGGTGGGGCGGTCGGTGACGGTGTCAGCGTCAGCGAGCACGTCGAGCACGTCGGCGATGTCGTGACCGCCAAGGTCGGTGACAAGTTCGTAGAGTTCTTCGTCGTTGTAGGTGCTGCAGAGGGTGACGACTGGCTCGGGGGCGGCTTCTAAGAACAGGTCGCGCAAGTCTTGACCGCTGCGGGTAAATAGGGCCTGGTAGTGCTCGTTTGAGAGGCCATCAATCCAAGCGCGCAGCGGTTCACCGTTGTCGGCTGCGAATGCGGCACGCAGTTTGCGACCGTATTTTACTTCGCGGACGTCCCAACCGTGAGCGGCGAACTGCTGCTGCCATTGGGCGACCCGCACGCCAGGCACGATGCGGTCAAGTGATTGGCGGTTGACGTCGATGATCCAGGTGACGTTGCCAAGTCCTTGGGTTGTTGGGTCGGCGACGGCTTCCCAAATGTTGCCTTCGTCAAGTTCAGCGTCACCGATCAGGGCGATGAAACGAGACGTGTCGCGGGCGCCGAATTTGGTGTCGACGTAGCGGCGGGTGGCGGCGGCAAACAGGGGCGCGACCGCACCAAGACCAACTGAACCGGTGGAGAAATCGACCTGGTCGGGGTCTTTGGTGCGCGACGGGTAGGACTGTAAACCGCCGTAGGCGCGCAGCTGGGTGAGATATTTCTGGTCGAGTTCGCCCAGCAGATACTGGATCGCATGAAAGGTTGGCGACGCATGGGGTTTCACACTTACCCGGTCGCCATGGTTTAAGTGGGCAAACCACAGTGCGGTCATGATGGTGACCAGAGAGGCACTTGATGCTTGATGTCCGCCGACTTTGACGCCGTCGCGGGTTTCCCGTTCTCGGTTGGCTGCATCGACGATGCGGGTAGCAAGCCACAGCACGCGGCGTTGGACGTTGGCGAGCACGTCGATGTCAATCGGGGACGTGTCGGTGGTCGTCGCGGCTGAACGTTTTGTCGCCATGGTTGCTCCTTGGTGCGGTTTTGCGCCGTAGTTTTAAGCGTAGTGCGTGTCGACGCAAACCGTCCCCCTACACTTTGGTTGAGGCGGTGAGGAGAGCCGATTATGGTGCCAGTTGGGGTGCTCGATCTTGTGCCGGTGTATCGCGGTGAGACGTTACCTGCGGCGTTTGCAGGCAGTGTGGCGTTGGCGCAGACGGCTGAACAGTGCGGTCTGACTCGGGTGTGGTATGCCGAGCATCACAACATGGCTCAGATCGCGTCGGCGGCGACCAGTGTGGTGATTGCGCATGTGGCTGCCCACACGGAAACGATCCGGCTGGGTGCGGGCGGGGTGATGCTGCCTAATCATGCGCCGCTTGCGATCGCCGAACAGTTTGGCACGCTTGCCCATCTGTATCCCGACCGGATCGATCTTGGGGTTGGGCGCGCACCAGGTACGGACATGGTGACGTTGCGGGCGTTGCGTCGTACGCCGATGGCGGCCGACAGTTTTCCAGACGATGTGCGTGAACTGCAAGGTTTTTTGTCGGACACGTCGCCGGTCAAAGGAGTCGTTTCGGTGACCGGGCAAGGCACGCACGTGCCGGTTTACATTCTTGGTTCGTCACTGTTTGGCGCCGAGCTTGCCGCATCGTTGGGGTTGCCGTTTGCGTTCGCATCGCATTTTGCGCCGCAGCTGTTGACTCAGGCGGTGGCGCTGTACCGCGCGCGTTTCACTGCGTCAGCTGCCTTGGCGCAACCGTATGCGTTGGCGGCGTTGAATATTGTGGCGGCACCTGAGCAACGTGACGCGTTGCTGTTGGCGCGGCAGGCCGCTGCAAAACGGCTGCAGCGGCTGTATCGCCAGGCGGGCCACAAGCTCAGTGATGAAGAAGCTGATGCGGCCCTTGATACCACTGCCGGCGCGCAGGTGTGGGAGATGGTCAAGTACACGGCTGCAGGCACACCCGAGCGGGTGAATGAAGCGATTGACGCGTTTGCGGTGCATGCCGGGGTAGATGAGGTGCTGGTGGTGTCAAGTGCACCTGAGCGTGCGGCGGCGTTGCGCTCGGTGACGTTGGTGGGCGAGGCTAGGCAGACGGTGGCGGTGAACTAACCGGCGATTTGGATAGCCACCGGTAGCCAACTCCTGGGTGTGTTTCGATAAAGACGGGTGCCTTCGGGGGGTCATTTAATGTGCGTCTCACGCGCCGTATCAGGGTTCGCAGCGCGTCACGGTGAGTGGTGGTGTTGGTGGTGCCCCAGATCCGATTAATCAGCTCATGGTGGGTGAAGAGACGTTTGGGGCTGGATGCGAATGTTTCCAGGCAACGCCATTCAAGGGCAGTGAAAGTCAGTGTCGTCTCGGTACGACTGGCGTGACGTAACGCAAAGTCGAACGTCACGCCGCCGTGGGTGTGGTTTAAGTGGCGCAGGTCGCGTGTGACGCGGCGCAGTAAGGCACGGCTGCGTGCAATCAGTTCGACGGTTGCAAACGGGTGGGTGAGTACGTCGTCTGCGCCGGTTGACAGGGCACGGATCGTTATGGTGGTGTTTTGGGTGTGGGCTGTTGCGATGATTGGCACGGCGGTGCTGTCGTGAAGTTGGCGGATCAGTTCGAACCCGTCGATGTCTGGCAGGTTGAGGGCGGTGATGACAAGATCTGGCGGGTCGGTCAAGGCGGCGTGTAACGCGTCGTTGCCGTGTGCGGTGGTGGTGACGTTGTAGCGGTGACGGGTGAATTCGCGGGCCAGGTCTTTGCGAAGCGTGGTTTCAGGGTGAACGATCAACAGTCGTGTGATGATCATTCCACCTAGGTATGGGCGCGCGGTGTGGCGCCGAAACTTTCCAAGAGAACTAACACACGTGTAATCCGAAACGAAACTGGGCTGTGACAGAACTGTGACAGC
>JBBDST010000037.1:0-29598 GCA_040904765.1 Nitriliruptoraceae bacterium
TGGCCTGCGGCTGGGTACCAAACGGCCATTCGACCACCACATCACCCTGATCGTTCACCAAGTACAACACTGCCGTATGTGCCACATCGACCACGTCGCCGGAGGCGTCAAGTTGGATTTCTGCTGAGGCGAGAAACGCATCCAGAGTGCGTTGGAGTGCCGCGTTGTCGTCACGTAACGCATGAAAACGAGGGAAAAAGTGCGGCAGATAGGTCCCCAGAGCCGACGGCGTATCACGTTGCGGATCGACCGTCACAAACACGACGTCGACCCGATCTGCGATCGACGCGTCGACCCGTTCAAGCGCAACACGTAAGTCCATCAGCGTTGTTGGGCAGATATCGGGACAGTTTAAAAACCCAAAATATACGGCCAAAAAGCGCCCGTCCGCAGCGGCAAACGTAAGCTCGCCGGCCTCAATAATCCCACCGGCACGAACCGCAGGTTCGGTAACGTCGCGCAAAGCAACGTCACCGACGTGCAACGGCGTAGTCCGGGTAACCCCGTTCACGGCCGGTTCAGACGTGCAGCCGGCAAGCAGCATGCCAACCAGCAGTAGTCCCATCAACGGCGACAATCGACGTGTCATCCGCGTGGCATCTCCTGCGAATTACCACCCGACATAGGTGCCTCGTCTTCGTCCATGTCAGTCATGCTGTGGTCCTGCGACATCGTGTCATCTTCAATAGTGCGTACCTGTGCTTCAGCCTGCAACGTGCGGCCTGAAGCGAAGGTGAACGTCACCGTGAACGTTTCGCCTTCTTCAAGCATCCGCGGCAGATCAAGCAGCATCACGTGATAGTCGCCTGGCCGAAGCACCCGTGCTTCGCTTGCCGACACGGGAATGCCGGCAACTTGTTGCATCCGCATCACACCGTCGTCATTGATCACCTCATGCAGTTCAGCCACTGCGGCAACTGCAGCGTCAACCGACACATCGACCAGTTCATCGTCTTGATCGGTCGTGAACGTCGCATACACCGCCCCAAGCCCGTTGGGTGTTGACCGTGCCCAGACGTCATCCACCGCAAACGAGGATGTCGACGACGTGCTGCACGCCACCAACACGACTGACGTCAGTGCAACGGCTGCCGTGTGAACCCAAGCTGATCGCATCGAATGCCCCCTCATCAACACCGGACGCTCCACCAAAAAGCGAAGCAGCAGGTGGTGCGGCCCCAGTTTGGTGCCGCACCACCGTTTCGACCTACTCGTCCAGAACGATGAACGCACTCACCATCCCAAACATCCCTTCTTTACGTTCAGCATGGGTGAGAATATGGCAGTGGAACACCCACAAACCGGCATGCTCGGCCTTAATCAGCACCGAGTAACGCTCACCTGGAGCAACATTCACCGTGTCTTCCCACTGCGGTGCGACCAACGGGAAGCCGTCTTTGGCAACCACCAGTTGCGGGAAGCCATGCAAGTGCATCGGATGAATCGTCAACCCCTCATTGAAGTAATGCATCAGGACCCAATCGCCCTTGTTGGCAATAACCGGTGCAGTCGCGGGAAACGACTTGCCATTTAACGACAGCCCGATTGTTCCCGCGTCGTTCAACACCATCGGGATTTCTTGCGCGATCACCAAGTCGTTTGGCACCGTCCGATTTGCGACTGTCATCCCAAGCGGCAGTTCAAGATCGCCGACCAGCATCACACCAAACATGCCGTTTGGCAGTTTTATCTGCCCATGATGATGCGGGTGATACATCCCAATTGCCGGCTCAACCGTCGTAAACTCGTAAGTAAACGTGTCACCCGGCTTGATGAGATCTTGGGTCAACGGCGCCACCCCGTCTTGACTGTTTGGGACAGTGATGCCGTGCCAGTGCACATCGGTACCCATGGGCAGATTGTTCGTCACGACCACTTCCACCTTGTCGCCAACATCTAGGCGGATCAGTGGACCAGGGATCTGACCGTTGTACGCCCAACCTTCAACAATCTTGCCCGGTTCAACTTCCCACTCGATGATCTCGGCGACCAGTTCAAACCGTTTGGTGCCATCAGCCAACAGTTCATATTCGAGCGGCTGATTACCAAGTCCTGCCGTTTCGGCTGGGAACGCCAGAATTGTTTCATCCATCACACGGTCAAGCTCTTCCCAGTCGGTATCTGTCACCGACCCGCCGTGATCCATATCATCCGTGGCTTCACCGGAACCGGGGCCTGACACAACCAACGAGGCTGACATGCCGCCTGCTTCGTGTCCGGGAACAGTGCAGATAACCGTGTAGGTCCCAGGTTCGAGCGAACCCAAAGCCAACACCTCATCGTCACCAGGACGCAGCATCGCCGTTGTGGCACTCGTGCCCACAACAGATAAATCGTGGTCGATGGAGCCTGCGTTTGTAACGGTTAAGGAACCACCGGGCGCAACCACCAGTTCACCGGGAACAATCGAAAACTCTGCCAGATCAACCGCAATGCTGCTGGGTGCCGGGCTACCGGCCAAGTCGGCGGTACGCCCACCCGACGATGCGCCGATGATCAGCGCCCCCACAGACAACACCAGCGCCACAGCAGCCATCACCGAAACCCCGATCATCGCAACCGAGCGTTCCTCGGACATTCGCCTACTCCTTCACAAAGCATTGAAACGGCCTCAAAAAGTTGGGTTTGTGCTGGCCGCCACAGGCACCGAAACCCTATTCATACCGGCGCATACTCACCGTTGACCAAACGGACCTACAGTGCCAACAGTCCCGAGTTGATCTGCCAAACGTCACACGTTCAAAAGCCTGCGGTGTACGTGGTGTTCAACACGCGACTACTATCAATGACTGCGTAGCGCCACAGCCGCCAAAGACGGCTTGAAGGTGCGGGAGAACCGCGTCGTACACAACCTTGCGACGCATCAACGGAAGTAAAGGAAAAACTATGAGCGCGTACCGTATTGCTGTTATCCCCGGAGACGGGATCGGAAAAGAAGTCATGCCTCCTGGCGTTGACGCGCTCGAGCTTGCAGCGCAGTATTACGACATCCCACTGACCCTCACCCATTACGACTGGAGCGCCGACTACTACGTCAAACACGGCAAAATGATGCCTGATGACGCACTCGACCAGCTGCGCGACGCCGACACCATTCTCTTTGGTGCAGTCGGGAACCCGGCGATCGTTGACGACCACACATCCGGCTGGGGCTTGCTGTTTCCCATTCGCCGCACCTTCCACCAGTACATCAACCTTCGTCCGGTGCGAACCTTCAGTGGACTTAAAAGCCCCATTGCGGCTTTGAACGAGCCAGGCGCGAAGCTAGACATGCTGTGTGTGCGTGAAAACAATGAGGGTGAGTACTCACAGATTGGTGGCCGGATGTATCGCGGCGAACCTGAAGAGTTTGCCGCTCAAGAATCCGTGTTCACTCGCGTTGGCGTTGACCGGGTCATGACGTTTGCGTTCGAATTGGCTCAGCAACGTAAAAACGAACTCACCAGTGCAACGAAATCAAACGGCATCATCCACACGATGCCGTTCTGGGACGAAATGTTTGCCGAAGTTGGTGCACGCTTCCCCGACGTCGAACGCACCCAGTATCACATTGACGCACTCGCAGCCCTGTTCATCCTTGACCCGCAGCGTTTCAACGTGATTGTCGCTTCGAACCTGTTTGGCGACATTCTCAGTGATCTTGGTGCCGCCATTATGGGATCGATCGGTATCGCTGCCTCCGGCAACATCAACCCGAGCCGTAACGAACCGTCACTGTTCGAACCGGTGCACGGCTCTGCCCCAGACATCGCCGGACAGGGGATCGCTAACCCGATCGGACAGATCTGGTCAAGCGCCATGATGCTCGACTTCCTCGGTCACCCTGATGCGGCAAACGCCATCATCGCCGCAGTCGACACGGTGCTTGAAAACGGGATGTCCACACCCGACCTGGGTGGAAAAGCCACCACGGCCGAAGTTGGTGCCGCCGTGTGCGACGCGCTCCAAAAACCGTAACGACGTAAGGGAACTACCTTGGGGCCGCTTCCGTTTCGGGAGCGGCCCCGGTCGCTTGTGACGGCACTGCTTCGGTGGCGCCACTCGGTTCAGAAACTGCTGTCGTGCCGTTCGCCGGATCGTCATCGCTGGAACAACCCCACAAGACAAAGGCAGTGATGGCTACGGCGATAAACCGGCGATGTGACTGGCGCATTACGGCACCTTTCTGCCCTGATATGGCCCAACATGCCAAGGTTATCCCGTTGCGAATACCACTTCGGAGCGAACCAGATCGACGAGCGGTTGCAGCCATGTACCTGGTAGTCCTGCAGGAATCCTTTTGTGCGCGATGGCTCGCGCAACCCGAGCGCTTTGTTCCACGGCAACAACCCGACGTGAACCTGCCACCTCGCGGATCTGTGCCGGTGAGAACACCCCACTACCAACGACGATGGCTATCGACGCAGTTGTTCGATCCAGCGCAAAACGTCCCGCACGGTCCGGACGCAACACCAACACGTCAACATCATGCGACACCCCCATGTCGTAAACGCTCTGGCTGATTCGCAAGTCACCTACACGTGTCGCCGGCGGTCCGTCGTTCACATGCACAACACGACACCCATCGACACCGGCAAGTGGCGTGGCCTGTTCCCACAAGGCCGGGTCGGTTAACGCAGACCCAGAGACGTCTCGAGCACTGAACGACACATCATTGACCGCAACCAACGTTGTGCGGCCCTGCCAAGCGCTGATACCCCCAAGGGTCAGCGCAAGCGTTGTGGCCCCTACCCCGCCTGCAGCGCCACCCACCGTCAACACGCGAACCCCAGGGCCGCTGGTGTGTGCGTGCAACACTTCGGCGACAACGCTTTCCAACTGGTCGCGTTCACTTGGCCACAGACACACCGACACGCTCGCATGTCGTGCCAGCTGCTTGGCGTCGCGTGCAGAAACACCGTGATCGTCCACCAGCAGTACCGCCGGCAAGGTCTCATCGATCATGGCAGGGTCGTCAGTGAGGCGCACACGGGCACGAAACGGCCCTGGGGTTTCAAGACCGATCGGCTGCCACCCAAGCACCCCGTCAACATAGCGCCGCAAACTGGCTTCACGCGCGTGGCTGACTTGAATCAGCACCGGTAGGGCACGCAGCGCGTCAAACTCGCCCTCGTCTTGCATACAACCTCGCCTGCCGCCGTCATCTCTACTACGGCACAACCGCGATTAGTCGAAGGGTTAGGTGTAGTCGCGGTGGTAGACGATCTGACCGTCTGCGTTCAACGTGAAGAAACTTGCCCGCGGTAGTTCGTTCCAGCGGCGACCGGCAGCCGTGTAGGAGATGGTCCATTCGACACCCAAATCACTGCCATCGTCAGACATAACCAGTCGTTGCGCATCGACGACAATCTCTGCTTTTCCGCCCAGCCAGTCTTTTAGATACGCCTGAATCAACAGGTTGCCGCGATGGGGCGGATTGTATGGCTCGAGGTACAACGCGTCATCTGTGTACAACCCAACGACTCCAGAGACATCATCACGCATCAACATCTGCGCAAGCTGCTCCCACGTCTCTGCCGCTTTCACCACAATTCTGCCTCCAGGTACCCGTGCGCGTGCCGCAAAGGATAGTGGCCGGTACTGCCAGTCGAAACCGGCTGCACATCCGCCACACCCGTACGCTAGTCAAACAAAACCGGAAGGGGAATTCATCCGCGCCGTCACGGCCCATTTCCAACCGGCCCATCCACATAAACGTCGGCGAAAACCCGGTTTGTCAGGCGGCAGTCCTGCCGCCTTTGGCATGGTTTGACCAGCGCTTTGCTATCAGCACCAGCAGTGATGGCACAACCTGCGTCACGACCGAAAACGCCAGCACAGTTGCACGTACATCGTCCATCTGGGAAAAATGCAACGCACCGACGATCAACGCCAGTCCTGCGCCGCGCGCGTTCAACACGACCGTCAACGTTGCGCGTTCATCAAAGGTACGACCGACACAGTAAGCAGCGGTAGCAATCACGGTCATCGTTACCACCGACAATAAACCGACCGGACCGAGCAGTAGTTCGATAACCCGGGCAAAGTCAAACGTTACTGCGATCATGATGGCAGCACTCAACGACAACGATGAGGCGGCACTAATACGGCGCAACAATCTGGACTGACGCTCGGCGCTGACTTGACGCCAACCACGAACCCGCGCCCACACGTAGCCACATACCAGTGGAGCGATCACCAGTGCCATCATCGATGTGGCTACAGGCCCAACGGGAAACGGCACTGTTGCACGCAACAATACTGCCCCCAAAAGAGGCACTGTCACCAGATTGAGACCTCCAAAAGCAGTGATCAGAGAGACGGCAAGCGGCTGGTCCCCGCGCACGATGCGTACGAGCACACTTCCAATCGGCCCAGCAGACGCTGCTGCAATCACCACAAGCCCGACCCGGATCTCGTGGGTAATACCGCTCGACAACCACGCAAGGGCAAGTATCGTGGCCGGGACCAAAACCACATCGATAGCAAGCGAACCGCCAAGAAGTCGCGGGTTACGTAACGGTCGAAACAGCACCGGCAGCGGCTGGGCGGCAACAATAACGATGCCATTCAGCCACAAACTGACCGCCAACAGCAGCGTGTACACGGCAATCAGATCAACACTGCCCCCCACCAGCGAACCCACTCCCGACCGACGCGGACTGTCCCTGAAGAATTATTCCGGCCGGGTCGTCACCGCCAAACTATCAAACATCAACATTACGACTGATCGGATGTCATCCCAGGCGGCCCGTTTGTCATCTAAGTCAGTCAGCACAAACCCAAACAAGAGTGACTGAATTGCTGCTGCCGTTGCTCGCGGGTTCACATCATCTCGCAAAAGACCGCGCGACTGTGCCCGCTCGAGTTGGTCGGCAAGAGCCGAAAACACCTGCGTCATCTCTTCACTTAACTCGTCTTTCAACGTGTCACGGCCATGCGCTGCGGCAAGTGCAGCGACACGGGAAAGCCTGCGTGCTGCCCGCTGATCGTCAAGCACTACCGCTAACAGTTGCTGCAGGTGCTCACGCCATGTATCGACTGACACCGTGTCGGTCAGCGCCGCATTCATAAAGTCGATGTCTTCACGGGCCGCACCAGCCACGCGAATGCGCTGGGCCGCGGCGATCAAACCGTCACGCGAACCAAAATGATAGGTGATCAGCGCAATGGTTACACCTGCTTCTTCGGCAATTGCCGACATGCGCAAATCAGCACCGCAGGACGTATCAAGCCAGCGAACGGCAGCATCAAGGAGGCGCTGACGGCCACTAACACCACCGTCCGATTTCGACCGGTTGAGAGTTTCTGCGTGGGCGGGTCTCATAGTCCTCCTGGCAGCGCACGTTGAAGGTGCGCAAATGTGAACTTTTTGTGCTGCGAGTTAGTCCCACCACCAGCCAGAACCGTAGCATCAGCAGCTTGCGATATCGGAATTTTTGGGTTGGTGTAAGCCCGCTGCGACATGCCAGTCTGAACCGGTAGGCTAACGGCGCTACATCATGTTGGGAGGTGTCCGGACGCCTGGTGGGTCCCGCGGCCTTCAAAGCCGACGAGGGGGCGGTCACCGTTCCCTGGCGGGTTCGATTCCCGTCCACCTCCGCTCATACAGTGACGGAGTTATACGCCCAAGTCACGGCGGATAAAACGCTGCCCGCTGGCAAAAAACACCGCCGCGCTCAACCCGGCAAGCCCGCCATACGCCAACCCGTCGATGCCTTCACGCAACGCATTCGCACCGACATACCACGCGAACGGGCTCATCCATGTCAACCATGCGGCCGCGTCAACTAACGGGGCGACCGCATTCAACACAAACCCGATCACAGCAACCCCGGCGCCGACACCCAAAGCCAACGACCGGCGGCCAAAAGTTGCACCGACAGCCACGGTAATCATGCCGATACTAAGCCCATACAAAAACAATCCGAACGTGGCTGCGGCGACATAACCCAATCCAACGTCCATACCGATACCAACCACAACAAGGAAGATTACGGCCCACACCGCCACCGACACGGCAAACACAGCCAACACGACCGCCAGGCCCCGTTCATGAAGAATCTGGGTTCGAGACACCGGAGCCGCAAACTCCAACTCTAAATCCCCGCGTTCTTCCGCCCCGGGCAGCACCCGACCCGCAAACACGACCGCAAAGACGCTTAACAGGATCGGTGCCAGCAGCGAATAAACGGTGGAATCAAGATAGCCCGAAGCAGTCGCAATCTGGTCGTAACCCAACGCGACAACAACCGCTTCGGGCAGGCTTTCGATCAACGCCGTCAGATCGTCAAGATCCGAAAAAACGCCCCAAAACACGGCGTAAAACCCCGACACGGCCGCAACCGCTACAGCCCACATAACAATGCTACGCCGCTCTCCCAACACAACCCACCGGGTGATCTGACCAAACGCACTAGAACTCATCAACAGGCCCTTCCGGGCGGTCGCGGTAGTAGGTGAGAAAAAGATCATCGAGTTCTCGATCAACCAACTGCAGTTTGCTCACCTCAACCGTTGCCAGACGCTCCAACACTTGAGCGATCGATCCGTGCACGGTCGCCGTGAGTTGCCCGTCTGACACCGAAACGCCCGTCACCGCACCAATACCGTCAAACAGGGCCTCATCGACTCGGCCCGCAACGACTGCCCGCAACGTCTGGCCGGCCAGCTCACGAAGACGGGCGACACTGTCAACCGTCACCAGACGCCCGCCACGGATAATCGCCACCCGCGTGCACGATGCTTCAACTTCACTCAACACGTGCGACGAAAAAAACACGGTCGTGCCGTGCTGTTGCGCCTCAGCGATCATGGTTGCAACTTCATTTTGCAGCAACGGATCAAGTCCGCTGGTGGGTTCGTCGAGGATCAGCAGTTCAGGCCGGTGCATGAACGCCTGAACCACCCCTACTTTTTGCTTATTGCCCTTGGACAAGTTGCGCATCGGCTTGGCTAAATCAAGCCCCAACCGGCGCGCTAAAGGACTGATCTGTTCGGACCCACGCCCTGCCCGCAAGCGCGCCAAATGAGACAGAAACTCCCCGGCACTAAACGCCGACGGCAACACCAGTTCGCCCGGCAGATAGCCGATCTGCGAGCGCCAGCTCGCCGGCGCCGCATAGGGATCAACATCAAGTACACGCACGACACCGGCATCTGCCCGTAACGCCGACATGAAAACCCGAATAGCCGTTGACTTACCGGCCCCGTTGGGGCCTAGAAACCCGAAAATTTCACCACAACGAACTTCAAGATCAAGTTTGTCTAATGCCACGGTGCTGCCATAACGCTTCGTCACCGCAGACGCATAGATCGCAAGATCTGTCATCGTCACATCCGCACACCGTCAATCGCTGCGGCTACAAACACCACCGCCAGGTACACCGTCGAATAATGAAACAGTCGCATCGCAGCCGACACGTCCCGAGTGCGGCGCAACCCATGAGCAAACCATAACCAGCCGCCGGTAAGGACCACTGCAGGTATGGCAAAAACTGCCCCAGAGAACGGTGCTGCGATGTACAGCACAATCAGGCCGGCCATGATGTAGCTGTACAGCAGGATCTGTTTCGTCGCCTCATCGTTGCCGTAGGCCACCGTCAACATCGGCAGACCTGCTGCCGCATAGTCCTCACGATATTTCATCGCCAGCGCCCAAAAGTGTGGCGGTTGCCACCACAGCATGATGGCAAACAGCAGCCACGGTCGTGGATCATCAAGCGAACCACCAGTGACCGCAACCCAACCGGTCAACACCGGCACACAGCCGGCGATGCCGCCAATCACAACCCCTTGGGCGCTACGGCGTTTCAATCCGAGCGTGTACACGAAAATGTAAAACAGGATCGCAAACGTCGCCAATGCGGCCGCAGTCATGTTCACCAACAGCGCCAGCCAAACAAAGCCAGCTACACCAAGCCCAAGGCCAAGCAGCAATACCCCGCGTGGCGTTACCTCATCAGTTGCCGTTGGCCGTCGGCTCGTTCGACGCATCAGCCGGTCAATGTCACGATCCAGATAGTTGTTGAGCGTGTTGGCACTGCCGGCCGACAGGGTCCCGCCAAACAGCGTCGCCAACACCAGCCCTGTGCCAGGCCAACCGCCAGCAGCAATAACCATCGCCGGAATGGTTGTTACCAGCAGCAGCTCAATGATGCGCGGTTTGGTGACTTGCACATATCGTCTGGCGGCATCAAAACGGTGCCGTGGCGTCTCATAACGGCCAGCGTCGTGCATCGGGCCGACTGGTGCAGCTGACGGCCCCTTGGGCTGCATCTCACCACCAGTCATCATGCCCCTCATCAATTTCTGAAGCCGCGTCACGCAACGTGCAATAGTAAGACTACGCCACCTTTGCACCGTAGTCAGACCCGTGAACGTAAACGGTAAACTGCACGAATGACTCCTTACACTCTTCCCGCCTCTGTTGGGCGTGCGACGCTTGCCGCGCTTGTTACCAACATCGGGATTGTGATCACCGGCGGTGTAGTTCGCCTGTCCGGTTCCGGACTTGGCTGTCCTAGTTGGCCGCAGTGCGAACCAGGTTCGCTGGTACCAAACGCTGCGTCTGAACATGCCAGCTGGCAGACCGCAGTGGAATTTGGCAACCGTCTGTTGACGTTTGTTGTGTTGGCTGCGGTCGTGATGGTGGTGCTTGAACTGCGTCGTCACACACCGGCCCAAACCCGCCTGCGACGGATTGCTTGGCTGCTGCCACTTGGCGTGGTTGCACAAGCAGCCGTTGGTGGCATCACGGTACTGACCGGCCTTGCCCCCGCGACGGTCGCCATCCATTTCCTGCTGTCGATGGGTTTAATCGCTGTCGCAATGCTGGTCCATCGCGAAGTTTCTCCTGACACGCATACAGTGATCCCCGCAAGTCGAAGTATTCAACAGTTGACAACGGCTGTGGTGGCGGCCAGCAGTGTCGTGCTGCTGCTTGGAACGCTAGTCACCGCGGCGGGGCCACACGGTGGCGACTTTGCAGCAGCAAGACTTTCGCTGAACATCCGGTTAGTTGCGATCGCCCATGCTGATGCGGTGTGGCTGTTGCTTGGTCTCACCATCGCCCTGCTGGTCGCGACCCGCCACACCGACCATGCGCTTCGTACCAGCGTCGTGCTGCTGTTTGGCATTCAACTCACACAAGGCAGTATCGGCTACTTGCAGTACTGGCTGGGCATTCCCGCATCGGTCGTGTCGTTTCACATCGCAGGCGCAGCGATCCTGTGGGCTTTCACCATCAACGTGTTTTGGCGTGCCCGAGGCCCGCTATTTATAACGGCTTCGTAATCGCCTGCATCGGCGTTTAGCCGGCCTGAACGACCTGACCAACCCCGTTCATGTTGGGGTGGATGGCACAGAAGAAATACCACTGTTCTGGTAGGTCATCCCAGGTCAACGAGTCCGACACGAAATAGTCGGTCGCAACTCCAGTAATCACAGCCCCTGCCGCATAAGTTTCCGCCCCCGCTTGAGGGTCTTCGGGAGTTCCGTCAAGGTCTGTGATAACAAGGTTGTGTGGAACCCCAGCTTCCAAGTTTTCGAACACGAAGGAAAGTTGCGGTTCGGTTTCTGAGGGGATCACACTCCATGTTTGCGTTGGCGTGCAACTACCGTCTTGTTCCAAAATACAAAACTCTAACGAATTTTCTGCAGCCAGCAGCGGGGCATCATCAGGAATGGCGAGCAGCGGCAGCACATTCACCATCCGGTCGGCGTCGTCGATATCACCCAAAAGGCCGGCAGCAAAAGCACCTGACACGAGCAGCGGAAGCGCTGCGGCAAAAAGCACTAGGCCGCGTCGGGGGCCACCAAGCTGCTCGTTGCTGGCGGCAAGACTCGCCGTGAAAAGGATCCCTGCAGCTGCGACTGCAGCCAACATCAACGCGCCTGAGTACGTGTTGTACAAAAGAATCAGCGCAACCGAACCGACGAACGCGGCGATGGAACTAAGCACAACCAACGGCAGCACGATCGGCAGAACAATGCGACTACGGAAATCATTTTTCACAGCAGGCCCCCAGCAACGTGGCGCAGCACACAATCAGGACAACGAATGGTCAAGCACCGACAACACGGCAACGATGGAGTACAGCACAAGTGCGAACGCCAATCCGGCTGTCATCACGCGAGTGAAGAACTTGTGGTCGAACTTTAGATGCATAAACCATCCGGCCACATACAAAAACTTTACAATCATCAGCACGATGAGCAGCGGCACCGCAAAGCGCCCGAACTCGAAAAAGTAGGTCGATACCTCAAGCGCGGTTAGCACGCCAAGTACAGCCGCAACAGTGACGTACTGGCGCGGTGTCGGGTGGTGCGTGTGCGCCGCCGTCTGTTCACTGGTTGTCGTCATGATGTCAGCCTCCACAGCTGTGTTGCACGCTAGCCCGCCACCTGAATTTCAGGAATCAGGTACACGACGGCGAAGATCACCACCCAGATGATGTCAACGAAGTGCCAGTACAGGCCGATCAGCTCCGTTTTGACGTCCTGGTTTGGCTTCACTTTGCCGGTGAGTGTGAACGCATACAGGCTCAACAGCAACAAGATGCCTACAAAAACGTGAATGCCGTGGAACCCGGTCAACACGAAAAAGGATGATCCGAACGGTGACGTGGTGAGGGTCAGGCCTTCACGGACAAAGACGGTGAATTCATACACCTGACCGCCCAGAAACACCATGCCTTGACCGGCTGTGGCAAGAATCCAAATGCGCATACGGCGTAAGTCGCCTTGCGTATGCGCGTAATGGGCCAACACCATCGTCAACGAACTCATCAGCAGCACAAAAGAACTAATCGACGTGAACGGGATGTCAAAAATTTCGACACCAGGACCGCTAGCTGTGGTCGTCACGTAGAGCAGGTATGTGGCGATAAAGCCGCCAAAGAACAAGAATTCGGAGCCTAGAAACACCCAAATTCCAAGTTTGCGATGGTCAATACCCATCGACGTTTCGACTGCTGTCGTCACCCACCTACCTTCCGTGTGAAAACCACCGGGCCGGTTACTGCATCCGGCATTACGACGTTACTGATCCTGCATGTGACGTCTCAGATCCGACCGGCTCATCATCGTCACCTTCAGCCACCGGTTCGTTAATCCAGCCATACAAACCGATAACCAGCCAGAGTGCACCAACGCCTAACAGCCACGGATTTGCAAACACCATGCCATAGCCGACAGGGATGTATCCAAGCGAGTGCACCAGCGGCCAGTACGACGGGTCTGGCATGTGGATGTGTTCATCCGCATGCGTAGCAACGTCATGCTCTTCAGCCGCTCCAGCAGGAACTTTGATCGCCTGCCCCGCGTCGTCCTCGGCATACTTGCGGTGCCAGAACTCGTCACGGTGGGTCACTGTCGGGATGCTGTAGAAGTTTACGTGCGGGGTTGGCGAATCCGTCATCCACTCGAGCGTGCGTGCATCCCACGGGTCGTTGCCACTTGGCGTGCCTGATTTGATGCTTTTAATCAGGTTGAACAAGAACACGAGCGCTGAGGCGAACAAGATCAGGTAGCCGACTGTGCTCAACAAGTTGTACAGCTCGACGGTCGACCCAAGTTCGCCTGGCAGCACCGCGGTACGTCGGGGTTGACCCAACAGGCCGGACATGTGCATCGGACCAAACGTCAAGTTGAACCCAACCAGCCAAGTCCAAAAATGCATCTTGCCAAGCGATTCGCTCATCATCTTGCCGGTCACTTTGGGAAACCAGTAGTAGATCCCGGCAATGAGACCAAACAGGGCACCACCAAACAAGACGTAGTGGAAGTGTGCAACCACAAAGTAGGTGTCGTGCTGCTGGGCGTTGTGCGGCACGATCGCGTGCATGACACCCGACAGGCCGCCGATGGTAAACATCGACACGAACCCGATACTAAACAGCATGGGGGTGGTGAACCGCAGCTTGCCGCCCCACATCGTAAACACCCAGTTGAAAATTTTGATACCGGTAGGTACGGCGATGAACATCGTCACCAGGCCAAACGCCGACCGAGCTACGGGACCCATTGCGGTGGTGAACATGTGGTGGGCCCACACACCAAAACCGATAAAGCCGATAGCTGCACCGGCGAACACGACTGCGGCGTAACCAAACAGCGGTTTGCGTGAGCCAACCGGCAGAATCTCTGACACGATCCCCATAGCTGGCAGAATCATGATGTACACCTCAGGGTGCCCAAACAGCCAGAACAGATGCTGATACAGCATCGGATCGCCACCGGTTGCCGGTTCAAAGAACTGGGCGCCAAGCACCGTGTCCGCGCCAAGCATGAACAGCGCAACGGTGATAATCGGCAGGGCAAACAGCAACAAGAAGTTGGTGACAAGCGACATCCACACAAACACGGGCATGCGCATAAAGGTCATGCCTGGTGCCCGCATGTTCAAAATAGTGACGATGAAATTCACCGCGGCAGCCAACGAACTAACCCCAAGTACGGCAAGGCCAACCACATAAAACGACATGTTGGCGATCGCGTCAGTCGACAGCGGCGGATAGGCCACCCAACTCGAGTTTGGTGCGCCACCCAAGAAAAACGATGAGTACAGCAGAATGCCACCGAACAGGTACAGCCAGTAGCTGTAGGCGTTCAGGCGCGGGAATGCGACGTCACGTGAGCCGATCATCAACGGAATCAGATAGTTGAAAAACGCAGCCGACAGCGGCATGACCACCAGGAACACCATGGTGATGCCATGCATCGTAAAGAACTGGTTGTACATCTCCGGGCTCAACACGCTGAGTTCGGCTTGCGATAGCTGCCAGCGCACAAAACCGGCTTCAACCCCACCAAAGAAAAAGAATGCGAGGACGGTGAAGAAGTACATCACCCCGATCTTCTTATGGTCAGTAGTCGTCAACCAGGCAGTAAACCCCGTCTGGGCAGACGGACGCCCGCTGTAACGCGTTTTCTCCGCGGTAGCCATAGCGCACTTTCTCCTTAATGAGGCGGGGGACCAAACGACAATGCGTCAGATCAGCGAAGCGTAAGCAGGTACGCAACCAGCGCGTCGAGCTCACCTTCAGTCAAATTCAGGTTCGGCATACCGATCCCGTTCGACTCATACTGCATCGGTTTGAGCGAATCAGGATCCTGCAACCACTGGCGCAACGTCGCTTCATCGAGATCTTCAATCGCGCCAAGGAACTCTTGGCGCGACATCAAGTGCGTCAAGTCTGGGCCGACAGCCGCACGCCTCTGCCCGTCACCTTCCCACACCTGGTGACATGAAGCACACGCCTTGCGGTCACCCAAGTCGTGAAACAACTCACGACCTTGGCCTTCTGGTGTGCCGGCAGCCGGAAGCACGGCAGCTGCCTGCTGGCTTTCTACCCAACTGGCAAAGTCTGCGGCGCTCAGCGCTTCGACACGGGCACGCATGTTGGCGTGCGACAGCCCGCAGTATTCGGCGCACTGACCGATATAGCGGCCAGGTTCATCGGCTTCGATATTCAAATAGGTGGTGTGATTCGGCAGCATGTCTTGCTTGCCGGCCAGACGGGGAACCCAAAACGAGTGAATGACGGCCTGATCTTGAGCGCGACCGGGGTCACCGGAACGCATCTCCAGACGGACCGGGGTGCCAGCCGGAATTGCGAACTCGTTAGCCGTGTAAATGTCGTAATCGGGGTAGTAATACTCAAACCACCAGCGGTGACCGATGACATGAACCGTCATAAATTCCTCGTCAGGTTCATCCATCGTCTCAAACACAAGTTGCACTGTCGGTGCGGCAATCACCGCAAGAATGACAGCCGGGATGATGGTCCAAAGAATTTCCAGACGGGTATTGCCATGCACCTGCTTGGGTAACGAACCGTCGTCATCTTTGCGGGTACGAAACTTCACGACCGAGAAGATGATTAGGCCCTGCACAAACACCAACACGACTGCCGCGATACCTATCACGATCAAAATAAGATCGTGCGGCGCCTGCGCATACGGGCCAGCCGGGTCGAGTGCGTTTTGCTCACCGGAACAAGCCGAAAGCACTGCAACACCGAACACCGCTAGGACGGCACGCCAAAGGTGGGTAGCTAAGCCGGTGTGGTGACGTGACTTAGGATGCTCACGCACTGTGACGTCTCCTCGGTAATTCTTTGAACGCGACACGAAAATTAGCGTGCGCGCTACCTCAACGTTGCATCACCCGGTGCGAGACAACGGTAAAGCCGGTGCCGTCTGCAACAGCACACCCGTGCGCAAAGGGTAGCCGGTTGTGACTGCCAATCGGCAACTCAAGGCTCCCACCGAAACGTCTTCGATGCAAAGACAACCGCAGCAACACCCCAGCCGGCCAGCGCCACGACCGCAGACCATTGGGTTGCGACCCCATCGAGTGCCCCACGCAGCAGGGTTGTCAACGCACCAACAGGCAGCAGATTGCCAAACGTAGCCATCGCATCTGGCAGCGCGTCACTAGAGAACGTGGCCCCACTCACCACCAAAAACAACAAAAAAGCGGCGTTGGTGATGGCAAGGGTTGCTTCGGCCCGTACCGCACCAGCCAACGCCAAGCCAAGGGCAGTCATCGTTAACGCGCCAAACACAACAAACACCGGCACGAGCACCAAGCCGGCGGTAGGCCGCCATGACAACACGCCGATCGCAAGAATAAACACGAGTACGACCTGCACACTCAAAATCAGCGCTACGGCGCCACCTTTAGCGAGCAGAAAAGCACTTCGTGGCAGTGGGGTGCCACCGATGCGTTTCAGCACCCCATATTTGCGTTCAAACGCCGTCTGGATCGCCACTGCCACAAGCCCCGTGGCGGCCACCGAAATGCTCAACACCCCCGGTACGAGAAACGACACCGCGTCACGTTCCCCCGTTGGCAACACATCCACCAGCGAAAAAAACCCGAGAATGCCAAGTGGGATACCAAGAATGACAACCAGGCTTTCCGGGGCGCGAAGCAGCAACCGAAACTCCATCATCGCCTGCGCCAAAGTGGCTTTCACATACGGCGTACTGCGCAACACCACCGTCTGGGCCGGCACTTGCTTCACGAGGACACCTCCTGGGCAGGCTGTCCGGTAAGACGGAAAAACACGTCTTCAAGATTTGCTGTGCCCGTCTGCCACTGTTCAACAACAATGTCATGCTGGGCGGCATACCCCGCCAAAGAAGCAAACAGTGACGGCGAATTCGACCCGGCAATCACATAGCGTCCCGGCGTGTCTTCACTCACCGGCACACCCACCACTGCGGTCAGTGCCGCCACGTCAAGACCCGTTTGCGCCGTGAACTGCACATGCGACGTGTGCGTTTGCATCAACGCCTGCGGCGTATCGACCGTCAGCAGACGACCATGATCGATGATGGCAACCCGGTCAGCCAGCCGTTCAGCCTCATCCAACAGATGCGTTGACAAAACAATCGTGACCCCGTCACGTTTGAGTTCTTGCACAAACTCCCAAGTGAGCCGGCGTGCCCCTGGGTCAAGTCCAGCGGTAGGTTCATCCAAAAATACGATCAGGGGCCGACCGACCACTGCCAACGCCAACGACAGACGCTGTTTCTGTCCGCCAGAAAGGTCACGAAAACGCACTTTGACCTGATCGTGCAACCCGACCCGTTCCAAAAGCTCGTCAATGTCACGCGGATCACGATAGAAACTGGCAAATAATGCCATCATCTCGCGTGGTTTCGCTGACGGATACACCCCACCGTCCTGCAACATCAGCCCAACAAGTGGCCGCAACTGCCGCTGGTCCTTATACGGGTCAAACCCAAGCACCCGAACAGAACCTTCATCGGGCCGGCGAAACCCTTCACAACACTCGATCGTCGTTGTTTTGCCGGCACCGTTGGGACCGAGCAGGGCCAGCGTTTCGCCTTGATGCACGGTTAACGACAAACCATCGACCGCACGTTTAGCCCCGTAATGTTTCACGAGGCCATCCAGTGCAATTGCGGCCAACACCATGCGTCCGTCCTTACCCAACCTCACCGCCCCACACGAGACAGCATCGCCAAAGCGTAGCCCTGCCAGCCAAACTGCTGCACGCCACCCTCGACGCTTACACTGACGCAACACCTTCGAGCGCAACGTTCGTCAACTGCCGGAACAACGGAAAGTTTGACTGCATGTCTGACCTGTCCGACCACTACCGGCTAAACGTAAGTGTTCGCTACGACGAACACGACCTGGTGTCGGCATGGCTGTTTAGCGCCGGCGCGCTTGGCGTCGTCACCACCAACGACACGCTTACCGCATGGTTTGCCACACCCGCATTCACACCAACCCCGCTGCCCAGGCCCCAAGCACTTGCCAGCCTTGACGACACAGCGTTTACCCTTGAGCCGGCGTACGACTGGCACGCCGCTTGGGTGGCCACTATCAGTCCGGTTACCGTGGGCCGATTTGTGATCACGCCCGCCTGGCTAGTGAACGATCTTGTCGACGACCCAGCCGTCATCACCCTCATTGTCGATCCGGCCCAAGCGTTTGGCAGCGGCCATCACGCCACCACTGCGATGTGTCTTGAACTGCTCGAAGAAACGGCTGCAGCAAATACAGACACCCCGTGGCGGGTTGCCGACGTTGGCTGTGGCACCGGCGTGCTTGGCATTGCCGCCGCCAAACTTGGCGCGCAAGTCGAAGCAGTCGACACCGATCTGGTAGCGGTGAACGTGACGAGCGAAAACGCCACCACCAACCAAGTTCGCATTACCGTCAATCACGGCAGTGTCGATCAACTCACCATCCGGCCGCATACGCTGGTAGCCAACCTGTTGAGCGACACAATTATTGGTCTGGCTGACCAGCTTGTGGCCGCACCAACCAAGGATCTGATTGTGAGCGGGATTAGTCGCGACCATTTCGACCGGGTGCATGACTGTCTGGCACCGTTGACCGGAAACGCACGAACCGTGCGGGAACGTGACGGCTGGATCGCCGCGCAATTCACTACAGCGAAACGATGATGCTGCTTTCACCTACAAGACGACCACACAGGCGCATCCTGTCCAGTTTTTTGGTGCTCATCGCCACGGTGATCATGGCCGGCTGCGCTGAACCACACATCCCCCAAGGTGACGCATCACCGCCCGATACGCCACTGCGCGAAACAGCCGACGTCGACCCGCTCGACAAAGCCCTCGATGATGCCGTTGACCTGCTGATCACCGCCCTTGACGACATCAACAATCTTTTGGCAACGGACGCAACTGAGCGTGACACGCTTCATACCAGCGGCCAAACTGCCCTCGAACTGCTCGTGTTTGCCAACGACGCCGTGTTTCCATCAGCTCGACCCGAAACGGAACGTAACGCCACCGGCAACGACCGCCTAACCGTCGTGATGAACGCCGCCCGGGCGTCTGGTAGCCACCGTGGCGACATGGTGATGAACGCGTTACGTGACACGCTGGCCGGCGACCTTGGCAGTTGGGAACGTGACCCTGTTGGCATGCGAACAACCGCGCTCAGCGCCTATGGCGCAACTTTTGAGACAACCAAAGATGCGGTTGCCACCCTGCCTGCCGATGGCATGCGCGCCGTTGCCTGGATCGCATTTGCGGTGAACCACGACTCGCCGGAAGTGATCAAAGACGCGTTCATCACGGCCCAAACCCATCTTGAAATTGTCACGTTTAGCGTACGTGCAGCCAACGCCACGTGAGTAACACTCACCGTATCGTCATCGACGGGATCGCCCATGGCGGCGACGGGGTCGGCCGGCTTGATGGCAAGGCTGTGTTTATTCCGGGCGCACTGCCCGGCGAAACCGTCACGGTTGAACTCACCCAACAACGGCCTCGCTACGCCAGAGGACGCCTTACTGCGGTGATTACCCCGGCACCCGAACGGGTCGCTGCGCCGTGTCCACATGTTGCACGCTGCGGCGGCTGTGACTTCCAGCACGTCAGCCTTGACGGGCAAGCCGCCTTGAAACACCGGATCGTGACCGAACAGTTGACCCGCCTTGGTGGACTCAACGAACCAACCATCACACCCACAGTCAAGGTCAACAACACCGCCAGCTATCGCAGCCAAACCCGCATGCATGTGACAGACACCGGCGTTTTAGGGTTTTACGCCAAACACACCCACACGGTCGTACCGATCGATCAATGCCTCGTTTTTGATCCGGCCGTACAACAAGCCCGCGACGAAATCGACGTCGCTGCAGGTGCCGCATCTGTCAGTATCCGAAGTTTTACTGCCGGTAGCGCCAGCGTCACCGTTGAACCATCCGCCACCAACCAAACCGCGTTGGCAGACACGGTCAAACGCCTGTCACAACTTGACACGATCACACTCGCCGACACGCCCGATGCGACCACGCTTGATGTCGCTGTCGGCAAGCACACGTTTCGTGTGCCAGCCGGCGCCTTTTTTCAGGCAAGCCCTGCCGCAGCAAAAGCCATCACCGACGCGGTGCTTGAACGAACAGGTGACATCACCAACGCCCGCGTCGCCGATTTGTACGCTGGCATTGGCCTGTTCGCAGTGCCGCTTGCCCACCGCGGCGCACACGTCACCGCAGTCGAATCTCACCGGGTCGCTGCCCGTGCCGCACGCGCCAACACCCGCGATACGCCAACGCCCGTCACCGTCGTTACCGACACGGTCGAACAGTTTGTCGCAAGACACGCCGATACGTTTGATGTGGTGGTGCTCGATCCGCCCAGAAGCGGTGCCGGCGCAGACGTGCTTGCCGGCATCGTGGGGCTTAAACCCAAACGCATCGTGTATGTGGCATGCGACGTTGCCGCACTAGCCCGTGATACCCGAACGCTGTCAAACCTGGGGTACACGTTTGTTGATGCGACCCCCATTGATGCGTTCACGATGACCCATCATGTTGAGGTCGTTGCCGGATTTATCCGCTGCGAATAACCGGCTTACGCGCTGATCCCAAACCGCAGCCAGTTGTCGCCGCGAAGACGCAGCCACACCGGCACGAAACGCAGCAGCATCAACACTTCCATCGCAACCCACAGGCCAAGCACACCAAAACTGCCGACCACGACAAGCGCGCTGGTCAGTGCGGCCGATACGGCGGCAACAAGGGTCCAGTTACGCAGGAACCGAAAATCTTCTGCCCCCATCATGATGCCTTCAAGGCTGAACACGGCGCCATTTAACGGTTGCATCACCGCAACAAACACCCAAGCGGTGCGTGCCATTGCTATCACGCTGGCATCGTCAGTCAACAGGCGTGGAATTGCCGCCATGCCGGCCAGCAGCACCAAACCGACCACAACACCGGTGCCGATACCCCACCACAGAAATTCGCGGGCTAAGCGGCGCGCTTCTGTTTCGTCACCCGAACCAAGCGCGCGACCTACCAGGGTTTGCCCGGCGATTCCTAACCCGTCGAGGGTGAACGCGACCAGCAAGAACAGTTGATACAAAATGTGGTGAGCGGCAGCCGTATCGGCATCGATACGGGCAGCCGCAACGGTCACAATCAACAGGCCGGTCAGTAGCGCTCCGGTACGCAAAAACAGGTCACGGGAGACAAACAGCAACGCTAACAGTTCAGTTTTGTTGGGCCGGCCATGCCCGGTAATGACAAGATTTGTGCGCCGCCACCGGTAGGCGAACGCAACCACGACAAACAGTTCAGCCAGCACCGTGCCCCAGGCCGCACCGGCGATCCCAAGTCCAAATCCGAACACGAACAAAACCGTCAACACGGCGTTCAATACGTTTGCCCACATCACAATAAACAACGGCGTTTTGGTGTCAGCAACGCCACGAAACGCGCCATGGCCTACATACCCCAACAACAGCAACGGGACCCCAACGGCACGGATCGACAGGTAGGTGGTAGCCGGGCCGATCAGCGCATCAACGGCACCAAGACTGCGAATTATCGTCGGCGCCAACAACAGCAGACCGCCACCGACCATCACACCCAACACGAGCGCTACTTGGATGGCATGGCTCACCCGACGCCCAGCCACATCAAGACGGGATGCTCCCACTGCCCTGGCCACCGTCGAAGTGGTACCAAACACGAGAAAGTTAAACACCCACGACAAGGTGGTGAACACGGCAACTGCAAGTCCAAGCGCACCGAGTTCGGCAGCACCCAGACGGCCAACTACCGCCGTGTCGACCAGACCTAACAGCGGATCGGCGATGAGCGTTCCCATAGCCGGTACTGCCAACGCGAGCACGCGGCGATGACGTGTCCATTCCACAGCCGTTCACTTTCTCTTCAACTTTGGCGCCAGGCCGGTAACCGCACCGTGGCTGCTCCCCAACGCAAAGGCTAACCGTCGTTGACAACTTGCCGCGCGCAGGCGGCACAGTGCTGCTCTGCGACAAGCAGGCGACGCACCGTGATCTGTGTGTGCGGCCGGAGGGGAAAAACGCCGCGTTTGAGGGTGGCCTGACAGTTCACGTGCACTTCGTTGATACCTGAATCAAGCACACAGTTGGCCGTATCAAACCTGCCCGTAGCGTTGATCTGTGCCACAGCGGTGGCAACGATCACATCAGTGATCTCGTTGTTCACCACGATCGTGCCGGTTGCCCGGTAGATGTCTCGGTCAAAGTGGGTCAGCGTGTGGCGGCCAAGCGCTTGGGTGAAATGGGCAAGGTGACGTTCGTGGCTCACCATCGTGAACGTGTCAAATACCAGGGCGGCCAACAGCAGCACAAACACGATCACGCCGGGATAGAGCAGTGCGGCCGAGCCGGCACTGCTCTGACAACGGCAACCAGCAGGCACCTTCAACATGTGTCGTCGGGCACATGGTGAATCGAAAAGTCACGGTAAGCCGTCACGATCTGTGAGGCGGCGCCAGTCAGCGCATAGGCCCGGCCAGTTACCACACCGTCATAGCTGCCGGTAAGTGTGACGGTAACCACCGGGCAAGGATCGTCACTTGACGTCATCGAAACGCTGTACCCGACAAACGCTGGATCGTGTATCAACGTTGCTTCACTCACAACCTGATCGGCCAGTTGCGCCACCCCAAACTGGGCCAAGCGCAACAGTTCATCGCGGGCCAGCAACAGCCCAAACAGTTCAACGACAGTCAGCATGACGCTGACGATCACCGCCGTAAACACGGCAACTTCAAGCCCTCCCACAAAACCGTCATCGCGACAGCGATTCGACCTTCCGCCATACGTCACATCACTGGTCACGGTGAATCATTACCTGTATGCCTTGATGGGCCGACAAACGCATGTCGCCAGAGCGTGTAACTACCGCAACGAGACGTTCAGGTGTTTCATCACAGGCAACGTCAACGTGAGAAAACCGGGTAGTGACGGCATTGCTAAACCACGGACACCCAAGGGACTCGCGGTGTGCCGCAACGTCCGCGATCCGGTTCACCTCACGCACTATCAGTGTGTGCGAAAGCAAAGAAAACAGCGTCTGGGAAACCAGGGCAATCACCACCATCAGCATCGTGACGCTTAACGCCAAGGTCACCACCACCGAACCGTGTTCACCCGACAGATCGTTGCCGGGCATTCTCACGCGCCAATCTCAACGACAGCGCTACGGATGCGTTCTTCTGCCTGCGTGATCACGCCGCTAAACACCAGCCACATGCCGGCCCCAATCAGCGCCATAATGAGCACCGCAATCGCCGTCGAAATCACCCCTTCACCTGATTCGTCATGCAGCTTTGGCCCTGTCGCAACATCTGTCATCTCGCGCCCTTTGCGTTACCCAACGGCGAACACCCCAACTACACTCAAAAACGGTCGGGCTAGGGAGAACTAAAGCAAGACCGGTACAGCAGGTTTATCTCTGCCATGTGCCGTGTAGTCCGTCGCTCAAGCTTGCCGTGCTGTTACGGCCACACCCTAAGGACAGTGATGTTTCGCCTCGACAACAAAACGTGCATCGTGACCGGCGCCGGCTCCAAGGAATATGGGGTTGGAACCGGCCAAGCCACCAGCGTCGTGTTTGCCCGTGCCGGCGCCAACGTTGTGCTGGTCGACCGTGATCCCGAACAGGTGGCACACACCCAAGCGATGATCGAACAAGAAGGCGGCAACTGTGCCGTGTTCTTGGGCGATCTCACCGACCCGAAAACGTCAGATGCGATGGTTGCGTTTGCCCAGGACACGTACGGCTCACTTGACGTGCTGCACAACAATCTGGGTTCACTCGTCAAAGGCCCAATTACGGTTGTCACTGAAGACGAATGGGACCGCGCGTTGACCATGAATCTGCGCACCACCATCAACGCATCACGGGCCGCCATGACGGCCATGCAAGAAACCGGCGGGGTTGTCACCACCACTTCATCGGTGGCATCGATCCGTCCGCGCGGCTCAACCGCCTACTCCACCGCCAAAGGTGCCGTCAACGCCTTAACCCAAGCCCTTGCCATGGACGGTGCGCCATACGGCATCCGCGTGAACTGCATTCTGCCAGGCCCGATCTACACCCCGATGGGGATGTATGCGTCAGGCACAGACGACGAAGCCCGCGAACGGCGCAAAAATGCTTCCCCCATGAAACGGGAAGGCACCGCATGGGACATCGCTCATGCTGGCCTGTATCTGGCCAGTGAAGAAGCGCGCTATGTCACCGGTGTGCTGTTGCCGGTCGATGGCGGCATGACCCTGCCCACAGCACCACGCTAACCACCCAACTGTTTCAATGTTCACAAAGGATCATCTCCTATGGATCTCTCCAATCGCACGGTCGTCATCGCCGGAGGCGCACGCAATATCGGGCGCGGCATTGTGCTCGAATTCGCCAAAAATCATGCCAAAATCGTGTTGAACTCGCGGGCAGAAACCCCCGAATTCATCGAAACCCTCAATGACGCCCGTGCACTTGGCGCAGACGTCACCCCGGTACCCGGCGACATCACCGAAGAAGGCGTACGCCAAGAAATCTTTGCGGCCGCCAACGACGTGTACGGCGGCGCAGACGTGCTCGTGCACGCCCCGTCATACCGGATCGAACGTCGCTTTAGCGACATGACGGCAGAAGAGTGGCACAAAGTAATGGACTTAAACCTCCACTCGTACTTTTACCTCATCCACGGGCTGGTCGACGGGATGGCGGAACGTGGTTGGGGGCGGATCATCGGCTTTTCTGGTGCGATGGCGTTTCGCGCGAAACGAAACGGTGCCCACACGATCGCGTCCAAAGGTGCAGTCGTTGGACTCACCCGTGCGATCGCGTTTGAATACGCCGACAAAGGCGTAACCGCAAACACGATCGTGCCCGGGGTGGTCGCCACCGAAAAGAACGTCACGCTCGGCTTGCCTTCTGCCCCGGTCGGCCGCTTTGGTGTGCCTGAAGATTTCGCGGCGATGTGCATCTACTTGTGTAGCGAACCGGGCGGTTTCATCACCGGCCAGTCGCTGCACATCAACGGTGGCGTGGACTTCTACTAAACCGTCAACAACGTTTCGAGACGACCATGACGCTGCCTGTTGACACTACCGGCGCACTACGCGTTGGCCCGGCCATACTTGCCGCCAACACTGGCGATGGACCGTTGAACGAACTGATGTTTGTCGTCAAAGACCTGTTTGCCGTCGCCGGCCACCATACGGCAGCAGGCTCACCGGAACGGCTCACCGACGCTTTTCTAGCGGCCGCCAACGCCCAAGTCATCGACCGGTTGCTCGCCCACGGTGCCACACTGATTGGCATCACCCATCAAGACGAACTGGCCTACAGCCTGATGGGGCAAAACGCCCGTTTCCCAAACCCAACCAACCCGCGCGCACCGGGGTCAATCACCGGCGGATCATCCTCAGGTTCAGCCGCGGCGGTGGCAGCAGGCATGGTCCCATTTTCGCTTGGCACCGACACTGGCGGTTCGATACGGGTGCCTGCCAGCTACTGCGGTGTCGCGAGTATCCGACCGACCCATGGACGGGTCAGCATGGACGGGGTCGTACCACTCGCACCATCCCTTGACACGGTCGGCTGGTTTGCCGACACCGCTCAACGCTTGACGCAAGTCGCCAACGTTTTGCTTGACGGCGAAGCGGTCAAACAAACGTTTCACACGGTGCGGGTCCCGCGCGACATCCTAAAGTTGGTAAGCGACGACGTGGCTGCAGTCACACGCACGTACGCCGCGAAGGTTGCCGCCACACTTGGTGTGCCTCTCGATGACGCCCCGCTTGCCTCAAGCGGGCAGCTTGATGCCTATGCGGCAGCGTTTGTCACGGTGCAAGGGTTTGAAATCTGGCAGTCCTACGGCCCTTGGATCACTGCCACAAACCCGACGCTTGGGCCCGGCACCGCCCAACGCTTACACGCCGCATCAAACGTCACAAAAGAGCAGGCTACTCAAGCATCCGCCGTGCGTAACGCCTGCACGCAAGACGTCACGGCGTATCTCGACAGTGCGCTGATGCTGCTGCCTGGCGCCGTGTCGCGCGCTCCAAAAACGACGCTTAACGACGACGATCAGTTGGTGCTTCGTCAGCGACTGTTGCAACTCACCTCGCCACCTGGTCTTGCCGGCGTGCCTTGCGTCACTGTCGATGTGACTCCGCATGAGTCCTACCCGATCGGGGTAAGTTTTGTCGGGCCGGCCAACACCGATGAAGTGCTGCTGGACCTCGTGTCACAGTTGGCCGCGGTCGTCTTGTAAGACGACCTGTCTTCGGCGGATGATGCCCCGCGGCGAGAAAAGAAGCATCAACACGAACACGGCCCCGGCAAACAGCACGATCGCTGCTCCTGAGGGCACGTTGGCATAGTACGAGACGTAGAGGCCGCCAACACCGGAACCGATTCCGATCACGCTTGCAACCAGCATCATCGTGGCGAGCCGAATGGTGACAAACGCTGCCGCGGCACCCGGGATAATCAACAGCGCCACCACCAAAATGATGCCGACGGTGCGTAACGCCCCAACGATCGCCGCGGACAACAGGGCCGTAAACAGATACTCCATGGCGCCGGTACGCATCCCGCTGGCTGCCGCCCCGTCAGGATCAAAACTCCAAAATGTGAACGCCCGCATCGCACCAACCAGCACGACGACGACGATTACCCCAATGACGGCCGTAAACACCAAATCGCTGACGCGCACCCCAAGAATGTTGCCAAACAGCACGTGAAATACGTCGATGTTGCGTGGCTGAAACACCGCAAACAGAGCCAAGCCAAGCGCAAACATAACAGTAAAGACCACTCCCATCGCCGTATCTGCCTTGAACGGCGCATGACGCGTCACATACACGATCGCCATCCCGGAACCGATCGCAACAATCAGTGCACCAACCGGAATCCCGACTTCGCCGCCCACAAGATAGCCAAGCACCACTCCAAACAGCACCGCATGGCTGATCGCATCCCCAAGTAGTGCCTGGCCGCGCACCACCAGCAGGCACGACAAAACAGCACAGGTCACACCGACAACAGCGGCCGTAACAATACCGACCCGCATAAACCCGTAGTTCACCAGCGGATCAACCAGCAGGTTCACAAACGTCATAGCTCACCTTTCCGGTTTCGTTGGCTGCGCTGACCAGCCATACACCGTGGCGAGCAACTCTGGTGTCACGATCCTGCCTGGCTCTCCGGTGGCGACAATACGGTTGGCAAGCAACACGACCGTGTCAAACCGTGACACCAGCGCCGACAGGTCATGGCTGACAATAACGACCAACGCACCGTTTACTGCGGCCGCATCAAGTTCTCGTTCCATAATGGCAACACTGGCCTGATCAAGTGCCGCATACGGTTCGTCAAGCACCAGTACCGACGCCTGCTGTGCCAGCGCACGCGCCAGAAACATGCGCTGCTGCTGCCCGCCCGACAGTTCCCCAACGCGCGTATCGGCAAGCGCATCAAGACCGACTTTGATCAGCGCCTCATCAATCGCGTCATGGTCTGTGGCAGTCAGCCGTGAAAACGCCCGCCGGTGGGGATAACGGCCCATGGTCACGACATCACGAACCCGAACCGGATGTTCCCAATCGACCGTGGCGCGCTGCGGCAGATAGGCAAACACACCTCGGCAGCGACGCACATCGACCCCGTTGAACGTCACTGAACCTGCCGTTGGGCGCACAACACCGACCAGACAACGCAACAGCGTCGACTTGCCAGAACCGTTGGGGCCGATGATCCCAACTCGTCCTGGGGCCGTTAGCGTTAACGACACGTCTTTTAACGCTGGCAGCGATCGGTAGAACATGCTCACAGCGTCAAGTGTCAAAACATTTTCGGTCATTCACTAAGCCCGTCGATAATCGCCTTGACATTATGACGCATCATCGCCACATAACTGTCGGCCACCGATCCGGGCGGGCCAAGAGCATCGCCATAAAGGGGTGTGCCAATCGCTACTTGCGCATCAATTGCAATCCGTGTCAACAACAACTGGTTCACGGTCGTTTCCACAAAAATGGTGGGGATCGATTCACGTCGCAAGAGATCAATGAGGGTCTGCACTTGGCGTGCACTGGGCTGAGTTTCCGTTGACACGCCATACAGCGACGCCACTTCAAAACCGTAATGCCGCCCGAAATACCCAAAAGCATCGTGGCTTGTTACCAGTGTCCGCCGATCATCTGGCAACACAGCAAACACGTCACGCAGTTCATCGTCCAGCGCAAACAGCGTCTGCCGGTACGCCTCGGCCCGCTGCCGATAGACGGCCGCATGCTCGGGATCATAGACTGCAAGCGTTTCGGCAATCACCGTGACATAGTCGGCCGCAAACACCGGCACCATCCAAAGATGAGGGTCCGGATCGCCATCATCTTCAAACTGCAACGGCCACGCCCGTTCTTCACTGACAAACACGACTGTGCCGCGAGCCTGCCGCGACAGCGCCGCAAACCACGGCTCAAGATTTGCACCGTTAGCGATGATCACATCCGCGTTGGCAATAAGCCTGGCATCGGCTGGGGTCGGCTCGTACACATGCGGGTCAGTGTCAAACGGCACGACACTGACAACCGTCACCGCATCGTCAACGACGTTCAAAGCAAAGTCTGCCAGCACGGTCGTTGAGGTAACGACGGTTAGTCGTGCCGTATCCTCTTCGGTTGGCGTTTGGCTGCACGCACCCGCCACGACCGCAAGGATGAGCAAGGTGACGCCTTGCCACGACCTTCGGTTGGTAGCAAAAGCATCACGTTTACCCAAGGTCACACGGACAACAGCACACGGTCGTCAACGACCCTGACCTCGTACGTTCTGATTTTGAGTCGGTCAGGTCGGCCAACCGCAGCGCCGTCGTACAAGCGAAACTCCCAGCCATGCCACGGACAGCGCACCACCCCTTTATCGAGGCCATACACGTATTCTTGCGGTTTTGACGGCAGCATCGTGCCGTCAACCGTGCCTAGGGACAGGCTTGCCCCATAATGGGGGCAAGCATCGTTGAGCGCATAACACTGATCGTCGTCGCCACGGACCACCAGAATTTCACGTTTGTCGATGGTCACCATTTTTGCTTTACCAGCAGGCCAGTCTTCCACCGGTCCAAGATCATGCTCGGCCATAACTCACCCCATCTGTATTGTCGTTCCACGTCACCGTCAACAGGCTTACAGGATGTGGTCGCCATACGCCTCAAGGGCGTTTTTGGCAAGCAGCCGGTCCATCACATGTTCTGGCACCCCGCGTAACGCTTTGGTGGGGTCATCAAAATCCCAGTGGGGATAGTCGG
>JBBDST010000038.1:0-2576 GCA_040904765.1 Nitriliruptoraceae bacterium
AATCAGAAACTGGCGCGGATCATCAGGCGACTGGCACACGTCAAACGCGTAACAGCCCGGTTCGTTTTTACCGACTTCATGCGCCATGCGCGTCAGGTTCTTCTTCACCGTCTCGGTTTCGCCCTCTTTGGCCAGATAGTGCACCCGCAGAATCACGCCGTCACTTGACCCCATCACTGTCCCCTTCATTGTCGATTGGCTTGGCGCCTGCTCCCCGCAGGACGCACACGATCATGCACCGATGCTAGCCCCCAGCCATGTGGGCAGGAGCATCTCGCTTCGCTATCGTCTCACTAACAGTTGTGCAACAGGGAGCGAATCATGGATAACGAAGCGTATGTGCTTGTTCGTGACGAGGGGCCAGTGCGTTGGCTCACGTTAAACCGGGGCGCACAACGAAACCCACTGTCTTTAGCCATGATCGACGCACTCCACGGCGCACTATATGACGCAGCCACCGATCAACGTGTGCGCGCTCTTGTGTTAACCGGCGACGGGCCAGGATTTTGTGCCGGACATGACTTGGGCGAAATCGAATCCCACCGGGCCGACACCGATCAAGGCATCGCCTTTTTTGAACTTTTGATGGCCCGCTGTGGCGAACTGATGCAAGCAATCGTGCACCACCCACAACCGGTGATCGCCTGTGTGAACGGGGTCGCAACGGCAGCCGGCGCCCAGCTTGTCGCCTCATGTGATCTGGCGTATGCAATCGACTCGGCCCGTTTTGGCACGCCTGGTGTGAACATCGGCCTGTTTTGTTCCACCCCGATGGTGGCCGTCTCACGCAACGTCCACAACAAACATGCAATGGAGATGCTCTTAACCGGCGACATGATTGACGTCACCCGTGCCGAACAGATCGGGCTGATCAACGCTTCACGTGAACCAGACGAACTGGCCAGCGAAGTGACCCGCGTTGCCAACATCATCGCCAGCAAATCAATGCACACACTGCGCGTGGGCAAAGACGCGTTCTACCGGCAACGTGAACTTAGTCTCGCTGACGCTTATGCCTACACGGGCGATGTGATGGTGAAAAACCTGCTTGCCAACGACGCCAAAGAAGGCATCAACGCGTTTGTGGAAAAACGTGTTCCCGTCTGGCAAGACAGCTAACTTTTTGGTTTGCGTGAACTGATCACGCCCGTGTCAAACCCGGCCCGGTGAAGCCCACCGGCAAAGCGGGCATGCTCAATTTTCAAACACCGATTCATCACCACCTGCATGCCAGCCTCCTCACCACGGCGCGCAACATCGTCATGCCACAAGCCAAGCTGCACCCAAAACGTTTTCGCACCGATTTGCTTGGCCTCATCGAACACGTCTGGCAGGTCGGTTGAGCGACGAAACACGTCCACCATGTCGGGCACCACATCGAGTGATTCAAGCGACGGATACACCTTGTGTCCCATGATTTCGCCGCCACTGGGATTGACAAAAAACAGTTGATAGTTGCTGCTTGCCAACAGGTAGGTCGACACGAAATAGGCGGGACGGGCAGGATTCGTTGAGGCACCAACCACGGCAACCGTTTTCGTGTCCGTCAAAATCTGGCTTCGTGCGCGGGCACCGGGTGGCGTCCAGGCACCAACCCCGCCTGGCGTTTGAATGGCGCCGTTGGGAACTGCTGTTTCGATACGCATTTATGCCACCGCCTTTGTGAGCGCCTGATCCAAATCCCAGATGATGTCTTCGACGTCTTCAAGACCGACACTGAGACGAATCAGATCGGCTGGCACACCGGCCGCATCGAGCTGGGCGTCACTTAACTGCTGATGTGTTGTTGACGCCGGATGAATCACCAGACTTTTCGCATCGCCAATGTTTGCCAGGTGGCTTAACAGTTCCACCGCACCAATAAATTTCGCACCCGCATCACGACCACCGTTCACCCCAAACGACAGCACCGCACCAGGACCAAGCGGGGTGTAACGCTTGGCACGTTCAAAATGCGGATGGTCTTTTAGTCCGGCCCATTTCACCCATGACACCCGCGGATCGTCATCAAGCCAAGTAGCGACCGTGCGTGTGTTTGCCAGATGTGCATCCATCCGTTGCGGCAATGTTTCGACCCCTTGAAGCAGCAAAAACGCTGCCAGCGGGGTTAACGCCGCACCGATGTCACGCAACTGTTCGCTGCGCAGTTTGGTCAAAAACGCATACTCGCCAAAGTTCTCCCACCAGCGAAGCCCCCCGTAAGCCTCAACGGGTTCGGTAAACGTGTCAAAGCGGCCATTACCCCAGTTGAACGTGCCCGATTCGACCACCAGCCCGCCAAGGGTCGTGCCATGCCCACCCAAAAACTTGGTCGCTGAATGCACCACCACGTCAGCGCCATGTTCGATTGGACGGCACACGTACGGGGTCACTGTCGTTGCATCAAGCACCAGCGGCAGATCGTGCGCATGTGCCACGTCAGCTAACGCGGCGATATCACACACGGCACCAGAAGGATTGGCGACGACTTCGGCAAACAACAGTTTCGTGTCGGCGGTAATGGCACGCGCATAATCATCTGACGTGTCGCCCGACACGAACGTCGTAGTGATCCCAAAACGGCGCATCGTCACATC
>JBBDST010000038.1:2676-5019 GCA_040904765.1 Nitriliruptoraceae bacterium
ACGTCATCAAACACAAACGATGTCGTCTGATAGATCGGGACTGCACGCGCACCGGTTGTAGGATCAGGAATTCCGCCGGCATGCAGTGCGCGCGTACGAAACCCAAACTGATGCTCTGCCATAAGCGTGGCTACTTTCGTTTGTTGGTTCAAACGCTAGCGTTGATGCGTAAACGTTGACACAAACAACCCGGCCACGACTGCACCTCTAGCCACGAGAGTGTTTGGCAGAACACGATCTGATGGGGGTGTGACGCACCGTAAAACGTCAACTTTGCGCTACAGTTTGCCAAGTAAAATGAAAGAAAGCGGCGTAAACAAGCCTGATGCAGCGCTTTTTCGCCGCTTGCTAAGCACCACGAGAAACCCACGTATTGGGCCGCTCGTCAACCACACCGGCATGTCGAGATGAGGGTGTAATGGAAAAGACGAATGAGCAACGATCGGCACGGGTGCGGTTCACGCCACGCCAACGGCGCCGTGTCCTTGCCAAAATGTTATTCATCGCCGCTGGAACCGCGTCTTTTTTGCTGTCGGTGTGGCTGTGGTTTGTCGCAGACGACCGGGAAAGCGGGCTGTATGTCGGCCTGTGGGTGCCGTCCATTTTCGCTCTTGGCGCACTCGTCGTCTCCTGGGAGGGTGATGCATGAGCCAGCTCGCCATATTTCTGTTCGGCGCCACCGTCTTTTTCGTCGCTGGTGTAGGCCTCGTACTGGTCGGCCTTGACGCGGTGAAGTCCTGGTCGCGCAGCGACGAAGCGGACAGCGAAAACGAAGCCCGCACCCAGCTGGCCTAAACCGCGCGTTCGCTGCGACACGAAACTGTCTCGCAGCTAGCCGGTTGAGGCTGTGGCGATCTGTGGCAGCAGCACACACAGATCCGCGTCAACTTTTATGTTTGCATGCCCATCCCCACGGGTGTGGCCACGGGCAACAATGGCAATTGGCAGTCCGCGTCGTTTGGCGTCAAGCACAAACCGGTAGCCCGAACCTACCGCTAAGGATGATCCCAACACGATCAGCGCCGATGCGGCCTCGAGGTTGGTTAACGCTTGCTTGAAACGATTTCCCGGAATGTGTTCGCCGAACATGACAACGTTTGGTTTCACCACCCCGCCGCACGTTTCACACCCGACCACGTGAAACAGGGCAGCATCTTTTGCGTCAAGCATGATGTCACCATCGGGGCGAAGCATGCTGGTACGGGCATCAACCTCAGCGTGAAAGCTTGGGTTTGCCGCCCGTAGGCGCGCAGCAAACACGTCACGGCCTGTCACCGAACGACAGGCAACACAGATCACCGTGTCAAGCCTGCCGTGAAGTTCCACACTCCCGGTCGTACCGGCAGCAGCATGCAACCCGTCAACGTTCTGGGTGACCACCTGGTGAATGAGGCCTGCCTGCTGCAGGCGAGTTAGCGCGTAATGGGCCGCATTTGGTTTGGCAGCACGAAAGCGTTCCCAACCGATGTGGCTACGCGCCCAGTAGGTGCGCTGCGTGTCATAGCAACCAAGAAATGCCGGCAACGTGATCGGCTTGTCGCCGCGGTGAGTTCCGTTTGGACCGCGATAGTCAGGAATCCCTGAACCGGTCGAAATGCCCGCACCGGTCAACACCAGCGCCCCTGCAGTGGCAAACAGGGCAGAAAGTTCTTCACTACCGCGTGCCAGATCGCGTGAGGTTAGCGTTTGGGTCATGTCGTCAAAGTACCAGTAGGGCTTAGTGCGCCCATTCAATGCTATTTGGCTGGTCACACCGGTTTGGGATGATTTGCGGCCAATCGTGCACCGTGGCATGTCACGGGGGCGTCAATGCCTGCAACGTTCAAGGATTAAACTGCAGGGCTGTTGCGTTACGACAAAAGCGGGACACGTAAATCGCGCGAGCATGGTCTTCACGGTGCAACGACCGTGCACAGGTAGGGTCTAAGGGCAACCCAAAACATATCTGGCTCTTGCCGCATGAAACTACGCAGAAACGAAAGCACAACTATGGACGCCGCATCGTGGGATCAACGCTACGCCGAAAAAGAACTCGTCTGGTCGACCGCACCAAACCAGTTCGTAGTCGACCAAATCACCGCCCTCATCGCAAGGCGTTCTGGTGACATCACCAACGCTCGGGCACTTGATCTTGCTGGGGGAGAAGGACGCAACGCGTTGTGGCTCGCTGAACAAGGTTTTGACACCGAACTGGTCGAATTTTCGGCTGTCGCACTCGATAAAGCCCAAGCAATCGCCCAAAAGCGTGGCGTGACACTCACCACCACGCTTGCCGACGTAACCAAACAACCCGCCCTTGCACCTGCCGACCTCGTGCTTGTCTGCTACCTGCAACTTGCAAAC
>JBBDST010000039.1:0-22962 GCA_040904765.1 Nitriliruptoraceae bacterium
TGATGTTGGTGGCTTCAAGCACCACCGGTGCGGCAGCATGATCAGTGTGAGCGCGCAGCCAGTTGCGTGCCGTCACACACCACCGGTCACCGGGTTTTAGCCCAGGAAAGTTGAACTCAGGCCTGGCAGTGGTCAGGTCGTTACCGATGCGCTGCTGGTGAGCTAAGAACTCTGGGGTGACGACTGCACAGATGGTGTGCTGTCCTAGGTCATCTTCACCAGCACGACAACTGCCGTCACGCAACCAGCCGGTAAGCGGATCAACGCCGCACCCAACCAGCGGGCCGCCGAACACGTTGCGTTCTCCTGGCATCACACGCCCCTCAACCCACCGAATGTGATGTCACGTAACCCTAGAACCGTTCCGGACGCAACACCGATACAGGTGTCAGCCAGGCCACAATCGCATAATGCGTAAAATAGTTTTCGGCGACGTGGGTAAGGATTGCTTCGGCGACATCGTCGTTGACGATCGTTTCAAGTTCGACGCTGGGCCCAGTCAAATACTGTAGATGCCGTCCGGTGCGGCCTTCTCCACGAACTTTGCTGGCCGTGTAGCCGCTGGCGCCGAGCCGTTTCAAGTCGTCGATGAGCCGCTGCTCTAACGCCGCTTCAGCGACGATGGTGAGAAGTTGTCGGTTTGCGATGCGCACAACGAGCTCCGTGTCTTTAAGGGTTAGCTAAACCATCCCGCTAACGCGATGTAAAGAGGAATGCCAAGCGTGATATTGAATGGGAACGTGACGCCAAGTGCGGTTGTGATTGACAAGGCGGGGTTGGCTTCAGGCAGGGCGATACGTACTGCTGCCGGCGCTGCAATGTAGGACGCACTAGCGGCAAGAGTTGCCATGATGGCGATGCCGCCCGTTGACAGGCCTGACAGGGCACTAAGTGCCGCCCCGATCGTGCCGTTGATGATCGACAGGAGGATTGCTGCGGCGATGAGTCGCCAGCCGGCTGACACAACGTCGCGTAAACGTTCGCCCGCCAGACGGCCCATTTCCAGCAAGAACAGCGTCAGCGCGCCGGTGAATAGCCCGACAAACAGCGGGTCAGTGGCGGCTAGGCGAGCATCGCCGACGGCCGCGCCGATCACGATGCCGCCAAGCAGCAGCGCGATGCTGGGTCCGCGAGTTACTTCCAGCAAAACTTTTTTGAGATTGCTACCGCGGTTGCGGGCAAGCGAAAGGCCGACAACGATGCCGACCACTTCGAGTATCGCTAACAATCCGGCTACGAAGCCTTCGTAGAACATGTTCTGGGCGTCGAGCGTTGCGAGCACGACGACGAACGTGACGGCCGAAACGGAGCCGTAGTGTGCGGCAATCCCTGCCGCATCGACGTTGCTGAGTTTCACGAAAGTGCGCATCATTGCCCAAGCGGCTAACGGTGTGACGATGCCGATAGCTACGGCGATGATGATCGGAAAGATCAGGTCGGTGAACGTCGACTCAGAGAGGCTGCGGCCGCCTTTCAAGCCGATGGCAAACAACAGGTAAGCCGACAGGATCGACGGCAATGCGTCGGGAAGACGCAGATCAAAGCGAGCCAAGGTAGCGATGACGGCCACCACGAACGCGATTACTGGGGCGCTGAGCAGATTATCGAGGAGCAAGGTGAGGGTCATGTGTCTTATGCCTCAGTTCTCGTGTCTCGTTACAGTAAGCGCGCAAACACACTGCGTGAGAAAGTGGTGTGATTTCACTGGACTACAACTGGCCAATTCGCTGTGCGAGCCATGGCGCGAAAACGTGTGTGTAACCGGACGCCTGTAGTGCTGCCAGTGGCGTCAAACATCCCTGTTTTCTGCTGGTAAGTCATGTTCAATCTCCGTTGATCGGCCCTTGCCACCGCCGTAACGGCCAAATTCTGGCTTGGGCGATCAATGAGTTGCCAAGGCCCGAACCCTATCACGATAGGAAGTTTTTTCGGCAGCGCTTGCGCATATTTGTGGCATAATTTCACGCAAGCACGCAGGACAAGGGCGAGTTGTTTGTCCTCTTTGCGCGGAAGTTCAGCTCGGTCGCACACCCGGCGTGTAGCGGTATAACCCCTGGACGTTGTCGGTTGGGCTATCAACCCACAAACACCTCTGCCAACGCGATCCATAGCGGAATGGAAAGCAGAGCGACTGGTGTGCCAAGGCCCGTCGACGTTCCGACATAGGCGGACGGATTGGCGTCTGGCAGGGTGGCGCGCAGGGTTGGAGGACCAGAGATGTCCGAACTTGAGGCTGCCATCACTGCGAGAAGCGCCATCCCGCCAGTAGAGAACCCCGCTAGTTGATGTGCCACCAGGCCGATGCCAAATCCGATGAAACCGTGGACAAATGGTGCGATCAGACCGTAGAGAACATAGATATGGGCGACCCTGCGTAGATCGGACAGGCTTGCCCACGCTTCCATGCCCATAACCAACATGAGTAGTGACAAAAGTCCGCGGAAAAGCGGCTCGTAGAAGCTTTCGTAAACTGCGTCAGGCCTAGCTAGCAACCCAATTGCCAGCCCCAACAACAAGGCGGAGACGGCAGTACTTTTTAGCGTGTCGCCAAGAATGTCGCGCGCCAGTTTTCCGGTTCGGCTCTCAGTCACTGCACGAACAACGTTTGTGGTTGTGCCCACCTGGCTCGCGCCGGTGACTGCCGTCTTGCGTGCTGCACTCATCTTTGCGAGCAAGATCGCCGTTAGGAGTGCCGCAATATCCATAAAGGGGTACAGGGCGCCAATGAAGCCTTCGTAAGCGACCCCCGCCGAGTCCAGGGTCGCCATGCCCGCAGCCAGTGTGGAAGCGGAGACGGCGCCGAACAAACCGGCAGTGGCCATGGCGTCCATCTCGGATACGCCTCGTTGACGAACGAGCACTACACGCCCGAGCAGGACGATCACTACACCGGCAACTGTTGCACCAATGGCCGGTACGGCCAGCGCGAGAAAGTTCGCCTCACGCATTGAAATTCCCGCACCCAAACCGACTTTCATTAATAACAGCAACACGACCAGTTTGAACACTGGTTCGGGTACCTCTAAACGACTACCAAGAGCGGCCAGCACCATGCCGCCGATCAGAAACGCGAGCGTAGGATTTTGCAGTTGTGCGACGATGATCGTCGCGATCTCAAAGATGATGTCCATGACAATAAGGCTCCTCGCTCGAATGGTTGCGCGTGATCGTTTCGGTACTAACGGCAGTAATAGGCATGCGCCGTTGAACACGCGAACGAACAGCGTGTCGCTGTCGCATCGACCGGCTTCAACGCCAAGGTGCTGATCTCGATGCCACGCGGCTCAAGGCCGAGACTGGGTCGACTAATCGGTGCCGCCAAAACGGTATGGCGCCCGCCGCTGTTGCAGGCTTGGTTCAAACCGACGACCGGATTGACGGCAAATATGCCTTGAGTGCAGGCCAGATGGTCGCGGAGCAAGGTGAGGATCATGTGTCTTATGCCTCAGTGGTCGTGTCTCGTTGCAGCAATGGCGCAAAGACAGTACGAAGAAGGTGTTGCGATTCCACCGGGTGGCGCAGCGGCCGATCAACGTCGATGGCGTAATGATTGCGTCGTCCGACTTTGATCGCAGTGACAAAACCGGCGGTAATCAGATCATGCACGATCCGGTGGGCAGCACGTTCGGTGATGCCCACCCGTTGAGCAATCGCGGCAAGTCGGCTGTCAGGATCTTGCGCAATACAGACAAGTACATGGGCGTGGTTCGTCAGAAACGTCCATGTCGGATGCGTAGTGGGATCATCAGCCATAAACGCATGCTATATAATTCACGAATCAAATAGCAAATGATAGAGTCGTTTGAGACCCAGGCCACCCTCACGGGAATGATTCAACCCTTGTGTGCGTTATTGGCACAGTCAGTACTTTCAGAGTTCATCATCACGAAAAGAGCACTATGTCAGCGCCGACAGGTCTCCAAGTCCACACCATCGCCACCCCGTCACTTGGTGACCGTTCCTATGTTGTCACCGACGGAACCTACGCGGTCGTCATCGACCCACAGCGCGACATCGACCGCGTATTTGACATCATCGACACCTACAAGCTCACCGTCACCCACGTCTTAGAAACCCATATCCACAACGACTATGTCACCGGCGGCTACACACTCGCCAACCACTTAAACGCCATCTACGTATTGAGCGCCGACGACGAAATGTTTTTTACCTACCACGGGGTGCGAGACGGCGACACAATAACCTCCGGCGAGCTCACCATCACCGTCATGCACACACCCGGCCACACCCCAACCCACCTGTCGTATCTCATAACCAACGGCACCGAACAGGCCGTTTTTACCGGCGGCTCGCTGCTGTACGGCTCGGTTGGACGCACCGATCTGATCTCACGCGCTCGCGCCGAAGAACTCACCCGGCTCCAGCACGCGTCAGCTAAACGGCTCGCGACCTTGGCTGACGACACCACCATCTTTCCCACCCACGGCTTTGGCAGTTTCTGTTCCAGCGCCGCCGCAGACGACACGATGACCCACACTGACCCAAAATACGGTGTAGAGATCTCAACCATCGGCGAACAAAAACAGCAGAACATTGCCCTCACCACCGCTGACACCGACGAGTTGGTGGCACTCATAATCGGCGGGCTCGACGCCTACCCGCGCTACTACGTACATATGGCGCCACGCAACCGCATCGGCCCCGCCCCGGTAAACCTCGCCCCGCCGTTAAGCGTTAAACCAGCTGAACTTGCCCGCCGCATCCACGACGGCGAATGGGTCGTTGATCTGCGTCAACGACGGGTGTATGCCAAAGACCACATCACCGGCACCGTCAACGTCGAAATTGGCGACTCGTTCACCACCTATCTTGCTTGGATCATCCCGTGGGGAACACCCGTAACCCTGATTGGTGACACGGAAGAGGACGTCGCGGAAGCCCAACGCCAACTGGTGCGTGTAGGCATCGACCGGCCGGTCGCCAAAGCAACCGGTGGCGTGACTCGGTACGGCAACGGGCTGGCGCGCGACGCATACAACGTCGCGACGTTTGCCAACTATGTAACAGCCGCCGCCAATGACTCTGACATCACCTTGCTTGACGTGCGACGACACGACGAACGAAACGTCGCAGCTGTAGCAAACTCGGTGCATATTCCCATGCACGAACTCGACCGGCGGATAACTGAACTGCCCGACAACAGGCCCATCTGGGTGCACTGTGCGTCTGGCTTTCGCGCCTCGATTGCCGCGTCGCTTATCGCCCGTCTTGGCCGCGAGGTCGTGTTGATTGACGATGACGACACCAACATGCCACGCGTGTAGCTTGCGGCTCTTTCGTGCACCTTTTTGACCATCGCGCGCCTCCAATAGCTCGTAGGCTGACCGTTGTGCGGGTTAGATTTCCCTCTCCGGTCTCGCGGTAACGCCGACCCGAAGACACGAAAGGCAACCGTGACTCTGGTAGTGGCGCTGATCCTTGGCATCATCCAAGGTGTCTTCGAGTTCGTTCCCGTCTCTTCCACGAGTCACTTTGTGCTCGCCCAAATATGGCTCGAAGGGCGCGGCAGCCTCACGTTCGCCCCCGACAGCCCCGATTTGATGCTGTTTGATCTGGTTATTCACCTAGGCACCGTCGTGTCGGTCGTGTTTGTGATGCGTCAACCGTTACGCGAATTGCTCAGTGAACTCACTCAAGAATTACGCACCGGTGTGCGACTCGACGCACCCGCAACCCGCTACATGGCACTGCTACTCCTTACCGTGCTTACCACCGGCGTGTTAGGCCTGATGTTTCGCGATGTGCTCCTCACCGGCTTTCGTTCGATGCTGCTGATGGCAACCGCACTCATCATCACCGGTTTTGCGATCTGGTGGACTGACAGCATGCGCACCGGACAAACCCTTGGATCATTACGTTTCGGCTGGCGCGGCGCACAACAAATCACCGTCGGTATCGCTCTCGCTATCGGTGTCGCCCAAGCCTTGGCACTGTATCCGGGTATTTCGCGCAGCGGTATCACCATCTTTGTGGCTCTGCTAGTCGGGATGCAGCGCGAAACCGCCGCCCGCTACTCGTTTCTGGTTGCGATCCCAACCATCATCGCAGCCACCGCTTTCGAAGCACTCGCAATGCTAGGTGAGCCGGGGGCCTACTCAATCGGCATCGCACCGCTGGCCATTGGCTTTCTAAGTGCCGCCGCGGTCGGTACTGTCGCACTAATCGCAGTACTGAAACTTCTCGAAGCAGCACGGTTTCGAGTGTTTTCCGTGTACGTATGGGCGCTGGCATTAACGGTGATTGTCATCGGCCCCACCGTTTTTTAAAACGGCGTGAATGCGCAAAAGGCTGGCCGGTGACAGATATTCTCGACGAAGCACGTCGCCGGCGCACATTTGCCATCATTTCGCACCCAGACGCCGGGAAAACGACGTTAACCGAAAAATTTCTGTTGTATTCGGGTGCAATCCAGCAGGCCGGTGCCGTCCAGTCACGCAAAGCAGACCGCAACACCACCTCCGACTGGCTTGAAATCGAACAAAAACGTGGCATCTCGGTCACCTCGGCTGTCGCACGCTTCACCCACGACGACACCGTCTTGAACTTGCTCGACACCCCAGGCCACCGGGACTTCTCCGAAGACACCTACCGGGTATTGTCCGGCGTGGATTGCGCCGTGATGGTGATCGATGCGGCCCGCGGCGTCGAACCCCAAACCGAAAAACTGTATGCCGTCTGTCGAGTCCGCAACACCCCGGTAATCACGTTCGTAAACAAAATGGATCGCCCCACACCCGAACCGTTAGCGATCCTTGACGACATCGAAGCAAAACTTGGCCTTACCGTGCAGCCGGTGACCTGGCCGATCAAACCGGACGGGGTTTTCCACGGGGTGGTCGACCGACGTACCGGCATGAGCTACCGATTTGAAGCCAACACGCCCGGTGGGGCACGCATGGCACAAGAAGACGTCGGACAACAAGAAGCCCTACCCGATGCGATCCGTGAAGAGCTGGCACTGCTGGACGAAACCGGCGCAAACTTTGACGTCGAAGCGTTCATGAACGCCACTGCCACTCCCGTCTTTTTCGGTTCGGCGTTAAACAACTTTGGGGTGCGTCTGCTGCTTGACGCGATCGTCAGCCTCGCACCAGCTCCGCTTGCCCGGCCTGACATTGACGGCACACCACGACCACTCGACGCACCGTTTAGTGGGCTGGTGTTTAAAGTCCAGGCAAACCTTGACGCCCGCCATCGTGACCGGCTCGCGTTCGTTCGGGTGTGTTCAGGCCAGTTCACTCGCGGCCACACCCTCATTAACGCCCGTACCGGCCGGCGAGTCACCGCCAAATATGCCCATGCCGTGTTTGGCCGCGAACGCGAAACGGTCGATGAGGCCTACCCGGGGGACGTCATCGGGCTTGTCAACGCTACCGATCTTCGCGCCGGCGACACGCTGCATGCGGAAGGTACGTCCGTGCGCTATGCCCCACCACCGATCTTCACACCCGAATATTTCCGTGCCGCCTACCCACTTGATCGTTCCCGCAGCAAACAGTTTCGCCGCGGCATGCAACAGCTTGATGAAGAAGGTGCCGTGCAAGTGTTACGCCATCCGGACTTTGGCGACCAGGCGCCCATCTGGGCGGCAGTTGGCGAACTGCAGTTTGAAGTGGCCGCATGGCGGATGGAACACGAATTTGGTACGCCGGTACGGCTCGAATCGTCCCAGTACACGTTGGCACGCGCGACCATCGATGCCGATGTTGACGCCCTCAAAAAGATGCGTGACGTTGACGTATATCGTCGCGAAAGCGGCGCCCCGTTCGCCCTGTTTCGCACCCGGTACGTCGCTGACCGAGTGATCCGTGAGCATCCTGAACTCACCCTCGACACGCTCATTCTCGACTAGTTCACTACCCAGACACGACCGATGGTGCGCCATGTTTCCTCTCACCGACCCAGGCGCAGTGTTTGCGGTGCTGTTTCTGCTGGTGCTGTTAGGTCCAGTCGCGGCTGCTCGTGCACGTCTACCGGCACTAGTTGGACTGATTGTCGCCGGCATGCTGGTCGGCCCAAACATGTTGGGCATTCTTGGCCAAAACACGTTCATCGAAACGGTCGCCTACATCGGCCTGCTGTATCTCATGTTCGAAGGCGGCCTTGACCTTGATTTCGCCGGGTTTATCGAACGACCGCGTGACTCACTGATCTTTGGCGTACTCACGTTCATCCTGCCGTTTGGGCTGGTCGTCGCGGCCGCACGCATGCTCGACTTAGGTTGGATCGCCGCCGTTATTTTGGGTACCGCGTTTGCCAGCCACACGCTGCTGAGCTATCCGACCGTCAACCGGTTTCACCTGTCGCGCAACCGTGCGGTGACCGCAACCCTTGGCGCCACGTTGTTTGCCAACACGGTCGCGCTCATCGTGTTGGCCGTTGCGGTCGCGGCAGAACGTGGCGGCACAACCATCTGGTCTTGGGCCACGTTCGTGCTGGGCTTTGGCGCCTACATCGGTGTCATGGTCACGCTCGTTCCGCGTCTTACCCGCTGGTTTTTTACTGGCGTTGGCCAAGACCGTCACATCCGGCTTGCCTACCTGCTTTCGGGCATGGGTGTGTCAGCGGTAGTCGCCGACCTGCTGGGAATCGAACCGATCGTTGGCGCGTTTTTCGCCGGACTTGCGTTCAACCGGTTCGTGCCGCACGGCACGCCGATCGCACAACGGGTGAAAGTGCTGGGTGAATCGATGTTCATCCCGGCATTTTTGATCTCGACTGGCATGCTGCTTGACCCGCTTACGCTCTTTACCAGCGGCGCGTCGCTCGTACTTGGCGCCACCTTCACGCTCGTACTGATCGTAAGCAAACTGCTGGCCGCCTATGTCGCAGGACAGTTAAGTGCCGTCACGGTGGCTGAACGTGGCATCATGTTCTCGCTCAGTGTCGGCCAGGCAGCCGGCGCATTGGCTGCGGTCGTTATCGGCCGTGACCTTGGAGTGGTTGATGAGCCGGTCGTCAACGCCGTCATTTTGGTGATTCTCGCCTCAGCGCTGATTGCGGGTATCACCGCTGACCGTTATGCCCCACAAGTGCCGCTCACGGTCAAGGCTCGGGCAGCTCTTGGCAGCCGTGTCATCGTGCCTGTGTCAAACCCCGACTCGGTAGGTCCGCTGATCCGTATCGCCGCCCAACTTGCTTCCGCAGACTCAGGCGCCGTCGTTGCCGTGAATGTGCTCGGTACCGAAGCCAGTCAAGCCCAACGTGCCGTACATCAACAGCTGTTACGAACCGCAGAAGATGCGGCTCTTAAGGCTGGTGCGGAAGCCGTCACGACGGTACGTATCGATGCATCCCCAGTTGAAGGGGTGCTTCACACGGTGGTTGAACAAGACGGTACTGCCCTTGTGGTCGGCTGGAAGGGTTTTACCAACGCCCGCGAAGGGCTGTTCGGATCGGTGATTGATCAGTTGGTGCAGCAAAGCCCGGTGCCAGTATTGGTGTGTCGGCCAGGTGATGATCTGCGCACCCAACGGCTCGTTGCCGTGATCACCGAAAGTGCCACCAGTGGTGGCGAACGGCGCGGTGTTGAGACGCTGTTCGCGGTTGCGCGGCGACTGCAACGTCAAACCGACGCGCCGCTGGTGGTACTTACCGATCAGGACAGTTTCGTTATCAACCAGACTGCGCGCCAAGCAGGAGTTATCGCACCAACCATCCTAACGACCCGTGGGCGACCGGTCACGGGCCTGGCTGCAGCCCTACAGCCAGGCGACGTTGTGCTCACCATATCCCCGACCGCTCGCGACCGTATTTCACGCGAAGCACGCCAGATCGCCCGCATCGCTGAGGGACGCACCGTTGTGGTGGTGTTGCCGCGTTAACCCTGACAGTTCGCGCAGCGCCCATGCACCGTAATGTCGAGCGACTCAACGTTAAAGCCGTGATCGTCACTGACATGATCACGCACCGTCACCGCCAGACTGGCTGCATGATGCTCCACATTGCCGCAATCCCGACAGATCAGATGTACATGTTCAGCGCGCGGTGCCAGTTCCCATTCGGCTGCATCATCAGTAAGCCGTGACGCTCGAGCAATCCCTAAGGTGTCAAACAACGTCAACGTGCGATACACCGACGCTAAATCCACTTTGGCGCCGTGCGCCGCAATGTCGGCACTCAACTGTTCGGCAGTGCGATGACCGCCTGCACGCCACAGGGCAGCCAGCACCTGACGGCGTGGCGCCGTTGCCCGGTAGCCACGGGCTTTCAACAACGTCGACAGTTGAGCTATAGAAGTCATGCAGCGAGTGTAAACGTCAAAGCAAAGATGCTGACGGCAGAAAACTTTTTCCGACAGACAGTTACGTCTACGTCGTTGGTGTATAGCCGGCATCACGGATCGTTTGCAGAACCGTTTCTGGCGCCACATCGCCAGTTACCGAAACGGTCTGTGCCGCCACATCAACCTCTGCGGCAGTAACACCGGCAACGCCGTGTAGTGCCGACTCGATCGACGCCTTGCAATGGTTACAGGTCACATCCGGCACCGTATAGGTCTGGGTCATGGCAGATCCTTCGCTGGGGTTTATCACCACTGTACAAATAGTGAGTAGGTTTGGATCTATCGATCCTCGACCCACACCAAAGGATTGGCCGGTGGCAGCAGCGTCAAACAGCGTTCATGTCCCGTCACGCGTTCAATGGGTTAAGGCAGACACCGTCATAACTGACACCATTGACGTCACGCATAGCGTGACCCTCTACGGGGATCTGTTCACCGCAAGCGTCAACGACACGCTCCTTGAAGCTGCGTTTTGTCACACCACCGACGATCAAACGTGCTGGCATGACGCTTTACGGGCACGATTTGCCCCAATCAACATCAACACGGTCGAGCACTCTCGTTGGGCTCAACGCATCCTTACGCCAGACGAACCGGTGAATATCATCACCCCAGCTACACCGTTTCGCCAAGCTGTCCACACGGTCCTTGCATCTGTGCCTTACGGCACCACTGTGACCTACGCCAGCCTCGCAGAACAACTTGGCGCACCCAAAGCCACCCGTGCCGTCGCCTCGGCAGTTGCTGCCAACCGCATTGCTGTGGTCATCCCGTGCCATCGGGTGTGGCGCAGTGACGGCACACCCGGCGAATTTCGTTGGGGAAAAACCGTCAAAACACAACTGTGCGACAACGAACGATCCGCCCCATGACTCACCCCGATGATGCGCACTTTATGCAGCTTGCACTGGCAGAAGCCCGCACAGCAGCCCGTAACGGCGACGTGCCTGTCGGCGCAGTGATCGTGGACGCAAACTTGAGCGTGCTGGCATGCGCGAGCAACCGGCGCGAACAAGACAACGACCCGACTGCCCACGCCGAACTGTTGGCGTTGCGTGACGCCGCACAAACGAAAAACAGTTGGCGACTTGACGGCTGCACCATGTATGTCACCCTCGAACCGTGCGTGATGTGTGCCGGCGCGCTTGTGCTTGCCCGACTCGACACGGTCGTGTTCGCAGCCGATGACCCCAAAGCCGGTGCATGTGGCGCGCTGTATGACATTGTGCGTGACCCGGCGTTGAACCATCAACTCACCGTTCGACGCGGTGTATGTGCTAACGAAGCCAACGCACTGCTGGTCGCGTTCTTTGCCAAACGCCGCTAACAACCGGCTTCGGTTGCGGCAAACAAGCACGTGCGCGTACGCTTCCACACCGCGTGGCCTTTTAGCTGCGTTGCTGGAGGGATCGCATAGTCCGGTCTAGTGCGCCCGCCTCGAAAGCGGGTAGGCCCGTAAGGGTCTCGGGGGTTCGAATCCCCCTCCCTCCGCGATGTCGTGCGTACCGCTTGCGACGATCGTGGTTGCCTTCGTCACTACCGGTACGCTCATCGCCACCAAGGAGGGTTCGCCTAGTCCGGCCTATGGCGCACGGTTGGAATCCGTGTTGAGTGGCAACACTCTCGGGGGTTCGAATCCCCCACCCTCCGCCACAGTCGTGTCGCATGCAGTTGCTTTGCATACACGGCCCAGCATCACCTGCTTATGGCAGGATGTAACTCATGCAAGTTCGTAGGGGACGAACGGAGCCGCAGCATGGCGTCATGGGTGCGCTCTACCCCAGTGTTGCTTGTCAGCCTCTGGTTGGTGTGGGGTTCGATATATATCCCAGTCAAAATCGGGTTGCGCTACGCCACCCCAGGTGCATTTGCGATGCTTCGCGTCAGCGCTGCCACCATCGTGGTGCTGGCTGTCCTTATAGTTCGGCGGGTAAGTCACGGCAAAGCCCTGTTTGACCCACAAGTCCACCGGTACGGACTGTTGCTCGGCATCACCAACACCACCGGTTTCCTGTATTTCCAAAACGCCGGCATGGTGCACGCAGACGTCGCATTAAGCGCCATTCTCATCTACACTCAGCCGCTGTTTGTTGCGCTTGGGGCACGCCTGTTCCTAGGCGAATTTTTTACGGTCCGGCGACTCACCGGACTTGCCCTTGGATGGGCCGGCGTGGTCATGCTGGTTGCCGGCGAACTTGGGCTTGGCGTGACACCGGTAAGCGCCATCGTGATGCTGCTGCTGTGTGCCGTGTTCTGGTCAGCAGGCACGCTGGTAAACAAGGCATTGCCGGTACGCCTTAATGTTGTGCGCCTCCTGTTGTGGCAGAACTTGTACGGATTTTTGCCACTTGCAGCACTCACACTGCTCACCACCGGAGTGAGCGTAAACTGGAGCGTCCCACTGTTCTACAGTGTGGTGTGGGCCGGTGTTGGGGGCAGCAGCATCGGGTTTGGTTTGCAACTGGTGCTGCTACGGCGCGGCGAAGCAGGCGTTGTCAGTTCATGGCTGTTTGTTGTTCCGCTGGTCGCAACCCTGCTTGGTGTGCTGGTGTTCAACGAACGGCTCCATCTTGGGCTGTTGGCGGGCGGTGCGGCCGTGATTTCTGGCATCTATGTGGTGAATAGTTCGCGTCTTACCCAATCACATGACAGGTGACCTAAACGACGGTTAGGCTCACATACGACCGCGCAGACACGATTCTTCGCCCTACGTCAACTAAAGGCGCAGCAATGGGAGCAAGCTATCTCTCGGGTGTGGGCATGACGACATTTGGTCGGCATCCTGACGCCACAGTCGTCGATTTGGCTGAGGCAGCCGCCAGGCAGGCGCTCGCTGACGCACACATTGACCCTGAAGAAGTTGACGCGCTTTATCTGGGCAACTTCCTTGGACAAAGCCTTCAACATCAAGGAGTGCTGGCATCGTTGATTGCTCGCCGTCTCGGACTTGCCACTATCCCAACGACCGCGGTTGAAGGCGCATGCGCCTCGGCAGGCATTGCGCTTCGTCACGGCGTGATGGCAACGAGAGCCGACATGGCACAAACCGTGTTGTGTGTCGGAGCGGAACTGCTCACCAACGTCGATGTTGCCACCGTCACCGGTGGCCTGGCCGAAGCGATGGAACAGCAAACCGACGGCGCTACCGGCCTTACGTTCCCCGGCTTTTTTGGGCTCGTGGCTTCCGCCCATGCGGCCCAATACGGCACCACCCGCGAACAGCTGGCTGCCGTACCAGTAAAAAATCGTGGTCACGGTGTTACCAACCCCAACGCCATGTTCAACAAGCCCGTATCGATCAGTGACGTTATCAACGCCCGTCCGATCGCAGACCCGCTGAACCTCCTCGACTGCTCACCAATCTCTGACGGTGCTGCCGCAGCAGTCGTCACCGCACGTCCACGTGGGGACGCACCAATTGACATTCTTGCGTGCGAACAGGCGTCTGGACCGGCCGCAGTCCACCAGATGCGCACTCTGACAACGTTTCCGGCGACTGTCTCCGCAGCCGAACGGGCCTACAAGGCGGCCGGTGTCGGCGCCGACGAAATAGACGTCGTTGAACTGCACGACTGTTTCAGCATTGCCGAAGTCGTTGACTGTGAAGATCTGGGCTTGCTGCCACGCGGCCAAGCAGCCGGATTGATCGCCGAAGGCGCAACCACGTTTGGTGTTGGCGATCTCGTCGTGAATCCTTCAGGTGGCTTACTGTCACGCGGCCATCCGGTTGGCGCGACTGGTCTGGCACAGATCTACGAACTGGTTCAGCAGCTACGCGGCACAGCCAACAACCAGGTTGAAGACGCTGAACTGGCGTTGGCTCACAACCTTGGCGGCTGCGGTGCAACCGCAACCGTGACGATTCTTGGAATCAGCGCATGACAACCGTTGGGAAACTTGCCGCCATCACCACCATCCGTGTTCCCCCACCAGGATGGGATCCCGACTATCAGATAGCGATCTTTCACAGCGCCGACGGCTACATCGTTGGTTATCTGGCAGACGACACAACTCCGCCGGTCGGCACAGCGTTAACGCGGCAACCCGACCGTGACGGCATTGCCGTGTTCAGTGTCGCGTGACAACCTGTAAAACACGTCGATGAAACGGCTGGTCACAGCCACCCCGTTTATTGTCGTGTCGCTGTGGTTTCTCTGGGGCTCATCGTTCATCCCGATCAAAACCGGCCTAACCGTCGCGCCCCCACCCGTCTTTGCCGTCACGCGGGTGCTGATGACCGCAGCAGTGCTGCTGATTGCCTTAGGGATGCGCCGGCTACGCAGCGGTCCGCGAGTCTTTGATCCGCGCGTCCACCGCTTTGGGATAGTTCTTGGGGTGTTGAACGGATTTATCTTTTTGACGTTGCAAAACATGGCGATGGTTGACGCTGGCGCGGCACTAAGTTCCGTACTGATCTACACCCAGCCGTTGATGGTCGCCATCGGTGCCCGCATCGTGTTTGGTGAACGCTTAAGCCCCAGGCGGATCGTCGGGCTTGTCGCCGGCTGGAGTGGTGTAATCATTCTCGTGTTTGGTGAACTTGACGCCGGATCTGCCCCGCTTACTGCAAGTCTGATGCTGCTTGGCGCCGCGTTTGCCTGGTCGCTTGCGACGTTAACGTTCAAATGGCTTCCGGCGAATGTTGATGCGTTGCGACTGTTGCTGTGGCAAAATCTGTACGGACTGGTTCCGCTTAGTCTGGTCATGCTGCTTCGCGCCGACTATGACATCACGGTCGGAGTCACCTTGTTTGTGTCGGTGTTTTATGTCGCTGTGGCAGCAAGCATTGGCGGTTATGGGCTGCAGTTTGTGCTGCTGCGTCGCGGCGAGGCAGGGGTCGTCAGCTCCTGGCTATTTGCGGTGCCAATCGTCGCATCGCTGCTTGGCGTGGTGCTGCTCAACGAAGCAGTGCATGCAGGACTGCTCCTTGGCGGGCCGGCAGTGGCGTTAGGGATCTATCTGGTGAACTCGACTCGCACCCATAAGCGCCCGTTTGAGCCCGTGCTGCCCCAAAAAGCCTGACGCGTCACACGGTCAGATCAACGACTTAAAAAACGTTGCGACGGGCAGGACGTATCGGCCCGTTTCAACTCGGCAACGTCTTCTCAAGTGGCATGCAGGTAGCACTATGCCGTGCGCCACGGTCGGTCTAAAAAGGCACGTGACGCCTTGCAAGGGTTAGGCCGTAACCGGCTAGTTGTCCTGACCGGCAGATGTTTGCCGCAGTTCTGCACGGCGAACTTTGCCGGTTTCTGTGCGAGGAAGCGAGTCAACAAACTCGAAGATGCGCGGTGCGGCATGACGGCCAACCGCAGCCGCAACAGCCTGTTTCAGTTCCTCACACAATACGTCTTCGGCTGGCGCATTCGCCGTTTTCACCAAAACAGCCCGCACAACTGAGCCGCGTCCAGGGTCTGGGCTTGCGACCACCGCGGCTTCATCGACACCGGCGTGTTCCATCAAGATTGTTTCAACTTCAACCGGACCGACGTTGATACCTGAGGTGACAATAACGTCATCGGCACGGCCGCGGAACTGGAAATAACCCTCTTCGTCGGCCACAAACAGGTCATCAGTGATATACCAGTCATCGACAAACCGGCCCTCCCAAGCCTCCGGTGCATTTTCATAGCCGCGCGTCAACGCAAATGGTGGGCGGCGGATCGCCAGCACACCTTCTTCGCCTACCGCAGCACGCTTGCCCTCAAGGGTGCGTAGTTCAACATCGAATCCGGGCACAGCAGATGACAGCCAGCCTGGCTTTACCGCGCGCTCGGTTGGGCGCATCAGATTGCACAGCACCATCCCGACTTCGCTTAAGCCATACGCGTCGCGAATATCGAAACCTGAACGGCTCTTCCAGGCTTCAACCGTGTCGGTGTCCAGTGGTTCACCGGCCGTTGCGGCCGTACGAAACGATGCCGGCCAGCCGGTGCGTTTCGTCGCGTCAAGCACCCGGCGAAACGCCGTTGGGGCACCTGCCGTGGCGGTCACATGTTCGTCCGCGATCACTTCAAGCCACTTGTACGCGTCGAAATCGCCGCGGTACATCAGCCGTGGAATACCAAGCGACATCGGGGCGGCACCTGAGGTGTAAAGGCCGTACGACCAGCTCGGATCAGACGTCGCAAACAACAGGTCGTTTGTGTCAAGACCAAACGCGTACTGCACAAATGGGGTCAGCGCCAAAAAGGCCGCATGGGTCATCATGCACGACTTGGGCGCACTCGTCGTACCGGACGTGAACATCAACGTGGCAATATCGTCTTTGGTGGTGTGCGCCTCGTCAACCGGTAAAGCAGTGTCAAGATCAGCCCAAAAACTGACGTCGCCACGACGAATCCCACGGCCCTTCTCGCCACCGACGGTGACAATGATGAGGTCTTGACGGATCTCGTTGAGCGCTTCTTCAAGCACGTCACGGTAGGCCGCATCTACCACTACCAGCTTGGTGCGGGACTCGTTGATCCGCATCGCCATCGCGCCCGCCCCAAAACCGGCATACAGCGGCACATACACCATCCCGGCCCGCCATGCCGCAAGTGCGGTGATCCACGATTCTGACTGGCGGGTCATCACCGACGCTATCCGCTCGCCACGGGTCAGTCCGAGACGAGCAAACATGCCAGAGGCTTTTGCCGCTGCGTGCGCCAACTCGTAGTACGACCACTGCTCGCGACCATCGGCCGCATCGACCACCGTCAACGCCAAGCGGCCACGATCACTCGCCCAGCGCCCACAAGCCTCATGGAAGGTATTAAGCCGTACAGACGGGTCATGATCTAACCGGGCTGCAGCAGCGTGCCAGACGTCGGTAGAGGAGAACGTGTGTGAGTCAGGCATTGCAAGACGACCTTCCGTTAGCGGCGCAGTGACGGGCTATCCAAAGCAGCAGTACAGTGAAATGAACGTAGTTGCAGCGCCAATAGGCTGCGACGCTACCCCCCATTCATACGAACGAAACCTTACTCTTATGCCAGGCCATGGCAACATTTCGGGGCCATTCACGACCACTTGCAAGCAGCCCCAACGAGACCGGACTAGGTTTTTCGTCTGGGAGCACGTTCGGTTGCAACGCGAAGATGCAAGGGGGTGTCGAATGAACATTGCCCGTTTTCTGTCGTCGACAGCCACCCACTATCCGCACGCCACCGCCGTCGAATACGGACAGTTGCGCGTGAACTATCGCGACCTAAACGCACGTGTCGACGCGCTGGTAGCGGCCTTTAACGCGGCCGGCCTGACACCTGGCGATCGGGTCGGCTTTGTGATGTGGAACCGACCCGAACTGCTCGAAGTCATGTTTGCCGCCTACCGAGCCGGCATGTGTACCGTCCCACTAAACGCCCGATTTAACGTCGATGAGCTGGTGTATCACTGTCTGGATTCAGCAGTAGCACTGCTGGTTCACGGCCCCGAATTTGGTGCGCTTGTCACGGCCGCCGCTACTCAACTTCCCACCGTCCACACGGTCTTTGCGATCGGTGAGGCGGCTACCGTGCCACACGCAACCGTCGCCGCTTACGAAACGGTCCTTGCAACCCACCAAGGCGCACCCGAGCGGACCGTTGACGTCAACGAAGACACCCCCGCATGGCTGTTTTACACCTCAGGCACGACCGGACGACCCAAAGGGGCAACCCTCACCCACAAAAATCTGTCGTTTGTCACCTTAAGCTGGATCACCGATCTGATGGCGCTTAGCCCAGCTGACACCACCTTGCATGCCGCTCCGCTCACACACGGTGCAGGTTTCCATGCGTTAGCGGCAACCGCTAAAGGAGCCCGGCAGGTCATCCCCACTTCGGTCGGGTTTGATGCCGAAGAAATCCTTGCGTTCATGGAACGCGAACACGTCACCAACACGTGGATGGTCCCAACTCAGATCAACCGGCTGGTCGACGCCCCGTCAAGTCACGTTCGCAACCTGACGGCACTGCACACGATCGTGTATGGCGGTGCGCCATTCCACGTTGAAGATTTGAAACTGGCGATCTCTGTGTTTGGCCCCAAATTCGTGCAGGTGTATGCGCAAGGCGAAACGCCGATGACCGCTACCTATCTGCCACACGCCGAACATGTGCTGGGTGATGCGGAAGTTGAAGGACGTCTCGCTTCGGCCGGCTACGAACGAACCGGCATGGAAGTACGCATCGTTGATGACACGTATGCCCAGTGTCATGCAGGTGAGCTTGGCGAAATCGTGGTGCGCGGCCCGGCCGTGATGCTTGGCTACTGGAACCGACCACAAGACACCGCCGCAGCGATACAAAACGGCTGGCTGCATACCGGCGACATCGGCATGATGGACGCCAACGGTTACGTGTTTGTGCTTGACCGAATGAAAGATCTCATCATCACCGGTGGCGCCAACGTGTACGCCCGTGAAGTCGAAGAACTACTGTTGACCCACGAACAGATCGCTGCGGTGGCCGTGATAGGACTGTCTGATCGCGACTGGGGTGAACGGGTGACCGCAATTGTCGTGACTGAAGTTGGCGCAACGTTACAAGCAGCAGACGTTATTGCCTACGCCGGCGCGCATCTGGCGTCCTACAAACGCCCCAAACAGGTCGAATTCGTCGACGAGCTGCCACTTAGTGCCTACGGGAAGGTGTTAAAACGTGAACTTCGTACCCAGTTCTCTACCCGCTGAACTACCAGACACATTCACAGACCTGTTCGGATTCATTTATCCGTCAACCGTGCAGTTTGGTGACCTTGACGTACTTGGACATGTCAACAACCTCACCTATCTGCGGATCGCGCAAACCTCCCGCGTTGACTATCTCCAACAGATCTGTGACGCCCCATACAACGGCTTGACCTACGTGCTGGCACGCGTCACCGTCGACTTTCGCGCCCAAGGCTTCTACAAAGACGAGCTCGTGTGTGGTACCCGAGTCAGCCGTCTTGGCACCAAAAGTTTCGACGTGTTTCAACAAATCATGCGGATCGCTGACGGCCAAGTGATGGCCGACGTGAACTCGGTCATGGTCGCTTTGGCTGACGATCAGGTCACGAGCCAACCGATCGCTGACGCGTGGCGTCAGGGCATCATCGCCTTTGAACCAGTAACCCCAGATGGGGTAGCAACCCTATAACCAAGGAGAACGAGCTATGCGCGCCATCCAAATCCAAGCGTTTGGTGACCCATCCAACATGCGCCTTGTCAACGTCGACGAGCCGACACCTGGGCCAGGCCAGGTTGCGATCCGTGTCTCACACGCCGGCATCAACTTCGCTGACGTCATGACCCGCAAGGGCCTGTATCACCGGGCAGGACCGCCACCGCTCATCCCCGGTCTTGAAGTTGCCGGTGAAGTCATCGCGCTTGGTGAGGGGGTAGTCACCCCAACAATCGGCACCCGGGTAGCCGCACGCACAAATACGGGCGGTTATGCCGAAGTGGCGCTGGCCTCAAGCGAACTTACCTATGCGATCCCAGACACCGTCGACGGGCCAAGGGCAGCATCGCTGTCAACGATTGTGCCAGCCGGCCTGTTGCTGTGTGACGAAGTGGCGCGGCTGCGAACAAACGACAGTGTGCTTATCAACGCCGCTGCCGGCGGAGTCGGGATGGTATTAGCTCAGATGGCACGTCTGCGTGGTGCTGATCCGATCATCGGTACGGTCGGTTCGGCAGCGAAGCAGAGTATTGCTGCCGGCTATGGCTACGACGCGGTGTTTCTCACCGACGACATTGCGACCGTTCGTGACGCCACCAACGGGCGCGGTGTTGACGTCGTATTTGACTCGGTCGGGGGTGCAGTGCGTGACGCATGCACCCAACTGTTGGCGCCAATGGGCCGCCTAATCGCGTTTGGCAACGCCAGTACCGAAGCAGAACGCACCCAGCCGGCTGAAGCGATGCGCACCCAAAACTCCGGCTATATCGGATTTTCGATGGGAACCCTCACCGGCTCAAACCCGGCCAAAGTCCGCCGGGCCACCCGTGACGGTATTCAACTGGTTGGAAGCGGGACGGTTCGCATTGATGTCACTGAGACGTATCCTCTGGCCGAAGCAGCGACGGCGCACCAACGGCTCGAAGCACGGGCCACAACCGGCAAACTGGTGTTGGCCATGGAGGCGTAAACGTGCGCGAATTTTCGATCCCGACCTTCTCACGGGTTGTTCACGGCAGCGGTTGTTTAACCCACCTGAGCACTGAACTGAAACGGATAGGTGTGACCCGGCCGATGATTGTCACCAGCAACACGCTGGCCACCAAAACCGACGTGGTTGCTCAGGCAGTGTTGGCTGCCGGAGGCCGCGTCGCCGGGGTTGCTCACAGCATTGCCGCACACGTGCCGCGTGACGGAGTTCAGCTGCTGGTTGACCAGGCCCGCGATGTTGGGGCAGACGGGTTTGTGGCACTTGGTGGCGGCACTGCTATCGATGCGGCGAAAGCCGCCGCGGCATGCCTTGGCGCCAAAGTCGACATCCACTTAGCGGTCGACACTTACCGGGCACACATCGTTAACGGAGTGCGTCACATTCCCGAACTGCCAGGCACCCCGCCGCCAATCATCGCGATCCCAACTACCCTGTCGGGAGCCGAATTTACCGGCGTTGCCGGTGTTACTGACCCGCTACGTGGCGTCAAAGACCTGCTCGTATCCGACGGCCTCACCCCAGTGACGATCATGCTCGACCCGGCGCTAACGGTGCACACACCGTCCGTGTTGTGGCATGCCAGCGGTATCCGTGGCGTTGACCATGTGGTCGAAGGGGTGTATTCAAAAACGCATCATCTGGTCGCCGACAGTGCCCTGCTAGGTGCGCTCAGCATTTTCGCGACCGACCTGGCGCACACCAGCCAAGACCCTCAAGATCTGGCTGCACGCGAACGCTGTCAGCTGGCTGCCATGATGGCACTGATGTATCTACCCAATGTCGCAATGGGATTAAGCCACGGACTGGGTCATCAGCTTGGCGGACGCTTTGGGGTGATCCATGGCGTTACCTCCTGCATCCTGTTGCCGCACGTCATGGCCTACAACCGGCCCGTCAGTGCCGCACGTCAAGCCTTGCTCGCACCGGCACTTGGCATACTGCCCGACCGTGACGCGACAACCACGGCCACAGCGGTCGCAGATGCCGTAGCGAAGCTGATCAGCGCCGTCGAGGTCCCTACTCGGCTACGTGATGTCGGGGTAACAACCGACAGTTTTGACGCTATCGCCGAAGAAGCATTAGGTGATGTGGTGATTGCCGGTAATCCACGTGAGCCCACACACGACGATCTTGTCGCGATTCTTCACGCCGCCTACTAACGGCCGTGTTTCGTATCGCGGCACCCAACGATGCTTGGTAAGGTCATACGTGGCGAAACGGTAAGTCTGTAGACCGAGGCGACGGGCGTCCGCCGGTGACGTCCTCCGGTGAACTGGGTCAGGGCCGAGAGGCAGCAGCCCTAAGCCGTTCTTGGGCGGGTGCCGATCCCGGGCGTCCGTCACCTGGGTCTGCAGGCTCACGCCAAACGTTTCGTGACTCGCAGCAAAACGTGCAAAGGACGTGCCGAGTTGGCGTACCTCTCGCTTTACCGCCGCTACCGGCCAAACACGTTTGCGGAGATCATCGGGCAGCGTCACGTCGTTGACGGTCTGGTACATGCGTTACGTGACGACCGGCTCGCTCATGCCTACCTGTTCACCGGCCCGCGAGGTACCGGCAAAACGTCAACCGCCCGAATTTTGGCGAAAGCCGTGAACTGTGTGAACGGCCCTACCCCCGAACCGTGTGGTACCTGTCACGAATGTGACGCCATCACCCGCGGCACATCAGTTGACGTGATCGAACTCGACATGGCATCTCACGGCGGGGTTGAAGATGCCCGTGAACTGCGCGAACGAGCCGTGTTTGCCCCGGCTACCGCCCGCCGCAAGGTGTACATCTTAGATGAGGTCCATATGGCCTCAACCGCAGCGTTCAACGCACTGTTGAAACTGATCGAAGAACCACCAGGCCACGTACTGTTCGCGATGGCCACAACCGACCCACAGAAAATTCCGGCAACTATCCTCTCACGGGTGCAACGCCTCGACCTGCGACGCATCGAACCAGCCGACGTCCGTACCTACTTGGCCGGCATCATCCAAAATGAAGGTGCCACTGTCACCGACGATGCGCTTGATGCGCTCGTTGACAAAGGCGACGGGTCGATACGCGACACCCTCACCTTGACCGAACAGGTCCTTGCCTACAGCGCAAACCAGATCACCGAAGAAGCCGTCGCAACCGTGCTTGGCACCACCCCGCGAGAATATTTACGCCATGCCGTTGACGCGCTTGCAGCCCGCGACACCGGCCAAATCATCACGCTGGTAAATGATGTGGCTGCTGCCGGCGGTGATTTGCGCCAGTTCACCCACGATCTGATCGGTCACCTGCGCGATCTGCTGGTCATCCATGCGGCCCCAACCAGAACCGATCTGATTGCGGCCACCCAAAGCTGGCATGACGTGTTGGCCGATCAGCGTGAACAGATCACCGGCGATGAGGCCCTGCACGCGGCCCGTGCACTCATCGCCTGCCTACCCGAACAGCGCCAGCGCAACCCGCGCCTCGTGTTAGAACTCACTTTGGCCGGCATCATCCAAGACTTTGCCTGTGACACCGCTGGCCCCACGCCGCCGGTATCACCGGCAACC
>JBBDST010000039.1:23062-28801 GCA_040904765.1 Nitriliruptoraceae bacterium
CAACCGGCCCCATCAACGCCAAAAATCCCTAAAGCTCAGGTGGCGCCACCTTCTTCTCCTGGCAACGACACCCACGCAGGCGATCATCAAGCACCGTCCGTTGATGCGAAAGAAAAAGCCGACTGGGTTGACGATGGCGGTGCACTGCCAGACGCGCCAACATCTGAAGCCGACGACACCCACGAAGGCGATCATCAAGCACCGTCCGTTGATGCGGAAGAAAAAGCGGACTGGGCCGATGATGGCGGTGCACTACCGGACGTGCCAACGCCGAAAGCCGACGACACCGACGAAGCTGCCAGTGAACTGCCGGCGACGGCGAGCGTTGAGGCGGAACAAAAAGCCGATTGGGCTGATGACGGTGGTGCTATTGCAGAAGTGTCAACACCGGATGTCGACGTCACCGGTGCTTCACCGGACCACCAGGGGACGCCCGCTGTTGACGGGGAAGCGAAAACGGAATGGAATAAGGCACAGCGGGTCGTGAACGATCGCACCCGCACAGCCGGCGAGGTAGCTGAAACTTTTGACGACGCCGGGGACGACACTTCGACCGGCGATCAACCTGAAAACCTGACCACCGACACGTCCCAACCGACCGTGCAGCCAGACACAGTCGATCTTGCGACCGTTGTTGCCCGTTGGCCGGGCGTGTTGGAGATACTCAAACAGCAGTCTCGCCGGCACCATGCCATCTTTGATCCGGCAACACCAGTTGCGTTTAGCAACAATGTTCTGACCGTGCAGTATTCGAAACGACACGCATCGTTTCATGCCGTACAGGCACGCAATGCCGTGCTTGCTCAAGCGCTCGCTGACGCGTGCGAAACCAGTTTCGGGTTACGGCCCAAACTTGACGTGCGGGTAGAAGGCGAAGACATCCGCCGCCGACCCACCCCGCCAGTCGTCACCCCTGCTGATGCAGTTGTCGCCGACGACGAACCAGAAATTCGTGAGTCGAGCGAAACGGTCGTTGAAGCCGCACCGGTCGATCCGGGGCTGGTCGACAAGATTTTGGCTGACGAACTTGATGCCCAACCGCTTGATGGCCCGTAACAGTCACCACCGTGTGACAGAAGGGCTGAGTACCCTTCCCACAGCGTCCAGATGTGACGACGGCACAGCGAAGCGAGGCCACGATGTATGAAGGCGCGGTGCAAGATGTGATTGACGAGCTTGGCCGATTACCCGGCATCGGCCCCAAAAGTGCGCAACGCATCACCTTCTACCTGCTGCAGGCCGACCCGGCCAGTGCTCGTCGGCTCGCTGAGGTCATTGTCACCATGAAAGAAACGATGCGTTTTTGTACGACTTGTCACAACGTGTCACAAACAGACGTGTGTCGAATCTGCCGCGATGACCGTCGCGACCAAAGCCTGCTGTGTGTCGTAGAAGAAATCCGTGACGTTGTCGCAATTGAACGCACCCGCGAATATCGGGGGCTGTATCACGTTCTTGGCGGCGCCATCTCGCCCATCGACGGTGTTGGTCCTGACGACCTCAACATCGCGTCGTTGCTCAGCCGCGCCCAAAACACGCCCGTTGCCGAAGTGATCCTGGCGTTAAACCCCAACGTAGAAGGCGAAGCAACCGCATCGTACGTGTCGCGGGCATTAGGGGACACAGGCGTGCGGGTAACACGGTTGGCTAGCGGCCTGCCGGTCGGCGGCGATCTGGATTACGCCGACGAGGTGACGTTAGGACGGGCTTTTGTCGGCCGACACGAACTATCCCGGTAACCCTCTACCATAATGGGTGGATCCAGCGCCCATCGTGACACTGTCGAGTGAAAGCGTACGTATCGTGGCTATTGTTGTGCAGAAATATGGCGGAACGTCAGTTGGTGACGTCGATCGCATGAAGCGTGTTGCTGACCGGATCGCATCCACCCACCGCGAAGGTAACCAGACGGTCGTGGTCGTCTCCGCCATGGGAAAAACCACTGACGAACTGGTCGCCATGGCCGAAGCGGTCGGCGGCGAACAGCCACCCGCACGAGAACTCGACATTCTGCTCACATCCGGCGAACGCATCTCTATGGCGCTGCTCGCCATGGCGCTCCAAGAACGCGGCGTCCCAGCCAAATCGTTCACCGGATCACAAGCTGGCATCATCACCGACGCTGTACACGGCAAAGCCCGCATCGTCGACATCACACCCGGCCGCATTTTGGAAGCGCTCAACTCCGACAATGTGGTGATCGTCGCCGGCTTTCAAGGAGTCAGTCAAGACACGAAAGACATCACGACACTTGGTCGCGGCGGCTCAGACACCACCGCAGTCGCGCTCGCAGCAGCACTTGGCGCAGAAGTATGCGAAATTTACACCGACGTTGACGGCGTGTTCACCGCCGACCCGCGGATCGTCCCAGCTGCCCGCAAACTTGACTGGCTCAGTTACGAAGAAATGCTGGAACTTGCCGCTCAAGGAGCCGGCATTCTACAAGTCCGTTCGGTCGAATTTGGCCGCAACCACGGCGTACGCATCCATGTGCGCTCATCATTTAGCTACACGACTGGGACCTGGGTTGGTCCAAAGGAGGACAAGGTGGAGGACGCAATCATCTCCGGGGTGGCGCACGACACGTCTGAGGCGAAACTGACGATCCACGGCGTCCCCGACCGTCCAGGCATAGCCTCACAGATTTTTTCGTCGCTCGCCGAGGCAAACATCAACATCGACATGATCGTACAAAACGTGTCACTTGACGGGCGCACCGACATTTCATTCACCGTGCCACACAGCGACACGCTGGCAGCACGCGGCGTGCTTGAACCGTTGATCCAACAGATCGGCGCCGAAGGCATCAAAGTTGATGACGAAATCGCCAAAATCTCGCTGGTCGGTGCCGGCATGAAAACCCATCCAGGTGTCGCTGCGAAAATGTTCGGGGCCCTGTCGGCAGCCGGCGTCAACATCGAAATGATCTCCACCTCAACCATTCGAGTTTCGGTAGTCGTCTCACGCAACCAAGTAGAAACAGCCGTCCAAGCCGTCCACGCCATCTTTGGGCTCGGCGCTGACGGCACCCCGGATGGCGGTGACCAATGAGCCCCAGAGTCGCAATTCTTGGCGCCACCGGCGCAGTCGGACGCGAAATGCGCCGGCAACTGTCGAAACGAAACTTTCCCCTCGACGGCGATCCGGTACTGCTTGCCTCGCCACGTTCAGCCGGCAGCACCGTCACCTTTGACGGGCGCGACCTGACCGTCAAAGCCGTCTCAAAAGAAGCATTCGACGGCATCGACATTGCCCTGTTTTCGGCCGGCGCAAGCCGCTCACGTGAATGGGCCGACACGGCAGTTGCCGCCGGTGCGATCGTCGTTGACAACTCGTCTGCGTTTCGTCAAGACGACACCGTTCCGCTGGTTGTAAGCGAAGTAAACCCTGAAGCCGCAGCGAACCGTCCGCGCGGCATCATCGCGAACCCAAACTGCACCACCATGGTGCTGATGGTTGCTGCAAAACCGCTCCACGACGTGTTTGGACTCACCAGCATGGTGACCACCAGTTTCCAGGCAGCCGGCGGTGCCGGCCAGTCAGGCATCGATGAACTGATGGCACAGACCGTCGCGCTAAGCAGCGATGCTGAACGGTTGCGTTCCAATGGGCGTGCAACCGAAGCAGCGGTACAACCAGACGCACACGTGTTTTCAAAACCGATCGCAATGAACGTACTGGCCCACTGTGGATCGTTTACTGACGCGCGATACACCGATGAAGAATGGAAACTGGTCAACGAATCCCGCAAAATTCTTGGTATCAACGACCTGGCAGTCGCACCGACCTGTGTACGTGTCCCGGTCGTGGTTGGACACAGCATTGCCGCTCGGATGACGTTCGCATCGGCGGTCACACGCGCCCAAGTAATGGACGCACTTGCCGGCGCCAAAGGCCTTCAGGTGGTTGACGGCATCGGCGGCGATGAAGCTTTGGCGTATCCGACCCCGCTTGGGGCCGCCGGTGAAGATGACGTGTTTGTGGGACGGATCCGCGAAGACCTGTATGACCCCAAAAGCATCAATCTGTTTGTGGTAGGCGACAACCTGCTGAAAGGTGCCGCACTCAACACCGTCCAGATTGCCGAACTGCTCGTCTAACAGAAACAAAAAAGTTTGGCCCGCAGCGTGTGCGCCGCGGGCCAAACTTTTGGTCGGGATGGGCGGATTCGAACCGCCGACCTCCTCGTCCCGAACGAGGCGCGCTGCCAAGCTGCGCTACATCCCGAAACACGTGCGGCAGCGTACACGCAACCGTTCGCCTCTTGCGAACCGTGCCCTAAACGCTCAGTCGCGCAGCGTGATAAGCGTCACTTCCGGACGGCACGCAAACCGATACGGCGCCGAAGGGTCGTGACCAAGCCCGGCAGAAACATGCAACCACCGCCTGCCATATCGCGACAAGCCACGGCCCTGACGGCGCGGCAGATCACAGTTCACCGTCAACGCGCCAAGAACAGGCAGGCGCACCTGGCCGCCATGAGTATGCCCTGCCATCAGCAGGTCATAGCCGGCGGCATCCAACAGGTCAAGGGCCGCCTTATACGGCGCATGCACCACCCCAATGTTCACTGACGTGGTGTTTGAAGCAGCTAACGTCGCGGTTGATGGCCAGACGGTGGTAGCAAGATGCGGATCGTCAAACCCCCCAAACTGCACGTCGCCGGCCGGCGTGTTGATGCGACAGGTGCCGCCACGCAGCACCGTCCAACCGGCAGTTTCCAGTGCCGCCACAAACCGGCTGGTGTCAAGCTGCTTGCCCTGCTCACGTGGCGCAGTTGGCGTGAAATATCGCCACGGCCGAATCGGTCCTGCCGCATACAGGTCGTGGGACCCAAGTACGGCAATGCCAGGCCGATGTTGCGTTAGGCCCGCAAGCAGATCTGCGCAGCGGTCTTCTTGACCGACCGCACCCAACAGATCGCCGGTGGCAACGACCACGTCATAGTCATACGCCGCCAGTTGGCGGATGAACCGTTCACGATGGGTCTGACCGGCACTCAAATGGGTATCGCTTATGTGCAGCACTCGCAGCGTCCCTGGCGTGTGTAAAACTCCAGCGACAGTGACGTTACGACACACATACAAGCGCCGTTCGATCAGCGCCCCCCACAAAAATGCAACCGTCGCACACCCGATGGTTGCGCGCGCGAGACGGCGCACATGTGTGCGCCTCACTGGGTCGTATCGGGCGGTGCGGGCCGTGTCGTAGGTGGGGGGGCCACCGGTGGTGGGACGCCGACACGCAGAATGACTCGCGACTGTTCACTACCATCTGGTGCTAAGGGTGTGCCAGCTTGTGGGGTCATCGCAATCACCCGACCAAACGAATCTTCTTCTTCAACGACGGCATCTTCGCGGCTCACCAGATAGCCGGCATTGGTCAGCTGCTGCGCCGCGTCCTGATACACCTCGCCAAGCACGTCAGGCAGTGGCGGGGCAATACCGGTTCCGGTCGACACAAACACCGTGATGGCACTCCCGGCTGGACTGCGCGTACCCGCGTCGGGTGCTTGGCGCACAAACGTCCCTGATGTGCGCCAGTACTCCTCTTCACTGATCAGCAACGTAAATCCGGCAGTGTTCACCGCGGCTTCGAGTTCTTTCAGCAAGGCATCATCAAGGCGGGTAAACGGCGAGATTTCTGGCACCTCAAGCATCTGCTGTGCGGGCGGCCGCGGGAATCCTTGCGGTTCGTAACGTTCCACGATGCGGCGCATATAGGTGCCCCAAATGGGTG
>JBBDST010000040.1:0-27861 GCA_040904765.1 Nitriliruptoraceae bacterium
GGACCACATCGAACGGACGCGAGGTGATCTGCTCGCCCTGCAAGGTGAACAGCAGCACCACGGTGAACAACAGTCCGTAGAGCGCGAACGGCGAGATGAGGGGCAAGAACGTTGTCTCGTACCACTCGCGACCCTTGCGGGCCTCCCCGAGCACCCGCGAGGCGATCCCGGCCGCCAGTGGAATCCCGAGGAAGACCAGCACGGCCTTGGTGATCTGCCACAGCGAGACATCCAGCGCCTGCTGTTCAAGGCCCAGCCAGCCAGGCAACGCGACGAGGTAGAACCAACCGAGCACCGAGTAGGCCGCGACCTGGAACACCGAGTTGACCGCGACCAGGAACGCGGCCGCCTCACGGTCACCGCAGGCCAGATCGTTCCAGATCAGCACCATGGCGATGCAGCGTGCCAACCCCACGATGATCAGCCCGGTCCGGAACTCCGGCAGGTCGGGCAGCAACAGCCACGCGAGCGCGAACATCAGGGCCGGACCGATGACCCAGTTCAGCACCAGTGACAGCCCGAGGAGCCGCCGGTCACCGGTCAAGGAGCCCATCTCGTTGTAGCGAACCTTGGCCAGCGGCGGGTACATCATCACCAGCAGCCCGAACGCGATCGGCAGCGAGATCCCATCGATCTCGAGAGCTTCCAACGTTTCGGCGATACCGGGAATCGACCGGCCGAGCAGCAGCCCGGCCGCCATCGCCAAGCCGATCCACACGGGCAGGAAACGGTCCAAAGCACCAAGTTTGCCGACCACCGCTTGCGGTATCGGCGCCTCGCCGAGGGCAGGTTCGGGCTGAGCACGGTCCGGGTTGGGTGTCTGGGTCATGGGCGTGTCCGTTGCTGTCGAGGTGGGCGCACATGGCGGTGTCGAGCTCACCGGTGGTGAGCGGTGCGGGCCAATGCAGCCCTTCAGATGAAGAAACCAGCACACTACCTTTACTTGCGCTAGAATGCAAGCAATGTTCGGGAGGGGCGCATATGACCCGCTTCGGAGGGCACCCCGGGAGCCGACCCCAGGAACCGACGGAGGCAGCTGACATCGCAGACGCGACATCGACATAGCCCACCTCGAAACCTCTGGTGGTCGCTACCGCCCAGACGAAGAGGAGATACCGATGACCGAGCTGGACGAGCACCTCGAAGCAGAACTCGCTATCGAAGCCCGCAGACGCGTCGTTGTTGGCGTCGACGGTTCCTCCTGCTCCCTCGCCGCCCTGCGATGGGCAGCTCGCGAAGCCCGCCAGCGAGACGCCGAACTCGTCGCCCTGCATGCCTGGCAGATCCCCGACGTCGGGCTGCCGGGCGTCTCACCCCCCTACTCGAAGGAACCGTTCACCGAACACGCACGGCAGCTCGTGCAGGGCGCTATCACCGAGACCCCCGACGCCGCGGGAGCCCACATCGAGACCGTCGAGGGACACCCAGGCCACGCACTCGTCGAGGCGTCACGAGAGGCGTCGCTACTGGTAGTGGGCTGCCACGGGCGCGGGTTCATCCCGGGGACAATGCTGGGCTCTGCAGCCCACCGCGCCGCCATGCATGCCGTCTGCCCGGTCGTCATCGTTCGATCATTGATCAGCTGCTGAGCTCGCACTCAGTTCGCGGGCCGTGCATCGCCGCCTCTCACTGACTGGGGAACCGGTACCGATCAATCGGTGCCCGGTCGACCTCAAGTTCGTCGACATCGCCATGCCGGTGTTCCGCGTGGGCCCGCAACGCAGCGATGATCCGGTCAAGCTCTCCGGTCTCGCGCCACGGAACGCTTCGATCAACGACAGATGCTCGTAGGTTCAGTTGCCCCGCCGCACACGAGTCGTCTTCAAGGAACATGTCCGCATCCTGCTCCGCCGTTTAGCAGACAGCAAGCATCCTTCACCACAGTGTTACCCCCACAAACGGCAACCCGGCGAGCCTTACATTGCCGCAAACAGCCCCAAAACGGCCAGACTTATCCTCACGGGCCCTCCCAAACCCGCCCTTGGGTCAAACTTGGGTGAGAGCGTTGTAGCCCGCCACATTACACCTGACGGCTACTGTTAGCGGATGCCTGCCATCCTGCCTGAACCGACGCTCACCGTGCGCTTTATCCGGCTCGCGGCCGGTGTGCTCATTTGTGGTGCAGGGATCGCTTTTATGATCGCGGCAGATCTTGGGCTTGGACCGTGGGACGTGCTGCATCAAGGTATGGCCCGTCGCACCAATATTCCTGTCGGGCGGGTCGTCATCCTTGTCGGCTTTGTAGTGCTGCTGTTGTGGATTCCGTTGCGTCAACGTCCCGGTATCGGCACGGTCGCCAACGTCCTTGGGGTGGGCACCACAATTGATCTGACGTTAGCGCTGCTTCCCAATGAACTGCCGCTTGGCTGGCGGGTGGTGATGCTGCTGCTTGGTCCGATCATGTTTGCGTTTGGCAGTGGCCTGTACATCGGTGTGGCCCTTGGCGCAGGACCTCGCGACGGGTTGATGACCGGCATCACTTTGCGGTTCAATATTCCCATCTGGATCACCCGCTCAACCCTGGAAATTTCGGCGTTGACGACCGGCTGGCTGTTGGGTGGAACCGTTGGAATCGGCACCGTGTATTTCGCGTTAGGGATCGGCCCGATGGTGGCTTTGGCGTTGCGTCATCTGGCGATCACCGGTCCGTTTGCGATTGACCGCGCCTAGCCATACCAACCTTCAGTACGCATGACAGTTACAACAGCGTGGCAAGACCACCGTCAACAGGAATCACCGCACCGGTGATGTAAGCGCCCGCACGCGAGGCAAGCATCACTGCAATCCCAGCAAGGTCATCGGGTTGGCCGGTGCGTTGCAGCGGGATTCGTTGTGCCAGTTCAGGTTCGTCCGCAAACATGAACGCCGTCATTTTGGACGGGAAATAGCCTGGCGCGATCGCATTGACTGTGACCGCATCCTTAGCTAACGCTTTGGCCATATGGCGGGTGAGCTGATGCAGCGCGGCTTTGGAAGCACTGTAAGCAAACGAATCAAAATCGGGCAGGCGGATCCCGTCAATCGAGCCGATCATGATTACCCGTGCAGGGTCGCTTCGAGACGCGCTTTGGCGTAACGCCGACGCGAGCGCTTGGGTGAGCAAAAACGGGGCAGTGACGTTGACGTTGAACACTTTCTCAAACGCTTCTGACGGGTAGGTATCAAACGGTGCACCCCAGGTTGCACCGGCGTTATTTACCAGCACATCAAGCGTGTCTTCGTGCGTCTCATACTGTTGGGCAAGACCAGTCACCCCTTCAGGGGTTGACAGGTCTGCTCTGAGAGCTGTCGCCTGACCGATCGTGCGCAGTTGTGCTGCGGTTGCTTGGCAAGCCTCACTGTCTCTGGCCGCCAGATATACGTGCGCGCCGTGAGATACGAACCCGTGGGCCAGCATCGCACCGATTCCCCGCGAGCCACCCGTGATCAGTACGCGTTTACCGGCAACCGAAAACAACGACGACATCGTGAGCCTCCCTGTCACCTTTGGTGAACGCATTCACCCGTTATGAGTGTTCACCGACACGATACTTGACCTTTGGCGGGGTGCCGGTGCGTAATACTTCACCGGCGTCATACAAAGCATCAAGTTGGGCGGCGATGGTTGCAGGATCATGCCCGATCGCAGTTGCAAGCGCGTCTGCGGTAGCAAATCGTCGGGCGCGCAGTTCGGCAAGCAACAGTTCTGTGTCGGCCGTGTCAGCACCATCACCGGCAGCGATTCGCCATGCAACCGTCGCTGCACGTGCAACGGCGTCGGCGATCTGGTCAAACGGGACAAGGGCCGGTGGGTCGTCAAGCCGTGCGAGTAGCCAGGCCGGGTCGTTGGCTTGCCGTGGGTGAAGTGCAAGTTGACGTAACGCGGCTTCACGCGCTTGTCGTGGCGACTCTGGCTGTTCGGGTTCGCTATCGCGGGTTTCGCCACGCCGGTCACTCACCAGATGCACGAGCTGTTCGGTGTCGCGGCCACGTAACGTAAACAGCACGTTTGGGTCACGGTCGATGCGGGCGCCAACAGCTCGATGCAACGCCACCGTGTGCCGGTTGACGCCGTCACCAAGCAAAGTGCTTGTCAGCGTTAGTTCAGTGAGGTCAGGAAACAGTGCCACCCCGACCGTGTTCAGTCGTTCATCAAGCTGTTCGGGAAACTGGTGGCGTAACAGTGCTGCGGTGAAGCGCAGCTGTTCTGCGACGGTGCGGGCAACCTGCTCCCAAACCTCGCTGCCATACACGTCGAGACGCAAAGTCACCGCCACGGTTTCGTTGCGGTCAGTGACGTTGGCGCTGGCCGTCCCTGCGCTGACTGCAAGGTCAGTTACGGCGCCGCGGCGAAATAGTGCATCGCCTTGCAAAACATCTTTGGCGTAACGGGCAGTGTCGGTGCCAATAATGTTTTGCCATCGTGCTCCCCACCAGGTGCGGGTGAAAAGGCCAGCTGGTTGGGCCGTTCCGATACCAAAATCGTCGGTCATAATCGGCCTCCGTCTACGACCGACAGGATCGGTCGGATCGCAGGTGTGTCCTCACTTTGACCGGTGTCACTGTCGTCGGTGAAGTCGTTACTTAATGCGACTAACGCAAACAGTTCGTCGTCATCGAGTTCCGTAATCCATGTTTCGCCCGCTTCAACGACCGCGTCAGCTAACGAACGTTTCCGAACCAAAAGTTCGGCGATGCGTTCTTCAACCGTTCCGGTGGTCACCATCGCATGCACCGTCACCGTTTTCGTTTGCCCGATGCGGTGTGCCCGGTCGGTTGCTTGATCTTCCACGGCTGGGTTCCACCACCGGTCGTAATGCATCACGTGGGTTGCCCGAGTCAGGTTCACTCCCAACCCGCCCGCGCGCAGCGACACGACAAACACCGGTGGAGCGTCCGGGTCGTCTTGGAATCGGCTGATCATGGCGTTGCGTTGTGCCAGTGGCGTGCCGCCATGCAAAAACGGGACGTCTGCGACCCCGAACTCGTTGCGGATGTGCTCGACCAGCACGTTGCCCATCTGGCGGAACTGGGTGAAGATCAGCATCCGTTCACCGTCGTCGAGCACTTCACCGATGATGTCGGTGGCTCGCAGCAGTTTGCCTGAACGTTCCGCTCGCAGATCGCCGTCGCGCAGATACTGGTGGGGATGATTGCAGATCTGTTTCAGTGCGGTCAGGAGCGCCAAAATCTGTCCGCGACGTTCAAAGGCGGTGGCGGAAAGTCCCGCGCCAGAAAAGGCCCGTTCGACGGTGTCGCGATACAGCGCTTGCTGTTCGCGGCTAAGCAGACAGGCCACGGTACGTTCTTGTTTGGGTGGCAGTTGTGCAAACACGTCTGGGTCGTCTTTTTTACGGCGCAATACAAACGGCGCGATCATGCGGCGCAACCGTGCCGACGCATCGGCGTCGCCCCAGCGTTCGATTGGCACCCCGAAACGTTCGTTGAAACGCCGTTGTGAGCCCAACAGTCCCGGGTTAACCAGATCGAGGATCGCCCATAGTTCACTCAATCGGTTTTCGATTGGCGTGCCGGTTAACGCCAGACGGCAGCGTGTATCAAGTTCGCGGGCGGCGCGGGCAGCTTTCGCCGCCGGGTTTTTGATCTGCTGTGCTTCGTCAAACACCACCACATCAAAGGGGATGCTGGCAAGCAATCCGATGTCTTGGCGGAGCAGCGCGTAGCTGGTGACAACAATCGATCCAGGTCCAAACGTGGCTCGGTCAAAGGACCTGTCTGGTCCGTGATGATGCACTGCGGTCATAGTGGGAGCAAAGCGAGCCAGTTCAGCTGCCCAGTTGCCCACCACCGAGGTGGGAGCAACCACCAGGTGGGGCCGATCAAGGGGCCTGGCGGTGAGTACAGCAATTGCCTGCAACGTTTTGCCAAGACCCATCTGATCGGCAAGGACTGCCCCAAAACCGTTATCGGTGAGTCGCTGCAGCCAGGCAATGCCGCGTTCCTGATACGGCCGTAGTGACGCCGACAGGTGTTTTAGTCGCGCCGGAGTGCCGGTGTCGACGCTTCGCAGCCGGTCTAAAGCTTCTGCGCTCACCGGATCGACGACCACATCAACGATGCCAAGTTCACGGTCCTGATACTGCCCTGACAAGGCGGCTGCGAGCGCTTCAGTCAACCCCAAAGCGATGTGTTCGCCGCCACGTTCCCGAATCTGTGCGAGCTGTTCGTCATCGATCCGAACCCACTGGCCGCGCCAACGCACCAGCGGCTTGCCTGACATCGTGAGTGTTGCGACGTCTTCGGCGGTCAGTGGCGTATCTCCGATCACGGCCGTAAAGGTCAGTCCCGTCAGCCCGTCAAAACCATCCAACAGCGCATCGGTGCTGCGTCGCGGGGTGGCCGTGCCCTGACCGACACGTAGCTGCAACCGCAACCGTCGCTCGTCAATCCCTGCCAGTTCGACCGGCAGTTCAACCCGCACCCCGGCGGTTGCCAACGCCTCACGGCCTGTGTCAATCAGCGCAGCCAGTTCAAACAGCGACAAGGACACCCCAATCGGCTGAGCGTCATCAAGTGCACGGTCAAGCGGTGTGAAAAAACGGGCAGCGACACTGATCGCATCGGCCATCACTAGGGTCGGCGCATCGTTTATCCCAAACCCGTACGCCGCCAGATCGGTTGTCTGCCACAGTTCACTGGCAGGCACACTCAGCGTCTTATCAGTCGTTGAGCGCAACTGAAACGCACACCACCAGTGGTCATCATTACCTGGCGTGACAACCAGGCCAAGCCGAAAGCGGTCATCGCCTGCATGGTCACGTAATGGTGCGGTCCATGTCGCCACATCACTGGCTGCATCTTCAACACTTAAGCGCACACTGCGATACACCGGATCGGCGCTGGTTAACGCCTTGACGAGCGCTTCAGGGTCGCTTGGTGCACGATTGGCGCGACGCGGATCCGTTTCTGGACGGCGACCTTCACGGCCGCAAGCATCTGCTGTCGCATCAAAAAAGGCGTGCATCAGCCGCTCGGCAGTCCACACCCTCACTCCGTCACGGCGCAGCGCATGCCCGCTAAACGGCAACGCCTGCAACACGTCACCGATCCGTTCATCGCCTGCAGGCACTGCCTGCCAAAACGCGGTGCCTTCATCCAGTACTGCAGTGGCATTCAAATGGGGAATGAGCCGTCCCGCAGCGACCAGTTCAAGTGCGAGTTTCGCAGCCGCACTCCACGCCAAAACTGCATGTGACGGACGACGCCAAGCTGCCCATTCGTCAAATGCTGGCAGGGCCGCAAGCGCACGCAACGCCGTAAATACCGGCACAGCTCGGGCATGCCGATCAACGCTTTGGCGTTGGTCTAAAGGGTGTTCGACCGTTGGGAATACGGTTTCACGGCCTGCCGGTAAAGCAAGCTCGGCTAACGCCGCAACCAGCGCCTCATCATCTACAGCGAAATCGTGGGACCATACGACAAATTCGCCCCCGGCAGGCACCAGCCCGCTAGGCACAAATGTCATCTCAACCAGTGTGGACACAGAAACCTCACCATACGCAGTTGCCGAACGTGCGCTCGCGAACCAACTAGCGTAGGGCACGGCGGCACCTCGTACGTGCCCGTCGTCACACCATCACCACATGTGAGAGATTTCAATGGCCAAAACTGACATCATCATTGGCGTGCTTGCACTGCTTGCTGTCATCAACGGCCTGCGCGCTGGCGTCATCGCCAGGCTGTTTGCGTGGGTTGGTATCGCCGCCGGTTTTCTCGCACTCAGCTACACGGTGCCTCTCGTTGACGAGTTCGCGAACTTGCAAGGTCCAGCCCGCGCGTGGCTGTTCAAAGTTGCCGTTGGAGTTATGACAGTGGTCGCCGGTGCACTGATCGGGACGTTGGTTGGCCGCATGATTCGCGGCGGGGCGCGCCTGACACCTTTGTCGTTTCTTGATCGTGTAGGCGGTGTCTTATTCAGTTTGGCTGTGATCGCCTTTGCTACCGCTTTGGTGTTCAACGCCGCTGCAGGATTGTCAGGCGGTATCGGTGACGACGTACGCCGTTCTTACAGTTACAGCCAAATGCAACGGTTTGCCGGTAACGCACCGCAACTGTTTGATCTGCTGCGACTTGACCAGTTCAACAACGGGCCTAACGATTCAGAAGATTCTGAAACATAACCGCGTGCACGCCGATGGCGGCCAGCACGAAGAGGTGAAATATTTCGTGGTAGCCAAACCAGGTTGGCGACGGATCGGGCCGATGTGTTGCGACCACGATCGCCCCGATCGTGTACAGCACCCCGCCGCCGATAAGCAGTGCAGTGACGCTAAAGCCAGTCTGCCAGTAAACCCAAGGCAACAGCAGCACCGGAGTCCAGCCAAGACTTAAGTACAACGCGACGTTCAAACCGCGAGGTGGCGGAAACGGCAACCACTCGACCAGAATGCCAAGAATCGGGCCTCCCAACGCGATTGCGAGCATGACGCGTTGCGGCCAGCCATCCAATCCGATCAAGGCAAGTCCCACACCGGTGCCACCGATCGCCAGATGAATTCCGGAATGATCGAGACGAAACAGACGTTCGTACGATGCCGGGCTCCAACTGCGCAGATGTAACGTCGCAGAGATAGTCAGCATCACGGTCATGCCAAGCATGAACGCACCAAGCCCAAGCCGGTGAACACCAGCGTCGGTAGCCGCCAGCCAAGTGACACTTGCCGGCAGCATCACTATCGCTGCCAGCAGATGTGAGCGTCCACGCAAACGCGGCCGAGGCAGCGTTAAAGCCCGCTCGGTATTGAGGGAGCGACGCAAAATGGGATCGTTCGGCATGGTGCAAGGCTACAGCCCGACACTAGTAACCTTAGACCTACCACTATCTTTGAGACCGGAACCTTTGTGAACACTCGCTCGAACTTACGCAACATTGCCATCGTCGCTCACGTCGACCATGGAAAAACTACTTTGGTGGATGGCTTGCTGTGGCAATCCGGCGCGTTTCGGGCCAACCAAGACGTCAACGAACGAGTGATGGACTCAAGTGACCTTGAACGTGAACGTGGCATCACCATCTTGGCAAAAAACACGGCCATCAGTATCACCGATAACGATGGCCAGCCGGTCACCATCAATGTGGTTGACACGCCCGGCCACGCCGACTTTGGTGGCGAAGTTGAACGGGCACTAAGCATGGTAGATGGCGCCCTACTGCTCGTTGACGCATCTGAAGGCCCACTGCCACAAACCCGTTTCGTGTTGCGTAAAGCGCTCGAACGCAACCTGCCGGTGATCGTCGTCGTCAACAAAATTGACCGTCCTGATGCGCGCATCGCTGAAGTGGTCGATGAAACGTTGTCGCTGCTCATCGACCTTGGTGCCGACGACGAACAAATCGACCTACCGGTGCTTTACACCGTCGCGCGCGACGGGTTGGCAACGACTGACCCTGACGTGCCTGGCACCGACCTACGCCCGCTTATCGACGTGATCTTGAACCACATTCCCGCCCCAACATTTGACCCGGAACACCCGTTTCAGGCACTGGTCACCAACCTTGACGCATCGGCTTACCTTGGCCGGCTCGCGTTGTGCCGGGTGCAGCATGGCGAACTGCGTCGTGGTGACGTCGTCACCCGCTGCCGCCTTGACGGCACCAAAGAAGAAGTCAAAATTACTGAACTGTTCTTAACCGACGCGCTTGACCGAGTTCAGGCAGACATGGCAGGCCCTGGCGATCTGATTGCCGTTGCCGGCATCGCCGACATCATGATCGGTGAAACTCTGGCAGACCGTAACGACCCGCGACCGCTACCCATCATCACCGTCGATGAACCGGCCCTTGGGATGACAGTCGGCGTAAACACCTCACCGTTGGCCGGTCGCGAAGGCACCAAACTGACCGCCCGCCAGATCGAGTCGCGCCTCAACCAAGAACTGGTCGGCAACGTGTCACTGCGGGTCCTTGAAACTGACCGACCTGACATGTGGGAAGTTCAAGGCCGTGGCGAACTGCAACTTGCAGTGCTGATCGAAACGTTACGCCGTGAAGGATTCGAACTCACCGTCGGCAAACCTCAAGTTGTCACCAAAGAAGTCGACGGGGCGCTACACGAACCGTTCGAACGGCTCTCCATCGACGTGCCGGAAGACTACGTCGGGGTGGTCACTCAGATGCTTGGGTTACGCAAAGGCCGGATGGAACAGATGGTGAACCATGGCACCGGCTGGGTGCGGCTGATCTATCGCGTTCCCGCCCGCGCCCTCATCGGATTTCGGACCGAATTTCTCACCGAAACACGCGGTACTGGCATCATCCACCATGTATTTGACGGTTACGAACCGTGGCAAGGTGAACTGCGTACCCGACCAAACGGGTCACTGGTCGCCGACCGGCAAGGCACCACAACCCAGTTTGCGCTGATGAACCTGCAGGAACGCGGCACATTGTTTATCGGCCCTGGCGTTGAAGTGTATGAAGGCATGATTGTTGGTGAAAACGCGCGTGCTGACGACATGGACATCAACCCGGCGAAAGAAAAGAAACTTTCCAACGTCCGTTCGTCAACTTCTGATGAACTTGTCCGACTCGCCCCACCACGTCTGCTCTCACTTGATCAGGCACTTGAATTTATTCGTGACGACGAAGCCGTCGAAGTGACTCCGGCAAGTGTGCGTCTACGCAAAGCTGCGCTCGACGCCGCGATCCGTGGCCGTGAAGCCAAGCGGGCAAAAAACGCGGCGCAAGCCGGCAGCTAGTCGGCCAACACCGATTCGGTACGGGGCGTCATCGCGCTGCCGCGCCGACGATGCCAGCGTTCCCAAAGCACCAGCATGGACGGCAGTGCCAACACGGATCCGACCAGCGACAACGCGATCGCATACGCCGTTACCTGCCCCATCTGTTGAAATGGGGTGAGTGACGAAGTGGTCAGTACCCCAAAGCCGGCAGCGGTCGTAAACGCCGAACCGGCGAGCGCTCCGCCAGTGTTGCGGGTGGTTTCACGGATCGCTTCGCCAATGTCGGTGTAGCGGTCGCGGTCTTCGAGGAATCGCCGGGCGATATGGATCGTGTAGGGCAGGCCAATACCGACAGCCAGGCCGGTCAACGTGGCCGTCACCGGTCCAAACGGAATACCGCTCAAATACATCAACCCAAACGTCCACATCACCACCAGCACTACCGGTGTGATGGTGATCACACCCAAAAATGGTCGGCGATTTTCGATCCCGAAAGTCAAAATAAGCACCAGCATCGCCACCACAATGGTGATGATGAGTGACTGCAGCTGCGTTGCGGAAAGTTCTTCCACAATCGCAGCGCCGATGATGTTTTGGGACGTCACCGCAACACTGGCGCCCGTAGCAGCAAGTGGTGCGACAACTTGAGCAAGCTCCACGCGAAGCGCTAACGCCCGGTCTTCGCCGGCTTGCGTCTGCAGGGTGATAAGCCCGGCAACCGGCACGTCGTCAGCAAAATGGATCACCGCGTCCAGTTCTTCTGGCGCATACGACGCGACCAGTTCAATAAATGCTTGCGCATTGCCATCCTCTGTAGACATGCCGGAGCTGCTTGCCACCGTGCCAGACGCAGGGTCATAACCCAAAGCGGATGCTTCAGTCACAAACTCAGGAAACGCCGGTTGCCCTTCAGGGGTCAGCGCATACAGGCTCTGCGCGATAGAGAAGATGGATGTTGCGCGTGGCACATCCCCATCTGGGGTGCTTACCGACAACACGTCGGGGTGCGCAGCCAAACCACGGTTGACCCGCGAGAGCGTGTTGAACACGCTGACGTCACTGAGATCTGTATCTTCAACTAAAACCTGCGTGGTTTCACCAAACCCGCCCGAAAATTCTTCAGTCAAGATGGTGAACGTCTCGACGACTGGCGAATCTTCCGGCAGGAAATCGGTGAACGAAAATTCGGTTGACAGGTTCGAAAAACCGACAAATCCGGCACCACCTAACACGAAAAACACGATCAGTGTCGGGACGGGGAAACGCTCAGCGAGCACACTGGTGCGCCCCACCAGCTCAGGCAAGAGACGATCGCGGGTTGCACCCAACCCATCGACTGGTAGCCGACCGAACCGTTCAGCCCGCTGGTCAAGGAGACTGCGTAACGCCGGCACAAACGTCAGCATCAAAATGAACGCTACGACAATCCCGATCGATGCAAGGATGCCAAAGTCACGCAAGGCAGGAATCGGATTCCAAATGTTGGTGAGAAACCCGACCGACGTGGTTACCGTAGCCAGCACAAGGGCCACGCCGACCGTTCCAATTGCGGTGCGCATCCCCGACACGACGTCATCACCACGGCCCACTTGGTCGCGGTAACGCGACGTCAAGTGGATGCCGTAGTCGACCCCAAGACCGATCAGCAAGATCGGCACAATCTGGGCAACTTCAGAAAACGGCTGCAGCCAGCCCAGACGTTGCAGCAGGGCGCCGATGCCATTCATCCAGGTGATCGCCAAAATGATCGTAAGCATCGTGACTGACGTGTCAGCGATGGTGCGCCTTATCGACTGGACGATGCGCGTGTTACTGCGCGGTTGCATCCAGTACACAAACAACAGCACCGCAATGATGATGGCAAAAGCCAGCGCAAACAGTCCGCCAACTTCAGAAGCGAACGCGTCTTCATCGCCAAACAGCAGCCCGAAAGAGAATGGGCGCAGTTCCAGCACCCCACCCGTTTCGACGGTGGCCAGCGCCTCAGAGATCGCACTCTCACGGTCAGTCTGCTCATCTAAATCTTGAGATGCGTTGATAAACACCAGCAGCAGGCCGTGTGCACGGGCAGGGGTATTCGTCGGTGCCACGAGCTGCTGCGCGAAACTATTCTCATCACTTGTCACCGCGTCGGTGAAGAGATCCCGCACTTGGGCATCCGTAAACGTTGCCGGATCCACGCCTTGCATCTGGGCGCTCGCAAACACCGGCAGCAGATACGACACGACCGCAGGTTGTTGCGTACCGTCAGCCAGATACTCACCGGCGTCACTGGCCCGTATCGTTACTTCCGCGTCGGCCAAAATTCGCACCGCTTCAGCACTAAACAGGGCATCTTCACGGCCCCTCACGACAACCTGCATCACCGTCTGTGAGGCAGTTTCACCAAACAGCTCTTCGATGCGTTCGGCCGCGAGTAATTCGTCGGAACGTGGCGCAAACCCGTCTTGTCCCGTTGACGTTTGAACTTGGGTTGCAAAGAAACCAAGGATGCCCGAAATCACCAAAGAGATGACCAAAACCATTTTGGGTGCCCGGCACACCGCAGCAGCAAGCGCCCGAATGATTGTCTTCACGTTGTACAGTCCTTGACGAAGGGCGCAGTGCGCGGCGCCGATAGTAGCGCTGCCTCGCGTGCGATACGGCTCAGAACATGCCACATCTGGAAAGTTTTCAACGGAGTAACGATGACCGAGCCACTGGCGTTAACGTTCGTGCTCTCCGCTGATACGCCATCACAACTGCCAGACTCGCCGGCCGAAGTGGCCCTGGCAGGCCGATCCAACGTCGGCAAATCGTCACTCCTCAACGCCCTCGCACACCGCAAGCAACTGGCCCGTACCTCTAAAACGCCTGGTCGAACCCGACTGTTGAACTGTTTTCGCATGCCAAACGGCACCACTGTTGTAGATCTTCCCGGCTATGGCTATGCGAAAGTTTCTGCCAGCGACCGTGATGCATGGCGACTGCGCCTTGGAACCTATCTGCGTCAACGTGAACCTTTGGTGATGACGTTGGTGCTGGTCGATGGGGTCGTTGGTCCAACCGTGCTTGACCAAGACTTGCTTGCATGGCTGCGCGAATTCGACCTGCCATTCACTGTGGTTGCCACCAAACACGACAAAGTGAAATCGTCGGTGCGTGACAAACGACGGCGCGAACTTGCCCGCGGCTGCGGAGTGGACCCGGCCGCAGTTGTGTGGGTCAGTGCCGAAAAAGGAACGAATATTGGTTTGCTGCGCGGCCTGATGTATGCGTGGCTTGCCGGCGATAACACAGAACCGTCATGAGTCCTGGGTTATCAGACGATTCACAGAGGCATCTGGTATGACGTTTGCGATTGAAGCGCAGCATCTGCGCAAAACGTTTGGTGACCTGATCGCACTCGACGATGTCAGTCTGACGGTTCCGCGCGGACAGATCCTTGGCGTGTTAGGCCCCAACGGTGCCGGGAAATCAACCGCTGTGCGCATCCTTACCACCCTGCTTCGCCCCGACTCTGGCACCGCCTGAGTAGACGGGGTTGACGTCGTAGCGAACCCCAAAGAGATCCGTCAACGCATCGGCCTGTCCGGCCAGTATGCAGCGGTTGATGAGACGTTGACCGGCCGTGAAAACCTCGTCATGTTTTCGCGGCTGTACCGCCAGTCACGCCGTGACGCGCGCCAGACAGCCGCAACCCTGCTGGATCGTTTTGCACTCACCGACGCGGCAGATCGGCCGGTCAAAACCTATTCAGGTGGGATGCGCCGTCGTCTTGACCTCGCTGGCGCGCTGGTTGCAAGCCCGTCAGTGTTGTTTCTCGATGAACCTACGACCGGCCTTGACCCGCGTTCCCGCATCACCATGTGGGACGTGATCCGTGAACTGGTCTCCACGGGTACAACGTTGCTGTTAACCACCCAATATTTAGAAGAAGCGGATCAGTTGGCTGACGAGATTCTGGTGATCGACCATGGCCGCATGATCGCGCAAGGCACCCCAAGTGCTTTAAAGCGCACGGTTGGTGGAGAACGTCTCGAACTGGAACTGACCAACAGTGACGATGTTGCACGTACGACAGCACTCATTGCCACGGTGCTGCCTGACGCACCACCTGCAAGCGTTGCTGGCACAAGACTGGTCGTTGCCGTCGACCATGGCGCCAAAGCGCTTCTGGCCGTGCTGAATGCCTGCGCGACCAAAAACATTGACGTGCAGGATGTGGCGATGCGCCGGCCGACGCTGGATGACGTCTTTCTGTCGCTCACCGGCGACACGGCCAGCACACCCGTAACTGCAAAGGGCCCTTCGTGAACCGTGTCTTGGATGCGTTGAGTGACGGCGCGGTGGTCGCCCAACGAAACGTCATCAAAATCCGTCGAGTTCCTGAAGTCTTGGTGTTCGTGCTCATCTCCCCGATCATGTTTGTGCTGCTATTTGCCTACGTTTTCGGTGATGCGATTGACGTTCCAGGCGTCGGCTATCGCGAGTTTCTGATCGCCGGAATTTTTACGCAGACAGTCGTTTTTGGGGCGACATTCACTGGGGCAGGCATCGCCGACGATCTGCAAAAAGGCATCATGGACCGGTTTCGTTCCTTGCCGATGGCGCGCTCTGCAGTACTGCTTGGACGCACCGCAAGCGACATCGTGTACAACATCGCATCAATCGCCATCATGTCGTTGACCGGCCTGCTAGTTGGCTGGCGGGTACGCAGCTCGCTGATGGACGCGCTGGGTGGTTTTTTGCTGCTGCTCCTGTTCGCCTACGCGTTTTCGTGGGTGATGGCGTTCGTTGGTCTTGTAGTACCAAGTGTTGAAGTAGTTAATAACGCGTCGTTTATCGTCATTTTTCCGTTGACGTTCGTGGCGAATACGTTTGTAGCAATCGAAAATCTGCCTGGCGGCTTGCGCACGTTCGCCCTCTGGAACCCCATTTCAGCAGTGACGCAAGCTGCCCGTGAAGCATTTGGCAACACGTCGCCGATGTTTCCTGCCCCAGACGTCTGGTCGCTGCAAAACCCGGTGCGTTACACGCTCATCTGGGTGCTTGTGATCCTCCTTGTCTTCGTGCCCTTGTCTGTCTGGCGGTTCAACCGCACCGTGTCGCGGTAATCGTCACACCCACAAAAACCGGTAGGGTTTGAGCGGTTACTGTCCGCTGTGGAGGTTGACTGTGTTATTACGCGCTTCGACGCTGTTTGTACGCACGTTGCGTGAAGACCCCGCAGATGCTGAACTGCCCGGACATGCGGCCCTAATCCGCGGTTCCTACATCCGTCGGGCCGGCTCAGGACTACACACGTGGCTGCCGCTTGGCTATCTCGTGTATCGCAAAGTCGAAGCGATCGTGCGTGAAGAGATGCTTGCAATTGGCGGCCAGGAGTTGCACTTTCCGGCACTGCTGCCAAAAGAACCCTATGAAGCAACCGGACGTTGGGACGAATACGGCCCAAACCTGTTTCGTCTCACAGACCGCCGTAATGCCGATTTTCTCCTCGCACCAACACATGAAGAAATGTTCACGCTCGCCGTCAAAGATTTGTACACGTCATACAAAGACCTACCCGTGACGCTGTTTCAGATCCAAACGAAATATCGGGACGAAGCCCGCCCTCGCGGAGGACTGTTGCGGGGACGCGAGTTTGTGATGAAAGATTCCTACTCGTTTGCGCTTAACGATGACGGACTAGCAGCCGACTATGCGGCCCACCGTGAGGCATACATCCGCATTTTTACCCGCATCGGATTGCCGTTTGTGATCGTCTCAGCTACTTCAGGAGCGATGGGCGGATCTACCAGCGAAGAATTCCTTACCCCTTCTGAACATGGCGAAGACACGTTCGTGCAAAGCCCTGGCGGCTACGCGGCCAACGTTGAAGCGGTCACAACACCGACCCCTGAACCGATCCCGCTTGATACGCATGACGCGTCTGAACAGATCGCCACCCCAGACACCACCACCATCGCGGCTCTGGTCACACTGTTAAACCGCGAACAGCCCCGCCCCAACCGCCCTTGGGTGAACGCTGACATGCTGAAACATCTGGCGCTGAAAGTCACCGAACCTGACGGCACCACCCGTGGTGTGGTGATCGGTGTGCCTGGCGATCGTGACGTCGATTTACAGCGGCTCGAAGCCCAGTTTGAACCGGCCGTCATCACCCCTTTTGACGATGACGACTTCGCGGCCTACCCGACCCTCATGAAGGGCTATATCGGACCAGGGCCATACAGCGATACAAGCGAAGTAGAGCTCACCTATCTGCTTGACCCCCATGTCGCTGAAGGCAGCTGTTGGGTAATTGGCGCCAACAAACCCGGCTACCACGTCATCAATGCGGTGTATGGGCGCGACTTTACTGCTGAGGGCACAATCGAAGCAGTCGAGATACGTGACGGCGATCCGGCACCAGACGGCTCTGGCCCGCTGGCAAAACAGCGTGGCATTGAGATCGGCCACATTTTCCAACTCGGACGCAAATACACTGAAGCGTTGCAGTTTCGTGTGCTCGACGAAAACGGCAAGCAAGTCACCCCGACGATGGGTTCTTACGGCATCGGCGTGTCACGCTTGGTCGCATCCGTCGCTGAAGCAGCCGTTGACGACAGCGGCCTGTGCTGGCCGGGGCCACTCTCTCCAGTTGACGTGCATCTTGTGATCGCCGGCAAGGATGAAGCAATCGTTCAGCACGCAGAAACCATTGCCAATGAACTTGACCGTCACGGCATTGACGTGCTCCTTGACGACCGGCCCAGAGTAAGCCCTGGTGTCAAGTTCAAAGATGCTGAACTGCTTGGCATCCCGCTTATTGTTGTCGTCGGCAAACGCCTCGCTGACGGTGTGGTTGAAGTACGTCGCCGTGCCACTGGCACCAGCGAAGAAGTTGCTGTCGCTGACGCGGTATCTCATATTGTGACTGCAGTTAAAACAGCGTAATTGGCCTTATGCTACGCTGTTGCATGCCCGGGTCAATGGCGCCCCGTGTGCAGCATGTTGTTCACTTCGTAACCAAAGGGGTGCCAGATGAGTGCATCTGTGTTTGCCGACGCTTACCGTCAACCTGAGGGCTTATACGACCCGCAGTATGAACACGACGCCTGTGGTGTCGCCTTCGTCGTTGACATGCATGGACGTAAAAGCCACCGTCTGCTGCGCCAAGGGCTACAAGCCTTGTGCAACCTGGACCATCGTGGCGCGACTGGTGCTGAGCAAAACGTCGGTGACGGGGCCGGCATTTTGCTCCAAATCCCGGATCAGTTCCTGCGTGACGTGTGCCCGTTCGCCCTGCCAGACGCCGGCCAGTATGCAACCGGTATTGCCTTCTTGCCCCAAGATGATGGCGCTCGCGAACTAGCCCTAAGCACGATTAAGCAGATTGTCCGCGATGAAGGTTTGCAGGTACTTGGCTGGCGGGATATTCCCGTCGACAACTCCGCGATCGGTTCAATGGCTCTTGAAGTCGAACCGTGTTTTCGCCAACTGTTCATCGCCAGTGAAAACCCTGGCGAACTGAGCGGTCTGGCGTTGGAACGCAAAGTGTTTGTGATTCGTAAGCGGATCGAACACGAAACCGGAACTGTTGACGTCACCCCCACCTATTTTCCAAGCCTGTCATCGCGCACGCTCGTATACAAGGGGATGCTGACAAGTTTGCAGCTGCAAGACTTTTTCCTTGACCTAGCTGATCCGAGGATGGAAACCGCACTGACAATCGTGCATTCGCGTTTCTCCACAAACACGTTCCCGTCGTGGCCGCTTGCACACCCTTACCGTTTGATCGCCCACAATGGCGAAATCAACACGGTACGTGGCAACCGCAACTGGATGCATGCACGTGAAGGCACCTTTACCAGCGACGCGTTTGGTGACGCCCTGACCCACGCTTTTCCAATCATGACTCCAGACGCGTCAGACACAGCCAGTTTCGACGAATGTTTGGAGCTGTTGCACCTGTCGGGACGCAGCCTGCCCCATGCCGTGTTGATGATGATTCCCGAAGCATGGCAACGGCATTCGTCAATGGAGCCTGACCGGCGCGCTTTCTATGCGTTTCATGCCCACATGATGGAACCTTGGGATGGCCCGGCCGCAATCGCATTTACTGACGGCACCCAAATCGGTGCGGTGCTTGACCGTAACGGGCTGCGCCCGTCGCGGTACTGGGTAACCGACGACGATCTCATCGTAATGGCCAGCGAAGCAGGCGTGCTAGAGCTTGACTCGTCAACCATCGTGAAAAAAGGTCGCCTCCAGCCAGGACGCATGTTTTTGGTAGATACGGCCGAAGGCCGCATCGTTGAGGACGAAGAAATCAAAGGAGCACTGGCATCTGCTGAGCCTTACGCCAAGTGGCTCAAAGAAAACCAGATGCACCTTGATGACCTGCCAAAAACCACCACGCTGACACCAACGCACGCTTCGATTATTCAGCGACAGCGCACCTTTGGTTACACCACCGAAGAACTCAAGATTATTCTCGGTCCAACTACCCGTACGGGCTACGAACCGATCGGTTCGATGGGTACCGACACGCCAATCGCCGTGTTGTCAAACCGTCCACGTCTGCTGTTTGACTACTTCCAGCAGCTTTTCGCACAGGTCACAAACCCGCCGCTGGATGCGATTCGTGAAGAACTAGTCACCTCCATGGACACGCTCATCGGCCCGGAAGCCAACCTGCTTGCACCAAGCGCCGCATCGTGTCGACGGATCGTGGCATCACGTCCACTACTCACCAACGACGAACTGGCCAAGATCCTCAACTTCAACGAAAATGGTGACCAGCCCGATTTCGCTGCGTTCGCCATCGACGGCCTCTACCCGGTGGCAACAGGTGGAACTGGACTTGGTGAAGCACTCGATCGAATCTGTGCTGAGGTCAGTCAAGCGATCAGCCAAGGAGCACGCATCATCGTGCTTTCCGATCGGTATTCAAACACTGAGCTGGCACCAATCCCATCGTTGCTCCTTACCGCGGCAGTGCACCATCATTTGATTCGGGAACGCACCCGCACCCAAGTTGGGCTGGTTATCGAAACGGGTGACGCCCGTGAGGTGCATCACATGGCGTTGCTGATGGGTTATGGCGCCTCAGCAATTAACCCCTACATGGCGTTTGAAAGTATTTACGACCTGATTAACGAAGGTTTCCTCACCGGCATCGACCATGAAACTGCAACTTGGAACTACATCAACGGCACCACAAAAGCGGTGCTGAAGGTGATGTCGAAGATGGGCATTTCGACGGCCGCGTCATACACCGGCGCGCAGATCTTTCAAGCCATCGGCTTAAGCCACGACATCGTTGACCGGTACTTCACGGGCACATCATCGAAATTGGGCGGCATCGGGCTTGATGTCATCGCAACGGAAGTCGCAGCCCGCCACCAGTTTGCCTACCTCGACAACCCCACCGAAGTTGCCCACCGGGATCTTTGGACCGGTGGGGAGTACCAGTGGCGTCGCGAAGGCGAACTGCACCTGTTCAACCCCAAAACGGTGTTCAAACTGCAGCACGCTACTCGCGAGCAGCGATATGAAGTGTTCAAGGAATACACCGAACTGGTGAACAACCAGTCACAAAACCTGATGACGTTACGCGGCTTACTGAAACTCAACACTGACCTTCGTCCCCCAGTGCCATTGGACGAAGTGGAACCAGCCAGCGCCATCATCAAACGGTTCTCAACCGGCGCTATGTCTTATGGCTCAATTTCTAAAGAAGCCCATGAGACCCTAGCAATCGCAATGAACCGCATCGGCGGTAAGTCCAACACTGGTGAAGGCGGCGAAGACGCCGACCGGTATCTGCCCGACGACAATGGCGACTTGCGGCGTTCAGCGATCAAACAGGTCGCATCGGGACGGTTCGGTGTGACCTCCGAATACCTCACCAACGCCGATGATATCCAGATCAAAATGGCGCAAGGCGCAAAGCCTGGTGAAGGTGGTCAGCTGCCTGGGAAAAAAGTGTGGCCGTGGATTGCCGAGACTCGTTACTCCACGCCTGGCGTCGGACTGATCTCCCCTCCCCCACACCACGACATCTATTCGATTGAAGATCTCAAACAGTTGATTCACGACTTGAAAAACGCGAACCCGGGTGCACGTATTCACGTCAAACTTGTTGCCTCAGTTGGTGTCGGTACGGTCGCGGCAGGGGTCGCCAAAGCCAAAGCAGACGTAGTCCTCATCTCCGGACATGACGGCGGTACGGGCGCATCGCCGTTGAACTCGCTGAAACATGCGGGCGCACCATGGGAACTTGGACTTGCCGAAACGCAACAGACCCTGTTGAAAAATGGGTTGCGTGACCGGATTGTGGTGCAAACTGATGGCCAGCTAAAAACCGGTCGTGATGTTGTCATCGCAGCACTTCTTGGTGCAGAAGAGTTTGGTTTTGCAACCGCACCGCTCGTTGTCTCTGGCTGCATCATGATGCGAGTGTGTCATCTAGACACCTGCCCGGTCGGGGTAGCCACCCAAGACCCCCGACTGCGCGCCAAGTTCAACGGCAAACCTGAATTTGTCGTCACCTTCTTTGAATACATCGCTGAGGAAGTTCGCGAATATTTGGCCGCATTGGGTTTCCGTTCACTCGACGAGGCGATCGGCGCGGTCGAAGCACTCGACGCCTCGAACGCGGTTGAACATTACAAAGCATCCGGACTTGATTTGCAGCCCATCCTCACCCCAATCACCTCACCGTTTGGCGGTGAACGTCGATCCGTCACCACCCAAGATCACGGACTGGATATCGCGCTTGATCAAGAACTGATCCGCCAAGCACAACCGGCACTCGAACGCCAAGAATCGGTTTCGATCGTTACATCAATCAGCAACATCAATCGTACGGTCGGCACGCTGCTTGGGCATGAAGTGACCAAACGGTACGGCGCACTGGGACTTGCCGACGACACTATTCGGATTGAACTCACCGGCTCTGCGGGACAAAGTTTCGGTGCGTTCATTCCCAAAGGTGTGACCATGACTCTACTTGGTGACGCCAACGACTACGTCGGCAAAGGTTTGTCTGGCGGTCGTATCATCGTGCGCCCTGGCGACAACGTTCATCCTGCATTCATCGCGGAGAAGTCCATCATTGCCGGCAACGTATTGCTGTACGGGGCGACCGGCGGCAGTGCCTTTATCCGCGGCATCGTGGGTGAACGGTTCTGTGTCCGTAACTCGGGCGCGGTTGCCGTCGTTGAAGGCGTCGGTGATCACGCTTGTGAATACATGACGGGTGGGCGTGCGGTCGTGCTTGGCCAGACCGGTCGCAACTTTGGTGCGGGCATGTCTGGCGGTATTGCCTTCGTGTATGACCCAGAAAACCGCTTTGCGTACCACATCAACCGTGAAATGGTTGAGATTGAAGAACTTGAGGATACCGACACCGCATGGCTGCGCGACATCATCACTGAACACACAAACGTGACTGATTCGTCTGTTGGTCGCCTCATTCTCAACGACTGGCACGTGCAGTTACGGGCGTTTCGCAAGGTGATGCCGCGCGATTACCGGCGCGTAATTGAGGCGATGCGGCAGGCCGAAGCTGAAGGGCGCGACGTCGACGAAGCCATCATGGCGTCAGCGCACGGTTAGACAGACACGAGGAGAAGTAACGATGGGCGACATTCAAGGCTTTCTCAAACACCCTCGCGTCACGCCTGAACGGCGACCGACAGAACAGCGCGTGAGCGACTGGCGGGAGGTTTACCTGCCGATCGCCATCGACACGTTGCAAACTCAAGCAAGTCGTTGCATGGACTGTGGCATTCCGTTTTGTAATGATGGCTGCCCGCTGGGCAATCTGATTCCCGACTGGAACGACTTGGTCTATCGCGATCATTGGCGTGACGCAATTGACCGTTTGCATGCCACCAACAATTTCCCTGAGTTCACCGGCAGACTCTGCCCTGCACCATGCGAAGCTGCCTGTGTGCTTGGAATCAACGAAGATCCGGTGACCATCAAACAGGTGGAAGTAGAGATCATCGATCGCGCCTGGAAAGAAGGTTGGGTGAAACCGGTGATGCCCGCCAACCAGACAGGTAAGCGGGTTGCGGTGGTTGGTTCTGGACCTGCCGGACTTGCAGCTGCACAACAACTCACACGGGCCGGCCATGCAGTAGTCGTGTTTGAACGTGCCGATCGGATTGGTGGTCTACTGCGCTATGGAATCCCGGAATTCAAGATGGAAAAGCAGCATCTTGACCGTCGCCTCGAACAGATGGAAGCCGAAGGCACCGAGTTTCGAACCAACTGCGACGTTGGCACAGATATCACTGCCCAAGAGTTACAAGACCAGTTTGACGCCATCGTGTTGGCTGGCGGCGCAACAACTCCACGTGATTTGCCGATTCCTGGACGTGAACTCACCGGGGTGTATCAGGCGATGGAGTATCTGCCGTGGGGTAACCGTGCTCAGATGGGTGATTTCGCGGTCGAAGAGGCACCTATCAATGCGCATGGCCGCAAGGTTGTGATCATCGGTGGTGGCGATACAGGAGCTGACTGTCTGGGAACAGCACACCGCCAGGGCGCTACTGAGGTATACCAGTTTGAGATTATGCCGCGACCGCCAGATGAACGGCCGGAAACAAACCCGTGGCCTACTTGGCCGATGATGTTTCGGACGTCATCCGCGCATGAAGAAGGCGGCGAACGTCTGTTTAGCGTCAACACCGAGGCGTTCATCGGCAACGATTCGGGTGCGGTGAAAACACTTCGTGCCCACGAGGTGGCCTTTGTCGACGGAAAATTCGAGAAGGTGCCAGATAGTGAATTTGAACTTGACGTCGATCTTGTGTTTCTTGCAATGGGGTTCCTTGGCCCCGATGACTCGCCGCTACTCGCCGAGCTTGGTGTGAGTCGCGATGCCCGCAGCAACGTTGCACGGGATGATCAGTTTCGCACCGACGTCGACAACGTTTATGTATGCGGCGATATGGGGCGCGGACAAAGCTTAATCGTGTGGGCGATTGCCGAGGGGCGCTCCTGTGCGGCAACGGTCGATGCTGAGCTGATGGGGTCGACTCAGCTGCCGTCGCCGCTCGTCGCTTCGGCTGCACCACTGCGATAATTTTTTGAACGTTCACAAAGGTGATGGTCGTGCGGCAGGAACCCGCACGGCCATCACCTTTGTGTTGCCCTAATAAATAGACGGCTTAACGCAGATCAAACCGGTCAAGTTCCATCACTTTCGCCCACGCCGACACGAATATTTCAGCAAACAATGGTGTCGCACCAATGCAGGCGAACTCTTCTGAGATTGCACGCAATTGCGAGTTCGAACCGAATATCAAGTCAGCGCGGGTACCCGTCCAACGCGGCGAAACTGAGCCACTTTCGCGCCCTTCAAACGTCGTTTCGCTGTCATCAGTTGCCGTCCAGCTGATCCGTTGATCCAAGATATTGACAAAGAAATCGTTTGATAGCACCCCAGGCCGGTCGGTCAATACGCCGTGGCTGCTGCCGTCAACGGTCACTCCTAGGACACGCATGCCACCCACGAGCGCCGCCATTTCGGGTGCCGAAAGGTTGAGCAAAAAGGCACGATCCAGCAGAAGATGTTCCGCCGGTAGCGGACCTACGTCATTTTTGGTGTAGTTCCTAAAGCCGTCAGCCACCGGCTCGAGGTACCCAAACGAATCCACATCGGTGAGTTCTTGGGTCGCATCAGTGCGCCCAGGGGTGAACGGAACCGTAAGGTCAATGCCGACACTTTGCGCGGCCGCTTCGATCGCAGCACAGCCGGCCAACACAATCAGGTCAGCCACAGATACGCGAGCTTTCGTTTGCTCGGTGTCATTGAAGTTTTGTTGGATCGCCTCCAAAGCCGCAATAACATCGGCAACCCCCGCACGCTGATTCATATCCCAGCTTTTTTGCGGTTCAAGACGGATATGAGCACCGTTTGGGCCACCGCGCTTATCGGTGTTGCGATAGGTCACTGCCGAAGCCCATGCAGTAGAGATCAATTGTGGGATGGCGACACCAGAGTGCAGAATCGCTTTTTTCAACGCGGCAATTTGCGACGCATCGATAAGGTCATAGTCGCGAACTGGGACCGGATCCTGCCACGTCAAGACTTCAGAAGGCACTTGTGAACCGATGTAGCGTTCAATCGGGCCCATATCGCGGTGGGTGAGTTTGAACCAAGCGCGAGAAAACGCATCCGCTAGTTGGTCAGGGTTCTCATAGAAACGCCGTGAAATTTCAAGATAGGCAGGGTCTTTGATCATGGTCAGGTCGGTCGTTGCCATGAAAGGCGCATGTTTCTTTGACGGGTCGTGTGCATCCGGCACGAGATCTACGTCTTGGACGTCGACCGGGGTCCACTGTTTGGCGCCAGCTGGGCTTTCCGTGAGTTCCCATTCATACTTGAACAGCAGTTCGAAGTAGCCGTTGTCCCACTGGATCGGGTTGGACGTCCAAGCACCTTCAAGACCACTGGTGTAGGTGTCAGCACCTACACCTGAGCCGTACGAGTTTTTCCAACCGAGGCCCATCTCGGTGATGCCCGCACCTTCGGGTTCACGACCGACATAGGTGTCGGGTGCCGCACCATGAGTCTTGCCGAACGTGTGGCCACCAGCGATCAACGCAACGGTTTCTTCATCGTTCATAGCCATCCGCTCAAACGTGTCACGAATATCGTGCGCTGCAGCAAGCGGATCAGGAACGCCGTTGGGCCCTTCGGGATTAACGTAGATCAGACCCATTTGGACGGCGCCAAGGGGTCCTTGTAGTTCACGTTCGCCGGCGTAACGCTCGGCAGCTAGCCAGACTGACTCTGGCCCCCAATACACGTCCTCTTCAGGCGCCCAGATGTCTTCACGTCCACCACCAAAGCCAAACGTCTTTAACCCCATGGTTTCAAGCGCCCGGTTACCCGCAAAGATCATCAAATCAGCCCATGACAGCGCTTTGCCATATTTCTGTTTGACTGGCCAAAGGAGACGCCGGGCCTTGTCGAGGTTGGCGTTGTCCGGCCAGCTGTTCAGCGGCGCAAAACGCTGCGCTGCCGAACCGCCTCCACCACGGCCATCAGCTACGCGGTAGGTGCCAGCAGAGTGCCAAGCCATCCGAATAAAGAGCGGGCCGTAGTGTCCGTAGTCGGCTGGCCACCAGTCTTTCGAGTCGGTCATGATCGCGTCGACGTCGCGTGCCAGTTCGTCGAGATCAATGGTGGCAAACGCTTCGGCATAGTTGAAGTCGTCACCTAGCGGACTTGCCGCAGCAGGGTTTTGATACAAAATGCGCAAATTCAGTTGCTCGGGCCACCACTTGTCAACCGACGGGCCACTCGTACTTGTACGCGTACCCGAAAATGGACACTGGCTGATGTTGTCGGCCATTGCAACCTCCTCTAGAAGACATTTATTGTCAGCACCTGAAGCATAATGAGCGACCTGCGCGTCGGAACGGGCAGTAGCTAGGATGCTGTCTCAAGTTAGACTGTGTCTATACTAGCAATGTTGTGTGGGCAACATATGCCACACAACGGCCAACCAGGAGCACGATGCTGCCTTTAATTGAACGGTTGCAGGCACGTGGTTGCCGCATGACAGCACAGCGTCGGATCATTGCCGAAGTGTTCACTGGCGAGCACATCCATCTCACCGCTGATGATGTTTTGCAAAGAGCACGCGCAGACCTACCTGAGGTCAGTCGCGCCACGGTGTACAACGCACTGAACGACTTCACGGGCCTTGGCGAGCTGGTGGAAGTAGCACACGCTGACGGCAAGAAACGTTACGACCCTAACGTCTCACAACGTCACCATCACTTGGTGTGTGTCGATTGCGGTCAAATACTTGACGTACGGGCCGATGATCCCACATTATCTCAGACTGAACGTCACGGCTTTGAGATCCTCAGCGTCGCCGTCACGTTCCACGCACGCTGCCCTGACTGCGCCAAACTCATCCCCAGTGGCAACAGTTAGTCGTCGGCTGGTCGACGAATCCACTTGCTGCGAGACGCTACATCATCAATAGGTTGACCCGAATCCTTCCAGCCGCGAAACCCAGTCTCGAGATGCGCAACATTGGTGTAACCCATTTCGGTGAGCGTTCTGGTTGCCAACACTGAACGGATACCGCCGGCGCAGTAGACGATCGTGCGACGATCTTCGTCAAAAAAGTCTCGGTAATACTGCGATGACGGATCAGCCCAGAACTCAAGCATGCCTCGTGGGACATGCTTGGCACCCGGAATTGCCCCCTCATTTAGGAGTTCTTGGATCTCACGCAGATCAATCACTAAAACATCAGGATCGTCAGCTGTTTCTCGCAAGACGTCCTCGACGGTCAGATTCTCGATTGAATCGCGAAGTCGCAGTGCTTCTTCGCGCATCGGTTTGATCGGCATGATTTGTTCTCCCTAACAGGCTTGACATCGAGTTCACGCTCCCGGAATTAAGTGTAGAGGAATGACGAGATTGAACCCAAAGGACGACTGGACCCCACCAAAATTCTAGGGTCCAGTCGTTGAAAAACAAGTGCGACCAACTAGGTGGAAAGTCGCATCCAATCGAACTTCCAAGTGAGACTGCTTGCAGGAGCTAGCTCCCTATCCGGCAGGCTAAGCAACCGGACGACCTTCTGCCAGATCAGCCCCCTGGGAATGCTGGTCGTGGGACAGGACTACCGCTACTTGCTCGCTCGCGTCATGACGTCGATGAGTCGGCCAACAAGCGTCACCGTGTCATCCGTCACTTGCGGTGGATCAGATGCTCGACCTTCTCGTTTCGGGCAGTCTGCCGTCCGGCTGACTGCGCCGCCTTAGTATCGAAGGTCTTACTCACGCGCTCGCTTCCAGCGCGGCGGTTCGCCCAGCCGTCGCCATGCGGCACCGTATGGACTGGTGGCTTCTTCGCCATATTCATCACCTCCTCTCGCGCTGTCGTATTGGTGTTGTTGCTCCTCTACAGCACAGGGAGGGACCGCTCGGCCCCTCCCTGTGCTTGCTGTTGTTAGCGCTTCGGTCGAAGTGGTCTCAATTGGATGCCAATTCAGTCCCAAAAGAGTGTCACTTCAATCGCAATAACATGACCTTCTGCGGTCCGAATCGGCGTCATTCTCCACTAGGAGCAACCACTCGTTGTGCCGCAACTTTCACACACATGACATGCTCCGGCGCGAATCATTTTGATGCCGCATTCGAAACACATCGGGGCGTCATGATCCA
>JBBDST010000041.1:0-26738 GCA_040904765.1 Nitriliruptoraceae bacterium
GAAGCGGCAAGTTATGCCCACCAAAAGGACATTTATGAGGGCTACGGCGACGAACACCGGCTCTGACGCGCTGCCGTTACGCACCCGTGTGGTCCGCAAGGCTCTGATTCGCACCTTTGGGCCTCCCCCGATTGATGCCACGCGCGACCCGGGAGATCCTGGCCTGACCGGACCCAATTCGCCATCATGGCGGGTTATCGGTGAACCGGCAGCGATCGCCGGCGGAGTGCGCGGGCTGATTGTACAGCTCGTTCATCCGCTTGCGATGGCGGGCGTATATGACCATTCGGCGTTTCGCACCGATCCGCTTGGCCGGCTGCAACGCACGTCGGCATACGTCACAACCTCCACGTTCGGCTCTGTCCCTGAAGCACTTCACGTGGCCAACATCGTGCGCAAAGTGCATCTGCGGGTGCGCGGTAGCGCACCAGACGGACGCCCGTACGCAGCGGATGACCCGCGCCTGATTGTGTGGGTTTCGGTGGCGTTAACGTCGTCGTTTCTGCACGCCTACCAGATTTGGGCACCTACCCGCCTATCCGCTGCCGATGCTGATCAGTTCGTGTTAGAACAATCGCGCATTTCTGCCCTGCTTGACCCAGGCGTCAACCTGGCACAGTTCATGACTGACCCATCCACCCATGAAAGTTTGCGCCAAGGCGCCGTTTCGTTGCCCCTTGTAGATCGTGGTGAACTGCCGCGCACCGTCAAAGAGCTTGACGCTTGTATCGCAAGTTTTCTGCCTGAACTTGGAGTGAACAGCCAGGCGCAGGCAGCGATCAGTTTCTTACGGCGACCACCGCTTGGGTTTGGCCCGCAGTTTGGCTATCAGATGTTGCTTGCCGGGGTGCTTGGTTCGTTGAGCGATCCGGTTGCTGACGCGCTCGAACTGCACTGGCCCAAACCGGTACGGCGCGCAGCAGTGTCGTTCACCCGTCAGGCGTTACGCGTGTTGCGTTACACCGCCGGACCATCTCCAACACTGACCGCCGCCTATGACCGTACGCGTACACCGGTCGCATGACGCCACTCGTCTGCCCGCACTGCCGTGAGGCCTTAACGGTCACCCAAAGGCAATGGCGTTGCGCCAATGGCCATCATTTTGATGTTGCCCGAGGCGGCTATGTGAATCTGGCCGCTCGCGTGATTCCAACCGGCGACACAAGTGCGATGCTGACCCACCGCCGTTTCGTGTTCGACTCAGGCGTGTATGCGCCCTTAATTGATGCGGTTCAACGCCACGTGTCGGTGTGGCTTAAAGGCCACACAAACCCACTCGTATGTGATGTTGGGGCAGGTACGGGCGATATGCTTGCAGCCGTACTTGCCGGCCACGCCAACGCGCACGGAATTGCGTTTGACGCCTCACCGCACGCCGCCAAAGCGGCCCAGCGGGCACACGAACGGATCCAGGCGGTCGTTACTGACGCATGGCAGCCACTGCCGCTTGCAGACAACAGTGTGACGGTGATGATGAGCGTGTTTGCCCCACGTAACGCCGTTGAGTTTCGGCGGGTCCTCACCGCCAACGGGGCGGTTGTCATCGTGTCGGCCGGCACCAACCATGTGCGCGAGTTACGCGACCGTTATGACCTGATTGCAATCGATGATCGCAAAAACGAACGGATCACGCAGGCGTTTGCAAACGGGTTCATGTTGACACAAACCGACACGCTGACATGGCAGTTTGCGTGCCATCCAAAGCTTGCGTATGCGATGATTGCAATGGGACCAAACGCACACCATATGACACTTGAACCAGAAGACGTGACGTTCAGCGGGGATGTCACTGCCGAAGTTACTGTGCATGTGTTTCGCCCCGACGCTGCCGGACCTTAACGAGACGAGAAACTTGTGGACACACCTACACCAACGTTGATGACCGTCGAAACCGACGATCTTGCGATCGCGGTCGAAACGTACGGTCCTGCCAACGGCGACACGGTCGTGTTGATGCACGGCTTTCCTGACGATGTGCGTGCCTACGATCGTGTTGTTGGCCCGCTGGTGGCTGACGGCATGCGGGTGCTGGTGCCCTACCTGCGCGGGTATGGCCCGACCCGCTTTTTAGACCCTGCTGCCCCACGGATGGCACAGCAGGCAGCGATCGGTGAGGACCTGTTTCAACTGCTGGTCGCAACCGGCACCCAGGAGGCGATTTTGGCCGGATATGACTGGGGTGGACGGGCTGCCTGCATCACTGCCATCATGCATCCTGAGCGGGTCAAAGGGCTGGTGTCGATCACCGGCTACAACGTCAAAATTGGGCGGCTGCCGACCGCCCCCAAAGACCCCAAACAGCTGCGGGAACTGTGGTATCAGTGGCTGTTTGGCACCAAACCAGGCCGGGTCGCGCTCAGCGAGAACCGTGAGGCGATCTGTGAAGCAATGTGGCGGTGGTGGTCGCCAACCTGGAATTTCACGGCCGAAGAGTTCAAAACAACCGCAAAATCATTTCAGAATCCCGATTTTGTGGACGTTGTCATCCATTCGTACAGCCACCGTTGGGCGGGCGCTGAGGGTGACCCGCGATTTGACGCGATCGAGGCGCATCTGGCGACCAAACCGCCAATTACCGTTCCTAGCGTCATTTTGCACGGCATTGACGACGGCGTCTCGCCAGTGGCAAGCACCCGCGGACATGGCGCACTGTTTCCTGCCGGAACGCCCCGCATCGAAGTAGAAAACGCCGGGCATTTTTTGCCGTGGGAACGCCCCGACAGTGTTGTCGAGGCAATCCGCACGTTGGTGTAGGCCAGGACCGGCTAGCTCGCAGTGTTCACTTTGGGTGAAATGATGGTCACCGGGCAGTGAGCGTGTGCGGCACACTGCTGCGAAACGGAACCAAGTAGCAGTCCTGAGAAGCCGCCGCGGCCACGCGAACCCACGACCAGCATGTCCGCATTTTCTGAACGGGCGACCAGTGCGGCCGCAGCCCGTCGGTCCGTGATGGCAACCGGCGTAACTTTCACGCCTTCGACCGGACCAAGCTCGTCAACGAGCTGTTGTACGAGTTCGCCAGCCAATTCTTGGGCACGTTCTTGCGCTTGTTCGTCTTCGGCTGCGATCGCATCCATCTGTGAGACTGACACGCCTTCGTAGCCATACAACTGCCAGGCAGGGGTGTATTCGTAGGCGTACACGACTTCTAGTTCTGCCTGACGCAGTTTGGCTTCTTCGGCTGCCCATGCCAGCGCGTTGCGGGACTCGTCTGAGCCATCGACACCTACCACGATTCTTTGCATTACACCGCTCCTTATCGTCCCCTGGTAAACGTTCCTGAAGCCGTAACGCTACACGAACGGTTGGATCAACGACCGAGCCAATTGTCCTGTTTTTTAAGGACATTTTCCGTACCGGCTGACCTAAGGGTGACTAGAACGGAACGATGGTGCCTTCGTTGCGGTCCCATTGTCCGATCTGCGGGTTGATGATGATGGTTGCAGCCGCCATCTTTTCGGTCATCAACCGCTCCAGTTGGGTAACCAGCAGGCGTTCGCGTGTAGCGTCATCAAGTTCATCGGCGGCATACATGCGGATGTCGGTAACTTCCGCGACGTGAAACCCAAATTCGGTTTCCAGCGGCCCAAGCAGTTCACCGGTTGCTGCGGCCCACACGATTTCTTCAAAACCGGGAACAAAGCGGCCTTGTTCGCTGGGTCCAAGGTTGCCACCATCTTCGGCACTTAACGTGTCAAGAGAGAGTTCTTGAGCGACGTCGCCGAATGGTTCGCCCCCGCCGATACGGTTGTAGGCCTCGGTCGCTTCGTCTTCCGTTTCGACCAGAATGTGACGTACTTCACGAAACTCTTGTGGTGTGTATGCCTCACGCAGACTGGTTTCAAGCCGCTGCTGGTACACCTCCCACGGCACGAGCACTTCACGATAGACGGTGAGCGTCACACCTGATTCGGCAAGCATTTGGTCGAACGCTTCAGGCCCGCCAAGGCGTTCGCGAGTTGCGTCAAGTTGGGCGTCAATGTCCGCTTCGGTGATAACTACCCCATTGTCGGTCGCGATCGCGCCGATTACTTCTTTGACGACGACTGCAGACAGCATCTGGGTGAACAGGTCTTTCAACGCGACCGCCCGGGCACTTTCGGTAAGTGTGCTTTCAGGGTCACGCAAGGACACCATCTCATCGACTGCTTCAAACAGCCAGTCACTTTGGATCGTGACGTCGCCGACAACTGCAGCAGGTTCATCACTGTCATAGTCAGCAATAAAGGCAAGTGCTTCGGTTTCGCTCGCGCTTAACTGCGAATCTTGTCCGTCGGAACAGCCGACAGCGAACACGCTCAAAGCCAACACACCCGCGACAACACGACGTAATTGCACAGTCACACTCACTCCACATTCGACAGCAAACACCAAAGGGTACCGACCAGCATGCCCTCTAGGTACCAAACAGACGGTGCGACAGTCCACTGACACGCACATCCATGCGGTCAAGTACAGCAGCTAAACCGCCGGCCGGATCGACAATGGTGGCAGCAGTGACCGCACGGGTCACAGCCGTGTACACAAGTGCACGGGTAACGACTGGCGTTGGCGTGTCGGGTAAGAGCAGTGCGACCCGTTCAAACTGTGAACCTTGCGCTTTGTGCACACTCATCGCATACGGGTCGTCAGGTTCAAGTAACCGGTAGGGCGACACCATTTTGAGTTCGTCGCTGCCGTATGCAAACGCCACATGCACTTGGTCGGTTTCGGTGGCACCAACCACCACACCAACATCGCCGTTTTGCACTCCGGCGCTCGCGTCGTTGCGAGTGACCAGCACGAAACGGCCACTTGAAAACCGGTCAGTGGCACGAAAACGCGGGTTGATACGGGCCAGTTCGGTAAGGATAATCTGGTTAAAACTGCGGGTGCCATACGGTCCGTCATGGATCGCACATAAAAGCCGAAACTGGTCGAACAGCCGTAGGGCTGTGCGTGGATCATGATCGACAATGGCAGCGTTGGTCGCGTTGTTGTAGGCGTTGACGGCCTGTTCGATCAGCGAACCTTTGACGGCGTCAAAGCCGGTTGTAGCGTCAGTGCCATCCACTAAGGCAAATCCGCGCTCACTGCGGGTTAACGTGCGCAAGTCGGTAACGATCGCTGACGATTCACGGCTGGTATCACGCAGCAGTTGGGCTGCCTGTCCAACCCCGCCGGTAGCGTCAAAACGGTGGGTGACATTCAGCCGCACAATCACATCACGAATGCCAGTAGTGATGTTTCCTGCCGTCCCGCTCACCGGTTCGCCAGTGACGTGCGCATACTGGCTGGCGGCATCAACCGAAAATTCGAACGTGTCGTCAGTGCTGACAGGTCCGCACAGTTCGTGAAACACCGCTCCGGTGTCGATAGCACCAAGCTGGTTGCTATCGCCCAACAAAATCAGTCGTGCGGAGGGTTTCAACGCCCCAATGAGGCTTGCAAACAGCGGCAGCCCGACCATCGAGGCTTCATCGACGATCACCACGTCGGCGCGAAGCGGTTCGGCGTGCATGTCGGTGACGCGTGCCGTTGCGGTGAGGCGTCGACCAAGGAGTCGGTGAAGGGTCATGGCAGGACGTGTGATGGTGATGCCGGCGTCATGCAAGGTGGCGGTGAGGCGTGCGGCGGCTCGGCCGGTCGGTGCGGTGAGTACTACGTCGAGAGGTTCGGTGTTATTGGCGTGTTGCCAGGCGTGAAGAACGTTGATGATTTGTGTGACGGTGTAGGTTTTGCCAGATCCTGGCCCGCCTGCGATCACGACAAGTCCACGCAGCATGCTGATTGCTGTGGCGAGCCGTTGACGATTAACGGTGGTTTGCGACGGCTGCCCGTACAGGTCGGTGAGTGTGTGGTTAAGCCATGTCTGGTCGACGGTTAGAGCACGGGTGGCTTGCTGTTGGATGTAGGCGACGAGCGCTTGTTCTTGTTCCCAGGCGCGGCGCAGATACAGCCGGGTGTCGTCAAGCACAAACGGGCGTGCGGCAGTGTCGGTGGGGGTTGCTACCAGGGGGCTTTGAATGAGTTCGTTCACCCAGGATGTGACCCACGGTTGTGGGGTGGATAGTTCGACATCGACGGTTTTAGCAAGGTCGACACAGACGTCGCCGACCCGTTGGGTGCGAAGAGCAAGGGCCAAGGCGAGCAGCATGTCAGCACTGGCATTGTCGGCTTTCGCCAGGGTGGTGAGGCGGGCTAGTGCCTGCTGTTCGCCGCGCGTAATAATGCCTTGTCTGTTGAACGCGGCAAGGCTGACATGTGGGGTGGATGTCATCGGCGTTCCTCTTTGGCAAGGATCGCGTTGACGTGGTCAAGCACGTCAGGTTCAGGGGTGACAGATGCCACCCCAAAACGCATGCCGTGTTCGTCTGGGGTGGTTTGGCCGGCCATGCCACGCACAAACAAATAGGCGGCACCATGCAGGTGGGTTGCCGGGTCGTAGTTGTTGATGCGCCGGGCAAGATACCGGTGGGTGACGACCAGATACAGCAAGGCCTGCAGCGTGTAGAGGTGTTCGGTCATCGTGTTGGCAAGTGCTGTGGTTGGGGCGTAGCAGGCAAGGTGCGTGTCGCCGTTGAGATCGCCGATGTAGTTTGATTTGTAATCGACAACGACATACTTCCCGTTTGGCAGCCGCAACAAAGAATCGATACTGCCGGTTAAAAATCCGGCCAAACCGATGCGGTACGGGTCTGCGTCAAGTTGTGCCGCAAGACGGGTTAGCAGCGGGTCACGGCTTTGGGCAAGAACGGGCGTTAACGCGCTTAACGTCACGGTCGATGCGGGGTTTGCCAGTGGGACGGTGAAAGCCATTTCGTCAGCACGGGCGTGCCGCGGAATTTGGCGCAACGTCGCATCGTCATAGGCATGCCCAAGCGGGGTATTGAGAACCTGAAGGATGCCACCGGCAGCTTCGTCGACGTTTAACGATGTGAAACGGCTGCGCTCAGCTGCTTGGGTGAGAGTGGCAGTCAAGGTGTCTTTGGTCGCCGACATAAAATCGAGCTGTTCGAACACGCTGTGCAGCAGATTGCCGGCCCTGGTGCCGCGCGGAAACGTTGCCAGAGGCAACGTAACGCCGCCTTGAGGCACGTCAGTGCGGGTGTCGTCGCGATCATCATCGCCACCTTGGCTGCGAGACACGGCAAACACGGATGCGTGGGTTTGGTTGTGGCGGGTCAGGGCACTAAAGCTCGTATGACGATAGGGCGTGTCAAAACGGGTGCGCTGCTGGGTTCGGCTTGTCAACGCCACAAGTGGTGTGGTGGTCGGCATGTAGCGGGTGTTTGCTGGCGTGGTGACGTTCGTGTGGGTGATGGGTGCCCCGTGGTTGGTGGCGATCGAAGTGAAGATGTCGCTGTAGGTCGCATCAGGTTCTTGATTGGCCATCACTGCACCCAGCGCTGACGTGTCGTCGCGTTTGGCGTCTGGGCACCAGACGACGGTGGCGTGGGCGGCGCGGGTCAAGGCGACGTACGCCAACCGGACCTGTTCGGCTTTGCTGTCGCGTGACGCAAGTTCGCTTGAGCGCGACGGCGGTTTTGTGTACAGCGGCAGTGACACGTCAAGGGTGGGTTTGGCATGGGGGGTCGCGTCAGGGTCGGTGAAGCTGATCAAGCCCGGTTTGCTTTGTGGGCCGGTCATCCACAGATCGCCGATGAACACGATCGGATACTCGAGGCCTTTGGCTCCGTGAATGGTTGCGATCCGCACCGCATCGTCGTTGCCGTCGAGTCGCAGTTCGTCGCTTTCCTCTGGCCGATAGCTGTTGGTGTCGACTTCGCCACGTTTCTGAGCAAGCCATGCGACGAGCGCATCCGGACCAAACTGGTGGGTTTCTTCGACGGTTGCGAGCAATTCAGCTAGGTGGCGGACGTTTGTCAGCATCCGATCAGCTTCAACGGTGGCGGCGAAATGGCCGGTTGCCGCCATGATGGCTGCGAACACCCCGTGCTGACGCCAGAGGGTCTGCCAGCTGACAAGTGCTTGGGTGAACTGTACGAAGGTGGCCTGCTGTCCGCCGGTGGCGGTGCCGTCTTGGATGGCGGCAAGAAGAACCGTTGGCATTTGGATTAGGCTGCTTGCTGCAGCCCCACACACCAACGGCGTCGCATGTGGACGCGCGATAGCGGCCAGCAATTGATGCAAGGCGGCGGCGTCTTGGCTGGCATACACGCTGCCGCCACGTTGGATTGCTGCAGGCACACCGCGGGCGTTGAGTGCAGCTTGGACTTGACGTGCCAACCGGTTGGTGCGTACCAGCACGGCGATGTCGCGCGGTGTGATCGGCCGGAGAGTTTCTCCGTCACGCAACGTGGTGTCGGCAAGTACCGTGACGGCATGGGCTGCCATGTCGTCAACGATGCGCCTTGTGCTTTGTCCTTTCGAGTCGCCATTGGTTGACAGTTCACGGACGTTGATTCCGCTGTTGATGGCCGGACCGTCGAGCCGGTTGTCGTGCGTTGCATGGCTTGGCAGATAGGTGATGCCGTAGGGTTCAAACGCGCCGGTCGTGTCGAAAATGGCGTTGATGGCTGCCACATGGTTGCTGTCACTGCGCCAGTTGGTGTCGAGCGTAAACACGTGCCGCATCGTGTCGCGGGCACGCAGGTAGGTTGCAACATCGGCGCCACGAAACTGATAGATCGCCTGTTTGGGATCACCGATGACGATCAGCGGATCCGCTGGGGAGAACACGGCCGAAAAAATCCCCCACTGCACCGCATCGGTGTCTTGAAACTCGTCAATTAAAGCCGTCGTGTACTGACTGCGAAGCATCGTGCGGGTGAGTTCTGCCCGTTTCGGGTCGGTCAAAGCCTGGTGAAGTTGCCGCAGCAGATCGTCATAGGTCATCACTTGACGGTTTGTTCGGTGACGCTGGTAGCGCTGCCAGATGCCATGAGCGATGACGTTGCGTGCCTGGGTGATCACCTGGTCGCGGGCGGCGGCAAGCCGTTGGCTCACAGCCGTTAGCGTCGTGTCAGGAATCTGGCCGGGCAGTTCAAACTGTTTGATTGCGTCGTGGGTAAACCACAGGTAGGCGGCTTCTTCTTGGATGCCTTTGATGTTTGGGTCAACAGCTATCGGCGGCACGGTTGCTGCGGTCGTCAAAAACGTCGCGAGGGCTTGGGCAGCTAACGCTATTTTGGTCTCACGGTACGTTTTTTGGTTTGACGGCTGAGTGAAAAACGGGTCAGTGAGAAACTTCCTGACGAGCGGTTCCAGTTCTTCTTTGGTGTGCGGCAAAAGTTCACGCGCGTGGTTGAGAGCGTCCGTCCAGATCGCAAACACGTCATCAAGGGCGGCTTGAAGCGCCGGGACACTGTCAAGATCCGTGTCGTGCCACAAGTCATCGGTGAGTCGAAGTTGCGGCAGTTGCAGCACTTTTTGTGCCAGGTCGCTGATGTTTTCGCGGGCAAGTTTCGCGCCGCCAATTAAAAAGGCGGTTTCGTGCTGGGCACGGCTGCCGATCACGCTGGCGGCAATGTCATCCAACGTGTCGTGCAACGCGACATCGTCATCGTCGGTGACGGCCGTATCAATGGACAGGCCAGCGCTTACCCCAACAAAAGTGAGCATCCGTTGGCAAAATCCGTGGATCGTCACAATAGAGGCATCATCAAACGCCATTACTGCCTGATCGATGCGTTTGCGACGCAGCGCAAGCGTGGTTTCGTCAGTATCACTCAGCCAGTTGGCGGTGGTCTCATCAAGGTTGTTTGGCGCGCCATCAAGCACGTTGAGGGCCTGGCGGAGGATGGCCAGGAGTCGCACTTTCAGTTCGGCTGTAGCGGCGTTGGTGAATGTGACGATCAAAAGCTGTTCGATACCAACGCGCCCCTCTGCCAGCAGTCGCAACGCGATGGTGGTGAGTGTGTGGGTTTTGCCGGTACCTGCACTGGCGTCAAGCGCCAGCGTTTCGGCGTGGTTGAGCGCATCAAAGGTGAACGGTGTGGTCATGCGCGTGCCTGACTACGGGCCTCAAACAGCGGCCCAAACACGTCGGTTGCAAGCACGTGGAACCGGCCGTCAGCCATCAACTGGTCTAACGGCAGATCAAATCCGTACAGGTAGCGAACGGCCGGTTTGGTGGCTTCCCCCATCCTGCGATAAGCATCGTGCCACTTTCCTTGGGCTGCGTTGACTGCTTTGCTCACGTCTTTCCCGGCGCATATTTTTTCTGCATACGCATAAGAAGTGCGGACAAAAAATGGGGTGGGTGTGGTGGTGATTGCCTGGCTGGTTTTGATCAGTCGGGTCAGGATGTCGACGCAGCCGTCAACCTTTGGTGGTGCGTTGACGTTGCGTATGGATAACTTGTTTTTGTTGCGGTAGATCACGATCCCATCGTGAGGGATGCCAGTTTGTGCACTCACGGCAAGGACTTGGACCCAGACGGCAAGTTCGCTTCTGGCCGGATCAGACGAAGCGTCATACGACACGATTGTGTGTGCGTAGCGGGCGACGTCACCGTTTAACGTCACGTCGTCGATAGCCAGTGTGAGCGGCAGCAGGGTTGGGCAGTCGGCAAGTTCGCGTCGAACATGACGTAAGTCCGTCACGAACGCTTGAAGTTCGTGTTTGGCGATCGTGCCAAAACTGCCGGTTGGTAGCACCCCTCGGGAGGTGAACGCGTCAATAAACGCGTCAAGAGTGCCGTCGTCGCGCCAGCTCATCGCTTCGTCATAGACGGCGTATCGTGGCAAGCCGCTCAATGCAAACAGGTCGCGGTCATTGGGCATGTCTTCGTCGGCGACGACCCTGATGCCGTGCCGCAACAGGTAAGCCCGTGCCGGGTCTTGTAAGGCGCTGATGAGGGATGTCAGCGTGGCACTGTCTTGGGGTTGCACGGCGGTGGGTGTGGCTAGGTGTGGCTGCACAAGTGGCTGGCCTACACCATCGAAGGTGCGGGTTTGAGCTGCCGCTGCGATGTGAAGCAACGCCTGGTCGGTGCGTAAAAGCGGTGATTGAGGGTCGTAATATGCCGCGTGGGTGAGTTGGCGGGGATGGGTGACGGTAAGCCGACTCGTCGCAGACGTCGCGTCGTGGCCGATTAGATGGGTGTCGATGAGTTCAATGAGGTCATCCAGCACCCGGGCGTTTGGTTTGTTGTCGCCGGTCCGCGGATCCGTTGCCGTGTAGGTGACGATCAGATGTTCGGTGGCGTTTATCAACGTATCGAACACGAGCTGGCGGGTTTCGTCTTTGGCGCTGGTGTCGTTGGGATCTGGCTGGGTTGCGATGAGGTCGTGTACGACATCGCTGGTTGCGTTGGCTAATGCGGTGTCGTTCATGCCAAGCAGACATACGACGCGAAATGGCAGGCTGCGGATGCCAAGCAGTGACGACACGGTGATTCCGGTGTCACTAGTGCCGGTGACTCCATGTTTGGCACAGGCACGTTCAAACACGTCGATGTATTCGGCGAGCGACACGGTGAGGCTGGCGTGTTCGGTGGTGTCGTTGGCAAGCGCACCGAGTATCTGTGCGATCGTGTCGGTGTCGGTTTGGCGTTGGAATGCGTCGGCTGGCGGTTTGAGGAGCGTGTCAAGGATCTGCACGGTCGCATCTATCCATGTGGTGAGGCTGCGTGGTTCACGCCACGTTGACAGGTGTGCGAATACGTCGGTGAGGAAACTCAATACGGTCAAGAACCGTTGCATGTCGTCGGTGGCAAGTGCCGCATAGGGTGAGACGTCATACACCACCCGTTCGCCTTGGTTGGGTACGGCAAGACCAAGCACGATCCGGTCAAAGCCGTACGCGAAACTGCCGGTGGTGTCCGCAACACCAGACAGTGCCAGTCGGTGTTTGCTATCGATACCCCAACGCACGCCGGCGGTACGCAATAACGCCACGAGGTCGCCTATTTCGGCGGTTGTGAGGCCTAACTGTTCGCGGACAACTTCGCGGTGAAGCAGGTCAGATACGTCGTTTAAGGTGACCCGTGATTGTGCGAGTGTGAGTAGTTGGGTGAGGGTTTCTGCTAGTGGGTTGGCTGTGGCAACGGAACGGTCACGGATGGCAAACGGCAGTTGTGGATGGTTGCGGCGGTTTTGGCCCAGTTCGTCACCGTCGGCCAGTACGCCTGCGATGAGTGGTGCGATGGCAGGCAGATCAGGGCTGATGATTGCGATGTCGCGTAGTTGTAACGTCGGGTCGGCGTCAAGCAGTGCCAGCAGATGGTCTTTCACTGCGTCACATTCGCGCACGATTCCGTGACAGGCATGCAGCGACACACTGTTGTCGTCAGGTTGAAGCACGGCACGTTCGCTCTGTTTTGGCGGCGTGTCGGTAAGCAAGTGCCGTTTGAGCACGCTCAGTGCGGTTGTGCCGTTTGACGGCACGTCAAGGTCGTTGACGGTGGCGTTGGTTAATGCCTTGGCAACCTGGCGGTGTTGGGTTTGTGCATGGCGGGTGAAGACGTCAAGTGATGGGTTGTTGGGTTGCGGGTCACTGCCAAGCGGCCAGGTACGTGACGGCGTTAACAGGTAGAGGTTGACTGGCCGGTGGTGAGAAACGGCGTTCAACAGGGCAAGTTCGCTGGCTGGCAACGCGTGGACACCAAACACGCTGTAACGCTCAGCGAGACGTTCGTTGAACCCGGACGTGTCGGTACCGCTAAGGCGTGTGATGGCTTTGGTGAGGCGCACGTGGGGCGGATCTTCGCTAATTGCAGCACACAGTGAACGCCACAACACCGGCTGCCACGCCAGATGTGGGCCAAGGGGTTGGCCAAAACGGTCAGTGTCGTCTGCGTCACACCAACGGTCTAACAGTTCTGGCCGATGTTTGATGTAACGGTCGAACAGGTCGGCTGTGTGGCGGGCAAACGCCACGCCTGAACGCTCACCGGCCTCGGGGGCAAGTTGCTGTTGGAGTGATGTGTAGGCAGGTTCGCTTGATTGGTCGCGACGCAGCAGCGAAAGAATTGTCCAGGTGAGCCGGTCGGGGGTGAACAGTTGTGAGGCCGCATCGTCAAGCACGGCCGTTAACACTGCGTCGATGACGGTTGCCGGAAACGGTGTAGCAAGGTTTGCGACATGCGCATACGCCCCACCGTGATGGGTTGCGAGCGCATCAGACAGCCAGCGGGCAACCGCAAAACTTGGTACTGCCACGACCGTTTGGGTGAGTGGGTCGGCCTCGATCGTTTCGTCGATGGTGTCTGCCAGCACGGACGCTAACGGCGGCAGGGTTTCGTGCCGGTAGACGGTGAGTCCGCTGGTTGGTGTCACAGGACGATCCGGGTGGCTCCGCCGACGTGACGGAAACGTTCGCCGTCGCAGGTCAACACGACCAGTTGGGTGTGTTGACCTGCCAAGCGCAGCACGGCACCGAGCCGTTCGAGCCGTTGTTGGTCGGTGTGGCCGAGTGCATCGTCAAAAAATACGACGCCGCCTTCGTCGCCAAGCAGGCGGGCGCAGGCAAGCCGGCTGATGAGGGCCAGTTGTTCTTGGGCGCCGGCTGAGAGTTGTTCAAGGTCAAGCCAGACACCGTCAACGTGGCGACGTGCGATCGCCAGACTGTCGTTCAGTTCGATGTCGAACGTCGCCCCGTACAAGAGCCGCCCGAAACGAAGAATCTCGTCGTACAGCGGGGCGATGTAGCGGCTATGAGCAAGGCCACGGTGAGTTTCAAGCGTGTCGTAGAGCCGTTTGGCAACGGCCGCGCGATGCTGTTGGGCGTCGCGTTGTTCTTGTAAGCGGGTGCAGCGGGTTGCATGTTCTTCGCGACGTTCAAACAGGCCGTCGCCGCCGCGGACACGGATAGTGGTGTCGAGCTGTTCGCGGCGCCGTTGGGTGGTTTCGCGGGCCGTTTTGAGGTCGCGAAGTACTGCTTGTGCGTTGTCGTTGAGCGCGTCGATGTCATCGGCGCCAGCTTCAGCTAACTGCCGGTTTAACACGTCTTGTTGCTGTTGAAGGGCGGTGACCGTGTCGTTGGCGGTGTTTAACGTTGCCATCAAGTCGTTGTTGTCGTTGCTTGTTTCGTGAGCGTGCAGTTCGCGTTCGATACGTTCTTGTTCGGCCTGTTCGTTGGCAAGCGTGATCCGGGTGGTGGTGACCTGTGCGCTTTTGGCGTCATACAAGACGCGCAGTTCTCGTTCAGTCGTGTCGGCTGTGTCGTAGGCGTGTTCGGCCAACTGTTCGCGTTCACGGGCGGCGTGAAGTTGCGCATCGAGTGTTGCCGTGTCGCCAAGGCCGGTCGTGTCGGTGGAGTGATCAAGTAGGGCGTACGCCTGTTCGATGGCTTCACGCGTGTCGTCGCCAAGCATCGTGTCATATTCGATGCTTTGGTGTGCCAACTGTTGGCTGAGTGCCAATCGTTGGTCACGTTTGGCACGGGCTTCCTCGATGGTTGCAACATCATGCTGGCGTAGCGCGTCGTCAAGTGCCCGGGTGGCGTTTGCCCACGCGTTGTGGGTGTCTGCTTTGGGCAGGGTGATGGCAAGTTTGGCGACGTCGCCGATGGCAAGGCCGGTGTTGGTTGTGAGGGTTGCTTGCCAGTTGTCGCCTGCGGCAAGTTCGTGCACGATCCCGTCAACGCTGAGGTGAAATGCCATAAGGGCATTCACGGTCACATCAGGTGCAGTTTGTTGCTGTTGGATGCGAGCCACATCGACGGCATGCTGTAAGCGTTCGAGATGTTCAAGGACTTCTTGAGTGAACGGATTTTCGTTGAGCGCGTGGGTCGTTTGGGCCCGTTCGTGTTCGAGTTGGATGAGGCGGTCACGCCGTTTGGTGATTATTTCGCGTTCGTCGACGGCTTGACGCAACTGACGCTGTTTATCGGCGTGTTGGCGGGCTCGTCTGGCCTCGTCACGCTCATGTTGGGCGTTCAGCCGGGCCTGTTCGGCGTTTGCAAGCTCAACTGCAAGCGCGGTGAGGGCCGTGTCGTAGGCGGCGTGTTCTTCGGCGAGGACGTCGATCCGTTCGGCCCGTTGGGACTGTTCGAACGTGAGGCGTTGCTGCTGTTCGTTGCGTGCGACAAGGGTGTCTCGTTTGGCTGTGGCTGCTTCTAATTCGGCACCGACGATTCGCAGGTCGTTGCGCCAGGTGGTGACACGCAAAACGGCGTCGCGGGCTTTGGCGGCGTCGTGTTCTGCTTTAGTGACGGCCTGATCCAGGCGGGGTAGTTCACGTTCAAGCCGGTCGCGTTCGTCACTGTCGTTTTGGACGGCGGCAAGTTCTTGGTTGAGCTGTTCGAGTTCGTTAAGCGCCGTGTCGTACGCCTCATCGAGCTGTTTGAGTTCGGTACGGAGTTTGCCGGTTTTTTCGGTGAAAAAGCTGGCGTAGTGGCGGCGGGCGGCATCTACCACCGCATGTTCGATCATGCCTACGGCAGCCGTTTTGGTGCCGGCGTCAAGTACGCGGGTGAGCCCACGGGCGTCATCGATCGCCGGTTGGGTGGCAAGTTCGCGTTGGGTGAGCCACAGGGCCTGCCACAGGCCTCGGTCAAGTTTTTCATCTAGCGCTTTAACGACGTAGTCGTGGGCTTCGTCGCCGCTTAGCTGTATCGGATCTGTGCCGGTGACAATCAGTTCGGTGGTGGGCCGTTTGGTGAACTGTTTGCGGTAGGTGAAGGTGCGTTCGCCAAGTTTGAATGTGGCGCTCACGCCAGGCGGTTCATCGCGACCGCTGGTCTGTAGCAGCTTCACGTCTGAATGTTTCGAGGAAGCTTTGTAGGTGAGGAGCGCCACAAAGGCGTCACGGAGCGTCGTTTTGCCGGCTTCGTTGGGGCCTTCGACAATCACCACGCCGGTCAGCTCAGTGGTATCGGTCGCAAACGGCACGGTGCGGTTTTCGACCCCCCGGACGTTGTGTAGCGAAAGTTCGATGAGCCTCACGTGTCGGCCTTCACCGCGAGCGCATACAACAGTGACAGCGCGTCGGCAGCGATCGGATCATCCGGTGCGTCGTTGCGAAGCGTGTTGAAGGCGTCAGCGACAAAGCCGCTGAGATTCATCTGGTCAAGGTCGGCGTCGTCGGGGGCGATGACAAGCTGGTCGTGGCGTTGCCAACGGGTTACTGACGCATACACGTCGGCGGCTTGGTTCAGCGCGTCAGTCAGTTTGGCATGCTGGGCGAGCGTGACGACACCTTGCAAGGCGAGTCGTAGGACGGTGCGGGCGTTGTCGCGCGCCGGGTCTCGTAGCCAGGTGATGAGCTGGTCAAGATCACGATCGTTTTCGAGGGTGACGATTTCGTTGACGAATTGCCAGCGGCCGACTTTTTTTACCGTCACGTCAATGTCATCGCGACTGACCGTCACTTTCAACACATTGCCCGGGTCGGTTTCGCGCGGGCTGGTGGGTTCGGGTGCGCCGCTGTAATACACCCGTTTGGTTGGGCCAACTTGGGTGGTTGAATGCCGGTCACCTAACGCGATGTACTGGCATCGTTTGGACGTGACCAGCGCGGTGAGGTCGGTTTCACGCAGGACGTTCATGGTGTCATGGGCGCCACCGGCCGTGTCGACTCCACCGTGGGCGACGATGATGCGCAGTTTGCCGTCATCGGTGAGGGTTTCGGCGAGTTCACTCAGCGGGTTGATGGTGTGCCGGCGGGTCCGCCACGGGGCCCCGACAATCACGACACCGTCAGCGATTTCGTGTTCGTCGGTGTCGGTGAGCACGGTGACGTGGGACGGACAGTTGTCAAGAAACGTCTGGGTTTTGTACACGCTGGCCGGATCGAGCGGGTCGTGGTTGGCGGGCAGCAGAAACATCGGGATTTTGGGTGCGCGTGCCAGCACATCAAGGGCACGAATAATCGTCTGCCGGTCGACCAGATTGTCGTCAAACACGTCGCCGGCAACGACTACACAGTCGGCCTGTTCGGTGGCGGCAAACTGCATCAGTGTGGCGATAGCATCGAGGCGGTCTTGTGCGAAGCGGCCTTGGGTTTCGGGTGCGAACACGTGCCGACGCATGCCAAGTTGCCAGTCGGCCGTGTGGATGAGCGTCACAGCCGTTGACTCGGCACGCACAGCCGTGTCGAAACTGGTCTGTTGGCTCATCCTTGTGCCTCGCATGTAACGGTTTGTACGGGGAGTTAAACGGTAGCGCCGGGGCGTGACATAAGCCGACGATTCGTACCGGCCACGGCGCATGCTTGCCCGCCAACCGCTAGTTTTGTGTGAGCGCAGCCGTCTGCTGTGGTTGTGAGTGAAGGACCAAATTGTGACTCGCCGTCCCGACCTACCTGGCATCGACTCGTTGTTCGGGTCGACTGCAAAGCAGCCGAGCGCTCCTTTGCCACAGACGCCTGAAGCAAACGAGCAGACAACTGATCCAGTTGAGGTGTCGCGTCAAGCCCCAGAACCTGGCGGCATTGATGAGCAGATGCGTGCCGGGGCTGTGGCTGCGCTCTGTGAGCCCTCGGCTGCGCTTGAGCGTGCCGTGACGGCTGCTGCAAGCGTGTTAAATCCGCCGTCAAGCGAGGTGGGGGCGTTTTTGCGTTGGGCGGTTGCTGCCCACAATGCACGTTCGATCGTTGAGGTGGGTTGTGCCGGTGGCGTTACTGGCCTGTGGTTTCTTGACGGGTTGCAAGCCCAGGCGATCGTGACCAGCGTCGAACCAGACGAGCATGTCCACAAGCTTGCCAAGGCTGCTTATCGTGATGCCGGTGTGAGCGGCCAAGTGCGGGCGATTCATGCCGATGGGTCTACGGTGCTGCCACGGTTGACGGATGAAAGTTATGACGTGGTGTTGCTGCAGACCGGTGCGGCCAAACTGGCTGGCGAACTGGCTGATGCGGTGCGGATGCTGCGTCCGGGCGGTCTGTTGATTGCCCGCGGGGTGCTGCGTGGTGGCGCGCATGCCAAAGCCAACGCGCAGTTTGTGAACACGTTGGCAGAGCACCGTTCAATGACGGTGGCGGTGCTACCACTTGATGACGGTGTGGTGGTCGCCACCAAAACGGCGTAGTTAGCTCACGACGATCGTGCGTACGGCGGTGAACGGCTGGCGTCCTTCGCCATCTGACGGGTCAGATTCACTGGCGTTCAGCGTGTAGGTGCCCGGTTGGGTGAACGTGTGGGTGAACTCCCATGTGCCGCGTTCGGGTCCAGCCGTTGTGGCGGTGGTAAAGCCGCTGTAGGCGCTCGCGCCGGTGTCGGTGTTGACGAGTTCTAACAAGACGGTGGCTTCGAACACGAGTGCTTCGCCGCTAAACGTCACGTCACCGACCGGCACGGTTGCACCATAGGCGGGTGTGACGATGGTGACGGGGGTGAGGTCAAGCACGCCGGGGGTGACCGGTTGGGTGGTGTCGAGATGCCCGTAGAGGCTTTCTTGAACTTCGCCGTCAAACAGCAGCATCATGGTCGGTACCCCGGCAGCGTCAGTTGCGGTGTGGGCAATCTGTGACAGCAGCGTTGCTTCTTGGGCAGATCCGCCTTGGTTTCCGTACAGGCCGGCAACATCGACAATAAGCGTGTCTTCGTCGAGGGTGATGCTGTTCAACGTGACGCCTTGAGGGACGCTGGTGGACAGGTCGGGGTCTTTGGGGGCTGCCGGATTTGTTGGGTCGCTGGCAGCAAACAGGAGGTTTAACGCGGTCGTTGCGGCTTCAATCGGATCGGCGTCTTCGTCACCGCCGCTCTGATACTCCGGTTCGATAAAGAAACGATCCGGTGCGGTGCGCACGAAGTAGACGGCGACAGTTGCTTCTTCGTCGGGTGCTTCGGTGGTTGGTTCGGGCGCTTCGCTGGTTGACGGCACACTGGGATCTGGTGGTGTGGTGGTGCCGTTTTGGGTGCAGGCGCTCACCAGCAGCATAAGCAGAGCGAACAGGATGGGAGTTTTGGCGCGTGTACGCATGGCCGCAGTACTTTCGTTATCCGGAATGAACGTCAAGTGTGCCTCATGTGGGTTTCATTGCGCTATGGCCAAACGTCCGCGTTATTGGTGCTGCGGTAGACGACATGACGTGTCGTTGGCAAGTCTGGTGATTGCAACCCAGCCGAGCAGCACAATCCCTGCAGTGGCAAGGTAGGGCTGGATGGGGGCAAACCAGGTGATGGCACCACTTGAGCCAAGTGCGATCAGCACCAGTTTGTTGCAGGTTGGGCAGCCGATCGCAAAAAATGCGAGCACTCCCCCGGCGGTGAACCTTCGGGTGGCCGTTTCGGTGTCTGGCGGTAGTGGGGTCGCAACGTAGGTGGCAAGGATGATGCCAGACAGTACGGAAGTGAGTGTGAGTGCGGTAAAGCCCCAGGTGGGCGTGGCGATGGAGCGGCCAAACACAGGGTTTTCGATCATCGCGGTGGTAAGCCCCAGCAGCAGGAAAGTGACGACACTGGCAAAGGTCGCCCCGGCGATGCGCCGCGGGGTGAAGGCGAGAAGCGCCTGGGCGGCGTTTCGTAATGTGGTAGTGCTCATGCCGGTTCGGGTGGTGTTTGTGCGCGTTGACGGCGTGCCCGGCGAAACGAGCGGATGCTCAAGGTCAGATAGGCGATGAGCACGCCGAGCGTGAGGGCTGACACGGCAACGGCTTGAGGCCGTTCGACCACGCCGCCACTGATGAGTGTTGGCAGGTGGCGGGCGTTACCGAAAAACGCGACGATGCCAAGTACGCCGATCAGTACGGCGAGGTGGACGGCGTCGCGACGAAATTTGGGGGCGATTGCGATCAGCCCAAGGGTTGCCAGCACAATACCTAATACGGCGGGAAACAAGGCGGTGAGGCTGGTTGTTTCGGCGGTGCCATAAGCAGTGACGCCGATAAGGATCAACAGCCCGCCGGTAAGTAAGGTGAGTCGCATGATGGTCCTTGGCTGTAGCGTATGGGCACAAGGGTACGGGATGGTTTGATGACACGGCTGCAGGTGTTGACTGCGTGCGGGAGGGCGAAGCGATGACGACGAGGGATGTGACGGCCGTTACGGTGGCGATCGATCCGATCTGCCCGTTTGCGTTTGAGACGGTGCTGTGGCTGCGCGAAGTACGTGAACAGCGCCCAATCAACCTGAGTTGGCGGTTTTTTAGCCTCGAATTGATTAACCATCAACCGCATCAGCGCTTGCCGTATGAACGTGAGTGGACGTGGGGTTGGTCGATGCTTCGTATCGCCGCCTGGCTGCGCCGTGAAGACCCTGAACTGTTTGAACGCTGGTACTTAAAAAATGGCACCGCGTTTTTTCGTCGCGGCGAGGCCGTGTTCACCCCTGAAGGGGCCCGTGAAATCATTACGTCACTTGGCATCCATGACGATGTGGTGGCAGCCGCCTTGGCAGACGACACGACCCATAAGGACGTGTTGGACGATCACAACATGCTCGTGGAAACCCACGGTTCCCATGGTGTGCCAACCCTAATCATTGCCGACGGCCCGGCACTGTTTGGGCCGGTGGTGATGCCTGCACCAACCGGCGAGGACGCGTTAGCGTTGTGGGATCTGGTGTGTCTGTGGCAACAAATCCCGCACCTGTATGAGTTGCGGCGACCCAAGACGGCGGCGATGCTGGAACATATTGACACCTCAATGGCGACCTATTTGGCGGCAAGACCGTGGATTACGATTGCCAATCCGGCACCGTAACGGCCTGCCATCACGTTTTTGATCTTGCACGACGTGACCGTTCTCGGCTAAACACGGGTGTGGGAGTGCAGGGCCAAAGTTACGGGGAGTGACATATGGGACGCGGTGGGGATCTTCGCGACGTGCTCGCACGGGGCGACACGGTGGTTGCGCCGGGCGTGTTTGACGCGATCGGGGCGAAACTGGTGCAGCATCTAGGTTTTCCTGCCGTGTATATGGGCGGCTGGACAACCGGGACACATCTGGGTGTTACTGAGCCGCTGTTGACGATGACTGAACAAGTCGAGGCGGCTAGACGTGCCAGTGATGCGGTGGCGTTGCCACTAATTGTGGATGCCAACGCCGGTTTTGGTGAGCCGATGCATACCCAACGCACCGTCCGGTCGTTTGAACAGGCAGGGATCGCTGCGATTCATATTGAAGATCAGCATCATCCCAAACGGGCCCACTACCACAAGGGTGTCGAAGACATCACGTCACGTGAAGATTTTCTGGAGAAAATCAAAACGGCCGTGCAGGCGCGTCGTGACGACGACTTTTTCATTATCGCCCGAACCGACGCAGCTAAGGCCCGTAACGGCGATGTTGACGAAGCCATCTGGCGCTGCAATGCGGCCCTTGAGGTGGGTGCGGATGCGGTGATGCCGCTAGTTACCCCGGCCGTGCCTAAACTTGATTCGTTGAAACCTGAAGAAGATTTAGATCAGATCCGTGCCGGGCTGCCTGATGATGCGCATGTCGTCGTGTTGAGCGGCTATCTGCCTGGTCAGCGGGAGCTTTCTGCCGCCGCCTATCGGGCCCGCGGTTTTGACATTGTGCTGTATCCGATCGCACCGGTGCTGGTGTCGCTTGGCGCACTCGAACAGCTGTATCGCCCGTTAGCGGAAAACGACTGTCTGCCGCACGACCACATCGGTTTTGATGTGGCTGAAATCCCTCGAATTCAGCGTCTCGCTGAAGAACTGCTCGGTTTCGATGCGTTAATCGCGTTGGAAGAAGAAACGGTGGAACGCCACCACAGTTAGTCCTGCATGACTAACCTGACCTCATTCACATAGGAAAGGCACCATCACATGGGCCCTCTTGACGGTATTCGCGTCCTTGACATCGGCAACCTTTTGGCTGGCCCGTGGACAGGCACATTCCTTGGTGACCTCGGCGCCGACGTCATCAAAATTGAACATCCCGAGATTGTCGACCCGGTCCGTAACTTTGGCGCACGCGCTGAAGGCACCGGCCTGTTTTGGAAGTCGGCTGCCCGCAACAAGCGTTGCATCACCCTGAAACTGTCCACCCCGCGTGGCCGTGAGATCCTGTTAGAGCTGGTGAAAACCGCTGACGTGGTGATCGAAAACTATCGGGCCGGCACGATGGAAAAATGGGGTATCGCGTTTGAGGATTTGGAGCAGGTGAACCCCAATTTGGTGATGGTCCGCACCAGCGGTTTTGGTCAGAGCGGCCCGTACTCGGGCAACCCCGGTTTTGGCACGCTGGCAGAAGCCATGAGCGGTTTTGCCAACGTCACCGGTGAGAACGACGGCCCACCGCAGCTGCCACAGATGGCGCTGGCGGATGGTATCGCCGCCCTGTTTGGCACGATCGGTGCCCTTGCGGGGCTGATGAACGTGAAAAACGGCGGTAGCGGACAGTGGATTGATAACGCGCTGTATGAAGGCCTGACCCGTATCACCGAAAACATGGCGATGGAAGCGTGGTACACGGGTGTGTCGCGTGAACGTCTGGGAAACCGCATTGCCGACACGACGCCGCGAGGCGCCTACGAAAGTAGTGAGCCTGGCAAGTGGGTGGCACTGTCTGGGTCAAACCCGGCAACAGCACGGCGCATTTTCGAAGCGATCGGCCGGGCCGAGATGAACGAAGACCCGCGGTTTATGGATAACCAGAGCCGTATTCAGCATGCCGATTTGATTGATGAAGCGCTGCAAGACTGGATTGGGAAGCACACCCGCGACGAAGTGTTGGAAACGTTCCGTGCGGCCGACGCGCCGATCGCACCGATTTATACGCATGCTGAACTGCTTGAGGACCCGCATTTTGTGGCACGCGAATCCCATATCATGATCCCTGATGATGACCTTGGTGAAGTGAAAGTGCAGAACGTTATGCCGCGTTTTTCAAAGACTCCCGGCTCGATCCGTTTTGCCGGGCCAAGTCACGGTTCTCACAACGCTGAGGTGTTTGGCGAAATTGGCCTTAGCGCAACCGATCTCGATGAACTCAAACAGGAAGGCATCATCTGATGGCCTATGACAACTCTGCTAGCGACCGGGCACGACGAGCAAATGCGATCCGTTCGCTGCTGTACACCCCGGCAGACCACGAACGCAAGGTCGTAAAAGTCGACCACTTTGGGGCTGACGCGATCGTGCTTGACTTAGAAGACGCGGTCGCGATGGAACACAAGGTTGCCGCGCGTGATCTGATCCAGCCGGCGTTAGCGACGATGAAAAACTCGACCCGGTCTGTGCGTGTAAACGACTTCACGACCGGACTGACCTACGGCGATATTGGTGCCGTAGTGTGTGAAGATCTTGACATTCTGATTCTGCCAAAGGTCGAATCACCGGAACATTTGAAACTTGCCGACCGTGAAATCAGCCGTTTGGAAGCCGAACGTGGTCTTGCTCCAGGTGCGATCCAGATGATTCCGCTGCTTGAAACGGCCGTAGGTTTGATGCGGGCCTACGAGATTGCGATGGCTGCACCGGCACGTATGCCACGGTTGAACTTTGGGCTGGGCGACTTTTCGGTAGACATCAACGTGTCGATCACCGAGCAGGGCCTTGAACTGTTGTATGCGCGTTCGAAACTGGTCATCGCCTCGCGTGCAGCACGACTTGCCCCGCCGCTTGATGGTCCGTTCCTTGACATCCACGACGATGACGGTCTGCGTCAAAACACCAAACAGTCACGTGAGCTTGGCCTTCACGGTCGGGTGTGCGTGTATCCAAAACAGGTCGACACCGTAAACGACGTGTATGCGCGCGTCACGCCTGAAGAGCTGGTGCGTGCCAAACGGATCGTTGAGCTATTTGAGGTGGCACTGAAAGACGGTTCGGCGTCGATTCAGATTGACGGCGAATTTATTGACTATCCGCTATATAACCGCTGTGTGGCGATGCTTGAAGAATCAGGCGCTCGTTAAATCTCAATGACCGTTGTTTGGGCCTCCACGTGCGCGTGGGGGCCCAAACATTTTCTCTCTTGCAGCTATCGCATTCTAGGAGTCTGCCGTGTTGCTCGTGAGCTGTCCTCGCCCTGCAGATCTTGCAGACTCAAGTGCAAAAAATGGGCAGGCCCCAAAAAAAATCTAGATGACGCAGGCTGGCTTTCGACAGTGAGCAGCTGGACTGGCAACAGCGCTACTGCGGTAGCCATATAGATTGCAGCCGACAAACCCCGCCTGTGGCTGTCATACCGCCCTATCAGACGTGCCGAGAACTTGCCCAGCGGGCAAATGATCCTGAACTGAACCGGCCAAGCTCGCCCCACAGTTACCGATTTAGTTTAACCGCGACTGTACGCCGTCAGCTACGGCTTCGGCTTACAAATATGACGCCCGAGCTGCCCCGCTGTCAGCATCGAGTCATTCCTTTACTGACCGTCCAGCCGCCTGCTTCAGCGCCCGCTCGAGCTCACCTCGTGGCGGCTCTCCCACGGGACCGTCAGGCGTGTCATAGACACGACACGCCAAGCCCACAGGTGCATCCTCATTGGCGAACACGTCGCGGCCGTCGATCAACACGCTCGGCGAGCCACGAAACGACACCGCTTCGGCTTGCTCGGGCGTTTCCACCAGCTGGCGCGTCAGCGTGAAGCCGTACACATCTGCCAGTTCCCGCAGCAATTGATCGGTCGCCTGCCAGTTCGGGCAGCCATCGAAGTAAAGTAGCTCAACTTGCATTGTCGCTCCTTCAAGCCATCACCCAAAAGGTATCTGGATAGCGGCAGCAACGGTCACAGTTGGGCGTCTTTAACGTTCAATATGGCGCTATGGCAGCCTGCTATTTGATGATGCGCACCTGGTCTTTAGAGAGTTCTTGGAGGTTTCTGGCCCCTAACAGTTGCATGGTGCGGCGCATGTCGGACGCCAAAATATCAGCGGCACGTTGCACGCCACGTTCACCTCCGGCCATCAACCCATACATGTAGGCGCGACCGACCATGACGGCGTCGGCGCCATGGGCAACGGCTGCGATGACGTCCGCACCAGACATCACCCCGCCGTCGAGAAACACTTCGCAGCGGCCTGCAACGCCTTCCAATATCTCTGGCAGTTGCGTCAACGGCGTGACGGCCCGGTCAAGTTGCCGCCCACCGTGATTTGACACGACAATGCCGTCAACACCAAGGTCGACAACTTGACGCGCATCATCCACATGCTGAATGCCCTTAATGACCAGCGGGCCGTCCCACAGCTCACGTAACGCCGCCACGTCGGCCATCGACAATGACGGGTCAAACAGCTCGCCAATAAGTTCGGCAACGGTGCCGTCATAATGCGAAAACGTCGCAAACGCGAGCGGTTCGGTAGTTAACAGGTTGAACCACCATGACGGGTAGCGGGCCAAGCCCGCCAGGGTGCGCAGCGTCAACGTCGGTGGGATCGTCAGGCCGTTACGAACATCGCGTAGTCGTGCACCGGCAACTTGGGTATCGACGGTCAACACGAGCGTGTTGAACCCGCTTGCTTTGGCACGGGCCAACAGTGCTTCGACCGCGTCACGGTCACGCCACACATACAACTGAAACCACCGGTTCGTGTCGGGGGCTTCTTTGGCTAAGCGTTCAGGGCTCGTTGTTCCCACTGTCGACAGGGCGTAAGGGATGCCGACTTTGCCGGCCACACGCGCAACCGCAGGTTCGCCTTCGTGATGCATCATGCGGGTGAATCCGGTCGGAGCAAAAATCAGTGGCAACGTCGATGGTTGGCCAAGAATGGTGGTGCTGAGATCGACTTGGCTGACGTCTCGCAGCACGTGTGGGCGAAATTCGATCTGTGCAAACAGTGCGCGTGCCCGAGCGAGACTCGTTTCGGTTTCCGCCGCCCCATCGACATAGTCAAACGGGGCATTTGGGGTGTGTTTTTTCGCGATGACACGCAGATCTGCGATCGTCTGGGCTTTGGCGAGCCGACGGTCAATGCGATCACCTTTGCGCGGCGCAAATTTTAACAGCGGCGCAATTTCACTTGGGCGTGGCAGACGGCGTTTGATGCGTCGGGTGGTCGCCATGGGTCTAGTTCTCCACGTCACGTTGGATGATTAACGCAGCCCCGCGGGCCCCGCCGATACACAGTGCGACCAGTGCAGTCTGTTTGTCTTCAGCGTGCAGCCGGTCAACGGCCTGCATGATGATGCGTGCGCCGGTGGCGCCAAAGGGATGGCCGATGGACAGCGATCCGCCCCAGGCGTTGATACTGGCCGGGTCGATCACACCGATGGGACTGGTGCGGTTCAACTGTTCGCGTGCAAACGTGTTGGAGGCCAGGGCGTTCAAATTGGCCAGGACTTGCCCGGCAAACGCTTCATGAATTTCGATGACGTCAATGTCGCTCAACGTCATGCCAGCCGCATCGAGCACTTGCGGGATTGCAAAGGCCGGTCCAAGTAGCACACCGACGTTTGGATCATGGGCACTTAAGTGCGATGCGACGATGAATCCTTGAGGGGTGAGTCCTTGTTCGGCGGCAAATGCTGGCCGTGCCAGCAGCACTGCCGCTCCCCCGTCGGTTAAGCGTGAGGCGTTGCCTGACGTCACCCCGCCTGTTTCAAACACGGCAGCAAGCTCACTCAAAATTGCTTGGGTGGTGTCGCCGCGAATCAGATCGTCATCGGTGACCGTCCCATCCGCCGTATCGATAGGGCGGATGCGCGGAGCCAGATGCTGCTTACGGGCGGCTGCGGCGCGTTGCTGGCTTTGCGCGGCGTACGTGTCGGCGTCGTAACGTGACACGCCGAAGGCTTGCATCAACGTTTCGGCCGAGTAGGCGAGCGTTTCGCCCGTGTAGGGTTCGCTTACTGGTGGCAGCACCGGCAGCATGTCGGCAATCGAAAGTTGCGTGAGGCTTTCGGCGAATGCGGCCGGGTCACGTCGGCGCGGCATCCGTGCGAGGCTTTCTACTGCGTCGCTGACGATGAGCGGCTGGTGTGACAGTGATTCGCTGCCGCCGGCAATCACCAGATCGGC
>JBBDST010000042.1:0-25851 GCA_040904765.1 Nitriliruptoraceae bacterium
GCGATTGAGGGTCGTGCTCGTCGTGCAGTATGTACGACGGAATTGCACTCGAACGACATGGTGTGCCCGCTGTAGTGGTGTGTACGGAATTGTTTGAACCAACCGCCAAGCAAATGGCTGAACTGCAAGGTGTCACCGATTTTCCTATGGTCCTGATCCCTCATCCGTTGGGGCGATGCCCGGTAGACGAACTCGAAATCAAGGCCGAAATAGCTGTCGACGCGATCGCTCGCCTTTTGCTTCAACCCGCCGTGACCGTTTCACCAAACGCGGACCAGTTGTCTGCAAACACACGGTCGGTCGAAGATGCGCTCGGGGGTTTTGCCGCCTCGCTGCAAGCTGACGGCTTCCATCTGGCAGTGGAATCCGTTGATGATTCAGTGGTGACTGTCGCTTTAACGGCAACCGACGAAGCCTGCCACGACTGCCTTGTTGCCGATGACATGATTATCCAAATGTTGACGGCTGCCGTTCAAAAGGTCGTGCCAGATGCACACGTTGCCCTAGTAAAGAAACACTTCGCGTAGGCACGATCCAAGGTCATAAGTCAATAATTATGCGTTGCGCATAGGGGTGCATTGCTGCCGTTGACAGATTCGCACATCCCTGATGGGTAGTGCATATCGATAGGCGATGTGTTCTAAGTGAAGCTCGGCTTTCGGTACATGCGGGTGAGATGTGTTTCCGCCGGCACGTCTGTCAGCTGTTGACTGCCAGTGGCCATGTGTCCTGGTGCACCTGGTGTACCGTGTCTCGAGTTGTCTGCGATCTGGGAGGTCGAGCCAATGGCGCTGTCGTTTGCGCTGACATCCGAGCAAAACGAGTTTCGTTCGGTGGTCCGCCATTTTGCCGAAACCGTTGTTGATCCACTCGCTGCCGATTTGGCGGCATCGGGCCAATTTCCAACCGACCTCGTAAAGAAGATGGGCGCGCTTGGATTGTTTGGCATCCCGTTTGACCAACAGTGGGGTGGCATGGGTGGAGATTTGCTGACACTCTGCCTTGCCATCGAAGAACTGGGTCGGGTGGATCAGTCGGTAGGGATCACCTTGGAGGCTGGCGTTGGCCTTGGCGCAATGCCTCTGGCAACGTTTGGGACAACTGAACAGAAACAGCGGTGGCTACCAGAACTGTGTCGTGGCGAAAAAATCGCGGCGTTTGGCCTCACCGAAACGCACGGCGGCTCTGACAACTGGGGGACTGCACGTACGCGCGCCGTGAAAGACGGTGATCATTGGATAATCAACGGCTCCAAGGCGTTTATCACCAATGCGGGCACCGACATGACATCTATCGTTACCGTCACCGCATGGACGGCTGAGCGCGAAATGACGGCCATCATCGTTCCCGTCGATACGCCAGGACTGACAATCGCACCGCCGTATCGGAAGGTGGGCTGGCACGCTTCCGACACGCGGGAACTGTTTTTCGATGATGTTCGTGTTCCACTTGACCACACGCTGGGTGAACGTGGCGCCGGTTTCCAACAATTTCTCTCCACGCTTGATGATGGACGGATCGCGATCTCAGCACTGGCGGTGGGACTAATTCAAGGATGCGTGGACGAATGTGTACGGTTTGCGAACGAACGTGAGGCGTTTGGCAAACCGATCGGAAAACATCAGTCGATCGCGTTCAAAATCGCCGACCTTGAGGTCGCTGCCCAAACCGCCCGCACCATGTACTGGAACGCTGCATGGCGCAAACAGGCCGGCCTGCCGTACAAAAAAGAAGCATCCATTGCGAAGTTGTACTCGTCTGAACAGGCCGTCACTGCCGCACGTGTAGCCACCCAGATTTTCGGTGGTATGGGATTTACCACCGAAACCCGTGTTGGGCGGTTCTATCAGGACTGCAAGATTCTTGAGATCGGCGAAGGCACGAGCGAAGTGCAACGCATCCTCATCGCCCGCGAGGTTGGGCTATGACCGCCGACACGCGCCACGACGGTCCCGTTTTCCAAACTGCAGTTGATCCAACCCTCCACACGTTCATTGCGAATGCAACTCACAACCGGGCGCTGCTTGACGATCTGCAACAGCAGCTTGCTATTACCGCACAGGGCGGATCGGAGCGCTCCCGCAAGCGGCATGTCGCACGCGGCAAACTGTTACCCCGCGCAAGGGTAGAGGCACTCCTTGACCCAGGCACACCGTTTCTTGAGCTCTCACCGATGGCTGCACACGGCATGTATGACGGAGACGCGCCGGGCGCCGGCATCATCACCGGAATCGGTCGCATCTGTGAAACCACCTGCGTGATTGTGGCCAACGACGCCACCGTCAAAGGCGGAACCTACTACCCAATCACCGTCAAAAAGCATCTGCGTGCCCAAGAGATCGCCCGTGAAAACCACCTGCCTTGCGTGTATCTCGTTGACTCAGGCGGGGCATTTCTCCCTGAACAAGATCAGGTTTTTCCCGACCGGGACCATTTTGGCCGGATCTTCTACAACCAAGCAACCCTGTCTGGCATGGGGATCCCACAGATCGCGGTAGTGATGGGATCATGCACCGCCGGCGGCGCGTATGTACCGGCAATGTCTGACGAATCAATCATCGTGAAGAACCAAGGAACGATCTTTTTGGGTGGCCCACCACTGGTAAAAGCCGCAACCGGCGAAGAGGTCACTGCCGAAGAACTCGGCGGTGGTGACCTGCATGCACGGACATCTGGGGTTGTCGATCACCTTGCCGTCGACGACCGGCACGCATTGCAAATCGCTCGCGATGCGATCGCGAATCTCGCGATCCCTACCGCAACACCACCGTTTGCTCTCACCGCCCCAGAACTGCCCTTACACGACCCGGCAGAGCTGTATGGGATCGTGCCCCAAGACGCCCGTCAGTCATTTGATGTCCGCGAAGTGATCGCCCGTATCGTTGATGGTTCGCGGTTTCATGAATTCAAAGCGTTGTATGGCCAGACGCTGGTGTGCGGGTTTGCGCGCATTCACGGCTTTCCTGTCGGCATCGTCGCCAACAATGGCATCCTGTTTAGCCAGTCGGCGTTGAAAGGTGCCCATTTCATCGAGCTATGTAACCAGCGTGGTATCCCGCTGGTGTTCCTCCAAAACATCACCGGATTCATGGTTGGTCAGCAGTATGAAGCCGGAGGTATCGCTCGTGATGGTGCAAAAATGGTGACTGCTGTCGCGTGCTCTACCGTGCCGAAATTTACGGTCGTCATTGGCGGTTCGTTTGGGGCCGGCAACTATGCGATGTGTGGTCGTGCTTACGGGCCACGCTTCTTATGGACCTGGCCCAACGCCCGCATTTCGGTCATGGGTGGCGAACAAGCCGCAAGTGTGCTGGCGACAGTCAGGCGCGAGGGGATCGAAGCGCAAGGAGACTTTTGGTCCAGCGCGGACGAGAACGCATTCAAAGAACCCATTCGTGCCCAATACGACACCCAAGGCCACCCCTACTACGCCACCGCACGGCTATGGGACGACGGCGTGATCGACCCGGCAGACACCCGCAATGTGCTTGCGTTAGGCCTTGCCGCCGCCGTACATGCCCCGTTCGGGCGTCCTCAGTGGGGCGTCTTTCGGATGTAGAGATGATCGAACCCGGCCACCGATCCTCGGTAACCGGCTCAAAGGACAAACCGGCATGCAGATACTTTCTCACACTCGCCACGTTTTATGGCATCACAGATGAGCCCGTTTGAAAGCGTCTTGATTGCTAACCGTGGCGAGATCGCCCGACGGGTGATACGCACCTGTCGCACACTTGGGATTCGTACCATTGCCGTGTACTCCGACGCAGACGCGAACGCGCCCCATGTTCACGCTGCGGATGAGGCGGTGCGCTTAGGCCCGTCACCGGTAACTGACTCCTACCTGAACATGCAGGCAGTCCTTGATGCGGCACGACAAACGGATGCTGCCGCGATCCACCCCGGCTACGGGTTTCTTTCCGAAAACGCGCTATTTGCCAAGGCCGTAGGAGCCGCCGGCATAACGTGGATCGGGCCACCCCCCGATGCGATCCGGCTGATGGGGGATAAGGCGACGGCGAAAGCCTTGATGGCGCAGGTGGGGATCCCGGTCGTGCCCGGTTTTGACACCACCGCAATGCACGACAGCACGATCGCACACGCTATCGCCGAGCTTGGCTATCCCGTACTGCTCAAAGCAGCCGCGGGCGGTGGCGGTAAGGGCATGCGCCCTGTGCACTGTCGCGATGACCTAGCTGAAGCCCTCATCGCAGCCCGCCGTGAAGCAGCGGGAGCGTTTGGCGACGAGCGGCTGATCGTGGAAAAACTGATCGAACGACCGCGCCACATCGAGGTGCAAATCTTCGCCGATACCTACGGCAACGTGGTGCACTTGTTCGAACGCGAATGCTCGATTCAGCGCCGTCACCAAAAAATTGTGGAAGAAACACCGTCGCCAGGGGTTGACCCGAACTTACGAGAACGACTCGGCGCAGCCGCGATAGAGGTGGCTCGAGCCGTCGATTACATCGGTGCGGGCACCGTTGAATTTATCGTTGCTGCCACACCGGACACGCACAGCCACGAAACGCCGCAGCACGTCCAGACGCCCCCATTCTACTTTCTCGAGATGAACACACGTCTGCAAGTCGAGCATCCCGTCACCGAACTTGTCACCGGCGTTGACCTCGTCGCTTGGCAACTCAAAATCGCTGCAGGCCAACCGCTACCAGTCTCCCAAGAGAACCTAAGCCAGCAGGGCCATGCGATTGAAGTGCGCCTTTACGCTGAAGACCCTGCTAACGGTTTCTTGCCGCAGACGGGCACGTTGGAACGTTTTGACGCGCCGACCGGGCCAGGCATTCGCATCGATAGCGGCGTTGAGACCGGCACTGACGTATCGCGATTTTACGATCCGATGCTCGCCAAACTGATCGTGCATGCCCCCGACCGCAACAGTGCAATCCGACGGCTACGTGCGCTCCTTTACGCCACCGTCGTGCACGGAATCACGACAAATCTTGCTCACCTTGCGGACACGATCGCCCATCCGGCCTTTGCTGCCGGTGACCTCGACACCGGGTTTCTCAACCGTTTCCTACCCGAATGGCAGCCGGCCGATGCCACAAGCGTCGAACTTGCCGCGGTTGCTGCCGTGCTTGCCGGCCCACTTAACGAAACCGGCGCTGACCCGTGGGAGACACTTGGACCGTGGCGGCTTGCAAACGGCGGCGGCACGGTGATCCGGCTTGCAGCCGGCGAGATAGAACACGTAGTTACCGTTCGACAGCAACGTGGCAGACTGACTGTGGCCCACGCCGAACATCACTACACGATAGATGCGGTGATTGATGACACGGTTGTTGTCGATGGCACGCCGGTTGCGTTGGTGCTCACACGGACTGGCTCGAGCATATGGGCGCATGTTGGCGGCAGAACTCACCGCTGGCAGCAAGTCCTGGCGACCGGGCATGTCAGCGCAACTGAACTGAGCGGCCCTGGCACGCTCACGTCCCCGATGCCCGGCGTTGTCTTGGACTTGCGTGTCACGCAGGGAGATTCGGTCAGTGCCGGTGACGTTTTGGTGATCGTGGAAGCAATGAAAATGGAGCATCGCGTCACGGCCCCAGCTGACGGGGTTGTCAGTAGCGTTCACGTTGTTGTCGGTGCTGCCGTTCAGGCAGATGCCCCGTTACTAACCTTTGAACTCCAAGACGTCTAACGGGGCAGTTGTGTCTTCCCGGCTTGGGGTGGCGTTCACCGCTCGGCCGGTCATCGTCGAGTTGGCAAACGGTCTCAGGCCTGCAGGCCAAGCGACACGCAATCGGGTCATTTATCTCTGCGCTAAAGAGAAACGTTGACGGGAGATGGCGAGCCGGATTGATAAACGGGTCCTGCGGCAGGGTCAAGTGCTGTCAAAATTCACGACTGTGACTTGGGTCTTGGTTTGACCTTTGGAGAATCCAGCGCGCTACGTGCCGCGGGGCAATCCAGTACTTGCTGGTTGCTTCTCGGTGTTATCGCTGGCGGCGATCGTGTAGAGGTCGTTGCCGTGGCGATCTAGTTGGCTGTGTCAAGGTCGATAAGTCCGTCGCGAATGGCTGCGACTACCGCACCAACGCGTGAACGGCAATGCATTTTGGTCAGCACGTGCCGCACATGATTTTTCACCGTGTTTTCAGCGATGCCCAGCTGATCGGCAATTTCACGATTGCTGCGTTCTTGGACCACGAGCTGGAGCACTTCAATTTCGCGGGTTGTCAACAGTGACGAGGGCCCAGGAATGCGCGGTGCGGTTGCGAGTGAAAACACGACAGATGAGACACCGCGCGACACAATAGGCTGATGAGATGTGAGGAGTTCTGCGACGCTTTGTGCCAGATCGCTATCAGTTTTTAGGAGATAGCCGTCGACTTGGTGATTAAGTGCTGCCGACACACAATCAACTCCGCTGTGGTATGAGAGTACGACGACCCGTGCCGCTTCTGCGCGTGCGTGACGAAATAGGGCAGTCGTGTCGGTCGATTCACGGGCAAATGGGTCGATGAACAGCAAGTCATATCGCGCGCTGTTATGCGTGAAAAGAAAGCTGTCGCTGTCAAAGTCATCGACTGCAACGGATAACGTGGCGTTTAACAGTGACGCGAGGTCGCGTCTAAACGCCACATCGTCGTCAACAATTGCGATGCGCATACGAATTCTCCGACTCGTCAAGCCAAGGCACACGTGATTGTGCCACCTTCACCAGCTAGAGCGGCGTCACCGCTAACATCGGCACGAGCCAGCGGGTGCTGTCGTGGTGGCGAAGTGCAACGCTGCCGATGTTGCCGGCATGACCCGAGCCGACTGATGGAGCACACCATGGACAGTGATGCAACCACTGGCCGACAGTCACGAGGACCGATCAGTTTGTGGTTAGACGGGCTGCGAGATGAACTCGGCGCTACGCGATGGTTGGTGGCGTTGCGTGAAGGCGAAACGTGGGATATCTCGTCTGATCTGCCTTCTTTGCAGGACGGCATCCTGGCGCAACTGCTGTCTTATGAAGCCTTGCATAGCGCCACGCAGGCACGTTTGCTGGAAATCGACGAACTTGGCGACATTGGCGCCCGCTTGCAGACAGTTGGAGTCGAGCGTTTGTTGTTGATCCCAGGGGGCCGCGACGCGCGCATCATTCTTGACGTGCCTGATGTCGAGCATGCACGCCGGTTTATTGCGGCAACGACAGGCCTTGGAACAACCTTCGATCTGGCGGCTGCACTCCGGGCAGAACAGCGGGCAGCAGACCTAGTGACGTTGTCCCAGTGGTGGCCCGAAGAGAGTGAACCGCCGGTTACGGTGACTTTGGAAGGGACGCTTTTAGCCGGTCGGCTCGCGTCTGGAGCAGGTAGCGATCGCGACAGTGGCGGAGATTTACGTCGTAACGCACTGTTGCGTGAACGTGCACGTATCGCCTCGGTGATCCATGAGGGCATCACACAAGTGCTGACCAACGTGTCGGTTCAGCTAGAGGTGTTACGACATGTGGCGGCAGATCCAGAGCAGATTCGTGTGATGGTCGGTTCGAGCCGTGAAGCCGTGCTGCAGGCGATCGAATCGCTTCGTTCGGTCATCTTTGACCTGACCCCACCGAACGAAGCGTGGAGTGACTTGGTGACCGGCCTGCGCAGCTTTGTGGCTGATTTTTCAAGCCAGTGGGGCGTCGACACTGAACTGACCGTGGATGGCGAACCGCGTGACGTTGATGCCGAAATCGTGTCGATGGCGTTTGCCTTTGTCCTGGAAGCGTTAACCAATGTTCGTCGCCATGCCAAGACCGATGCGGCCTCAGTCACGCTGTCATTCACACCCGATCGGTTGATTCTCACCGTTGCAGATCAAGGCAAAGGAGTCAGTGAGCCAGACGACAGTGACCTGCGACCACACCAGGGACTGGGCATCGTGCGCTCACGCGTGCGACTATTAAACGGAACATTCTTGATCGAATCGCAACCAGACCGTGGCACTGTCGTACAAGTTGATGTGCCGGCATGACTCAATCCAACAGCCCGGCTGATCGCATCAGGTTGTTGCTCGTTGATGACCACGAGGTGGTTCGCCAAGGCCTTCGGCTCTTACTTGAGCGCGTGCTTGGCTATGACGTCACCGAGGCAAGTAGTGGCCTGCAGGCGTTGTCGCTCATCGAGACGTCCCGACCTGATGTGGTGTTACTCGATGCACGCATGCCCGAGCATGATGGCATTTGGACGTTGCAACAGATCCGGCAGCGATTTGCAGAAGTTCCGGTAATTATCCTGTCTACCTACGACTCACGTGAATACGTTGACGGTGCGATCGAACACGGCGCAGCCGGCTATCTGTTGAAAGATGCCAGTAGTGAACAGCTACAAGAGGCCATCAGTACGGCACGTGAAGGCCGCGGCTTGTACTTGCATCCACAGGTAGCCCAAAGGCTCGTAGCCCGAACATCTTCAATACCAAACCACATCGCATTGTCTGAGCGCGAACAGGAAATCCTGCAGTTGGTTGTGGCTGGCCGCTCGACTGATGAGATTGCTGTGGCTTTATATGTCGCAGGAACAACCGTAAAAACCCACCTCACGTCGATCTACCGTAAACTCGACGTCGCTAACCGCACTCAGGCTGTCGCCAAAGCGATTCGTGAAGGCATCATCGACACGCATTGACAACGCGCTACGACGACAAAGCTACACTGACATAGTCCTTTTGGACTACGACCTGCGTCGCGTGAAGTGGAGACCACAGTCTGATGGCCGCCATCACTTCACTGCGTACAGTTTCCGATATGAACAACAACTCTGACATTCGCATTGTGATCGCCGACCCTGTGTCGGCGATCCGCACGTCGTTTGCGGAACTGTTCACTATCGCTGCCGGTTGGCATGTGGTGGCTCAAGCCGTCGACGCTTTTGATGCAGTCAGTGCGGCGCGGCGTACACACGCCGACGTTGTACTGCTGGCATCGCAGACCAACGGGCTGACGATTACAGAGGTACGCGCCTTGCTCAAACCCAGCGGCGTGTTAGTCGTCGGCCTCATCGACCGTCCAGAAGAATATGCAAATCACGACGGGCCGTCGGTGTCGAAAAGTGTGCCGTTCACCGTGTTGCACGCGCGCATGTCCGCATTTCTCAACGATCACTTCAGTCGTCGATCACCACTTGGTACAGTGACCGAGGTGACACGATGACGCGCAAAGGCCTACTTGAAGCGCTGCTCGGAGTCGCCTACGAAGACGATGTCGTCGAAGAGACCGCACCGACCACACAACCGACTCAGCCTTCAACTATCTCGGCTACGTCAACTGCAGCGATCCCAGCGCCGCCGGCTGATGTCCTTACAGCACCGACCCGGTCAACCGCGATATCGGACTCCCTGTCAGTCCAGCCGATACCGGCAGCGCCTATCGCCAAAACCGATGGCTCGATCGAAGCTGATCCCGAAGCGGAAACCATCGCTGCCACAGCGGCTACTGACGCACCGTCAGTCCATGATGGGCGTAGCAGCACTATTGCGGTGGCGCGTGTTGGCATGCTTGGAGGATTACTCGGGCTTTTAGAAGAAGACTTCGAGCAAGCCAATGGAGCAGACCTTGAAGGCGCGGCCATCACTGTCCCAGTGAAGGCCGTCCCCCGATTGGGCGAGACAGAGGCACAGCCAAACACCACAGTGGACGAATCTGTCGTCACTGAAGAATCCGACGCAAATCCCCTGCCGACTCCTGACACGCAGCGTCTCGTAGACAACCTGATGCCGGATGCGGTGGTTGAAGGTGGCCAAGGCCGAGTGGCAGCGACGATTACAAACCCACCACCTCCGCCGCTTGGACTGGCTGAAGCGAAGGAATCTTCACCGACAGCAGCGTCTTTCGTCCTCCCGCCACCACCGGCCCCGTCGGCATCTATCACTGCCAACATTGCTGCTGCGACAGATGCGCCTGAGACTGGCACTGCAGACCTGCCACTACCAAACGACCTGACACAATTGCGCGAGGATCTCGATTCGTTCGATCTCCACCGACGTCGGCGAGCATTACGTGCGCTTCTCGCTGGCCCCTTAACGGGCGACATCATTAGCATCGTCGCAAAAAGCGTTGGTGATCCTGAAGTTGATCTGCGCCATCTGGCACTTCAAGTGCTAGAACGTGCCCCAGAATTGATCTCCGCAGCGATGCTTCATGGAGTCGCATTCGATCCTGATCCGACTGTCCGTGCACGCGCAGTAGCCCTCGCAGGGCGCAACACTAACCCATCCATGGTCACAGCGATCGTGTCGTGCCTCGTTGAAGAAACCGACGAGAACGTGATCGCTAACGGCCTGGACGCTCTGGCGGCACTGGCACGCGCCACGGACCTTGCTGATACCCATATCGATGATTTGTGTCGCGCAGTAGCAACCATTGCCCGGCAAGGGCATGAAGGTGTCCGAAAAAATATCCAATTCCTGGCTCGTACCGTTGCAATTGGTGACATCGTTCATCGGCTCGCGCGTAAAGACGCCGATATTCGCGCGGGCGCCGCGGTGCTTGCAGCCGAAGCCCACGACGAGGATGCAGATCATGCACTATCCAGGCTGGTCGCAGATTCTGATCCGGTCGTTCGCCAGTTCGCAGCCGTTACTGTCGCACGCCAAAGCTCAGCGACGAGCGGAATCACTGAAGTTTCTGGCGACACCGGCACGCCAGATCGCGCTGGCAACACTAACGCACTGCTACTTGGACTGCTGAGCGCCCTCGATGACCCTAAACCGGCGATTCGCACGCAAGCTACTGATGCCCTGCAGCGCTTGCCGAAAGCACACATAGTTGATGCGGTTGTTGAGCTAAGCCGCTTGGCCGACAGTACGCAACTGGTCCGGCTGTTTGCAGCCGCAAAGGCGCTGTCACTTGAAGAAAGTGCTCCAGCGTTAGCAAACGCAGTGATTCGGGTTGCTGATGGGCGACTACCTAAACGGCTTCACGATGCGGCACTGCAGTTGCCTTCGGTGGCTGAGGTCGGGCAGTTGTGGCGTTCAGCGAATAGCAGTGCCCAACGCTGCGCTGGCACGCGACTGGTTGCGCTGCTTGAATATCCACAGTCGGCCACCGCTATCAATGACGCTTTGTCAGATCCATTCGCTGATGTGCGGGTAACTGCCGCTGAACTGGCAGGAGAGCTAGACGTCAGCGATGCTGTGGCCGACGGGCTGGTTTTACTCGCGGCTTCAGACGATTCACCGCAGGTCAGTTTGGCCGCAATTGCCGCACTGGCTACCGCCTCGCCGCAACGACGTGTTGATGCGGCGAAGCGGGCTACTGCTTCGATTGACGCAGACGTGCGCGCGGCCGCACTTGATCTGCTTGCAGTTGATGACGACGCGTCAGTAGCAATCCTTATGCGGGCGCTGCGAGACGACAATGAACATGTCGTCCGCCTTGCAGCAACCATGTTGCTGCAAGGCGACTTTGCTGAGACGCTAGCGACCCTGTGGAATTTGGTTCGTGAAACAATTCCTCACCGGGACGTGATCATCGAGGTGCTGCGAACGGTCGATGAAGGCGCTTTGCGGCGGCTCGCACTCGATGCGCTTCATAGCAGCGACCCAACCGACCGCATCGCTGCAGTAGCCGGCATCGCCGGGTTAAGCGGCCGGCATTACCAGGACTTGGCGGGCGTCATGTCTGACGTCGATGCCAGAGTTCGCCGTGCTGCGATCGACGCATTAAGCCAAGACACAGGCGAAGACGTAACGGCCGTTGCGCTGCGAGCTATGGATGATCCTGAGGCGAGCGTTCGTGCGCGTGCAGCAGCCGTATTGATCAGATCTGACGATGAATCAGCGCTCAAGCGAGGTATCGGTGCGCTCGATGACACATCTGTAGAGGTTCGCGAGGCGGTAGCTCAGGCGGCGCGCGATACTCGATCAACGGCACTGATCGAGTTACTCATGACAGAGCTTGACCGTCCAGCACACCAAGCGGTTGCCGCTGAGCTACTTGTCACCCGTAACGACGTGGCCGACCTGCTGTGTGATGAGCTGGTTGCTAATGAGCAAGATGAGTCACGGCAAGCAGTGCTCGTAGACGCACTGCGCAGTGCCGGCCACACGAAGCGCCTGATCGAAGAGTTGCGTCATCAAGATCCATCAGTGCGTCAACGTGCATTGCGCCGCTTGGGTCCTTTAGCTGGCGCAGAAGAGGTTACGGCCGTGGCGGATCGGCTTTCGGACCCGGACCCGAATGTGCGTATTGATGCGGCCCATCTGTTAAAATTTATAGGCGGTCCGGAGGCTGGGCAAGCGCTGCAAAATGCGTTTGCTTCTGATCCGAATATGGACGTAGTCGCTGCTATCGAACAGGCCTATCGCACAATGATCAACGATGGTTAAAGTCGCGCCTCGTCGTCTTCGTGTGTTGTTAACCACAGAAGGCACCTACCCCCACACGATGGGGGGAGTTTCGACGTGGTGCCAGATCCTCATCGAACAGTTGCCAGACGTCGACTTTACGGTGTTCGCGAACATGATGAACCCGTTTCTCCCTGAGGCCTACACCCGCCCAGCAAACGCCGATCTGATCCAAGTGCCGATCTGGGGTGTGGAAGAACCAGCAGAGTTCAATCCCAAGATGTCGCCGCGACGCGTTTTGATGCTGTCCGCATTGATGAATGAAGAGACTGCGCGTCGCGATTTCTGTCCATTACTAAAGCCCATGCTTGAGATGATCACTGATCCGAGGCGTTTTGATCCGGAAATCTTTGGTCAGATTCTGTACGACATGTACCGCTATTTCCAAAATCACGACTATCGCGGCACTTTCCGTACCCGTGCTGTCTGGGAACTGTTTCGTGAAACCGTTCTGCTTTCATACGGGCTTGATCCACGCGATGAGATGTGGGAAGACGTCGATCCTGAATCTGAGCCTTCGCCGCAAGAAATTGTGCAACGCTTCCAACAACTGCGAAAGGGCGGGAGCAAGGTCGATCCTGAATTGACCAAAAGCCACCGTGTTCCGCGACTGTTTGAAGCTACCGAAGCGATGCGAGTCATGTACCGCCTGCTCACACCGTTGAACTACGAACTCCCTGATACTGATGTCGTGCACGCCACCGCCGCATCGTTTTGCGGTATGCCAGGAGTGATTAAAAAAATCGAATCCGGAACGCCATTTCTGGTGACAGAGCATGGCGTGTATATGCGCGAGCAGATGCTGTTCTTAGGCCGAATCGGGTTTCCCTATCACCTGCGCCGGTTCTTCATCCAGTTTGTTTCGGCAATTTCGCGCACCGTCTATCACTACGCCGATCAGGTCAGTCCTGTGTGTAGCTACAACGCACGCTGGGAACGCAAAAATGGTGCCACTGAAGAACAAATTAAAGTGATCTATAACGGCGTTGACCCGGAACGTTTCCGGCCACGCAGCGGGAAACGTCCCGCTAAACCAACTGTCGTGATGGTTTCGCGGGTCGATCCGTTAAAAGACCTCGAAACATCTTTGCGGGTTGCGGCAGCGGTACGCGAACGCATACCAAACGTACAGTTTTTGCATTTTGGTCCGGCCCCAGACGTCAAGTACCAAGAGCAGTGCCTGAAATTATGGAAGGAACTACAGCTCAAAGATACGTTTAAGTGGAAAGGTTCTACCCGTGACGTGGCGGGTGCTTTCAATTCGGGCGATGTGTGCCTGCTCACATCCATTTCAGAAGCTTTTCCCTACACCGTCATCGAAGCCATGATGTGTGGCGTGCCAGTGGTCTCCACCAACGTTGGCGGCGTCAGCGAAGCAGTGGACGACCTAGGGATCACCACCCGAATCCGTGACGTCGACGCGTTGGCAGAAGGGGTGGTGAAGATGCTGCAACTCGACGACTCTGCCAGACAAGAACTTGCGACCGCCTGCCGCGACCGCACGCTTGAACTGTTCACGATTGACGACTCAATCAAGGCATACCGGCAGTCGTACCATGAACTGCCAGAACGCGCGCAGCGCCGCACCCAACGCACCGCTGCTACTACACTGCCGGCCGTTACCCTCGCGCCAGTACCGCCAGTCGCAGACTTCCCGGCACCACCTGCACCATCGGTACCACCTGCACCACAGGTAGTGCCGCCTTCGACGCAGCCGGCCGCCGCCATATCCACCGCCGACCGTGACACAGCAGCTGTACGAGCCGATGACGATGCGGTCATCTTCGACCTCACACAACCACCGCATAGTCACATTGTGCGAGCAGCATCGGACGCCGAAAATGTCGAGTCAGTGGCAGCTAAACTTCGTGTAACGACCAGTGACGACGTGCGAGCGTTGCTCGCCGCAAAGGAAAGTCAGAAGCGTCTGGTCGCGATTGGGGCGGTCCACCTGCTGCCAACACATGATGCGGTTGCGCAACTAAGCCGGATCTTGCGTGCTGACCCAGACCCCCAAGTACGTACGGCAGCTGCTAGTGCACTGGGTGAGATGATTGCTGAAGAAAAGGTCGTGGGATAATGCATCTGACGACGCCGTCTTCTCCGCAGCTCCAAGCAGTCGAAGAGCTTGCTGCTCGAGTCACTCGGGACATTGGCTGGATTCAAGGACCCTTTGAAACGGCAGCACTTCTCGAGTCCTACGGCCTAACCGATGCAGATGCCCAAGCCCACTACGGGCATGCCGACGTTTTTGACTTGGCTGATCAACTCCTTGCCTATCAGCGCGGCAATCAGACGCTTGTACGTGACGCAGCTGATGAAGAAGATCGACGCCTCAAAGACGAACGGGAACGCTATAAACCAAAGACGATGAGCCTGTTTCGCACCATCGTTCGCGGCACTGCCTACGGCATGCCAATGGGCCTTAGTGTGATCGCATCTGTGGTGCTGTTGTACTCGTTGTGGTCGTACTATTTTTTCACGCCCGCACAAGCAACAGCAATTGGTCTTGGCACAGCCCTTAGTTACTTCATCGCCGGCGGTTTCACGCAAGCAATCGGGCGTCGCGGCTTGATGTACCTGCGCCAAGGCATGTACTTGATGACATTGAAGGTGTCTTGGTTTTTTATCACAGCCGGGCTGATCCTTACCGGTGTGGTAGCGGTGGTGCTGATATTGGTTTTCAACCTCTTTGCGATCATCTCCACCTATGAAGCCAACCTTGCCGTGATCTACTTCGTGTCGCTTTCAGTATTGTGGCTGTGTCTAGCGATGCTATATATGCTCGAACAAGAAGTGATGTTCACCGTCGCTGTCGCGCTAGGTATTTTTGTGGTGTACGCGGCGCGTGAATACGTCGGCGTGTCAATGGTGATGGCACACCAAATTGGGTTAATAGTCGCATCAGTGTTCTCGATGCTCACCTCGGCCGGCTATCTGCTGTACAAACATCGTAAGTACCGCGACCCAAACCAGCCAATGTCTGGCAAACTCCCACGACCTGTCATGTTGATTTCGAGCGTGCGGACATTCATTATGTACGGCTCGCTGTATTTCACCATGTTGTTCGCAGATCGCCTTTTGGCATGGACTGGCCGAATGGACTTCCGGCAGACGTTCATCTGGTTTCGGGCCGACTACGAAGCCGGTTTGAACTGGGCTCTGCTTGGCATGATCCCGGCGTTTACGGTGCTGGAATTGATTCTGCAGAAATTTGGGGCAGAACTCAAACCTCGCCAGCTACGGCACGCCTTGAATGACCGTCAAGCCTTCACATCATGGTTCCTTAGGTTTTACACCCGGCAAGTTATCTTCTATTTCGTGGTTGCCGCACTTGGCATTGTCGGGGTGTACTACGGCATGCAATGGCTGATTCCACAGATTCCCGAGTTGCAGCTGATGCGCGGCGAAGTGCCACGTTTCACGTTTTTCGTCGGCATCATCGGCTATGTGATGATCGGCTTCTCGCTGTTAAATCTTGCCGTGTTCTTCTGGCTGTCACGCCCACGTCTTGCCATGCTGGCACTGGTGCCCGCCATGGGGGTGAACGTCGTACTGGGATATCTCCTAAGTCGCATGTTTTCCTACGAACTCGCCGTCATCGGCCTGGCCGCAGGCGGTATCACCTTCGCATTTATCTCAACCGTATTGTGCATGCGGGTCGTATCTAACCTCGACTATTATTATTATTCCGCGTTCTAAGCCATGATCCAGACGATCCTGCAATTCCCCGTTGTCACCCTGATACGGGTGATGCTCGGCGTTGCTACCGCGTTCGTGCTTTTGCCTGCGCTCGTGCTGCCACGTCCGATGTCGGCACGCACGACCTTAGATGTCATGGTCGTTCGCGGCGTTCGTTGGCTCGCGATCGCACTCTTGGTGTCTCATCTACTCGTCGTTGTACGCCTGTTCCATGCCGCACCGATCCTGCTTCTATGTGCTTGGTTGTGGTTTTGGACCCGCGGGAAAAGCAACATACGGACAGCCAACCGAGCAGCCGACAACAACATTGGTGCAGGCAGGCGTATCCCACCGTTGCAGCGCGTGTGGCTGCGCTTTGCCGACATTATGCATCTATTTGAACAGGCTGGACGAGGTGTCTTTAGCAATTGGTGGGCGAATGCTGTCAGCTTTATGCAAAACATCGTGCGGAGCATCTTTAGCGTGCGCACACTGCGTATCGCGATCTTGTTGGTGCCGGTTATTGCCATTGTTGGCACTTCTCTGGCACTTCGTGTCGAACAGTCATTCCGATTCGAAACGTTAAGCCCGCCAGACACCTATATCTATCTGGCGTGGGCGAAAGCTTTTGCTGCCAATCAGTTGTACGTCGATGGCCTCTACCCCATGGGGCTGCCGGCATTTATCGCTTTCACCGGCAAACTCACCCCCGGCATTGACCTGTACGAACTTGTGCGTTACACCGGTGCGGTCATCGGCATGCTCACCGTCGCAGGCATTTTTTACGCCGTTCTACGATTGAGCGCAAACGTCGGGGCAGCACTATTTGCCTCTGGAGTGTTTGGCCTGTTTGGCACGATCAGTCAGTGGCAACAGCCCTGGATCCGACAAACCGGACCGCTGCCGCAAGAACTCGGTTTTGCCATCGCATTATTCGCCCTACCAGCAGCCGTACTGGCAATCACCGAACGTGACCCTGATCACCTTCGTACTGTCGGGTTTGCTGCAGTTGCGATTGGACTGATTCACCCGTCAGCATTAGGGCTCTATCTCGCAATGGCACTCGCCGGAGCGATTGCAGCCAGCGTGTTCACCGCCAATGGCAACAGATTTGTGTTGGCTGTAGGCCTTAGCGGAGCACTCGGAGGGATTATTGCCCACCTCTACCTTCCGATCGGCGTACTTGCCGGCATTGGGCTTTTTCGCGGTTTGGATCAACCATTTAGCCGTGCCGAGCTGTCAGGCAGTCGAGAAGAGCAAATTATCAGCATCATGGGAACCAGTGGCCTTGGGCATAACCTGTTTAGCCTTACCGCAGGTGGAGCCGCGCTGCTGGCTTTCATTGCCGCGGTGTTTTTGGTGCGTTCGGCGCGCACCAAACGAATCGGTGCACAACTGGCCGGCCTGGCTGCCATAGGTCTGGTAGCAGTGGCGTTGTATGACCCCCGGTGGCTGCAAATACCCACTAATATTCTCGCTCCGCTTGCCAACGTTGCTGGCGTTGGGCTAACGATCGCGTTTGCTGCAGGATTTGCGGCCGTTACTGCGGTGTTGTTCAGCGCCCACCGGCCCTCGTTACGTCCCGTCGTTCGTACGAGCGTGCTGATCGTGTTGGCTGCCGCGTGCGTGCTGTCATTTAGCTTTCTCTTCGAACGGGGACCACGCACACGTGCGCCAAGTGAGTATGCGTCGACGGCAGCAGCGACCCGTGAGATCATGCGAAACCAAGACGCGTTCACCTACACGTTGGTTGGCACCCCCCAGCAGCGGCAAGCTGTTGCAGGCATCGGAACGTTCATCGAACTGTGGGTGTTCGCCCGTGACGTTACCGTCCGCGATGCCCAGAACCCAGGGTTTGTCATTCCTGACCTGTCGGCGATGCTATTTGCAGCTGACCTTGGCCAGTCGCTCCCCATTCCCACAACAGACACCTACATTTTCGTGGAAAAAGTGCCTTTCCCCGTTCCTGAACGGCCCCCCGTTGGCCCGACCGAAGAGTATTATTACAACCGAGAAAAGCGTGGCCGTATCATGGCTGCCGTATACGCTTGGGCTGAGTTTTACCGGCATTACCACACCAACATGTCCGTCTATTTTGAAGACGATGACATCATCGTCTACCAGATGAGTCGCCGGCCTAATCCGGTTGCTGCTGCAGCAGCGCCACAGTTCAAGGATTACACGTGGCAGCCCGGCGAATTGTTCACTGGCGGTCCGAAAGGTCCGTCCGAGGTCGTGATCCCATGGCAGGACTGACCCCTCTTCGGATGATCGCGGGATTTGTCATCGCAGGCCTTTTGTTGAGCGCCTGCGCCGCGCCGAGCGAACGTCGGCTGGTGAGTATTCGTGAAGGCGAATTGGCGGCGGGCTATCTGCGCGGTCAATTGCTGTATGTCGAAACCCGCGGGGTGCGTGAATCGGTGCTGTTTCGCCATGACCTGTGGGAGAATAAGCGTGAACGTATCCGTGTTCCCGAGGGCTTTGCCGATTCGCCGACATGGTCACCTGATGGGGAGCGCATCGCGTTTTCGCTCACGAACCGTGCCGGCCAGTCACACATTTGGGTGGTTAATGAGGACGGCAGTGACCCGCAACAGTTGACGTTCGGTGACGTGGTAGACGATCATCCAAGCTGGGCGCCAAACGGCGAATTTCTGGTATTTGGCTCGATTCGTGACGGCGACTATGACTGGCGTTTGTTTGTTGTCCGCGTTCCAACTTCAACCACCTATCAGCGTCCGATGTCTCGTATCGAACGCGAATCGGATGAAGCAAGTTCCGTCACGATCGACGAAGGGTTTATCGCCACGTTTCGTGATCTCACCGCCGGAGAGGTACGCAGTATCGCCAGCGATGACGGGCACAGCATCTTTCCTGATTGGTCTCCAGACGGGCGATTCATCGTGTATAGCAACCGTGACGGAGCGAACTACAACTTGCGGATCCACGACGTCACTACCGGTACTGATCGTCTACTCGTTGATAGTGGTGGCGACGACATGCAGGCACGTTTTGCCCCCGATGGGGCTCGTCTGCTCTACACCACCAACTTCGAAGACGATCTGTGGCAGATCTGGAGTCACGATTTCGCCACCGAGGAGCAAACACGCATTATCGGTAGCGACTCGATGGACGAATTCCCTGCATTCTCCTACGACGCCGAATTCATTGCCTTCTCCACCGGACATTTAGCGATCTATCGTGCTGACGCGGAGCCGTTTCCCGATGGGCAACTGCGCTGGGCAGTCACCATCAACTTGGCATGGTCGCCGGATTGGAAAGCGCCATGATGTTCGACGCGTCACTCAGCGATATCGCGGCGTTCTTACGGGTAGTTTTTGGGGTTGGTATCGTGTTTGTTGTCCTGCCACTCGTCGTGCTTCCGCGACCTGCCGGTACCCGCAACATGTTTGACGTGTGGGTTGCCAACGTCGCCCGATGGCTCGCAATACTCATCGTATTGGTGCACGTCCTTGGCGGCATGCGGGCCTACTCCCGAGTGTCGCTCATGGTGAGCGTGTTGTTGATTGCCTGGTTCCTGCGCTACCGGAAACAGTTCGGTGGTATGGCTGGGGTGATGGAGCAGATCTACCGTCGCAAAGATCTGCCTTCAAAATCCGAATCGGCTCCAGTGCCGCTCTCCCAACGCCTGAAGGAACTGGCGCTTGCCTCGCCGGTACTGGGCATCTTCATAGCGTCCTATTTTCTTCGCGCCAAAGACGCGTTCGGTTCGTATGCGCTGAGCCCACCTGATGCATACATCCACATGTCGTGGGCCAATTCATTTGCGAACGGTTCAGTTTGGCCCGATGGGGTCTATCCGCAAGGATTGGCGGCGGTGGTGGCCGCAGTTCACACCTTTACACCATTCACTGACATTCTTGACGTCGCCCGCTTTATGGGGCCGATGGTAGGCACCTCGCTGGTAGTGGGGATCTACTACGCGGTAGTGCGCCTGACAAGAAACCCGGGCGCCGCCCTGTTCGCGGCAGCTTTGATCGGCCTGTTTGGGGCGATGCCCGAGTGGCGTACCCCGTGGGAACGTTACGTCGGGCTGTTACCGCAAGAATTCGGTCTTACTCTGGCGTTTTTTGGTGTCGTGTTCGCCGTTTTGGCAGTCACCGAACGTGGCGGAGGCAGGTTACTTGGTCTTGGCGCGGCCGGCGGGATTGCAATGAACGGCAATGTCCTTTCACTGGCTGCAGCCGGATTCGCAGCAGCCATGGTCCATCCGCTATCGGCAGCATGGTTTGGCGTGATTGTCGGGGTTGCTGCAATCGCAGCGACCATGCTGAGTTTCCGCTTTGCGCAACTTGTCGGCGCCGGGGTTGCAACTGTTGCAGGTGTCGGGATAGGTGTGGCTGTAGTGCCGGTCGCCGAACTACTCGGCGTACCCCCATATCTTGGTTACGGCACCGGCTCGGCATTCAGTGACTTTGCAAGTGTGAGTAACGTTGAACAGTCCGAGGACCTCCTGAAATGGTTTGGCGATCTGGCGTGGCTAGGGCACAACTGGGTAAGTCGGACGGCGATGATTGCGGTGGCATTATCGCTGGTAGGTGTGGTTGCTTTGGCAGCGCGCAAAGCAACGCGTACACACGCTGCGCAGTTACTGGGACTCGCTGCAGTCGGTGCGCTCGCGGCATTTGCGTACAATTTAAACCCGGTGGCCGACCGCGTTGACGCATTCTACGTTACACGATTGGGCAATCTTTTAGGCCAAACACTGCCTTTGGCGTACGGTGCAGCACTGGGCGGTTTGGCGGTGATTATCGCCAAGCGCGTCTCGTTTGCACGTATCGCCGCACTCTCTGGCGTTGGACTGATCGCACTGGCTGGTTTTGCCTATCAGCTTGATTCGCCAACCCGTGCGATGGGGGCAGAGTTTGAACGAGAAGAGATCGAATATGACGAGATGACGCGTGCCACTATCCGGCTAAAACATGAGTTTGAGCGCGGCACCTACACCGTGGTTGGACCAACTTCCCAGCGGCAGGTATTAGCCGATCACGGCTGGTTCGTCGAACAGTGGGTATTTGCCCGCGATATCGGCGACATCCCTAACGACGAACTGCTACCCATTCCCACACCGGACACCATCGTGTTTGTAGAACTTGACCCGCTACCGATCCGAGAAATCAGTCAGAATAGTCCTTCTGCCGAGTATTACTTCAACCAGGACAAGCGAGGACGGATCCAAACCATCCTCTACGAATGGGCCGAACTACGTAGGCGTGACAACCCTGACACCACCATCTATTTTGATGGCGAACACATCCGTGCCTACCGCATTTCCCGCAATCCGGCGATCCAGATCGATCCAGACACTACCGCATTTCTTGACGGTCAATGGTTACCCGGTGAGCTCTTCAACGAAGGTCCGACCTCGCCGCGCGCGATCCAAGACCAGATTGAACGCCTCCCAGAACCGGCTTTCGACGACGATAAGAAAAGCTCGTGAACGTGCCACAGGCGCCGCTTGCGGGAATGCGTTTTTCGACCTCTCGGATTGTACGCAACACGGCCGCCCGCGTCGTAACCGCGACGGTTGGCCAAGGCATGAAAGGAATCATTGCGATTCTCGTTGCACGTCAATTGGGTGCAGCAGCGTTTGGGACGTTCTCAATTGTTTGGACCGTTACCAGCATTGCGGCGTACTACAGCGCCCTAGGAATCGACAACCTTTTAACTCGCGAACTGTCGCGCCGTGTTCCACTAATCGATGTGCGGCGTACGGTACCAATCGTCAGTTGGATAGGTGCAAGTTCCGCGCTACTGTTGATTGCAGGCGGTTTTTTCTTCACTGAAGATATGGCGTTCGCGTTTTTGGTTGCCGCACCGTATGTCGCGTTGACAGCACCAATTCTCGTGTTGACCGCCACATTTGACGCCCGCGAACGCATGGAATTCACGTCGCTCGCCGAAGCCATCGAAGCGACCGTTTCGTTAATCGCCGCTGTGTTTGCCCTAAGGCTTGGCGGTGGCATCGTCGGCGTACTCGCGGCTCTATCGTTTGGCCGCAGCGTTGGGGTAATAACCGCCTGGTTGATGCACCGCCGCTTACCCCCGTTGCCGACTGCGCCGACGACTGTCGACTGGCGCACCATCGTGCACACCAGCTTGCCGATCGGGGGAGTACGCCTACTCACAGCCCTCTACTACCGTGCCGACATTGTTATTCTGGGATTGGTCGTCACCGCGACGCAAGTCGGACTGTATAGTGCCGCGGCAATCACCGTGATGCTGGTCGCCGATGGTCTAAGCGAGCTGGGTCGTGCTGCATATCCGTCCTTCTCCCGCGCTTCTGGGCGGCAAGATCCCGAACTACGGGCCTCGTTTGCGCTGATCTGGAAAACACAGCTGTATTTGACGCTCGCTGCAGCAGCCGGCCTTATCGCACTGGGTGGACCGTTAGCCAGCGACGTATTCGGCGCAGAGTTCACTGCCGCCGGTCCGCTACTGGCCGTCATGGCCGCCTCGCTGGTGCTACGCGTCCTTGGCAATCTTGGCGGGATTTCGCTGTATGCGGTTGATCGGCAAGCAGACAGGCTTAGCACGGTTGCAGCTGCGACTGTCGTAAAACTACTTCTGCTGGCGCTGCTGGTGCCGCTTTTCCAGCTGTGGGGGGCTGTCGCTGCCGCGATTCTCGCTGACATCGTTTACATCGCTGCGATGCTGTGGTTTGTCCGTAGTTTCCGACCCCGCCTGCTGATGGATTGGGTACCTGCCCTAGTCACGGCGCTGCTTGTTGGCAGCGCAGCGTGGTTAACTCCGGGACCGACCGCCGTTCGTGTTGCGGCGGGTATCGTCGTGTTTCTCACTATCATCCGGGTGGTATCGGGGAAGGCCTTGGTAACCATGGTCCGCGACAAGATCGATCCGCCACTGCTGCCTGACGCGGTGCAAGTTGGACCGATTCTGGTGCGTCTTCAGGGCACCGCCGACTTGTCCCGAGCAGTAATAGCACGATCACTCGCCCAGCTACCGCCAGCCGCAGGCGGCACGACGGCAACCCTGACCATCGCATTTAGTGACACTGTCGAAGCTACCGGTACTGAGGTTTATGGTTATCCGCTGCGCCGTAGCCAACGCACGTTGATTGCTGTTGATCACGCTGGCCGCACTGCCCAGCTGCCACTTGGATCACTCGCCACTGACCCGATCATCCTTGACCCACACCTCGAAACTGACACGTTCCAATCGTGGGTACAGTTGCCGATACTTCGCGCCACGTTGCATAGAGTCGGGTGGTGCCTGGCACGCATGACCGTCGTCGATATTCACGGTCGTCGCATAGCGATCGTGGCTGATGCAGCCACCGGTAAGACCCGGGTCGCGCTGGCGTTGCTGCAACGCGGGGCCACATTTGTTGGTGATGATTGGGTAGCGCTTGGCCCAGACGGCGTCGCGGCAGCCTGCTCGCTGGTCGTATTGCGAGACCAGACGCGTCAAGCCATTGGCCGGTTCAATGTCATCGATCGCATCCGTAGCAAAACAGCTCGTGCGCTTGGATTCGCCGCTAAACGGTGTCACCCTTGGCGTAAATTTTCGCTCGCCTTGGCGTACGGCGAGTTGATGTTATGGCGGTGGGGAACTGAAGTTGTAGATATAAAGTCGTTGGTTTCGGGTGTCGAGATTGCATCAACTATCGCCCCGATCGACTTGGTTGCGGTACTAGACGGAACTGGTGGCGACAACCTCAACATCGACTGTGATGCGATGGCAGAGGTGATAGCGAGCCGTGCGATTATCGATCTGCCGTCGGCTGTTGCGCTCGAAGCGATCTACCGTGCCGGCATGCCGGGTAACGGGTCACTAGAGATGCCACATATTGACGATGATGTTGCGTTGATTGCTGCGGCATTGCGTTCGGCCACAGTCGAGGTGTTTGCGATCGAAAACAGCGAGCAGGTTGTCGCGAGGGTCGCGGACCACATTGTGCGCTGGACGACAGTTGATAACGACGTTAAGGAACGCCATGAATAAAGTGGCGGCCAAATGCGGACAGTCTGATGCCGTCGAACACTTGAGCCGATAACGACACCAGCGGATGCCAGTGTGACATAGTGGAATACAAGGGGGAGTAGGCTGTGAAACGGCAAACAGGTCTTCGAGCCGACCCATTTTTACGTGCGTACGTAACCACTATCTGTCAGGTGCTCGACCCATTAACCGAACGCACCACAATCGATATTTCGGCTGGGACAGCGTGGATTAGACAGCTTGGTTTTAGTACTTACACGCCCGTTGATGTGTCCGGCGAACACGAGTATTGGGACATCAACACGCCACTACCTGAGCACCACGTCGGCAAATATGAACTTGCGGTGTGCATGGGGTCACTCCACTACAGCCTTAACCCTCATGAAAGTCTTACGCAGATCCTGCGTACGTTGGTTGAAGGCGGCGATCTGGTGATGATGGTTCCGTGGATGTATCCGCCGCACGATCGTCAAATTGACCGGTGGCGGATCGCCCCACAACAGATCCATTCGATGGTCGCTGATCATTTCGATGAAGTTGTAATTTATAACGTTGGCTCGATGTGGCAGACACCGTTGCATATCATCAAACGGATCGTGGCAGGCTCATTTCACGGCTTATCAGCCCGTCAACTTGGACGCCTCAAAGGCAAGCAGGGTGTGCGCGGTGTGCGGGTACGCACCGCAGACGAGTTGCCTGTCCGATTCGGAGGCCCGCTAAACGTTGTCGTTCATGCCCGCCGTTTCAACGGGATAACAACGTGAACGCATCCACACCCGGCAGGCCAGTCGATTCCCACACGTCACCTTCCTACCGTGTGCTTGTTGTCACCCCGGCGTACAACGAAGAGGCCTCGGTTGCAGAGACGATACGTCAGGTACAAGCCGCTGTTGCCCACGCTGAGGTAGTGGTAGTTGACGACGGTTCAACCGATGCCACGGCGGCCGTCGCGCGCCGAGCTGGCGCGCACGTATTGTCGCTCCCGTTCAACCTTGGCGTGGGTGGTGCAATGCGAGTCGGCTACCGCTTTGCCTACCGCAAGGGATTTGATGTAGTCGTGCAAATCGATGCCGATGGCCAGCACAATCCTTATGATGTCCCCGCATTGCTGGCCGCACTGGATGACGCTGACGTGGTCGTCGGATCACGTTTCTTAGGGGAAACGTCGTATCCGGTAGGCAAGATCCGCCGCTTCGCCATGCGCGTACTCGCATGGCGATTGAGCGCCATTGCCGGCACACCACTGACCGACGTGACGTCGGGTTTCCGTGCGGTAGGACCGCGGGCTATCCCAGTGTTCGCACGGATGTATCCTGTCGAATACCTCGGCGACACTGTCGAAGCGTTGGTAATCGCCTCCAAGTCTAAGTTGCGGATCAGCGAAATTTCCGTGACGATGCACGAGCGGGCGGTTGGCCAAGCAAGTCAAACCACCCTCAAAGGGACGGTGTTTGCGGTGCGTGCACTTGGCATGATCGCCTTGGCACGGTTTCAGCAGTGGCCCGTTCACCAGAATGAGGAAATTCGATGACGGTCGCTCACGGTGTTGCCATCGCCACAGCCGTAGGTATCTCGGTCGTGGTGCTAGAACTTGTTCGGCGTCGGCAACTGCGAGACAAGTATGCGGCACTTTTTCTCGTGCTTGCCACTGGCATGGTGCTGTTTGCTGTCGCGCCAAGCCTGCTGACTGGCCTTGCGACCATCCTTTCGATCATATCGGTGTCTGACGCACTGTTTTTTGTCGGTTTGCTGATACTGCTGATCATCGCCGTTCATTTGACCTGGGAAGTGTCTCGCCTAGAGAACGAGACCCGTGTGCTGTCCGAAGAACTGGCATTACTG
>JBBDST010000043.1:0-25642 GCA_040904765.1 Nitriliruptoraceae bacterium
GTTCGGCAACTTTCACTTTGGCGGTGCGACACCCAGATGCTCGCGCCAACTGATACGCAGTGGCTGCATCGAGCGCCGGGATGGTGGTGTTCACTTCGATGCGGTCACGAACCGGCTCTGGAAACGGCTTGGTTGCTGCTTCAATAGCGGCAGCAAGCCACAGTGCAGTCGTGTCTGCCCCATACTCGGGAAACGGCGAGAACTCACCCCATCCTTCCGGGCCTTCAAGCACCACTCCGTCGCGACGTTCAACCCGCCGAAAGCGGTTGCGTAATGGCACCGAAAACACCCGCATAGAACTAATTGACGCGTTCATGCGACACCTTTCGCGCGCAGTAATCCGACTGCCAACGTAACGGCAAACAGCAGTTGAGCCCGGCCGGTGTGTTCAAGCACGACAATTAGCGCCCGTCCGTTGGCTCCATTTTGGGTTTTTACCACCGGCGGGATGATCAATGGCAGCGCCAGTAAGCCAAGCAGCGGCCAGGCTGACTGCAGATACAACGCCAGCGGGATCGGCCACATCACCGCGCTTAACACCATTGCCGAGAACAGTACACGGGTACGGCGATCCCCAAGGGCCACTGCTAACGTCCGTTTGCCGGCCGTCTGATCGGTCGGAATGTCTCGCAGGTTGTTCACCAGAATCAACGCGACCGCAAAAAAACCAACCGGAATTGCAGTCAATATAGGCAGCAAACTTACCGATGAATCTTGAACATACGCCGTACCGATGGTTGCGATCAACCCAAAAAACACGAACACGCTCACCTCGCCAAGCCCGCGGCTGGCGTAGGGGCGTTTCCCACCGGAGTAACCAAGCGCAGCAACTACCGCAAACGCCCCGATGGCAAACAGTTCCCATCCGACACGCAGGGCGAGGACTGTTCCGGCTGTAACCGCAACGATCAGGGTGACGATCATGGCGGTACGCATCTGTTGCGGGGACACCAACCCGTTCGCTACGGCACGGCGCGGGCCAAGCCGAGCTGCAGTATCGACTCCGCGGGTCCCGTCGAAATAGTCGTTGGCATAATTGACGGCAATCTGCAGTGCAAGGGCAACCGTTAACGCTAAGCCCGCGTTCAGCCAAGACAGTTCAGCAACCGGTGTGCTCGCCGCAGCAGTACCAACGACGACAGGCGCAAACGCAGCCGGCAGCGTCCGCGGTCGCGCGGCCTCAATAAACACGTTCACGGCAGCATCTTGACTTCACTCACTTCACGCATTGAGGCTCGCTAGTAGTAGTACGGGAACGCTGACCAGTCGGGGTCACGTTTCTCTAAAAAGGCGTCGCGCCCTTCAACGGCTTCATCGGTCATGTATGCCAGCCGGGTGGCTTCGCCGGCAAACACCTGCTGGCCCATGAGCCCGTCATCGGTAAGGTTCATCGCATATTTGAGCATCCGAAGCGCTGTTGGCGACTGGGCGGTGATTCGTTCTGCCCACCGGATCGCTGTCGCTTCCAGTTCCGCATGGTCGACGACCGCATTCACCATCCCCATACGGTGCGCATCGTCAGCCGAGTAGGTGTCGGCGAGAAAAAAGATTTCGCGGGCAAATTTTTGCCCGACCTGTTTGGCAAGGTAGGCAGAACCAAAACCGCCGTCAAAAGATGCGACCGTAAGGTCAGTCTGGCGAAACTGGGCATGCTCGCGTGATGCGATCGTCAAATCACATACGACATGTAACGAATGCCCCCCACCTGCCGCCCAGCCGGGTACGGCACACAACACAACTTTTGGCATCATGCGTATCAGGCGTTGCACTTCCAGAATATGCAATCGTCCCGCCCGGGCAGGGTCGATATGTTCGGCCGTCAAATGGTCGGTCGACTCGGTGTAGCGGTACCCGTCTTTGCCGCGAATGCGCTGGTCACCACCGGAACAAAACGCCCAGCCACCATCACGTGCAGAGGGCCCATTGCCGGTGAGGATCACACAACCCACGTCAGATGTTTGTCTGGCATGGTTTAACACCTGATACAGCTCATCAACTGTGTGTGGACGAAACGCGTTACGAACTTCAGGCCGATTGAATGCCACCCGCACCATTTTGGTCGGTGCACCGTTGCTGTCACGCCCGCGGTGATAGGTGATGTCGGTGAGATCGGTGAAACCTGGGAGCGGTTGCCAGCGTGTCTCATCAAACAGTTCTGAAACCACAACACCCTCCCCGACTAGCGGCGGACCGTCACCTTTTTCCCGTACGCTACCGCTCCTATAGCACCGACGATCACGGAAATGCCAATGGCGAAGTTACGCGCCTTTAGCGTGCCACCCGAGCACGCCGACGCCGCGTTGGCTCGCACTCACCATGCAGGTGATGCGGCACTATTGTTCGATCCGGCGCTGGCCCCGGCGCTGCGCGCCGAACTGTGTGCCACATTTGCGGCTTCGTCACTCACACTGGTCGATAACGACGGGTCCGCCCGCACCGAGAATTTCACCGACGGGGCCATTCTTGATGACGCTGCCGCATTGGTGGTGCTTACGTCCGGATCAACCGGCGACCCTAAAGGGGTTGAACTCTCCCACCCTGCACTCGACACGGCTGTGAGGGCAAGTCTGGCTCGCCTTAAGTTGACCACCGCAGACACCGTAATCCAGGCTTTACCGACCCATCACATAGCCGGACTATTAGGTGTGCTGCGTGCCCGAGCCCTTGGCGCCAACCTGGTGACGGTGAACTCAACAGATGCCTTATCTTCGCTCACCAGCGATTTGACTGCGCTTGTGCCGACGCAACTTGCACGCCTGCTGGCGTTACACGCCGACGTTTCTCAACTGGGGATGATTCTGCTGGGCGGCGCTGCCGCCAACACCAAGCTTCTGTGTGACGCCCGCCTGCAGGGCGCCACGCTTGTCACCAGTTATGGGATGAGTGAAACCTGTGGTGGCTGCGTGTACGACGGGGTGCCACTGGACAACACAACCGTTGCTATCGAAGGACCTGACGATACTTGCGGACAGATTCTGATTCGAAGCGCACAACTGTTTGACGGTTATCGCATCGGGAGGAAGCTGCTGCGACATGACCCAAACAACTGGTTTATCACCAGCGATCACGGCGTCTGGAAAGATGGTGTGCTTGAGGTGACTGGCCGGATCGATCAGACGGTTGTTTCAGGCGGCGAAAACATTCCTTTGATGGCTGTGCAGCAAGCATTGGAAGCCACACCTGACATAACTGACGTTTTCGTGTTGAGTCGTGCCAGCAAAACGTGGGGTGAGGAAGTGATTGCGCTAATTGTTGGCGATACCACAATCGATGCCGTCAAAACACATCTGCGTGCCGTGCTGCCACCGCACTGGGTGCCCCGACAGATCAAGGCAGTTGCGACGCTGCCAAAAACCGCCCTTGGCAAACCTGATCGTGCGGCCGCGCAAGCCCTCTTTGACTAACTCGCGCCAACCGGCACGTTTACAGGTTGGCGTACGAATGCAAGCCAACCACAACGTAGTTGGCAATGAGGTAGGTCCCCATCAGCACGACGAACGCCCACACCCCGATCCAAGCGGCGTTACGTCCTTTCAGGCCGTGAGTTGCACGCGCATGCAGGTAACCGGCGTAGGCGATCCAGGTAAGAAACGACCCGGTTTCTTTCGGGTCCCAACCCCAAAAACGTCCCCATGACACTTCCGCCCACATGGCACCGGCGATCACACCGACGGTCCAAAGGACAAACGCGAACGCGGTGAGACGGTGTGCCAGCCCATCGAGTGCCGACGTTGACGGCAGGAACGGTACAAACCAGCGGGCAATCAGCGCCGCCACGACCAGGGTGAGGTTCACCGTAAAAAATCGCCCGAAACCGGCCGCAAGCGTGTCTTGCGCGGTAATCCACACCCACGACACAAGGCTCGTTCCAAGAAACACGCCGATAGACAGTTTCCACGGGTTGATACCGGCCCGTAGAGCCGCGTGATACTGCTGCAGCTGTTCTCGTTCCTCATCAGCGGCACTGCCGCGTTCAGGCAAATCTTTCACATCGTTGGTGTGGGCCGCACCAGGACCACCACTACCGGCGTTATCAAATGCTTGAGTGACGGATCGTTCGGCCGTGTCACGCAGCAAGTACAGGCCGTTAAACGCAAATGCGGTGCCAAAAATACCCATCGCACTGACCAGCAGCGAAACATGAAATGGCCGCCACCACGTATCAAGAATCGGCATCAGCGGTCCGGGATCGGCATACATCAGCATCGCCATACCCAAAACCAGTGATCCAGCCAACAGCACGAACCCATTCAGTTCGGCACGTCGCCGCACAAACTGCAACACAAACAGCCCGGCAAGCACTCCGACGAGTGCCATGAGGGATGTGACTTCAAACATATTCCCCAGCGGCAGGCGCTGCTGGGCGATGCCGCGCGCAATTTCATGGGCAACATGTGTTGCCACACCGGCGACTGCCATGACCCCGCCGATACGGCGCAGCACCACACCGCGTTCACGCTGATCTTGACGGCCAACACCCATCGTCAGCGCATACAGATAAACGAAAGCGCCGCCCAGATAAAGCATCAGCGTCGTAGGGAAATACAACACCCGCGACAGTTCGGCGAGTTGGTCGTAATTCATGTCCACTCCGTTAACTTACGTTCCGGCTGCTGGCGTGTTCGACTCGCTGTCCCAAACAAGGTCACGTGCCTGACAGGCCGCAGCAAACTGCTGGGCTACATCTGCGAACTCGTCGATGAAAGCATCCGGTCGGTGAAATGCCCGCCCGGTAAGTGTAACGAGGGTTGTATTGGCCGATGGCCCAAGTTGGGTAAGCACCCAGACACGGCGGCGATACGCGTACAGCGCGATCGTAAGTCCGCTCACCAGCAGCAACGCACCGGCAAGCAGGGCCGGGATCGCTGGGCGTGAACTGACCTGATAGCCGACCCAGCGGCGCAGATCTACAAAGGTGATAACCGCATCACCAACTTGCACTTGCTGGCCAAGACGCAGATAAGCGCCCCCTTCAGAGGTCAACTGAGACGTATCAAGGTCGTTGACGGTCTGTTGGGTCGCGCCAAGTTGAAGATCTCCGCGCCACTGGCGAAACAGCAGCATCGGCGCTTCATCCCATGGTGCCCCGGTTGGAACAGGTCGGCCCGCAGCGTCATCGGGTGCGTACGGATAGAAGAACACGTCAAGGCCAAGGTCAGGATTTACCGATGGGGCTTTCACCGCCCCGCGATACACGCCCGCATCGCCAAGCATCGGCTGAATAAATCCGTCATGCACAACTTCGCCGTCAATTTCAACTCGCACTTGCAGCGCATAACCCCAGTCAAGTTGGGTGATACGTCTGCCGTCAATCGCTAAGGGCTTATTCGAGTCGATCACTGCGTCGTAGGGTTCACCTGCAGCCGGGTTAATTGTGACGTGCGAACGGAACACGGTTGCTTGACCAGCTCCTGGCGCAGTTGGGTTCCGTACCCAATCGACATCAAATTGATTGAGTGTCAGCTGCCAGCCGTCATGCTGATCTTCCCCAAACCAGCGGCCAGGGGAATAGTTCCAGTAGGACACAGCCGCGTCGGTAAAACCGGCTTCACCTTCAACAACGCCACGCTGGCCTTCGAAGCTGGTGAGTTGTCCGACGATGATTGCGGCAAGCAACACATAGAAACTCACATGGAACAGCAGGCTGCCGCCTTCGCGACTGATAAGTCCTCGTTCGGCTGCGAGCTGGGGTGCACGTGTGCTATCTGCAGTGCGTGTACGCCAATGACGGCCAAGCACAGTCTTGGCGGTTTGGATTACGTCTACTTGGGTCGTGTCGGTAACGAACGTGACGGTGCTGTTGACCCGTGATGGTTTGTCGATCAGTGGTGGCACGCTGTGGCGAACCAACCGGAGGTAGGCGCGGATCCGTGGGACAAGGCAGGCGGTGAGGCTGAGATATATCGCCAGAAGTAGCGCAATAAACAAAGCTGAACCATAGATGTCGTATGCACCGAAAAAGTCAAGCGCACGTGAAACGCCCACCCCTGGTCCGGCATCACCGTTACGCCAACGTGCGACAGTTGAGGCAACGTTTGGTTCCTGAGGTACAAAAGTGCCGACCACATTGAGTACCGCTGACGCGGCCAGCATGTACAAGGCGGTACGCATGCGGGCAAGCCAGCGCCATCCCATCTGGATGGAATCGATCAGAAACCCGTGAGCCGTATTGCGGGTGCGCTGTGGCAGTGGCGGGTTCATCTGTGGAGGAGGAAGCGACTCTGTCATCTAGCCACCTTGCCTTGGCACGTGTACGACCTGGCCGTTCATCACAGTGGCGCCTCAAAGCCGCGGATAAGTGGCCGTAGCAGCACCATCAGGGCGTCCCATGCGCCGGTAGCAATCGCCACCCCGACGGCAGCCAACAATGCTCCACCGACGATCTGGATGACGCGTGATCGGCGTTTCAAAAACTCAAGCGTTCCGCCAAGCCGGTGGAACAACAAACCAAACACGATGAAGGGTGCGCCCAAACCGACCGCATACACAAACCCCAAGAATGCACCCCGTCCAGACACCCCTTGGGTGACGTTGGCGGACATCGTCAGAATCGCCCCGGCGGCTGGCCCAAGACAGGGGGTCCAGCCGACCCCAAAAACGAAACCAAGCGGCAGGGCTGAGGCGACTCCAGCATCAGGAAAACGCGAAAACACACGGATTTCTCGCATCAAACTGCCGCGCATCATCAGAATGCCAAACACGGCAATGAGACTTCCCATCGCTACTTGCACGAGGGTTGAGCGTTCCAGCAGGTTCAACGTCCCAACGGCAAACCCCAGCATGGTGAATGGAATTGCGAACCCCAATACGAACAGCGTCGAACCGGCCAACACGCGGCTTCGCACCCTTACACCACCGCGAGTGAGTTCTTCACCGGACAACCCGGCCATATAGGACAGGTAGCCGGGCACAAGCGGGATCACGCACGGTGAAGCGAACGACACAAAACCGGCGATGAACGCGACCGCCGCAGCAATCAGCACGTTTGCGTCAAAAACAATCGCTTGGATGGTTTCAGCCACGAGCTACCTCGGAGGCGATTGCGTCCGCGAGGCCGATCACTTCTGATCGGCCGATCAGCCCAAAAACACGGGCAGCGACTCGCCCGTCACGATCGACAAAAATGGTCGTCGGGATAGCGCGCGGTCCAACGCCCTGCCACAATGCGGCGTAGGCGTTAGCCGGATCAAACAGTGACGGGTAGGGGACCTCAAATTCGCGCATGTGCGCTGAGGCGTTCACGGCCGAGTCTTCAATGTTTACCCCAAGAAACGCAACTTCGTCTGTTGGCAACGCAAAATAGGCGGCATTGAGGTCAGGTTGTTCCACTCGACAAGGGCCGCACCACGCCGCCCAAAAATTCACGACCACCACCTTGCCGGCAAACGCATCAAGCGACAGTTCACCCTCGCCCTCAAGCACCGGAAATGTGTCCATCGGCGCCGGCGTACGCAGTTCTGGCTCGATCAGGCACAGTCCTGGGCGAACTCCGGCAATGCGGTCGCATGCAGCCGTTTGTGAGCCAGCACATGCGACAAGAAGGAGAGCCGCACTCACCAACAGGGTCAGTCGAAGCACACGCACGCCTTTCACCACTTCTACCCTTACAAGGGTACGAGGTGTTACAACTGGCGTGGACGGCTACTGAGCGATCGGAACTGCAACCCGCTCAGCTTCAGTAACGGTGATTGTGCTGAGGCGCTTTTCGCGCATTTCCATCCGGTCAAGCCACAGCAGGCTGAGTAAGAAGAAAAGGAACGAGGCACCAGTCCACAGTGCAGCCGGAAGCCAGATTGCGCCTGGGTCGTAGAACCCGTACCAGTACGCCGTTTCGCCGACTGGTACCGGTTCAAGTGGGACACCATCAGCGTCGACGTATGTAGCAACCGCTTGGAATTCTTGGGCGGCCAAACGCACGCCTGTTTCAGCGTCGTCGACAAATAACACCGGCCCGGCGTTACGGGCGGTGTAGAACGGTTGCGCGCGACCGGCAGCGTTGGCAGGGCGTTGACGCTGAGCGTCACGTTCGAACTGTTCGCGCCGATTCACACCGATCTGTGCCACATTGTTCTCGTCGACCGGCAAAAATTCGCCCCGCATCAACAGTGAAGCTGCACCGGCAGCGCCGGACAGGTTGGCAAAGCGAGGATTTGACTGGATTTCATCTTCTGAAGCGTCGCTCAGGCCTGCATACTCTTCGATTGAGGAGAATGCAGAAACGTCTGAAGCAGTCGGGAAGAAAGCCGCACGCTCAGAGCCTTGTTCAAACGTGTACCAGCGCGGCTGATAGTCGACCGGTCGTTCGCCAGGCAGATGCGTGATGCCAAGGCCTTGCGGGATACCTGGGCCACCCAACGTCCAGAACACGCCAAGAAGAAACGCGAACCCAAAAAATGCAACGCCGTAGATGGCGGCACCTTTTTTCGCACCGTAGTTTGACCACAGCAGCATGAACACCGACCCGGCCATAAAAAGCAAACCCAGTGGTACAGCAAGGAGCGCGGCAGGATGATCAGCCGGAATCGCCTCTTCTACAGCAAGGAACAACAATTCGGTCACGAGGACACCTCCGACTGCGGACTTCCACCAATCTGACCGAAACGTTCTCCACCGACGATCTGGACACCCTCAAGGTGCCCCACGATCGCATCGATCGCATCATCGGATAGGACTTGGTTGAACGACGGCATAGGCGCTTGGCCCGGAACTAAACGGCCATTGACCAGTGTTTGTCGTACGACTGCTCGTGCCTGAACGAGTGTTTCGTCGTCCTCACCTGACCAGCCGTGGCGTTCAAACACATTGTGCAGTTGCGGGCCGATATAGCCTTCTAGGCCAACGCCATGACAACGGGCACAGTTTGCGGCGTACAGCTGTGCGCCGTCACCAAACGCGGTGGTTTGTGCGACTGGTAGTTGGCCGGTTTGAACCGACAGGATGTAGGCGACAATCTGGTTGATCTGGTTGTCTGAATACACCCCACCTTGGCCAACACTAAAAGCCTGCATTGGGGTGCCGTTACGGCCATATGTCAGTGTCAGTTCAATAAATTCGCGGACGTCCGTGACGATTTCGGACTCTTGGTAACGCGCCACAATGTTGTCAAGGGTCGGCGCTGGCCATGCCGCGCTGATGTTGGGGTCTGGGTGTGGCGCTGAGCCGCCTTCAAGGTTGACACCATGGCAAGACGCACATGCGTTTTGATACAGCGCACGGCCTGAAGACACGTCAGCTGCGTAAAATTCGTCGACGGATCGGTTCACGCGTTCTGGTTCGATCAGCCAGTACAGCGGGATAAATAACGCGGAAAACACGGCCAAGGCGACACCCCAAGCCATGGCGCGTTCCATACCGCGGCCCTCAAGCTCTTCATCGGAGTGATAGGGCCGCATGGCAAGCGGAATATCCGCGTTGCGTTTGGGTCCAGTTCGACGACCAGGGCCAACAAGAAAGTATGCGAGCGCAAAACCGGCTAACCCGACGACAAGAATGACGATCGGGACCGACGTTCCGGATCCGGATCCGGCTGCTTCGACCGCAAGGACAGGTGAAATCATCTACAGGTCTCCTGAATCACGCGTCGACACACGCGGGGCCCTCGGGCGGCTGTTCAAGTGCATTCGCCGTACGAGCCGGACCCGTGATTGGTTCGGAAAAATCGACAACAAACTGACCGTCGCCGTCAACGAGCGAGCGGAAGCGGTCAAGACCACGTGGGGCAGGCCCGCCGGTCCACTCACCGTAACGGTTGTAACGCGAACCGTGGCAGGGGCATTCAAACCACTGCGAAGACTGACACCATGGCACAGCACATCCAAGATGCGGGCAGGACTGCGTGTTCAGCGCCATCAGGCCAAGTGAGTCATCCAATATGGCGTGCGTGTCACCGTAGGCACGCTGAGCAGCTGAGGATGACGGGTCCCACGTGATGATGGAAATGCCCCCTTCAGGTAAACGGACTGGGGTTCGGGTCTGCAGGATCTGATCGGCTAGCGAACGTGCATCACCCAACGGGATTTCACCCGCCAGACGGTCCCCTGGACGTGGCCACAGGAACCCCAACGAAGACAGGGCGAAGCCGCCAAGACCGGCTGATACTGAACCGATCAGGCTGTATCGCAGGAACGTCCGCCGTTCTACTGGGCGGGTGATGAACCCTGGCTTTTTCTCATCTGCCATACGTACGAACTCCCTACATCACACCGTTAACCGGCGAAGAAAAGTTATTAGAGCGTAAATCCAAGACCTTCAACCCACGGCCACACCCATTCATACCCCGCACCACGCAGGAACGAGCCGATAATGACCAGCAGGCCCCAGAAGGTAAGGAAGAAGGTGAAGGCGAGGTTGGCGACTTTGCGGTTTTCTGGCTTCGCTGACGGGTTTTTATCTACATACGGAGCAGCCATCAATCCGACTAGGAACACGCCTGGCAGGGTGACACCGGCGATCATCGGGTGGAAGTAACGCAACAGTTCTTGCAAGCCCATGAAGTACCACGGTGCTTTGTTAATCGCGGGCACTTCGTTGGGGTTGGCGAGCGATCCCAGCGGTGCGTCAAGGAAAAAGGAGGCGATGAGCAGCACGGCGAGCATCGCCAGCAAGGCAACAAACTCGACGAGTAGCAGGTGCGGCCAGGTGTACACCTTGTCCTGTTGCTTTGACTGGACCTGCTGAATACCGGCGGGGGGAACCAGTGCGAGTAGTCGGTGTGTGTATTCGCCTGAAACGGGCACGCCCATCGATTCGGGTTCGTTTGTTTGACCCAAAGAAGCAGCAACACGGGCTGCACGCTGTTCGGGTGTGAGGCGCCCACCACCGTTGCTGCCGACGTCGGTTGCTGTTGCGACAGCGACCCCACCGCCGCTGCCTGCTTTCTCGCGAAATGCGGTCAGTTTGGCGGCGGCTTCGTCGGCCGAACGTGGACCAACCGTGGCTCCGCTAGACGCCTTGGTGGCACGCACACTTGCAGCTTTGGCTTTGGCGCGCGCGATGCGCTCGCTTTTGCCCTCGCCGATGAGACGGTCGTAGACCGCCTGGTCGATTTGGACTTCTTCGCTCATCAACTGCCCCCTAAAACGTTTGTTCTCACCCGCGCCTTACAGCGGACCCGAAATACCGCCGTCTTTACGGATCCGCCAGAAGTGCACGGCCAAGAAGATGACGGTGATGAACGGAATGAACAGCACATGCAACACGTACCAGCGCAGCAGGGTGCTTGGACCGATCTCGACATCGCCTAGCAAGACGAACTGAACTTGGTCACCGAACACTGGCGTGAAGCCCATCATGTTGGTTCCCACGGTGACGGCCCACAGTGCCAGTTGGTCCCATGGCAGTAGGTAGCCGGTGAAGGACAGCAGCAGGGTCATGAGTAGCAAGATGACGCCGACAACCCAGTTGAATTCACGCGGCGGCTTGTACGCACCGTGATAGAACACGCGCGCCATATGTAAGAACACCGTGAACACCATGGCATGTGCGCCCCAACGGTGCAGGTTGCGTACGAGCTGCCCGAACGTGACCGATGCGGACAAATCACGCATGTTGAGATATGCCACTTCTGTGCCTGCACCTGCTGCAGGGGTGTAGAAAAACATCAAAAAGATGCCGGTGATGGTGAGCAAGATGAACAGGAAGAAACTCAAACCGCCAAGACAGTACGTGTAGGTCAGTTTCAGTCCGTGGCGCTTCACCTTCACGGGGTGAAGGTGATACAGAACGTTGTTCATCGCAGCCAGGGCACGGTCACGTGACGTGTCACGGTAGCCCTTGCGATAAATCGATCCAGGCCGGAAGATTGACTTCCAGATCACATTGTCCTGGACTTTTGTTTTCAAATCTTGCTTCGCCACAATAATCCCTCAGGGGTGAGAAATTCCCGACTTCACTCGCCTACACGCCCAAGCCACAAGGCATCTGACGGGCACCGTTCTACGCAAATTGCACATCGTGTGCATTCATTATCGTCGATGATGAACACCGCGTGAGACTGTTGAGCCAACGTCGTCAACTCAGCGTTGTCTGCACCGGCGATGATGTCTGGCGACATCATGTAGATGCACTCCCACGGGCACACATCTTCACACGCACGACACAAGATGCATAATTCTGCGGTTAACCCAATATGCCGCTTAGGCTTGACGCGCTCTTGCAACCACTGCGGGTCAACTTGCTGCACGGTGTAGTTGTCGAACATGAGCGGGTGTTCGCCCTTATCTGTCTTTCCCATGTTCGGCCTCCTTTCCCTTGCGGCGTACGTATACGTGGTTGCTAGCAGTCGCGAAAACGCAGCGATTTACTTGTAACCACCGGACCCTGGACGTTCTTCACCCGAAGCCAGCGTCTTTGGCAGGCTGCGCTGGGCACGCAAAGCAACCCATACGGTGATGACAATGCCAGCCACCATCAAACCGCCGGTGACCCCTTCAGTGACCACCGAATACAGGTTTGATGCGACGTCAATGCGATAGTCGTCAGAAATGTCGATACCAGCCGAAGCAGGAATGATTGTGCCCGACAACAGGTTGGCATTTGATTCAGTGAACTGGATCCAACCGTGCGGAAACACACCATGTAGCCACCACAGCAGGCTTGACGCGCCCATGACACCCATCGTGGCTGATACCCATTCGCGCTTCTGGTAAGTCAGTTTTGCGATGGCGAGTGGGACAATACCAAGCCCAACAATCCACAATAATGTGATGGCGCCACCGACCCATCCACGACCGATATTGCCGGGGTCGCCGAATTGGTACAACGCCCGGAAAACATCCGGAAGGGTGGCAAAAAATTCACGAAACCACTCGCCCACAACTGGCCTCTCGCTCACAGTGACTCTTAAAGGTACCAACCGGCCTGCAACGTAAACAAACGCCAGACCAATTTACTGCACCGCCGTTGCCACGCCTACTCCTCATCAAACCTGCACAACCTAGTTCAGGTGGGGCCCGTGGGCTCCTGCGGAGCGTGCGCGATCGGCCAAAATGGCGCTGAAGGTTGCTCCGTACACATACAGCCGTCCGGCAAGATAGAACAACACCAACACGCCGATCACACTACCAAGCGCGCCGTACAGCACGTTGGCTCGAGCAATCTGCGCCGACACGAAACTAGCTCCGACAAATTTCAGCACGGTCCATCCAGCACCGGCGGCAATTGCTCCTGGTAGGCGCTGGAAGACAGTCAGTGGTGCTTGGGGTGCCAATAGGACATAGGCGCCCAGGAAAACCGTCACATCGAGCAGGAACGTCACGCTGAGCGTCAGCGCAATCCCTATTTCGTTTGGGATGAACTGTGCGCCGGTCGCAAACACTGTGCCGACGATTGCTGAGCCAACACTTAACACGCCAAGAACCACCAGTGCGATCAGTTGGCGCAGTCGACGTCGTACGCCTGATTCGACTGGGCCACGAAACACCACTCGCGTGGCAGCACTTGCAGTCGCCACGACACGTAGTCCCGATAGCAAGAGCAGCACACCACCAACGAGACCGATACGGCCACGTTGTTCAACCACCTGAGCGAGCAGTTCGGAAACCAGCGTTGCTTCACCCTCACTTTCGAGCGCTTCTTCAAAACCGGGAATCTGTTCTAAAACAAACGTCACTACCTGCTCTTGGCGTTCCGTGTCGTCCAACACGAAGCCAGACACTGACACCGCCAAGATAAGCAGTGGCAGCAGGGACAGAAACCCGAAAAAACCAATCGCTGCAGCGAACGGATCACCGGCGTCAGCGACATAACGCCGTTGGGTATTGCGAAGAATCTGCCAAATGTCAGTAAGGATCGATACAGCCATAGCGGTCAGTGTCCCCGGTTCGCGGTCGAATGACTGTGCTGCGATGAAGTTCTGCGATCATGTGCCTGTTGATACTGCGCCAACAAGGTCGCCGCCATAGCCCGACCAAGCACGGTCGCGTCCGCCGAACCGACCTCATGCGATGCCCGGTAGGGACCATAACCCCCTTGGGTGAGGAGCAATCCGAGCAGAACGAGTCGCTCATCACCATTTGCAGTCCGCCGCATTTCGGCATGTCCGGCAACATACATGTCGGTGTCGGCCTGATCACCGGTGACGTGAAACTGTAACTCTCGTTCGGCCGTTAACGCGGCACGTGACTGCGCGTTATCGAGCACGGCTACCGCTTTGCGGGTGCGGGCGTCAGTGCGTCGACACAACAACGACGCGATACCGCTGCCAGCCGCATGCAAAATTTCACCGTGTTCCAACGGACGTACTGCAAGGCCTGGCGCCAGAGCACTGTTGGCTCGCAACCAAGGGATCGGTGCGATCAACGCGGCAACTTCGCCGTGTTGGACTGCGCGCAACGCAGCTTCAGCCGAGGCGACCGGCAACACGGTGATATCTGGGGCGCGCTGTGCCAGTTGCACACGGGTGCTTGCCGCAACTACCAACACGGTGGCGGTGCGCTGACGGGTCACATCGACAAGCGATCCACCTGTTCGGGTAACAAGGCCTTCCCGTGGATCGGTTCGTTCAAGCACGGCTGCGCGCATAAACTGTTCGTCATCCATAGGGTTTGCTGCTGTCCCGGCAACCACCAGCAAATCGGCGTTACCTGCGGTTATGTCATCACCGGCTCCCGCATCCAAAAGGATGCCGCCGATTGAAGTCGTGACATGCTCTGCCTTGAGACGAAGCCAACAGTCATCGGCACAGCTGACTCGCACGGAAGGCTGCCAGACTTGGTTGGTCATAACGCGGCCGCGTTTGCCCGTTGGGCATAAAACGACAAGATTTGCAGTTCAGATGAGAAATCGACTGTTCGCACTGAAACTGACGGATCCACACTGAGATAGGTCGGCGCAAAGTTCAACAAAGCAGTGACCCCCGCCCGGCATGCCGCCTGAGCGACTTCTTGGGCAACATGCGCAGGTACGGCGACAACGGCAATTTCAACCGACCGGTCACGTACAATCTGTGGCAGTTGCGTAAAGGGTTCTACGCGCAGATCTCCAACATACATGCCGATCACGTCAGGATCGTTGTCGACAATCGCGGTCAAAACAAAGCCACGGCGCGTAAAACCGTCGTAGCTAGCCAAAGCGCGACCAAGATTGCCGGCACCCACAATCACCACGGCACGTTCGGTGACTAATCCGAGCACCAGCGAAATTTCGCGGGTCAGTTCATCGACCGCATAACCGATACCGCGAGTGCCGTGACTGCCAAGATACGACAGGTCTTTACGCACTTTGGCAGAGTTCACGCCGGCTGCTTCAGCCAGATCATTACTCGACACTGTCGTGACTTTGCGTTGAGCCGCGTCGTGCAACGCCTGCAGATACACCGGAAGCCGTGAGACTGTGACGGCCGGAATATGGCGCGCGTCGCCCACTGCGTCTTCTTTCGATCGATGCTCGGTTGGCCTGCTGGCGGCCATGATGTGTTTACGAGCCTATGCCCAAAAACGCCAACGTGGCGCACCAGGTTTCGTGTCGGGCGATCGTTGGGTGCGCACAGCGGCCCGTACTGCGGCCCGTACTACGCCAAGGGCAAGCGCGCCTTCGGCAACGTCTTGGCCGTTAACACTCACTACCGGAATGCGGATCCCGTAACGCTTGACCAGTTCATCGTCACCGTCAATATCGATGATCCTGTATGTGCAGCCGCGTGCTTCACGCACAATCAGCTCATCTGCTTGGTCGCACAGGTCGCAGTTGTAGCGCGTATACAACACGACTGCGATCGACTGGCGGCGTTGACGTCTCATCAGGTGGTGGCTAACGGTCGGGTCGTTCGGATGAATCCTCCATACATCACGATCACTCCCACCGTAAACGCCACCGCATGGCCGACCGTGTCGCCAAGAAATGACAGGACACCTCCGGCGGCAGCAAGACCGACCCCGCCTGCGATCATAAGGTTGCCGCGGACAAGATGGGCCCGTGTGCTGCCGTCGCCGGTGCGGCCACGAAACACCCAACGGGCGATCGCTTCAGCAAAGCCTCCTTGGCGCACGTCGGCGAAAATAAGCCGATCCGCTGCGCGGTCTGGTCGCCGCCACACCATCGCTGCCGAAGCAATCAGTGCCGAGATAATGACCACCACCGCGCCGACACTGTTGCCACCAACGGCGTATCCGCGGACGACGGGAAAAAACAGTTCGGCTCCTTCTGGCAGTCCGGTTACGGGGACCGGCAGTACAAAGGTTGCACGGGCCACCACGACCGTAGCGATCACCGAATAGACAACAAGCACGGCGGTGGCAGCACGAAGAACAAACTGGCGGTGGCCAACGATGAGAATAAGTGCCCACACGACAGACAGCGCTGCCGAGGGGAGCCATAGTTCGGTTTCGTCTGCCCGCAAGGTGGAGAGCACGACGAACAATGCAACCACTGCAAGCACGGCGCCAGTAAGACGGGTGACCGTAAGCGAACGGACGTTCACAATCAGGCTTCCTAATGCCAGCCAGGGGACGTTGAGTACGCCACCAAAGAGGTAGAACACCCGAAATTCGGTGGGGGTCCAGCCACCGATAGCACCGGTGAACAGTGCCAACGAAGCAACGGAGAACATGACGAGAGCCACACCCCACACGAGTTGTGCAGGTTGGCTGCGTCCTCCGCGGCGATAGCGAACAAGCAGGCTCGTAGCGAACACTGCGCCAACGACTGTTGCGATGGCCGCCATCAGTTGGGCTAACACCTGTGTTCCCCTTCTGCACGCTGGCAGTGGTGTTGCGATATGCCAATGAACTCGATTAGTGTAAATCACGGCTTTGGCGCTGCACGTAGCCGTGTGATCAAACGGCGTTTATGTTGGCTTTATGATTTGGCCTTTCGATGCGACGATCCGTTAGTTCGCCGTTATTCTCTCTGAGTGACTGAGAGACCGAGTTAGGCCGACTACCAACGACGTAGCGCTATCTCAACGAGCCGCAGAGTGTCACCTTATTGTTGCCACTGACCAACTGCCGCAGGTGAACCGTTCTTCGCTCAAAGGATGCACTGATGCGACTTGGAACAACCATCATGCTCACCGCAATTCTTGTTGCCCTTACTGTGGCGACAGCAGTTCAACTCTGGCAGGCCTACGGATAGCGGTACAAACGGACACGGAACCTCACTTGGTTTCAGTGGCAAGTTCCTCGGCACGGCGTTTAGCGGCAGCAACAGCTCCAGCCACCATCTCACGAAAACCGTCGTTCGCAAATGACGTCAACGCGGCAACGGTCGTCCCACCGGGCGAACTCACCATCTCACGCAATTCACTTGGGTCGCGGCCGGCATCTCGCAGCATCACCCCGCTGCCATACAGGGTTTCGATGGCCAGCAAACGTGCCGTTTTAGCATCAAGTCCGGCGGCAATTCCTGCGTCAATCAACGCTTCAGCAAACAAAAAGACGTAAGCCGGGCCTGAACCTGACACGGCGGTGACCGCGTCTAAATCCTTTTCATCAACTTCGACGACGGCGCCGACACTGGCAAAAATCTCTTGAGCTGCCCGCATGGATGCGTCTGTTGCGCCGTTGCCTTTCGCAAGGGCGGTAACGCCCACCCCAAGTTGTGCAGGCGTGTTGGGCATCGCCCGCACGACCGACACGGCGGCTGGGATCGCCTCGCTATAGATCTGTGTTGGTATGCCTGCAACGATCGTGACAACCGTCTGCCCGTCACGAAATGCTGCCGCCGTTTCATCCAACACTTCGGTGAGGTTCTGCGGCTTCACCGCCAGCAGCACCACTTCTGCGGTACGGATCGCATCGATTGTTGGAGCCGACTGAACTCCGTAACGGCTGGTCATTACCGCAAGTCGTTGTGGGGACTGATCGGCGCACACCACCCGTTTGGCATCAATCCGTCCGGCGGCAAGCATCCCTGCGATGATCGCTTCGCCCATGTTGCCTGCACCGATTACCGCCAGAGTGTCATTCACAGTTGGTGTCCTCTTCACACGTCCTTTTAAGCCTACGCCCGCTCACCGCCAGCCAGTGCAGGCTTATCCCAGATCGCCTCGGATCGGATTGGGCGGCAGTCCGGCCTGTTCGCGCCATTGCTGCTCGGTTGCGATGTAACTGGCAAAACCGCGTGAAAGTACCGCCGGAAACACGTCGTCGGCAAGTGCCAGCACGGCCCCAAACACGGCGTCCATGCCGTGCTCTTCGAGCACAAGAAGTGGGATCCGTCCAACAATCACCAGTTGGCCTGTGTCGTCAACGGCGTAATGCACCAGCGTGGCGTGTTGATTGCGATTTAACAGGAGGCGATACACCTCTTCGTGGTTTTCGTCAGGTGCAGCGGACAAAAACGCGGTTACCACCAGCGAGCGTTCTTTCACGGCAAGATTCACTGGCAACGTTCGTTTGTGGACGCCTTCCAGCACCGTCATCCATGTCGCTTCAGACACGGCAACAACCGACAGTTCCAACGCCGCGACCGCTTGAGGCAAAGCATCATGCCATTTTGCTGTTAGTGCGTCGTTTTCCATGTCGCGCCTTTGCGTCAACCGGCAAGCACTCCAGAGGTGACAAATGGGCTTGCCAGCACGGATGTGTAACTGCGCAGCAGTCGTTCAGCGGTGTGATCCCAAGTTGAACGGTCGGCGGCGGCGATGCCAGCCTGCGAGGCGGCCCACCAACGCTTTGTGTCGGTCAAGAGGGCTCGCGCTGCGGCAGCGTGGTCGAACGGGTCATGCCCGTCGACAAGCGCGCCAGCCGATCCAACAACGGCTTGCAGTCCTGCCACAGCGGCTGCGACCACGGGGGTACCACAGGCTTGCGCTTCGAGGGCCACGAGCCCAAACGTTTCGCTGCGAGACGGCGTCAGTACCAGATCGGCGTCACGGTAGAACGCGGCCAACGCGGCTTGTGGGACGGCGTCGACAACCGTGACTGCATCAGCAATCAAAAGGCGTTGTGCGAGCGCAACCAGTTCGGCAGGTCCAGTGACGCCGTCACCGTTGCCTGATACGCCGCCGACGATGGTTAAGGTCGCATCAGGGATTGTGCGTCGCAGTTCAGCCAATGTGCGGATCGCAATGTCGGGGCCTTTTAGGGGTTGCAGGCGGCCCACAAACAGGAGTTTAGGCGCGTGCTTGCGCGGCGCTTGGCGGTGGATCGCTGGAGGCGAGAAACGTTGCTGGTCGACCCCGGCAGGCACAACGTCGATTCGTGCGCCGGTCACCCCGTGTGCTTGATGCAAAAGGCGGGCTTCGCCGCAGGTGAGTACCAATAGCCGGTCGGCGTAGCGACAGATTTCTCGTTCAGCAGCGAGCCGTACGTAGGGTTCTGGCGTGTCGGTTGGGGCCAGCGTCGCGTTTTTTAACACCCCAAGCGTGTGGAATGTGTGTACGAACGGAAGACGTAGGTTGGCGCGCAGTTCGGTTGCTACGACCCCTGCCAACCAGTACTGCGAATGGACCAGTTCCGTCCCGTTACTGCTCAGCCGTTCAGACACAGCTTGGGTAAATGCCGGCAGCAGGTCAAAAAGTTCGCTGCGGGTCAGTGTTGTTGCGGGCCCAACGGGCAGGTGGTGCAGCTCGACACCGGAGTCGATGGTGGCTGTTGGCGGTTGTGTGGCAGAACGACGGCGGGTGTAGATGTCAACCGCGACGCCATGGCGCGCCAGTCGTGATGCGGCTTGCCGGACATACACGTTTAAGCCGCCGCCATCGCCGGTACCAGGCACATCAATCGGCGAGGTGTGTACGGCAAGCAACGCGACCCGTTTGACATTGCGGGTCATGACGGTTGCTCGCGGCTAAACGCGAGCCGTTGGAGCACTTGATCGGTCGCACCGAAGCGATACTTGTACGCCTCGTCGCCTCGTAACAGGTCGAACGTGCGACATTGCTCTTTGGCAGCTTCTTCAATAAGGAAGGTGATCAGCACCACCCCCGGACCGTAGGCCTCGAGGTTTGGGGCGTACGCCGAGTTGTACAGCCCCCATACGCCGTTGTGCACAAATGACAAGGTGGCCGCGGCAGGTACATCCCCGACATGCAGTTCATGGAGGCGAAGAGTGCGGTCGGCGGCGAACAGTTCACCGAGGCGCGCAAAAAAGTCGGTGTTGCCAGGCCGTTTGAAAAACCGTGCCTTGTCAAGGTGACTGTCAATTGCCATCTGAATGAACGCATCCAGCCGGGCGGGGAACTGCTCAGCGGAAACTTCTTCGATACGAATTTCACCCAAATCGCGCGCGAGTTTGCGGGACTTTCGTAGCAGTTCTTGCCGTTGCCGTCCTGGTAAGGATGCCAGATATGCGTCAAAGCCTTTGCTGATATCGACGATGGGGCATACCCCGTCGATGTCGTCGTCAATGATATGCAGCCCGTTGGTACGGATTGCTTGTCGCAATCCGTCCACTACGCCGGTACCTACGGCAAGATTGTTGCCGACAAATTCGTCCCAGTCCACATCGGCAACTAGGTGTGCCACGTAGGCTTCCAACACATCTGGCCGATATTCTGGGCGACACACCGGTCCGAGGTAGTCTGTCACGTCGACGCCACCTTGAAAGCGGCGAATTTCGAGCGGTCCAGACGGCCCGTTTTCGACATCATTCGCGTCAGAGATCACACCAACGAGACGACCATCGACGTGAAATGTGTGTACGCGGGTTGGGATGTTGACACCAAACACGTCTTGCCATGCTTCAAGAAAGCGGGGCGTGTGAAACACGGTCGCGGTTGGATCGTCGTCACACAACAGGGCCCACTCAGTGAGCAAAGCGTCGTCAAGGCGACCCTCGTGGGTACGCAGCTCGATCACTCTGTCCTCATTTGTTGGCGGCTTAGTCGTCGGCGTGTCGATGCCGGCGATGTTTGCAAGCCTACTGTTCTTACCCGCCGCATCACGTGTTGTTGGCAGCAACGAAGGCGCTGTACACCGCCAGCAAGGCGTCGCGTTGCACGTGGGTAAGTTGGCCATCGCTTGCAATCACTGCCTGCGTTCCGACCGGTGTTGGTGGGATTACGCCAGCGAGTACCAGAAGATGTTGTTCGGTGACGCCAAGAGGCCCGGCGAGAGCTTTAAGAATCCGCGGCGAGGGTGTTTTTTCGCCCCGTTCGATCTGTGACAGGTACGGATTACTGATGCCCGCTTGGGCGGCCAGGGCTCTTAAGGACAAGCCGTGACCTGTGCGCAACCGCCGCAATTCGTCGCCGAGTCGTAGCGCATGGCGTTTCATCTGCAGATCCTCTCGCCACGGTCTACCTTTTCGGTCAAACGCCCCGCGCGGCTGCGCCCAAAAAAGCCGTATCACACAGTATGTGCTGTGAAAGGACCTGTCATGCTTGAAGTTGGTGCCAAAGCCCCCGTCTTCACTTTGGACGATCAAGACGGTGAGACCGTGTCGCTTGAGGCGTTACGCGGCACACCGGTCGTGCTGTACTTCTATCCCAAAGATGACACGCCGGGTTGCACCACACAAGCTTGCGGGATCCGGGACCAGTGGGCCGATTTTCGCCAAGCCGGCGCCCACGTGTTCGGACTGTCACCAGATGATGTGGCCAGCCACAAAGCATTCGCACAAAAATTTGACTTGCCTCACCGTCTGCTGGCCGATCCCGACCGCACCGTCGTTGACGCGTATGGCGTGTGGGGTTTAAAGCAGATGTATGGCAAGGAGTACTACGCCGTTTTGCGCACCACCTATCTGATTGACGCCGAGGGCACCATCGCAAACGTGTGGACAGACGTGAAGCCAAAAGAACACGCTGACGATGTGCTTGAGGCCATCAAAGCGTTAGAGGCCTAGTTGCAGGCGAGCGTTAGCGGCGATCCCTGCGGCGAGTTATCGCAGGGTCGTGGCCGACCGGTGACGCATCAGCGCCGACAAGTCGCAGCACTGTTGCCGTTTGGCCTGTGTCGTTGGTGAACGTCTCCGAGACCGTGGTGGCTTCAGGTACGAACGCGAGCGCATACGGATGAGTCGTGGCCGCACTTGTAAGCTCGACGGTGTCACGCCCGCTTCCACAGAAAACACCTGTGGGCGTGTTTTGTGGCAGAGACAAAAGGGCCAGTCGGCGCCGTGGTCGGCCGAGCATCCACATGCGTGCAACCGCTTCTTGGCCCGGATAGCACCCTTTGGATAGGTGTACGTGTGATGGCAAAATACCGACTTCTTCAGGCAGGTGAGGTCGGACAATTTCGCGGCCAAACGCCGGTTCACCGCGACAGATCCGCCGCTCCTCATAGTCGGTGTCTGTGCCTTGTGGCACACCGTCGTCGGTGAGCACCGTCTGAATTGTTGCTAATGCGTTCGTATCGCCAATCAATTCGACGCCAGACGGTACGCCGCACACAACGAGTTCGGTGCCACTTGGGCGTACGGTGCCTTGGGGTGCGAACACGTTGGCTTGCCGTGCGATGTCTTCAAACTCATCGCCACGTAATTCCCATACGGCAAGGTTGGTTTGGGCGAAGCGGACGTCAAGCAGAAAGGTACGTTGTGCCAGTACGTCAAGGATGTAAGTGGTGACGTCTTGGTGTGGTGACAACAGCAGCAACCGGTCAGCCAAAACGGCAACCCCAAATGCAGCCTGCACGACTCCGGCGCCGTCAAGAACCAGCGCGTTGGTGCGTATTCCTGTCATATTGTCCGCGAACTGTTGGGTGGTGACGTCGTTGAGATAGTTCAGACGGTCAGTGCCGCTGACCTCGATGACATCATGCTCACGCTGAAATAGCGCAACAGGACCTTGCGGTGGCGTACTAGACACGCGCTCACTCCTTTGGCCGCCGAGGCGTTTACCGACAGGGTATGACCTTGTCAGCGGCCGGTGGCTTTACGCAGCAAAATGCGTACACCAGTACGCCCGCGCGTATCGAGAACCCGGGCAACGTCAACTACCTGGTGGCCTTCGCGGTCTGCCCACTGAGCAAACGCTGCTGGGCCCCCTTGGCCGGCCGTAAGAATCTCAAGATGTTGGCCTGGAGTGAGCATCGCGATGGTCTCTTTTGCCTGGACTACGCCGCGCGTGAAAGTTTCGTGCCGCACGTCAAGCGTGCGTTCGGCTGACGGCAAACTGCCAACCCCGGCATCATCTAGGGTGACGTTAGCAACACCAGAGCGCGAATTGACAGTCACCGGCGCGCCGGCAGCAAAAAAGGCACCACGGACAAAGCCGGTGATCACCGCGTCGGCGATCTGGCCATCGACGTCGCCGATCAGTCGTAACGCAACGTCAAGGCCGCGGATGAGCACTTTGCCGTCATCGACTGGTTCGGCATGCACTTCAGAAAACGCCTGTGTTAAGCCTTCCATGGCAACGATTGTTGCGGCGGTGAAACTGCGCGTGTCGGCCCGGCCGGCAACGGCTTGAACGAGCCGTTTGCCTTGTTCTTCGGCTAGCAGAGCCAACTTGTCCCGATACTCGCTCAGTCCGGCAATGAGTTGCACCACCGAGTGGACGGCCAACTTTGTGCCTTCGGGCACCTGGGCGGTGTTTTCTGCCAGTAATTGTGTGCGGGCAACATACGTTTTGGCGGGTCGGCCTCCTCGCGGATTTTTCCGCATGCCGATAATGGCCAGTCCTGCTGCCGCCAGCTGATCCAGATGATCGCGGGCAACGTTGGTGTGTACGCCAAAAAGTTCAGCCATTGCCTGGGCGGTCACGGCAGTATTGAGCGTACGCATCCGTTGATACATGGCTGCACGGGTTGGTGAGGAGAGGGCGCGTTGGATTGGATCATCAGCGAGCGCTTCGGCACGCGCGCCCAATGGGGATGATCCTGCCATAACTCTGCTGTCCAGTCATTCGCACTGGGCGCAGTGTCGCGGGCGTAACCCTCCAACGACCCATGCACAGTGTAAACAGTGTAAACATGACTGTGGTGATCGTCTAGCCCGGCAACGGTAGGGCTCATTGCCCCAGCCAACGGTGTACAGGCTAGTTTGTTGTTCACAGAGCGAAGAGAAACGGAGCCGCCTCATGCACCTGCGACTCCTTACGCTGCGCCCTGCGACAGACACCGCACTGCTACCCGCTTTGGAGTATCTGGACCACTCGATTGACCGTGTGCCGCTTGACGCAGGCGCGGTGTTGACGCTCTCTGGCATCGAAGTGCTCCTCATTGACGCGACTCAGGATCTCCGCGAAGCGTCAGCTACCGCACGAATCGCCTCAGCCAACGACGCGAACGTGCCAGTGATTGTCATCATGCCTGACGGTGCTTTGGCTGCGTTGAAAGCATCTTGGGGGTTTGACGATTTCATCTCACCCAACGCACAACCTGCCGAACTTGAAACTCGCCTGCGTCTCGCGCGCGAACGTGCAGCCCTCATGCATCCGCAACGCGCAGCACGCATCGGCGAACTCTCTATTGATGAAGAGAGCTATCAGGTGAAACTGGGTCATGAACCGCTCGACCTCACCTATAAAGAGTTCGAATTATTACGGGCGCTTGCCAACGCACCCAACCGTGTCTTTACCCGCGAAGTACTGCTGCATGATGTCTGGGGGTATGACTATTTTGGTGGATCGCGCACCGTCGACGTTCATATCCGCCGTCTCAGGGCAAAACTTGGGCCCGAGTTTGAACAGATGATTGTCACCGTTCGCGGCGTCGGCTACAAGCTGGTCCCGCCAGGCACCCGCACAACTCGCGGTTCTGAAGACGCCGACGGCACGGCTTAAGGTTTCGCCAACTCCAGTTCTACATCGAGCGTGTGCACCACAAAACCTGCGCCGGTGTAAAGCGTCACAGCCGGATGATTGTCTGCGTCCACCCATAGCACCACTTGAGTGAGCCCATTGGCATACAGATGCTCAAGTCCCTTAGCAAGTAACAATGCGCCTATGCCCCGACCGGCATGAGCCGGATCAACTGCCAAGTTGTACACCTCGCCGGTTGTGGCGTCACGGCGTTTGAGCCAGTGCAGTCCAAGCACTGTGCCATCGGCATCTTCTGCGAGCAACAAATCGCTGGTACGAAACCACGGATAGTTCTGACGCTTGGCAAACTGTTCTTCATCCCACGTGCCATCGGGCGTACCCGCGTAGGCGCGCGCCAAGACAGCAACCACTCTGGCATCATCTTGGCCGGCGACAAACGCCCGCACCGTCACATCGTCACGTCCAATTTGGCTGCTGGCAGCTACCGGTAGCGTCCGGGCACAGACAGCCAATCGGCGGGCCACCGTCCCATAAGTCGCTAAAGACTGCCAATCGCCGGGCGCAACACCACGAATCCACACACGCGTTGGTGCCTTGTCAACGGATGCCAACTGAGCCAGGCACGCGTCAAGATGCGGGCTACTTGCCGCCAAATCGCCGCTGCTTGAGTTGTACGCGACATACCCGACCAGTTGACCGTTGCTACGAAAAATAAGACGGCTCAGGCCATCACGTGGCAGCTCGCCTGAGCGTGCCGCGGCAGTGAGCGCCACAATCTCTGCTTCGTCCACGAGTGTGAGGCCAAAACTGTCATCTGCCGGTTGGATCAAACGCAGCACAGCGTCGATGCTTTGCCGGTCACCAACTTGAGTTATTTCGACTGTCTGCTCCACAAACGACACCCGTTTCGTTGTATTCCCTGCAGCTGTTAGGGACTTGTTGTGAACCTAACCGTATGCCACTTGGATATGAGATTGCATCTCGGTTCGCCACAAAGCGCGCGAGCGAGTATTCTTTCGACGCGCTGCGCGAACGCTGTGCAGTGCACGCCAGCTT
>JBBDST010000044.1:0-24636 GCA_040904765.1 Nitriliruptoraceae bacterium
CCCGGTCAATGTTGTAGCCGTCAAGCAGCTGCTTTGCGACCAACTCCGGGTTTGACGCAGGGGTAGTGCCGTCACTCCACGTGTCACGACGCAACGCACCCGCCGGATGGATGTACATCACGTTGGTTGGCAAGCTGAAATGTGACGCCGCCACATTCTTCGACCAGGCATCCGCCGCACCAACGCCTGTCCGGCGCCGATACTCAGGCGTGAGGTAAGGCGACAGGTCATTGAGTCCATCACGGAAGTTTGGGTGCACATCACAGTCGATCACCGCGATGTCCTGCTTTTGATCTTTTTTCGTTTCAGGCAGAAATGCCGTTGCCATCATTGCCTCCCCTGGATGGTCATAACCTAGGTGAACCGCCCTATCGGCGCACGACGCGCAGACATCCCAAGCGGTGAATACCGTCTCCCAACGGCAAATAGCAACGTAGCACCCTGTCCTAGGCGGTCAAGACAAGAACGCTCAACAGCCAGACGGTGTCATCCCAGCACTACCCCAAGCGTGTAAACAAACGGCACTCCGAGCAACAGCACACCCGGCACCAGGGTTGCAACCGTCACGGGAATCCACACCTGCTGTTCACGCTGCTGCATCAATGCCAACAGCTCACGATGGGCCGATAAACGCAACTCACGTACCTGCTCTGCCAGCAACCCGCCCAGATCGGCCGCATGCCTATGGGCATCAAGCACCGCAACAATGCGGTGAATCGCCTCAATATCATGCCGATCGGCAAAGGCCTGTAACGCAACTTCGTCACGTACCCCATGAGCGATTTCGCGCGCTATGCGCCCAAGATCGCCAGCCACAACACTGTGCGTATGCACCGCCACCTGGGCGCACGCTTCAGCGACACCAACGCCGTTTTTCATCACTTCAGCCAACTGTTCGATAACTAGCGGCAATTCACGCACCACCAGGTCCGTGCGTTGGCGAAGTAGCACCGCGAGTACCTGTTCGCATCCCCACACCGCAACCAACGGCAACCCCGCTAGCAAACCAAACACCACGGCAGCGGGCAGCGTAACCACCACCGTGACGACTGCTGCCACCACCAGCGCTGCAAACCCGACGACGGCCTGTGTCGTACGAAACGCCACCGCCGTCACCGGTATGCCTGCACGTTCCAAACGAGCGTTAAGAACCGTTTCTGACCCGATCCGCATCACCAAGCGTCGCAGCGAGAAAGCCAACCACATGTTGAGTGTGCCCGTTGACGCAAGCCGTTCAGTTGGTGTGAGCCCTGCCGACACAAACGGTGCAAGCCTGCGCCGTAGCGTCATCGGCGCTTTAACGACCCCAGCGAGGCTCACTCCTGCGGCAACCCACAGCAACGCAACACTCGTCACAGCCCCGGCGTTCATGTTTGCAAACTCTTTGTTGCAAACACACGGGGCGGTTCAGGCAGTTTCAGCAGTCGACCCGCCCACCACCAGCAGGCCAACATCACAAGCAGCGCGATTCCGCCAACAACCTGTCCGGTTGGGGTCTGATAAGCCGCACGTCCCTCCCCGACCCACACCCCAACAAGCGCCATCACGACCGGCACGATCACCACAAAACGGCGAGCAAATCGGGCGCCCGCCAGTGTTGCTTGCGCATCATGCGCATAACGCACCGTGATCCGAAGGTCAGTTGCTACATCATGCAGCCGGCGGTTCATCTGTCGTGCCGACACCTGCGCGATTGTCCGCAGGGACTCACACACGACATCTGTGAACGGATCATCACAGTCACTTGCCAGTACCGCCAACGCCCGGGAAAGATCGACGCTGTTCACCCATTCTCGTTCAGCTCGCACAAAACGACTGCTTAACGGCCGCGGCAACCGGCGTGCGGCACCAAACAGTGCGTCGCCTAACGGCACCTGAGTTAACGTCAAATCGACCCGTACTGTGTCTAAGAGTTGTGGCCACGTGTCACGCAGCAGCCGATTTTGCTGCTCACCCATCCGCTTCGACGCCGCAGTGCCACCACCGGCACCAAGCATCGCCGCCAACAGTGCGACCGGCCCAAACCCAAATATGCTCGCAGCTGCCATAGCACTAAGGACCGCCAACACACTGGCGGTCAGAAACACCTGTCTGAATGCCCCGCGTGGAGCAGATTTTCGCTGTCGCAACGCGGCCGGCAGCGCGGCTGATGGTTCTAACACGAGCAGCAGCATCCCAAAGCCAGATACAACTGCGAGCAGAAACGCACCTGCGTCAGACATCGTAAGACCGCCCGTCAGCGCCAATGTCAACAGGCACGCGCACTAAATGATCGTGGCGGTTACGAACAAACACCAGGGCAACGACTGCCTCACCGCCGTCGCAAGGTCGGGTGACTGCTGCGATTTCGTTCACCCGCGGTCCCTGGGGGGTTCGAACACAGTGCACAACAGCATCGACGGACTCGCCGACCAGCACGTCAAGGGTGGACGCCGAAACTTGCGCAGCATTGTGTGATAGTTGGGCAAGAAACCGCAGACGGTTTAACGCTTGACGTGCCGATGCGGCATGGATCGTCGCGTAACCGGTAACACCAGATGACAAGGCCAACAGCAACGGTAACGCTTCACGGTCCCGCACCTCACCGACGATGACAACGTCAGGAGCCATCCGAAGAAAGCCGGCAACGAGACGGCGCAGATCGACCGCTGGCTGATCGGCCCGTTCGGGACGGGTCTGCATGGCCGCAACGTTTGGGTGAGGAATGTCGAGTTCGAACACGTCTTCGGCCGTGACGACCCGCAACGTAGGATCAATCTCTGCAGCCAGACAGCCAAGCAACGTCGTTTTGCCCGCACCAGGTTCACCGGCAATCAGCATGCTTGAACGCTGCTGCACCGCATCTTTGAGCCATCGTGCAGCCTCAGCCGTGAGCATCTGGTGGGCCATCAATTCATCCACCGTGGCAAACGAAACTCCGGTGAAACGGCGGATATTCACCAGATAATGGCGTGCTTTGCCGATCTGCGGATACACAATGTGCATGCGGGAGCCGTCATCAAGTTGAGCGTCTTGCAGCCCAAGAGACGGATCAAGCACCCGTTGGCTTCCAGAGGTACGCGTCAAAATACGCGTCAACGTCCGTTCCACATGTTGATCGTCATGGAACGTGTCCGAGTGGTAGCCAGATGGCCCACGGTGACGTTTCACAAAAATTTCGTCTGGCGCGTTCACCATAATTTCCCACACGTCCGAGTCATTCAGCAACGGTTCAAGCGGGCCGTAGCCGCAAAGGTTTCGTTCCACCGTCTCGACCAGCAGCGTCAGCGGCACCGGATGGTTCAACTGTCCGTTCACCTGTTCAGCACAGTGTTGGATAATCGTTTTGAGGCGTTCACGATCCGTGTCGGTAGCGACATCCAGCTGCTCTAGAGCAGCTGCCGTCAACACACCGTCTTCGACTAAAGCGACCGGTGAAAGCGCGTCGTTCATCGTTCACCTGCCATGACCGCAACCACCGACTCACTCAGTGTCGCAACAACCTGGGTCGGAAACGAGGTAACCGCCAGATGACATTGATCCGCACCAAACACGGGCACGGAAACCACCGACACCAGTTGAGGCACACGTTTTTGGGTTAATGCCAGCGCCTCAAAAGCAGCCGTAAACCGTGCTGCCCGACGAAACGCAGCACCTTTTCTCGCACGATTGATCACCGCCACAATCGGTACGGTGTCTCTGCACGCCTGAACCACCGCCGCACACAATTCCACGCCACGAAAGACCCCCATCAGCGACGCGTCAGCCACCAACACAACCACATCGGCGTAAGCCAGTACATCAGTGGTAAACCTGTGCCTATCTCCAACCCCAACCGAACCGGTGTCCTGTTGGGTGTCCAAATCCGCATCGACGTCACATACGAGCCAGCCGTCACCGTCACGCAATGTGGCAATCACCCGGTTCGCACGATCTCCCCGTAACGACACCCACTGCAACGGCTGACGCATCCCAAGCACCAGGTCATAGCCACGCTCGGCAACCTCCACCAACGGGAGATACTTCCTGTCACCGTCCGCTTTGGCATGGTCAGCTACAGCCGCCATTTCCATCACTCCATCAATTTGATGTTTGACGTCATGCAGTACCGCTTGCGACGCGTTACGACACAAGTCAGCCAACAGCACCGGTTCGCCCGCTCCGCTCAATCCTTGAGCCAATAACCCTGCAACCGTCGAGGTACCTGCACCCCCAGAGCCGATCACCGCAACCACACGACGCCGCACACAAGGCGACTGAGTGTCGACTATCGGTAGCGGCGTTACCTCATGTTGGAGCGACACCAGCAGATGCAACAGCTCTTCTCGACGAAACGTCTCCGAAAGGTTGACCATCGTCTCATCAACATCACCGCCCACACCGATCAGCGGCACCCTGGCATCAATCGCGGCAGCGACCACCTGCTGCGTGCATGCCCGGGCGTCAACCAGTATGGCATGTGGCTTTCCTTGGACCAGTTCGTCTACCAGTGCGCTCAACGTCACACAGCGCAGGTACGCAAACGGAATGCGTGCATCGGCTGCCCACCGTGCGCACCGGGCCGACCAAGGGGAGCGCGCAGGTGCATAGGCGATCAGCCGCGGACGGGTGTCGCTCATCACGGCGCCACTTGACGCACAAGCAACAGCGTGTCACTCGTGGATGCCCCAAAGAGGCGTGCAGCTTGGGTTGCGTTGTCAACCCGAACAGTCAAGGCAACCTGTTCTTGCCGGCCTAACCCGGCCCCGACATGACGTAGCGCCACAACCTCCACACGAAAGCCGTTTGGTGCAACTGAGCTATTGGTGAGCACCCGCAACCGATCACCCACCGAGACATCCCCATCAAGTGCAGCCACCCGTGTCAGCAGTAACGTCAGCGTCGTCCCTGCCGGTCGACGCTCTCCCAAGGCTGCTACTAACAACGGTTCGCCCTCACTTACCGGACGAAGAAAAACGGCATCATGGGCGGCGTCAAACACCGCGTCGGTTACCAGCAGATCAAGCAGCGGCGAATCGGCTGGCAGTGAAACGGTGGTAAATGCCTCTCGGGTTGCCCCCACCGCAGTTCCTGACGCCACGTCAGTGTGTGCAATCAGCACGTCAATCGTGACTGGTTTGGTGCGCCGGTTGGCCATAAACGTGCCACTGATCGCCACAGCAACTAGGAGAAACCCGACCAGCATCCGAACGTTGACGTTTGGCGCCGCCACTTGCACACGAGACCTAAGCCGCATCCTTACCCCGCTTGTTCTAAAGGGTGATACGGCCGCCTTAGCCGGCTTTGAAGCGATTGTTGCCATGATAAATAGGCGTGCTAGCGTGGCTTTGGGAGTACTTGTCGTAGGCTTTTTCGAATCGGGAGCAGAGCCCTTATGGCGTCGACGTATGTTGCGGTCGTGAAACGTGAATGTCCTACCTGTGAGCTTGTAGAGCCGCTGCTTGCCACCCTTGATCAGGCCTCGTCATTGGTTGTTTACACCCAAGATGATCCGGCGTTTCCGGCCGGGGTGTCAACGCGTGAGCACGACACGACATTAGAAAAATCGCACCGGTTGAAGGTCCATACGGTCCCAACGGTGATCCGGTTGGATGACGGCGAAGAAACCGGCCGGGTTGAAGGCTGGGAACGGGGCGCATGGCAGCAACTCACTGGCATCGATGGCCTTGGAGAGGACCTGCCGCAGATGCAGCCTGGCTGTGGCGCGTTGAATGTCGAGCCCGGCATGCCTGAACGGCTCGCAGTGCTGTGTGGCGACATCGACCTTAAAGCCCGCACGATCGACGTGTCGCCGCTTGATGACCCGGTTGAAGTGGCGTATGACCGCGGCTGGTCCGATGGTCTACCGGTCGTACCGCCGACTGCAGTGCGGGTTGCGCGGATGCTCACTGGAACGGACCGTGCCCCTCAAGACGTCGTCGGACTGATCCCGCCAAACTTAAACGAATGCACGATCGAAAAAGTCGCGATCAATGCGGTGATGGCCGGCTGTAAACCAGAATATATGCCGGTTGTACTCGCCGCTATTGACGCGGTGCTGGATGAGAACTTTTCGATGCACGGACTGTTGTGCACCCTGCATTCGGCCGGACCGGTGATCGTTGTCAACGGGCCAGTCACCAAACGGATCGGGATGAACTGGGCGGGCAACGTGTTTGGTCAAGGCAACCGGGCCAATGCCACCATCGGGCGTGCTTTGCAACTGATTGTCCGCAACGTCGGTGGTGGAATACCCCAAGAAATCGACCGGGCCGTGTTCGGAAACCCCGGCAAGTACACGTTCTGTTTTGCCGAAGACGAAACCGACCCAGAGTGGGTGTCACTGGCCGAATCACGCGGTGTTGCACGTGGCACATCGGCAGTCACCGTGTTCCACGGGGAAGGTCCGTCACTGTTCTTTGACGCTGTGGCCCGCACTCCAGAAGAACTCACCACGGCGATGGCCGTCGCATTGTGGAACGTCACCCACCCGCGCGCACCAAAGACGGTAAGCGGTGGCGCGCTGCTGGTGATCGGCCCTGACCATTATGCCCTGTTGAAATCGCACGGGTGGGACCGGGAACGTCTTACGTCTGCCCTGTGGGACGCACTGAAACGGCCACGAGACCTGGTGGTGAAAGGCGCCGGCGGGATTGCGCAAGGTGCCGAACCAACGGATCCTGAGATCATTGAAAAGTTCCACCCGGAAAGTTTCCTCATCGCCCGTGCCGGCGGATTAGGCGGCGGCATGTCGGCAGTGATTGGCGGCTGGACGGCTCATCGTATTCGCGACGAAATCCGACCAAGCACACGGGAGATTCACTGATGATTACCCCTACCGTCGAGCCCATGCTCGACCCGACCGCTGAAGCGGCACCGGTGATGCGTGAACGTATCGCACCACCAGCCGATCTCACCGGCAAGACCATTGCCTTGCTGTCGATCGGTAAAGAACGCAGCGCCGAGTTTCTCGACTATCTCGCCGATGAACTCACCAACCGAGGACACAGTGTGCGCCGAGTTGCAAAACCGACCCACACGAAACGGGCTCCTGATGCGGTGCTGCAAGACATCGTGGAAAACTGCGATGTGGTGGTCGAAGCGTTAGCCGATTGAGGTTCGTGCACGTCATGCAGTTTGCATGACATCACGGAACTTGACCGGCGCGGCATCCCCGGCGGTTTTCTTGCAACCGTCGAGTTTGAAGCCGCCGCCGCCGCCCAATCAAAAACGCTCGGGTTCACTCCGGCGGTGATCTTCACGCCTCATCCGATCCAGAATCGCACGGGCGAAGAGTTGCGCCAGATGGCAAAAGACCATTGCGATGCCGTGTTGGCAATGATCACCGCGTAACGAACCAACCGTATGCCGTCCGTGTGGCACCTCACTTCTGGTGTCCCACGGACGGCGTATGCTTGGTGAGAAACGATACGCCAGTTGCACACAGCATAAAAGGAGTGCGGATGGCCGAGTCTGGCGCAACACCTGCAGGCGAACCGATCCGTTGGGTCAGTACCCGTGATGCTGCACAAAAACTTGGCATTACCACCCGCACTCTGTATCGGCTGATCGATGACGGCCAAGTGCCGGCACACAAGTTTGGTCGCGTGATTCGTTTGAAAGACAGCGACATTGACGCGTTTATCGACGGGGCCCGCATCGAACCAGGCTCCCTTAGTCACCTGTATGCGAACGGTCCGGATGACGAGGCGGCGGAATAGCTGCCAGCGCCACCTGCCCGCTTGCGACACACAGCACCGTCTCGGCAGTGCCATGCAACAGCAGCACATCGTCACCGAACGCACGCACCGGCGCGCACAACGTCACCCCGTTTGTAAGGATCAGTTCAACCGCGTCCCCCCGGTAACTGGTTTCAAGCATTGTCAGCAGGGTCGTGACATCATCAAGCGGATCTGGATCACCCACATCTTCGACGGTGAGATGTTGCAGCGCGACAGTGACAATTTCTTTGGTTGGCACCAGCACAATACGTGGGACCGGATGCGTCTCCTCAATCATCACAAATTGGGCCGCGACATGCCCGGCTCTGCCGCACACCTGACCGGCGCTGCGTGTCATCATCGTGACAGGAACTGCCGCAGCTAGCGACCACGCCAACAGGTCACACAGCCTCAACGTTTGCATCGCGCGAGACGTCTGCTCAGCCGCATACAACCGCTGTGCCTTCGCATCAGCAATCATGGCAGCATCACTCAACACGACAAACGGATCATGCCGGGTCACGTCAGTCATGACAGCCCGTTGCCCTCAAATGGGGGCAGTTCAAGCACCTGCCCGACATGCAACAGGTTCGGATTGCCCGCCTCAACCAATACATCAAGATTGGCTTCAATCAGGGCCAACCAATACGTCGCAACAGTGCGCACCGTCACGACGCTAACTGCTTGCTCTGCTGCCGCCTGAACGTGACGTTCAGCGATGCGCCAAAACGAATCCCCGGTCACAACCGTGTACGACGAAACAGCGTAAAGCATCTCGTCAGTTGGTCCTTGGCTCGACCATCCGAGCCGGTCGATCAACGCCTGCACGTCATCATCAAGCCCGGTAGCCAGCTCCAGAGGGAACAAAGACAGGTTCGATTGAGGTTCAATGGCGCTGTTAGCTGCAGTCGGCGACACGCCACTAAGCAGCAGCGCACCAGCAATCAGGCGACTCAACCGGCCCGGTGCGAAACGCGACAACAGCCGTGGCAACACGTGGGATCGAAACGTGGCGGTAAGTACGGTTAACAGCACAATCACCAGAAGATATGCCCCTGTTAACAGTGCCAGCACGAAGACGGCCGTGACCAGCGAACCGTACGGATCGGCGGCACGTGCAAACATGCTGGCGCCACCAATCAGCCCTGCAGCAACCAGTACTGCACCTGCTGCACGCCACCATCGCATGGCAACCATCCCCGTATGCGGTAGGTAATCCCACACAAGGAAGTACGGCACGAGCATCGCAACATTTAACGCTTAGTCAGGCGCGCGGCAATTCGCCAAATTCGAATCGTGCCTGGTTCAACTGTTCTTGCTCTGGTGGAATCGGGACCGGATAATCGCCAGTAAAACAGGCGGTGCACAACTGTTCGCGGGTGGATGGACTCGCACCGACCAACGCATCCAGCGAGAGGTAATGCAGCGAATCAGCACCAAGATACGTGCAGATCTCATCGACCGTAAGGTCAGCACCGATCAGTTCAGCCGGCGAGGCCATATCGATGCCGTAATAGCAAGGGTTGGTGATCGGCGGTGCCGTAATCCGAAGATGCACTTCTTTGGCGCCCGCACTTCGCAGCATCGCAACAAGTTGCCGTGACGTATTTCCTCGCACGATCGAATCGTCCACGACGACCAGCCTGCGATTTTCGACCATTTCGCGTACCGGTGAGAGTTTAAGTCGGATGCCAAGTTGCCGCAGCGTCTGAGTCGGCTGAATAAACGTCCGTCCGACATAACGGTTTTTGACCAGCCCGTCAGCAAATTCGATGCCGGATTCGGCCGCATAACCGGCAGCGGCATCGCGGCCCGCTTCAGGCACGGGGATTACTACGTCGGCATCTACCGGTGCTTCACGAGCAAGACGACGACCAAGTTCACGCCGGACACTCATCACACTGGCCCCATCTTGGCGATGATCGGGACGTGCCAGATACACCCATTCAAAGAGGCAGAACGCCGGTTGAGGCGTCGCGAACGTTCTACTTGACAGGCCAGATTTGTCGATCGATATCACTTCGCCTGGCGCAACGTCACGAACGAGGGTGGCCCCAACAATGTCGAGTGCTGCCGATTCGGACGCGACACACCAACCGCCGTTGGCGAGCCGGCCTATTTGAAGCGGCCGCACTCCTTGGCGGTCACGAAACGCATGGATTCGTTCGCCTTCCATCACAACCACTGAAGCACCGCCAACAAAGCGTGGAGCGTGACGGAAAATGACATCAGCCATGTCTTGTTCAGGGTCGCGTGCCAAAATTTCTGCCATCAGTTCTGAGTCGTTTGCGGCAGATACGCCTTCTTCGGCAGCCAACTGAAGCGTGTTTACCAAGTTGCCGTTGTGGCCAAGTGCAAGGCCTCCGCCACCGGCACGTTCACGATACTGCGGCTGGGCGTTGATCCATGAAGAGACGCCGGTCGTCGAATAGCGGCAGTGGCCAACGGCAGCGACTCCGTCGAGGGCAGCAAGGCTTGTGTCGGTGAACACCTGATTTACCAGCCCCATGTCTTTGTGAACGGTGATACGTCTACCGTCGCTGGCGGCGATACCGGCCGATTCTTGGCCTCGATGCTGCAACGTATACAGGGCAAAGTAGGTGAGGCGTGCGACGTCTTCGCCTGGGGCGTAGATCCCAAACACGCCGCATTCTTCTGCCGGACCTTCCGCATATCGGGTGAGGTCAAGAGGTGCTGTATCTAAGTTGCCTGACACCGGATGGTTCCTCACGCGTCGTTCATTTCATGATGGAGTTGCTGGACATGTTCGTCTTTGGTCCGTGACGCGTCGGTAAGTTCTTGACGGTAATCGTCGAGTTTGGCACGCAAATCAAGGTCCGATGTGGCAAGAATCCGCACCGCCAACAGGCCTGCGTTGGTTGCTCCACCAACCGCAACTGTTGCAACCGGGATACCGCTTGGCATCGACACGATTGAAAGCAGCGAATCAAGTCCATCGAAATGTTTTAATGGGACTGGCACGCCAATCACGGGTAGGGACGTGACGCTGGCCAGCATGCCTGGCAGGTGGGCCGCGCCGCCGGCACCGGCGATCAATACTTTCAGTCCCCGCTTCGCCGCGTCGGTGCCATAGCCAAGCATCCGGTGGGTGTCCCGGTGGGCTGACACGACATGCACTTCATGGGCCACGCCAAAGCGTGCCAGCACTTCAACGGCGCCACGCATCACCGTAAAGTCCGAGTCGCTGCCCATCACGACACCGACCTGAACATTGGTTGCTGCTGTCATTGACTGCTCCTGACCGAAGACCCGTCACCCATCAGCATCACTGCGGCGGCCCGTGCCCGTTGTAAAGCGTCGTCGGCAGTGTCACTAAGAACAGTGACATGTCCAAGTTTGCGTCCTGGACGCCACGTTTTGTTGTACCAGTGAACATGAACGTGACCGTCGATAAGTGCTTCGGGCAGTGTTTCACCCAGCCGTGTAGGCGTGTCGCCACCGATCAAATTCACTGTCGCAGCGTACGGCGCAACGAGGCTCACGTCACCTAACGGCCAGTCGAGTACGGCCCGCAAATGGTTATGAAACTGTGACGTGACGGTCGCTTCAAGCGTCGCATGACCCGAATTGTGCGGCCGTAACGCCACTTCGTTCAACACGACGTCGCCGTCAGTCGTGATGAACAGTTCCACCGCAATCGTGCCGATTGCATCAATCGTGTCGATGATGCGGTGCGCTAACGACACCGCTTTTTTAATGGTGGCATCATCGAGGCGGGCTGGCATGACCAGTTCCACCAAAATGCCGTCGTCTTGCACCGTTTCAATCACCGGATACGTCGCCATCTCACCTGACGGGCGCCTGGCACACAGCACCGCAACTTCCATCGCAAGCGACAGGCGTGGTTCAGCAAACCACACGCCAGCATGCGCACAGGCAGCCTGCGCTTCATCTGCTCCGTGCGTGAACATAACCCCACGCCCGTCATATCCGCCTCGGGCAGCTTTCACCACCAAGTTCGGCCCGAACTGTTCAATTGCTGCCGCGACCGCATCAGGGGTATCAAGCGCCATGAACGGCGGTACCGGAACGCCGGCGGCTTGCAACGTCGTTCGGGCATACAGCTTGTCTTGCGCAAACTTCAACGCGGCCGCTGACGGACGAAACGTCACCCCGGAATCAGTTACTGCCGCCAGATTCTCTGGTGGCACCAGTTCATGATCAAAGGTCACAACCGGATAGATGCCGGCAAACGCCCGCAACGCTTCAACATCGTCAACCGACCCATAGACGGCAGTTGCGCCGGCCAACACGGCCGTATCGTCGGCTGTTTGGGCGAGCACGCCAAGACGCACCCCAAGGTCGATTGCGGCACGCTGTGTCATCTGTGCTAGCTGGCCGGCACCGATCATGCCTAAAAGGGCCGTGAAATGCTCGTTTGCCCCCGTTTGGGTGCGCCCGTTGTTTGTCACCGGCAACCTTTACGATCTTGTAAAAGACGTAGCGTAGAGGGTTGTGTGACGTTGCGGTGACGCTTTTATGAACCGGCTAAGACGACGTGGTTGTGTGACTTAACGCTTGTTCGAGCCCACCCAAAAACGCGTCTTCAATCGTCTCCAGCGGCAGTTCGACGATGTCGCCGATCTGTACCGTCTCGCCACCGACCGTGCCGATGTCAACCACCGGCACACCAAGGTCTTTGCATAGCAATGCCAATGCCGGCACGTTTTGGCCTGGCAGCGATACGACGACTCGGCCGGGAGATTCGCTAAACAGCAGTTGCACGGGGCTGACTCCTACCGGGGGAATAATGTCGCAGCCGATCAGTCCAGCCACGGCGCTTTCTACCAGCGTGACAAGCAACCCGCCGCTTGCCACGTCGTGGGCGCTTTCGATCAGGCCTGTGCGGGCAGCTTCACGTAACACTTCGGCGATGGCTGCTTCCATTTCAAAATCGACCGGTGCGAGTCTGCCGCCAAGGGGCAGGTCAAGAAAATGCTGCAGGTCGCTTGCCGCAAGCCCGTTGGCGGTCGGCTGGCCAAGCAGAACGATGACATCTCCGTCGTTACCAAACGCTACGCCCACTGCCGTAGCAACATCGTCAATTACGCCAAGCACTCCGATGACTGGGGTCGGATGGATCGCCGCGCCAGATGTTTCGTTGTACAGCGACACGTTGCCGCCCGTAACTGGGATGGCAAGCGCCTCGCAGGCTTGGCCCATCGCGTTGATGGAAGTTGCCAGCTGCCACATGATTTCTGGGCGTTCCGGATTGCCAAAGTTGAGACAGTTGGTGGTGGCTAGTGGGCGTGCGCCCGTGCAGGCAACGTTTCGAAACGCTTCAGCGACCACGCGACGGGTGCCTTCAGCTGGGTCAATTGCACACCAGCGGCCGTTTCCATCCGTCGAACAGGCAACCCCTTTGACCGTGTCGAGCAAGCGGACAATCCCCGCGTCTGCCATGGCCGGTCCGCTGATGGTGCCAGATTGCACATACTGGTCGTACTGTTCAAACACCCAGTGTTTGCTGGCGACGGTTGGCCAGGCCAAAAAGCGTAAAACGAACGTGGCGACATCACCCTTGGCGATGACCGCTAAGTCAAGCGTGTCGGCATCGATGGCCGCATAGTCATCAAGCCAGTCGGGACGGTGCTGGGGACGGTCATATGTTGGGCCTTCATCGGCCAATGAACGGGCCGGAACTTGCGCGATCAGTTCGCCGTCACGAAACAGCACGAGTTCATCGCCGTCAGTCACTTCACCGATCACCGAAGCATGCACGCCCCAACGATCCGCCACCGCACGAACCGCATCAAGATGTTCAGGTGCCACAAGCGCCAGCATGCGTTCTTGTGATTCGGAGCAAAGAATCTCCCATGACTCCATGGTGCTGTCACGTAACGGAACCAGGTCAAGATCGACCCGCATGCCAAGTGACGCGGCAGAGGCAAGTTCTGAAGTGGAGCAGGCGATGCCCGCCGCACCCATATCTTGAATACCAGAGATCAGTTCGGCGTCATACAACGCCAGACAGCATTCGATCAGCAGTTTCTCGGCGAACGGGTCACCGACCTGAACGTTGGGACGTTTCGCTTCGAGTGCTTCGTCGAACTCTTGACTGGCCAGTACCGATGCGCCACCAATCCCATCACGGCCTGTAGCAGAACCAAGCAGCACCGCCAGATGTCCGATGCCTTCGGCACGCGCAAGCTGCAAACGGTCATGTTTCAACACGCCGATTGCCAGCACGTTCACCAACGGATTGCCGGCATACGAGGCATCAAACACGGTTTCGCCACCGATGTTTGGTACGCCTACACAGTTGCCATACATCGATACGCCGCGCACCACTCCGTCGATGAGACGCCGCTGCAACGCATCTGGCAGATGTGTTGCCCCGGCGGCATCCACCCAACCGCCAGGGTCACCGAACCGCAACGGGTCCATTACCGCAATCGGGCGGGCTCCCATCGTAAAAATGTCACGCAGGATCCCGCCCACACCGGTGGCGGCACCTTGCATCGGTTCCACAAACGACGGATGGTTGTGGGATTCGATTTTGAATGTGACGGCGATGCCGCCTCCCACATCGACCACACCGGCGTTTTCGCCCGGCCCAACCAGCACCTGCGCACCGTCGGTTGGAAGGGTCTTGAGATGCATTTTGGACGACTTGTAGGAGCAGTGCTCCGACCACATCACCGAATACATACCCAGTTCTGACACGGTCGGGGTACGCCCGAGGGTGTCAACAATCCGGTCGTATTCATTCCCACGCAGCCCCAGTTCGAACCCCAGTTCGCGGGCTCGTTCGTCGTTTAACGATTCGGATGCGGGAAAAGTCGGCAGTGTGGTCACAGTGAACTCGAAGCAGTGAGGCGCAAAAACGAGCGTACTCGTCGCGACGCAGACGGTACGCTTTTTACCTGCGTCAGCAAAGGATCAGCGTTGAGTACGGGGCTAAATACGTTACGGGCGATACTGGTTGCCGGCACGTTTGTTACGGCTGTGATGCTGGCGACTCGCGGGCAGATCACTCCGGCCGCGCTGCTTGGTTTAGGCATCGTTGCTCACTTCTGGCTGTGGAGTTATCTGCGACGTGAACGGCGTCGCAGCAGCATGGTCAGCTAGCAACCACCGCACGTTAGGCACGCGCAGCGGCGACGTTTACGGCCGTGAGGCTCTCAAAAAAGCCGCGTCCGTCGGTGCCGCCGATAAGTGCCGGATCGACGGCATGTTCAGGATGAGGCATCACTCCGACCACGTTACGCGTAGGGTTCGTGATGCCGGCAATGTCGTTGAGTGACCCGTTGGGGTTGTTTGCTGGCGCGTAACGCAACACCACCTGGTTGTTGCGTTCCAGCGTGTCAAGCACGTCAGCTGGGGCGAAGTAACGGCCTTCGCCATGTTTGGCGGGGATCACAATCGTTTCGTTCACCCGATAAGCGCTGGTGAACCGTGACGTGGCGGTCACCACACATGCCACCGGTTTACACACAAATTTTAATCCTGAGTTGCGCAGCAACGCACCTGGTAGCAGTCCTGCTTCACACAGCACCTGAAAACCATTGCAGATCCCAAGGACCGCACCGCCGTCGTTGGCAAAGTCACGCACCGCCTGCATCACTGGCGCTAAGTGTGCGACTGCACCACAACGCAGATAGTCGCCGTAGCTAAACCCGCCCGGGACAATCACCGCATCAACTTGTTTGAGGTCCTGATCGGCATGCCACAACGGCACCGCCTCATAGCCGCATACGGTGACTGCGTGGATTGCATCAGAATCGTCAAGCGTCCCCGGAAAGGTCACTACACCGACACGGGTTGCCATGACAAACCTCCACACGAACGCTGACACTCTTCAAGCGTAGCGAACGCCACTTAACGCTCATCGCGGTAGCCGGCCGCAACGAGCGCTTCGAGCACGTCAGGGGCACTTAACAGCTCGTCCACGTCCCTACAACCCCGCGGTGGAGCATCAAGGGCCAGCCGGGTGCAGGCAGCTTGTTCCGCAACTGCGCCTGCCTGCGCGCTTAACACCCCAACCGTATCGCCTGGCCATGCCGGGTCGTTGATGAGGGTGAGTTGATGCAGCAACGCCGGTACCGCATGCACGCCCGCCACAAACTGGAATTTGGCGTTCAGTTCGATCACGATCCGCCCGTCTTCAACTCGAGCGGACGATTCGACCCCGGACAGTTCAAACGTGGCATAGCGCAACTGGCCCTTCGATCGGCTCCACACCGACAGGCCTTGCCGTGCAACGGCAAACGTCGGATCGTCAAGCAGCCGACAGGTCGCGCTGGCTGCGGCCCGTGCGGCTGCCCGTGACCCGTCGTCGCCAATCAGCCGGATTGCCTGCATGCAGCTTGGCCCAACGTCCACCCCAAGGGTCTGTGCCAGTTGGGCATCGCCGCGCGCCACCGTCACTTGAGCATCACCGGCAGGGCGGCGTTCGGCCGCATCGACCGTGTCGCGACCGATCAGCATCAGTGCGACCACAACGACAGCCAGCGTGACTGGCACAAATACCAGCATGAACAGCACAAACCACCGGTGCAACACCGGCTCGCCATTACCTAAAGTCGGCAGCCCGTCGGTGCGTAACGGCTGGCTCACGCGTCAGCACGCTCATCGTCGGCGATAACCCGCCAGCGGTACGACTCGATCACTGGGTTGGTAAGAAACCCGTGGCACATCTGGCCCATCAGGGTTTCTAGCGCTTCACCGGTAGCGGTCACGTCAAATTCAAGATGTTTGCCGACACGTACGTCGCTGACCCCGTCATAGCCAAGCGATGGCAGCGCTTCGGAAACCGCACGGCCTTGCGGGTCAAGGATTTCTCGTTTCAACAGCACATCAACCGCAACGCGTGGCATTGTGTCTACTTCCCTCAGCGCTTAAGTGTCGATGCGCCAAGCGTAGCCCGCCTAGCGAAGCCCAAGTGCGCTCGAACACGAAGGCCATGCGCCCCAGCCTTGACGTTCAAGCACCCGTTCAGCCACGACGATCTGCTGTTCACGGGTTGCCTCAAAGGCATACCGCGGCATCGTGTCGTCACGATAACTCGACCACGTGTTTGGGTGGAACTGCAGCCCGCCGTGATACAGCCGTGAACCCCACGTCGAATGCGGCCCATAGCTCCACTCGCCATGCGACTCGCACTGCGCAAGTGCATCCCAAATCGCGGCACGTTCACTGCGGGCAGCGTCACGTTGGGCTTGGGCAGCGTCACGTTCGGCCTGAGCAGCGTCAAGTTCGGCTTGGGCAGCGCGCCGTTCTTCAAGTGGAGCAAGACTGACGCGTGGCAACAGGTTCATTGCACGCGCGACATACACGGCAACGTCTGCCCGACTCACCGGCGATGAAGCACAAAACGCGACGAGTGACGTTTCACACTCAAGCACGATGCCGGCTGCAGCCAGACGGTTCACCCCGTTGATGTGAGCGTGCCCTTGCAGGTCATCGAAATACGATTCATCCGTCTCAGGCAGATCAAACAGTTCAGCCAACAGGGTCGCCAGTTGCCCGCGCATCACCAGATCGGCAGGACAATACAGCCCCTCTTCACAGCCGCTCGTCACCCCGTCAAGGGCCAACATGGCGATGCTGTTGAAGTGCACGTTGAAGGCCACATCACGAAACGGTACGGCCGACATGTCAAACATTGGCAAGATAGTTGGGGTAACCCCAGCATCCTGCAAGTCATCTGTCTGTCCTGCAAGCCACGTCCGCGCGTTGATCAAGATGGTTGCAAACTGATCGCGACGCAACGGATCTTCGGGACAAAACGCGTTCGTATCACAGCCCTGCACAATGTTGTTGCTGGCCAACGCGTCAGCGGCAGCTTGCACACGTTCACTGTCAATGTCGGCGAATGTCGGTGCCGTGTCTGCCTGGGCGACTGGCGCAACAAGCGTGGCGACAAGCACCAGCGAAAACGTGATCCCGACTATCCGGGTGAAAGTTGACGAAAGACGCTGCACAGTGTTCCAGTGCTCGGGGACAAGAAAGACGTGCACGTTCAACCTTGCGATGTGCACGCCACAGTCACTCGGACCATCCCAAGTAACCGACAGTGAGAAGCATGACGCATCCTCACGCCGTTTGCACGCCAGCGTGCCTGTCCGTTTGGCCCGATGCGGCACACAAACCGACAAATACGTACGCTGACACCACAAAATCGGTACGGTTTTGCAGACTTCACACATCCGAGCGGTGTCCGCACAGAAAGAGTCATTATGCGTTTTGGATCAGGTTCAGCTCTCATCACCGGTGGCGCGTCAGGTCTTGGCCTTGCCACCGTTGAACGTCTTGTCGCCGCTGGCGGCAAAGTCGTCATCGCCGATTTGCCCCGCTCGCCAGGCGCTGATGTCGCCGCACGTCTGGGCGACAACGTGGTGTTTTGTCCCACTGACGTCACCGACGAAGACACGGTCGCACAAGCAGTCACAACCGCAGCCGAACTTGGCCCGCTGCGGCTCGTCGTGAACTGTGCAGGCGTCGCCACACCCAACCGAGTGATGAACCGTGAAGGCGAACCCTCAAGCCTTGCCGCCTTCACGCAAGTTGTCACTATCAACCTGATCGGCACCTTCAACACGCTGCGTCTCGCCGCCCAAGCGATGCGCGACAACGAACTTGAAGATGGCGATCGTGGCCTGATCATCAACACTGCATCCGTTGCGGCGTTTGACGGCCAGGTTGGTCAGGCCGCCTACAGCGCATCCAAAGCTGGCGTTGCCGGCATGACCCTGCCGGTCGCACGCGATCTGGCACAAACAGCAATCCGCGTCATGACCATCGCACCAGGCCTGTTCTTAACCCCGATGCTGATGGGCCTGCCCGAAGAAGCACAGATTTCGCTGGGGAAACAGACCCCACACCCGCCACGGCTGGGTCAGCCAGCCGAATACGCGCAACTTGTCGAATCAATCGTCACCAACGCAATGCTCAACGGTGAAACGATCCGGCTTGACGGTGCCGTACGTCTGGCACCACGATGACCGCGCTCACCACCAGCCGCAACGACGGCGTATTCACCATCGTGTTTTCAAACCCAGAGCAGAGCAACATCATCACCGACACGTGGGTGAGTGAAATGCAGGCTGCTTTAGCCGCAATTGACGACACCGACCGGTGTGTGCTGCTGCGTGCCGACGGGAAAAATTTCTGTTTCGGCGGCGATGTCGCCTCATTTGCAACCGACGATCCGGCAGGGCGGTTGCGTGACCTTGCCGGCGGACTCCATGACGTGTTGGAAACGCTGGCAACCCTTGACATTCCCGTCGTGCAGGCAGTGCAGGGCTGGGCGGCCGGCGGCGGTTTTAGTTTGGCTTTGGCCAGTGACATCACGGTCGCTGGCACATCAGCCAAGTTCAAGGCCGCCTACAACGGCATCGGTTTAACTGCCGACGGCGGCCTCACGTTCAACCTGCCACGGCGCACCTCAACCCAGTTGGCGTTTGACATGCTGCTCACCGACCGGGTGATTGACGCCAACGAAGCACTTGCACGCGGCCTGGTCGCACGGGTCGTTGACGACAGCGAACTGGTCAGCGAAGTCACGGCCATAGCGGAACGCATCGCAGCAAACGCAACGTTTGCCGTTCGGCGCGTCAAGAAGCTGCTGCGCACAAGCGAGAAGGCGACGTTGACTGATCAGCTGGCCGACGAAACCGAGGCGATCTCACAGGCCGCAGCAAGCCCTGACGGCCGTGAAGGTGTGACGGCGTTTCTGGAACGACGCGCCCCTACCTTCAACCAATAGCCGCCAAAGGTTGCATCCGACCCGTTCCATTGCAAGAGGACAGAGTTTCGTAGGCCGGGCTTAAGCGTCCACGAGAACACGCGTTGGCGTCTTTCACCGACGACGTGACCCTCGGAGCTGCTTTGGCAGTGTCCGTCAGATACACATTTGAGGCGTTGTCATCTAAGGTACGGGTAGTGGCGCGTTTTGGGAACGCAAATCTGTGCAGCTGCCACTGCCGTTTTGACCGCCGGTCCGTCTACAACGAAAGAGTGTCGTGATGACAACCTCCTTGCCTGATGAATTCATCGTTCCAGATCGTGTCACTATCACCGAGGTTGGTCCTCGTGATGGCTTGCAAAGTTTTGAACGTGGGCTGAGCGCCGACGACAAAGTGAAGATGATCAACATTCTTCAAGACGCCGGCCACAAGTCGATTGAAGTAACCGCGTTTGCCCGTCCTGAGGTGATCCCACATCTGGCTGACGCCGAAGAGGTCATGGACCGTATCGACCGTCATCCTGACGTCGACTATCGGGTGCTCGTGCCAAACTTGCGTGGGGCCGAACGGGCCATCAAAACCGAAATCGACACGCTCGTTCCGCTGGTCACCGTCACCGAGTCTTACTGCCGCAAAAACCAGAACCGGCCAACTCAAGAAGTGCTCAACAGCGTCATTGACGTGCTGCATCTCGGTAAAGAACGTGGCATCAACGTTGACGTGGCAATCGCCACCACCTTCTTTGACCCCTATGAAGGCGACACGCCAATCGAGCGGGTCGAATGGGCTGTCGCACAACTGATGGACGCCGGTATGAAACGCGCCTACGTCGCATCAAGTGTCGGTATGGCCAACCCGAAAGGCGTGTATGACCTTTGCCGGCGGCTGTTAAGCCAGTGGCCTGAGCTTGAAATTGGGTTCCACATTCACGACACGAACGGCATGGGACTTGCAACGGCGCTGGCCGCCATGCAGGCCGGTGTGCGCCGTTTTGAAGGGTCTGTTTGTGGTATCGGCGGCGGCATCGTGATGCCTCACGGTATGACGGTAGGCAACATCCCAACGGAAGATCTCGTGTATCTGTTCCATGAGATGGGTGTCGACACGGGACTTGACCCCGACAAGATAGTTGACGCAGCTAAAAAAATTGCTCCTATCTTGGGTCTGGATGCGCCACGTAGCCGCTCAGGCGCCGGCGGACGCAAAAAAGATGTACGGACAATGGCAGACGCATCCCCACGGCAACACCCAGTCTGATTGACGGGACGGTGCCGCGTCTGCCTCTGTCCGCTCAGCGCGCGGCCCCGTAACGCTTCCTTCCGCTTTTATCCTTCTTCTCAACAAACGAGTTCACTATGGCAGATGCTGAAAACGACACTGTTCTTCCCCTTGCCGGCATTCGGGTGCTTGACATCTCCAACTTTTTGGCAGCCCCGATGCTCACCATGTTCCTTGCCGACTTCGGTGCAGAAGTGATCAAGGTGGAACGGCCTGACACGGGTGACGAGATGCGCTTTTGGGGGCCCGACAAGGACGGTGTCGGCCTGTATTTCAAAGTGATTAACCGCAACAAGCGGGTTATCACGGCCGATCTGCGCACCGAACTGGGTGCCGACATTGTGAAGAAACTCGCCGCAAAAGCCGACATTGTGGTTGAGAACTACCGGCCCGGAAAACTGGCAAGCTGGGGCTTGGACTATGACGTGCTGTCCAAAGACAACCCGGCTCTGATTATGACCAAAATCACCGGGTTCGGTCAGACCGGCCCGTACAAGGACCGGCCAGGGTTTGGCACGCTCGCGGAAAGTTTCGGTGGCTATGTGAACATCACCGGTGAAGCCGACGGTCCACCTTTGCTGCCCGCATTTGGGCTGGGCGACTCATCGACCGGCCTTGCCGGAGCATTTCTTACGATGGTTGCCTTACAGGCACGCAACGTCAACGGCGGCAAAGGGCAGGTCATCGACTTGGCCCTGTACGAACCGCTGTTTACCTTCATCGGCCCTCACGTCATCGACTACGACCAGCTTGGTGTAGTGCAAAAACGCGCCGGTAGCCGCCTGCCGTTCACTGCCCCACGCAACACCTACCGCACGCGCGACAACGAGTATCTCATCATCGGCGGGAGCGCCCAGTCGACGTTCGAGCGGATCTGCACTGCACTTGAATGCATGGAGCTCTACGAGGACCCACGTTTCGCCGACAACCGCACCCGTCTGCAGCATGTCGACGCGCTCGACGAAGCCCTACAGGCTGCCGTTGAAAAGTTCGATCTTGACGACATTCTTGAACGGTGCGCGAAAGTCGACGCGACCGTAATGCCGGTGTATGACATCGAAAAAATGATCAACGACCCGCACTACCAGGCACGCGAAACAGTCATTTCGATGCCCGACGAAGAACTTGGTCAGCTGCGGATGCAAAACGTGGTCGGGAAACTGTCGTTAAATCCTGGGCGAATCACCCACGCTGGGCCATCCCTAGGGAAACACAACCGTGAAGTGCTCGTTGACGAGATGGGCTATGACCCTCAGTTCTTAATAGACAACGGTGTGAAACTCGACTGATCTCAACACTTATACAAACGATGACGCCGCGTGAATGTTTACGCGGCGTCATCGCGTATCAGGCGACGGCCTGCAATAAACATCAAAGCTGCGGCAAGCAGCATGGTTGCTCCCGCTAACGCCCACGACACCGAATACGACCAGAGGCTGGCGCTGGCACCAAACGCGAACGGGCCAATACCAGCTCCTGCAGCCGAACCGGTGTTGATTTTGCCGATCGCCCGAGCCGGTGCGTACGGCACAGCCTGCACCACCCCGTAATAGGCAACACCCGACCAGCCGTAACCGATCCCGTATCCGATCATGGCACCAAGAATAAACCCCGGTGCGGCTGTGGCTTGAGAGAAAAACAGATAGCCAGTTCCTGACAACAAAAACAGGGCCGCCGTGAACATAAAAACCGGCAGGTTCAAACGTTGTGCGATAGAGGGCAACACGATACGAAAGATTGCTCCAACCAACGATGACACGGCTAGCAACAACCCGCCGAACGTCGGGTTCTGATCGGCAGCCAAAAGTGAGTCAACCAGGAAGATGCCGCCGCTAATCCCCGGTCCTGCGCCGAGGCCAATCGCGATCGACAAAAGCACCAGCCCACGCGGCAATGGCTGAAGGGTCACGCGCGGTTCGTTTGCGGTGGCGGCTTTGCGACGTAGGTCACGGCGTTCACGCCACGTTGAAGGGTGCATGAACCCTAACGTGAAGGCGACCATGCTTGAGGTGATAAACACGCTGCGCCAACCAAACGGCACCGCAGCCAACGGTAACGCCACTCCTGCCACAAGTGCGGCCAGCGGCGCGGCACCCTGATGCAACCCAATCAACGTCCCGGTGTGGCGAGTCCGAAGTGACGCTAAGGCGCTACTTCCTGAAGTGACCGCAAGCGAACAGCCAAGCCCGCCCACAATCAAAAAAACCACCATGTGCCAAAACGCGGACGTAGCTAAACCAAGACCGGCCGCGCCAGCAGCAGTAAGCCACGCCACGAGACGTAACGCCGAACCATCACCGATCCGTTCAACAAGCAATCCGCTGGGATACGAGAACAACGAAACGGTGACAAAGAACAAGGCTGCGACCAGCCCGATCTGTGACTCTGCGAACGTGAAGTCGTCGCGGATAAGAAACGCCGAAGCACCAATCATTGACACGGGAATGATTGCCAACACCAGCCCTACAACCACACCGATGGTTGTCCAAGCAACACCATGCGGTTGGGAAACTCTGGACATCGCCGGCCTTTACCTGCTGCAGTTTGCAGGCACATAGTGCATGCTGTCACACGACGTTTTGAGCCTAGCAAGGCCGGTCGGGTTCTTTTGCGCCAGCTAGTGAGTGCCGTTCTGAAAGCCTCGGGCCATCGCGGTTCCCAGCACGAGCATCACCGGAATAATCTGCCGAAACTCGTGTGTGGTGGCTTCAATCACTGCCCGAACTTCAGGGGTGAACGAGATGTTTGCCTGTTCAGCCAGTGGCTTTGCTACAGCCAGTGCATCGGTGCGGCTTGTCTCAATCGTGGCTGCAAGAGCGCCATTGTTGCCGACCACATACCCGTACAGCGCACCGAGCAGCACCGGGTAGGCGGCAAAGTGCCGCAGTAATGTCGGTCTGATCGTGTCAGCCAGCTGTGGGGCTAGCCGATCGCGCAACGCACCGATCAGCACTGCACTTGCTGGCGGCGTATCGTCCCATGCAATGAGTGGCAGCAACTCGTCGTCACCGTTGAATGAAACCTCAACGTCAGCATCGATGGCCAGTGGCGCAACATCAGCCCCATCGTCAAACACAGCGCGTGCAAGTACCGAAAAAAGCACCAAGTGCATTGCGTTCGCACGGTTAAAATATCGTAAGGTGGCCCGTACGCGGGCCCGCATGTCGGGTTCTACGCCGGCTGCTTTCAACAACGGCGCATCAAGAGCAAACGCGCCCGGTAGTGTCACCCGCTGTTCTATCAGCGCACCAGCCTGATGCAGGCTGTGACTGTCATATAGGGGAACTACCTGTTCCCAGAACGCTTTCAGTACGTCACTGCCAGCAAACGCGAGCCGCCGGTAGAACAGGTTGATGCCCGGAAGGCCGCTGACGTTGCGGATCTCGGTATAGATCGCCGCGATTGTTTGATCAGCGGTTGATTCCGGGATTTCGTCGTGGTTTGCTGCAGTCACTTGATTACTCGCCATTAGGAACCTCGGACAGGTAGTGCAAGACGTCGCCGACGTTCACAACATCGCCATACTTCGCGTCGATGTCAAACAGGTTGGCGGCATGCGGGACTGCGGCCCGGTCGCCGACCGCTTCTGCAGGCACGATCACGCGATAGCCGTGAGATGACGCGTCGATTGCTGCGGCACGGATGCAGCCAGATGTTGATACGCCGGTAACGATTAGGGTGTCAATGTTGAGGTGCACCATGAGTGCGGCAAGGTTTGTCTGAAAGAACGCTGAACCGCGCTTCTTCACCACAACAAAGTCGCTGTCTTGGGGGGTCAACCCGGGGTGAATTTCGGCGCCTTTGGAGCCTTCTTGTAGGTTGCGTAGCGCCGGAATCTTCTTGCCCCACACGCCCGCATCAACCAGATCTTCGCGGTAGAACGTTTTGGCGTAAAACACCGGCACGTTTTTTGCGCGAGCTGCGTCAAGCACAGAAGCGATCTGGTCGACGAGGTCACCTGGGTCTGA
>JBBDST010000045.1:0-16160 GCA_040904765.1 Nitriliruptoraceae bacterium
CGCGCTCACACTGATCATGCTGCCGCACCGGTGGTGCTTGAAGCCACCAACATCACCGTGCTTGACATCGTTCCGCTGAGCGTGCTGGCGCTGTATGCCGTTGATGTGCCTGATGATCCTAGTGCACTGTTGTAGGCGCACGTCTTTTAGCCAAGCGCAATAAACGTCATGACGGTAAGCAACACTGCAGCAAAACTTGGGGCCAGCACGTCAACGACGACCGTGCGCCACGGGCGCGTCGTGCGGCGCTCGTCAATTAACGCAATCCAGGTCGAAAACGTTGTCAGTGCCCCACAGAAACCAACCCCGACGATGACGGCGATCTGCCAGTCCAGCACGCCCCGATTGAACAACGCAACAACTACTGCGAGCAGCACCGTGCCGGCCATGTTCACACCATGCACCCCGGCTACTGGGGCGGTGCGAACTAACAAAAACCGCAGCACCGTCGCTACCGAGCCCGCAGTAAGCGTAAACAGCACCACCAGCATGGAGTTCATCGAGCCACCAGCCGACAAGTCGCAACATACGCGAACAAACCTAAACCTACCGATACAGCGACATAGCCAAACGCCAGCAGCAAACCTGCGGAAGTCATCCGCGACGTGTCTTCAGCTACCAGCCCAAGGCTGTGTCCTATCCGTCCGGCAGCGATAATCACGCTCGAAAACGTCGTGAAGGCGCCAAGCACACCGTGGGTAAGCACGCTACGTAATGGTGACACGTCAAGCGTTGCAACGACCATGCCGGCCACAGCACACCCAAACGTGTTGAGCAGCAGCAAGGTGAGCGGGTCACCGTAGACGGCAACCGCCAGTGGCAACACGCCAATCAGACGGATTGCCGTTCCAACCGCACCTGCTGCTGCCACTTTGGCTATCACCGGCGATGACCTTTTGCTGAGACCTCTAGCGCGGACGGTAGCGCCATGCGGGCAGTACAGTGACTTCGTCGCAAAAGAGAAGGCATCTTGTGAACGTACTTGTGCTTGGGGCAACCGGGTACGTCGGGGGTCGGCTCGTTCCCGAACTGTTGGCTGCCGGTCACCGTGTGCGCTGTTTTGCCCGCACTCCAGAGAAGCTTGCGACCAGACCATGGCGCAGTGACGTTGACGTCGTGGCGGGCGACGCGAACGACATCGCCGCCCTGACAGACGCCTGTACAGACATGGACGCCGTCATTTTTCTGATTCATGCGATGGACGGCCAAGCAAACTTTGCCCAGCGAGAAGCGGCAATCGCACGCGCTGTGCGTGATGCGACTACGGCCACAGGCGTGAAACGCCTCGTCTATCTCGGCGGGCTTGGCGACGATGACAAAAACCTCTCCGAACATCTGTCGTCACGTCATGTCGTCGGCACAATCTTGCGGGAAAGTTCCGCCCGGGTAAGTGAGCTGCGTGCCGGGGTGATCATCGGTTCGGGGAGCACCTCATTTGAAATGTTGCGTCACTTAGTCGAGATGCTGCCCGCAATGGTGACTCCCAAATGGGTGGGGACCCGTACGCAACCGATCGGCATCGGTGACGTTCTACGCTATCTGGTAGGTGTGCTTGAACTTGATGCAGACGGCATCTTTGAAATCGGCGGACCCGATGTGTTGACCTACCACGACATGATGCGCCGCTATGCCGAACTGGCCGGTTTGCGCCGTCGTCTTATCCTGCCGGTGCCACTACTTACGCCGCGTCTGTCATCACTGTGGATTGGGCTTGTCACCCCGCTGCCCGCTGGCATCGCCCGACCGCTGGTTGACAGTCTAGTAACCGAAGTCACCGTCACCGATGACCGTATTCGTAGCCTTCTGCCGTTTGAACTGATGAACTTCGATGATGCTGTACGTGCCGCGTTGCAACGCATCCAAGATCTTGATGTGGCAAGCACCTGGGCATCAGCAGGCCCAGCAGGCCCTGCCGTGCCAGCGGCAGATGACCCATCTTGGGCCGGCGGCAAACTGTTTGTTGATGAACAGCGACTCACGACTCACGCGTCACTTACCGACGTGTTTGCGACCATCACCTCAATCGGTGGCCGCAACGGCTATTTCAGTTCACAGCTGTTGTGGCGGTTACGCGGAACAATCGATAAGGCCGTCGGTGGCATCGGGCTTCGGCGCGGCAGGCGGCATCCAACGGAACTGTGGGTCGGTGACCCGATCGATTTTTGGCGAGTCGAAGCGTTAGACCCGCCCCATCTGTTGCGACTGCGCGCCGAAATGCTGCTGCCTGGCACAGCATGGCTCGAGTTTCATGTGAAAACGCTGGCAAACGGCAGGACAGGTGTAATCCAGCGGGCCCGGTTTGCTCCCCGTGGGATTGCCGGCCGTGCCTACTGGTATGCGGTGACCCCGTTTCACCGGTTCGTTTTTCCCGCGATGCTTCGCCGACTGATCAGGCATGCTGAGACACGCAATGCCAAGTAAGTTGTTGCATGCTGGCCCGCGCTTAGCGCTTGAGCAGTGCAGTCAAGATTACGCTGCGGGAAATTGGCATTCACGCCCGTCACCTGCTGATAGAAGTGGTTAGTCATGACTGAGCCAAGCCCGGTCGATCGCGAGGCTGACGGTCGTGAACGCATTTTGAGCGTCGCTGTTCAGATTCTTGAGTCGCGCGGCGAAGCAGCTTTACGCATCGCCGAGGTTGCTGAAGCAGCAGGGGTTGCGCTGGGTTTAGTCAGCTACCACTTTGGTGGACGTGACGGGTTGATTATTGCGGCACAGCAGCGCCGGTTCGCAGGGCTAGTGCGCGAAGACGGCGCCGCGTTTCAACGGATTCTTGATGATCTTAAGACACCTGACGATCTTGTCGCGGCGTTGAGTGATCTGTCGCGCGCTGTCCTTGACAGCCGACGCGCCCAAATCCGTCTGTCGCGTATCGCTGCGATTGCCGCCACTTTCGGTCGCGAGGACGCGTATGTAATCACCGGTGAAATTGTCGATCAATTGTTAGCTGATTACAGCGCACACATCCAACAGGCTCAGTCACGTGGACTGATCCGTGCAGATCTTGACACCCGAGCGATAGCAACATTCGTGCAAAGTTACGCCTTAGGACTGGTCATCTTTGACCTTGACCCTGCCTCAGCGTCTACTCAAAAGATGCATGAAGTCATCATGGCGGCTTTAGCTGGGTTTATGGCACCGCCAGTGTCGGACTAACTATCAAGCACAAATGCGCTGCCAGTGACTGGAAGCGCTCCACTTGGCAGAGTAAGTACGAAACCTTCGTCGGTTGAGACCAGATCACCGCCGTGAGCGCGAGCGATCGAACGTGCGATGGAGAGGCCAAGTCCGGTTCCTTGAGCTTGGCCGATTGACACGAACCGTTCGAAGATGCGTTCGTGGTCTTCTGGCTGCACGCCTGGACCGTCGTCTGTGACAACAATGACACAACTTCCGTCGGGGAGTTCATTGAGCCGCACGACGATTTCGTTAGCGGCGAAGTGGCGCGCATTATCCAACAAGTTCGCAAGCACTTCACGGAACTGGTTCGGGTCGATCAGCACCGGAGCTGACGGCGGGTCGTCAATGACAAAGCGAACACGTGCTTCGGTGAGGTCTTGCTGGCGTTCAACTTCCGTGCGGCACAGTTGTCCCAGGTCGGTTGATTGCAACAGCAGGCCCGTGTCAAGATCGAGTCTTGCGATCCGCAGCAATCCGTTCACGAGTCGAGCTACACGGTTGGTTTCGCGCACCAGATTGCCTAGCAGCCGTTCACCTTCTTGAGGGTCGGCGTCTGCGGCTTGGAACAGCAGCAGTTCCGAGGAAACACGGATACCGGCCAGCGGGGTCCGCATCTGATGGGCAACGTCTGCGAGAAACTTACGTTGTGCTTGTTCGGCGGTTTGTGCGATCCGCAACGCGACTGCGAGTGCATCAAGCATTTCGTCGAACGACTGAGCAAGCCCACCGAGTTCGGTTGTCGGGTCGTCAGGCGTGAGCCGTTGTTCGCGATCACCAGAGGCGATGCGTTGCGCCGTTTCACTAATTGCCCCAAGGGGGCGAAGCGCAAACCCGACTGCCCGTCGCAGCAGCAACAACGCCAACGAGATAGTGACCAAAAAACCGGCAGAAAGGACAATGACCAGTCGTTGCAACACGCGGGTTGCACCATCACGGCTGACCCCAACCGTCAGTTGCGCGCCGGTCACGAGAATCTCGGTCGTAAGCGAATTCTCTTTCACTCGTAGCCGAGACAGGTCGCGTCCGTTATCTAGCACGATGTTTGACGGAATACCGCTATCTGCCAGGCGTGACGCAACGACCGACAGATCGCCGTTTTCTTCCGTGATGATGCGTTCGACCGTGATACGGCGGCCAGCCAGAACGTTTGTCAAGTCCTGATTAAGTTGCGCTCGCATGTTGAAAAAAACGAACGACGCCACCGAAACAGACACGACAAGGAACGCCAGAATCGCGCCCCGTAAGGCTGCGCGTTGTAATGACGGGGTTTTCATGGCTGCCTCAAGACGTAGCCAATCCCACGCACGGTCTGTAAGACGCGCGGTCCGAAGATTTCAAGTTTGCGCCGCAGCGTGCTCACAAACACTTCAACCACGTTTGCGTCATACTCTTCAAAACCCCACACCATGGTCAACAGACGGTCACGTGACAACACCCGTTGCGGGTTTTCCATGAAGGCAGCCAGCAAATCAAATTCGCGTTGAGTCAACTCGATCGCGTGCTCTGCGCGCCTGACGGTACGTGCATCTTCGTCAAGGACGATATCGCCAAACGAAAGAATTTGGCGCCGCTCTTCGGTGGTATTGTTTTGTTCATCGGCACGGCGCAACACCGCCCGAACGCGCGCGTGAAGTTCAGAAATCGAAAATGGTTTCGTAACGTAATCATCGCCGCCGACTTCAAAGCCGCTCAGCCGATCATCCAAGCTGTCTTGGGCCGTTAAAAATATGATCGGCGTTGATCCGTGTTCGCGCAGCCGACGTGCCAACGCGAACCCGTTTGGACGACCCTCCCCAAGATTCACGTCCAGTAGCACCAGTTCTGGATCAAATTCGGTCATCGTCTCATCGAACTGCTGGGCGTCCGGCAAAATGCGCACGTCGTAACCCGCCCCGCCGAAAAACATTTCGAGCGATTCGCGCAGCGTCGAATCATCCTCCACCACAAGGATTCTGCGCTGCCGTGCAGACACCATTAACGGTCCATTTTTAACAACTTGTCGCGCCTGCGCCGTTGCCTCACGCGACGTTGCTGCTCACCACCACCTTAAAGACTACCGGCTGAGATGAACCGTTTCTAGCGCCACAGAAAAATCTTCAGTCAGTCTTCAGGAAACATTCAGGGTTGTTTCAACTCCGCAGGCCACCATTGTCTCACGCTATCCATCAGGTTTGAGCCAAACGGCCCCGACCACCCTTAATAAGGAGCAAAAAAATGGCAAGTGTTACCGAAACAGCCCGGCGCATCGGTCGCCGCGGACTCGTTGTTCTTTCCGTGACCGCAACGATGGCGATCAGCGGTGTTGCCTTTGCAAGCTGGACCCTAAGCGGTGCCGGTGACGGTGCAGCTGATGCCGCCGTCGCTGAAACCTTGACTCCGGTAAGTGTCTCAGTCGCAGGACAGCTCTACCCAGGACTCACCACCGACGGGATCCTCTCCGTCGAAAACCCGAACGACTTCCCGGTCCTCGTGACGGCGGTCACCTTTACCGGTTCCGTCGAGGTATTTGACGCTGATGGCGACCCTGCTGTCGGCTGCGATGACACCGACTCCGCAGTGACCTTCACCACAGCAACTGGCCTGACCTTCGAGATTCCTGCAAACACAACAGAAACCGAAACGCTTCCAAACGCTGTTGCGATGGGGACTGGCGCGATCAATGCCTGTCAGGGCATGACCTTCAAGCAGCCCTTCACATTGACCGCAACCGTCGGCTAGTCCATTAATTGTGCAAGACACAACGTCAATTTGTGCAGGCTAACAACCTGAAAAGAGGACCCACTCATGCCATGGATCGCCGCATCACTAGCCGGGCGTCACGCCTGGTGGGTAGATGTGCTGGCATCTGTGCTTGCGTTGGTAGCTGCTCAGGCAGTCGTGCTCACTGTTGTCACAGTTATTGACAACAGGCAGGGTGACGTGAGCCTTGACCCGATTGACGCGGTGGCCGTATTTGGTGCAACAATTGACTCAAGTGACCTCTCCGAACTCCCCGCACTATCCATCGCATTACAAGGAGAGGTGTCAGGTTTGTATCCCGGCGCGGTCGTTGACCTCGCTTTGTCGATGACAAACCCGACACGACTTGAAGTCCTCGTGGATACCGTAGACGTCACGGTTGGGCAGCCCGATTCGCTGGGTTGCCCAACCGAGGCGCTTTTGATCGGTGACGCGCGCAGCACAGCACGCGCAAGTATTCCGGTAAACGTCCTGCTCGAAGCTGAAGCGACGACTGAAGTTGCTATCCGGTTGGCGTTAAGCAGCACCGCACCCCAAGCCTGCCAAGGTGCCGTGTTTCCGTTGACGTACCGTTCGGCCGGGTGGCTGCAATGAGCGCCACCCTGCGACGTCGATGGCTGCAGATAGTTTCGCTCACCATCGCGATACTTATGCTCCAATCTCAGGCAGCATTCGCTTGGACTGTCCCAGGTGCTGGGACTGCCAACACCTTTGCCACGCTGCTTATTGCCGACGTGGCCCCTTCAGCCAGCGTCTCGGCAGGAACTGCCACTGTGTCATGGGATGCGGTTGCACTCGCAGGTTCAGCAACGGTTGCGACCGGCTACACGATCAACCGGGTGTGGCGCGGTGCAGGTGCAGGTCCAGACGGCCAAGCAGACGGCGACAAAGAGCCGGCTGTTGGTGCCTGTGCAGGGACCATCACCGCTCTTACCTGCACCACATCGCACGGTGTAGATCAAACCTGGTCCTACACGCTCACACCGTTGTATGCAGGCTGGATCGGTACCGAAAGCCCTGAAAGCACGCCGGTAACGCAAGGTCCGCCGCCAACGGTGACGGCCATCACCCAGGCCAACGCTTCCGGTGAGTTGAACGCAGGTGATCAGTTCACTATCACCTTCTCTGAGGTCCTTGACCCACAGTCGATCTGTAGCGACTTCAACACCAGTCTGTCTGACACTCAAATCCGCACTGGGCTGACCCTTGAGTTTGCGGGCAACCCGAACGTGATCAGTGTGACTAACGCTGGGACCTGTGGCACGGTCGGGCTTGGCACACTGCAAGTCGGTGGTAATGGCAACGGCCGTTACACCAAAGGCGGTAAAGGCGGGGGCGTAATCAGTGCAGAAGGCTCGACGTTAACGTGGAACCCGACGGCCCGCACCATCACTGTCACGTTTGGCACGATCGTTGGAAATACCAACACCGGTGTAGCAGCAGCCACTGCGGTGTACACGCCAGGTGCACTCACCGGTAATGGCTTCCCGATCGTCGCTGGCCCATACAACTCCGCAAACGCGGAAGGGTTCTAACGAACCGCTGCGTAAGGCAGCATTTTAGGGCTGGCGCGAGCCTGGCAGGTTAAGCCGGACCGACGGCCATTAACGCGCGTTGTAGGTTCGCGGCCGTATCCGGTGGGCCAAAAAGCATTCCTTGACCGATGTTGATGCCAACTATCCGCAGACGTTCTAGCAGAATCTGTGTGCGAATGTTTTCCACCAGCACGCCGATCCCAAGGAAACGGGAAAGTTTCCCGATGTCGTCGATAAGCGACAAGTCAGGATCGTCCTCATTGAGGCTGCGGATAAGCTCTTGATCAACTTTGATCCAGTCGATCGGCAACGTTTTCAGTTGTGCCAGCATCACCGAACCACGCCCAAAGTCATCAAGTGCGATGCGTACACCTGTCGCGCGAAGCGACTGCAACTGTTGAATGCTTTGCGGCGACTCAAACGCCCGTTCGGTTATTTCGACAATCACTTCGCGCGTCATAAGGCCAGACCGGGCCAGGATATGAGCCAGTACATCGGCAAAACCTTCTTGCTGGGACTGTTCCGCACAAACGTTTACGGCCAGAATCGCTACATCATCGTCGACCGGACCAAAACATGCACGCAAGCCGGTTGCCCATTCAACACAGGCGCGCGCAAACATGTGGGTGCCAAATTCGGCGGCGAGTCCGGAACGTTGCACGATCGGGAGAAACGTTGCCGGCCATCGCAAAGACAAGTCTTGCTGCTGCCAAGTGACGAGCATTTCAACGCCGATGGGCTGCATGTTGTCGAGCTGCATGACGGGCAGATAGTGCAGTACATGCTCGCCAAGCCGCAACGCGGTGCGCACCGCCAGTTCCTCTTGTTCTGCCACACCAAACACGTGGTGGAGCGCGGCTGCATCGACAATACGGCCGGGTTTTTGCCGGGCTACATACAGCGCAGCCCCGGCGCGACGCAACAGTTCGACCGGGTCATGTCCCTCTATGCCAACGGCAGTACCGATCGACACGCTGACATTGCCAACATGAGGCGCGCCCGGAGCAAACATCGCATCGCTTAACGCTTTGGCTGTAGCTGCAATTGGGGTGCTGCTTGGCGGAAGCACCACGCCAAATTCATCGACGGACAGGCGGCATACGATCCCGCCGGTTGGCACGGCTGCGACTAACCGTTTGGCCACGTGCACTAAAACTTCGTCGGCAGCGGTGTAGCCAAACGCAAGATTTATCCGGTGAAACCCGTCAATATCGAGTAACAGCACCTGTTGACCATCAAGGGTGGCCTCATCGCGGTGACGTTCTTGCAACACGTCACCAAACACTTGGGCTGCCCAAGCGACGGTGATGCTGTCGCGCAGGAATTTAACCACGGCCAACCCAACTGTCGCTCATCGCGCCTGCTCGCACGCGAACTACAGGCATTGAAAAGACGGTCACCGGCAGCACAGTGCGATACAGCTCGTCCGGTTTCTTTTTCGAACGCGATGTGCCAAAAGCCATGCACCTACACCCTTAAAACAGCCGCCAAAGCGTTTGCGTCAGCAAAATACGTGTCCGATACGTTTGAGCCATAGCGCGCCAGCACACGGTTAAACACCGATGCTAACACAATTTTAACAAATTTTAAAGGATGCCGGCAGTCGACCGTTGCCAGTGCACGCTTCAGCGGCCTGCCGACCTGCCCTTAAGCAGATTATCTGCGACGTTGCCGCGAACTTGGCTGTCCTTCGATTGACTTACGCCCCCCATAGTTTCTTGCAGACACATCTGGCTTACCGGACCGTGAACCTGTCGCGGCTTTCGCTGCCGACGCTGGTTTGCGGTGCTGGTTACGTGCTTTGGCTCGCGCCGCATTTTGTGACGGCCGTTGAGCGCCATGCGGACGTGCATTAAACGTCATGGCCACAACCGGGGCGGCATCCGACGTGAGCTGGTCGGGGTCAATGTCGTGCAAACCTTGCGGCAGATCGAGTGACCGTTGGATCGCGGCCGCATCTTTATGTTGGGCCGGGTCAACAAAGGACACAACCACACCGGTTTCTCCGGCCCGTCCGGTACGTCCGGAACGGTGCTGATAGTCCTTGTCGCACGCGGGCAAATCGTAATGCACAACCAGCGCGACCCGATCGACGTGGATGCCACGCGCCGCAACGTCGGTTGCAACGAGTGTTGTGACCTCGCCGTTGCGGAAACTCTTTAACGCAGCTTCGCGTTGACGTTGTGAACGGTCGCCGTGAATCGCTGCGGCAGCAATGCCGTCTTGCTGCAACTGTTTGGTAAGCCGATCAGCGCCGTGCTTGGTGCGGGTGAACACGATCGCTGGAGCCAATGTGCGCAGCACGTCGTTAGCAAGTTTGCGACGTACGTCACGGTGCGCCTGCCAAAACAGGTGGCGGACGTCAGTTGGGCTGGAAAGTTCATCAACGACCGTGTGGCGTACCGGGTTATTCTGGTAGCGACGGATCAGTTGATCGACGTCACCGTCAAGAGTGGCCGAGAACAACAAGGTCTGACGGTTGTCCAAGGTCAGGTCAAGGAGGCGGATGACTTCTGGCAAGAAGCCCATGTCGGCCATCCGGTCGGCCTCGTCGACCACTACCAAGTTCACCTCATCCAAGCGTGCTTCGCGACGCTTTACCAAGTCCGCAAGCCGTCCTGGGGTTGCGATCAGCACGTCAACGCCGCGACGCAACAGTTGCAAGTCGCGTTTGATGTTGGTGCCGCCATACAGGGTCGCAACCCGAAGCCCTTGCGTGCGGGTCAACGGCAGCAGTGTGTCGGCAACCTGGGTCACCAGTTCGCGGGTTGGCAGCAAAATCAGTGCGTGCGGGCGGCCGTTTTCGCTGCGCTTAGTAAGAATCGCGATCGGCAGGGCAAACGCCAACGTTTTGCCTGAACCGGTCGGGGCTTTTACACACAGGTCAGAACCCTTCAGCGAGTCAGGCAGGGTTGCCGACTGCACGGGAAACGGGTTGGTGCGATCCATCGCAACGAGCGCACGAACCATCTGTTCGGGCACACCTAGTGCACTGAACGCGCTTTTAGGTAACGGCGTGTTCGGGGTTTCAGTTCCCCGCTTTACTGCTTTTATGGCTACGGCCGGCTGGTTTTGGCCGGTAGTTGGACGTCGCCGGTTTGCCGGCACAGATGTTGAAGAGGGCACAGAACGCTCCTGTCCGCATGCGCGGACCACAGTCGCGAGGGTGAACACGCGACCGAGCCGGTACTACACCGGAGTGGGACCGCGGGGCTCGAGAACCCGTCGACTGGCAACGTGTGCCTGCCACGAAAACGAGGGGACGCCGCGGGCGTGTCCCGTGCCGTGCGAGTGCACGACATGTCACAAGGTTACCGGATGCGCAGGCATCGTGGCATATCGGCCGGTCTGGCCCTGTTCAGCAGACAAGTAAAACCGGGGGCGTCACGGATCGTACGCCCCCGGTGAAAGTACATGGCCGGTTATGCCACGTACGAAACCGATGGCGTGTCTACGTCAACGTCAAGATCACGGCGCGGCCGGTTGTAGGGCAGGCGTGAAAGCACGTGCGCCATCGCGCAGGTATTGCTAAGCGCAGCAAACACCAGTCCTGCGCCGACAAATCCGGCGACAAAGCGTGCCCCGGGAAGAACGATACTGACAAGGATGGAAAGTGCGACAATTGAGCCTGCGGCCAGACGAACTTGACGTTCCAGATCCCACCGGATCACGTCACGAACGACCGGGTTGCCGTCTGCCTCCCACGCCACAATGCCGCCGTCAAGAATCGCCACGCCGTCGATGCCTTGGCGTACTAGGCGTTCTTGGGCTTGATGGCTGCGGGCTGCGGTGCGGCAACTCAACACGACCGTCTTGCCGTTGGCCTGAAGGGCCCGGATCTCGTCGCCACGGCCCTCAATTTCGCCCAAGGGGATATTCACCGCATGGGCAAGATGGACGGCTTCAAACTCGCCTGGGGTGCGCACGTCGATAACGACGACGTCGTTGCTTTGAGCCCGCAGCGCGGTTGCCGAAAGGCACTGTCCTGCCTGAAACATGAATGTTGTCCTTCACTGGGTAGTGTTCGTAAGGTAGGAACTGACCACACGCTTGGCCACGCGCGCCGTGCAAACCATGTAAACAAGGCCGGTAGGTGGGCTGCTATGGGAGACGAGATGACGGTGATGCGCGACATCGTACGGGTCGTAATTGCGGCCCTGCTTGTCACCACCGGCACGCTTCACTTGGCTGCACCGGACGTGTTTTACGCCCAGGTTCCTGACTTTTTGCCGTTTCGTGTCGCCATCGTGTATCTCTCTGGCATCATCGAAATCGTGCTTGCGGTTGGCCTGTTATGGCCGCGATTTAAACGTCGGGCGGCGATTACTGCCGCACTCTTTTTTGTCATCATTTTCCCGGGCAACATCTGGCAGGCAGTAGCCCAAGTGGATGCTTTTGGGTTAGACACCGATCTGCGCCGGATTGTGCGACTGGCGTTTCAACCCGTCCTCATCCTTGCCGTACTGTTTGGCGGCAACGTGGCACGAAAACTGCCTCACCGTGGCGGCACCTCCACATAACATCCCCGCAGCTCACATCTTCAAGAGGCCGTATGTCTCAAGCATTTGACCGTGTCCGGGTTGCACAGTTAAGTGCAGCCCACCTTGCCCATGACGTCTACCCGGCGTTTCTTGGGGTGCTCTTGCCTCTGCTTATCGATGAACTGGGGTTGTCGCTTGCTGCGGCCGGCATTCTTGCTTCAACGTTACGCTGGACCACCAGTCTGCAGCCGTTTCTTGGCCATCTGGCCGATCGCACGGACACCAGAGCCTGGGTGATATACGCCCCGGCAGTTACCGCGGCATGTATGAGTCTTATTGGCCTTGCGCCAAACACCGCCACGGTCGTTATTTTGCTGCTGCTCACCGGCATGTCGCATGCCGCCTTTCACCCTTCGGGTGGCGCGCTGGTCACCCGCGTGTCAGGGGATCAGTGGGGACGAGGCACTGCCTGGTTTATGACCGGCGGTGAGATCGGGCGTGTCATCGGCCCGGTGTTTATCGCCGGCGTGATTGCGCTCGGTGGGCTCACATTAAGCCCCGTCGCCGTGATTCCTGGTCTCATCACCAGCATGCTGTTGTATAAGGCGTTGCGGCATGCCCCAGCGCTTTATGCCACCTCGTCGGTACGAGCCAACGTCCGTGAAGCATTAAAAGCCGGACGTACCCCGTTGTTGCTGCTATCTGCAGCGGTTTTTCTGCGTTCATCCGCCAATGTCACAGTCGTCATCTTCTATCCGACCCTTATCACTTCAGATGGTGGCGGACTGTTGTTGGCCGGCATTGGTGTTGGTCTGTATGAGGTTGGTGCGGTTGCCGGAGCATTTCTTGGCGGCATTTTAAGCGACCGGTTTGGGCGCAACCGGGTGATGCTGATCGGAGCTTTAATCGGCGCCCCACCGATCGTTGCTGCCCTGCATGTAGGGGCCACCCCGCTTGGGTTCGCGCTGTTGATACTCGGCGGGTTTGGTTGGCTCAGCGCCACCTCAATCGAGCTGGTCACTATGCAAGAACTGCTTCCCAACAACCGCAGTGCCGCAGTTGGGCTCACCTATTTTGTCAAAGCTGCCGGGGCGATTGTCGCAACGATCGTCATTGGCATCGTCGCCCAGCTGGTCGGGCTTCTCACTGCGCTCACCATCGCGATGTTGGTGGGATTGGCGTGCGTACCATTTTTGCTATTTGCCCGCGATCCGTCGCGCAGCTACCAAAACGAGTAGCGCTGCCGCCTTTTAACGCAATTGGTGCGCGCGTGGCACAACGTCGGCAACGAGCCGCGCGTCAGTGTTTTGGTAACTGCGGCGAAGAGCGGCTCACCTCGCACCGATCATTGCTGTTTTGCGCCTTGCCGTCGTTCTTGATGTCTGGGTACTGAACCGAAAGCAAGGCGCCACGAGCAAGACAGCTCGTTAGCCAAAACGTCCCGAGATGTAACCTTCGGTACGGGGGTCGGCCGCATTGGTGAAAATACGGTCAGTACGATCCATTTCGATCAATTCACCGGTTCGTTCACCCGACTCGTCATCAATATCTACGCTCAAGAAAGCCGTGTAGTCCGATACGCGGGCAGCTTGTTGCATATTGTGCGTCACGATCACGATCGTGTAGTCATTTTTGAGTTCCTGCATGAGTTCTTCAATGCGCAAGGTTGCGATTGGGTCGAGTGCCGAACACGGTTCGTCCATGAGTAGTACGTCTGGTTTGGTCGCGATAGCACGTGCGATGCAGAGCCGCTGTTGCTGTCCGCCAGACATGCCAAGCGCAGACTCGTCCAGCCGATCTTTTACCTCATCCCACAGTGCAGCACGGCGCAGTGACTCCTCAACGACGTCGTCCATGTCTCTCTTTGGCCACTTCAAGAGCCGTGGCCCGTAGGCGACATTGTCGTAAATCGATTTGGGGAAAGGATTTGGCTTTTGAAAAACCATCCCGATTTTGCGCCGGACGATCACCGGTGAGACACCTTCACCATAGACATCTTCGCCGTGATACAGCAGTGACCCGTCGACTCGCGCCGAGGGAATAAGGTCGTTCATGCGGTTGAAGCTACGCAGAAGGGTCGTTTTTCCGCATCCAGACGGCCCAATGAAAGCCGTGATTTCACGGGCGTAAATGCCCATGTTGATATCCCGAACAGCTTGAAACGTGCCATAAAACACACTCAGGTTCGTGGCTTTAAACACTACCTCAGCACGCGCTGAATCGGTGTCAGCAAGCCTATCCTCACCCATCGGGAATTCGGTCATCGACGTGATCTCCACCTGGGACTTGGTTGATTCTGAGGTACTTTCGGCATTCATAGTAATCTCCGTTTGCTGGTGCACTGGCACAAATTCTTCTGCTGTTTTGCTCATTGCAAAGGCCGGTCGTAGTGGTTTCGCAGCCAGATGGCGAACGAATTCATCAACATGACAAGGACGAGCATTACCAGCACACCTGCAAACGCCAGCAGGCGAAACGATGCCTGTGGACGGGTCGCATACTGGTAGATCATTACGGGCAGCACCGAGTAACCGTCAGACCAAAAGCGCGGGTTAAACGTCACGAACGTGACGGCTCCCACCAGCAGCAAAGGCGCAGCCTCACCGAACGCCCGGGCGACCGAGAGGATGGCTCCGGTAAGGATCCCCGGAAGCGCATACGGCAATACCTGAGTTGAGACTGCCTTCAACGGGGATGCGCCAAGCGCAAGGGCGCCTTCCTTGAGCGATCTTGGGACCCCACGAATCGACTCCCGCGATGCGACGATAATCGTCGGTAGCACTAACAGAGCAAGCGTGATCGACCCGGCGGCAGCCACGAAGCCCAGCCCGAACGGACCTCGCACGATGAACGCGAGTCCAAGAATGCCAAACACGATGGCAGGCACGCCGGCCAGATTCTGGATGTTCAGATCGACAAAACGAGCGAATCGGCTCGTCCGGTCCGAGAACTCTTCGAGATAAAGCGCCGACGCAACCCCGATCGGAACGATAATCGCAATGACCCCGGAGATGACGTACAGCGATCCAAGAATAGCGGTGCGGAAACCGGCCGTTTCGATTCGAGCTGTCGATGGAGCATTTGTGAACAAGCCCAGATCGACTCTCGACCACCCTGCCGAGAATGCCCAGATGAGAATCACTGCGAGCCCACTGAGTGCGAATAGGACCGCAGAGGTCACAAGAAAAGTAAAAGCGGCGCTAAACACACGCTCGATCGCAGGTGTTGCGCCGACGATACTGCTGCGTGACGATTCTTTGGTCACGGGAGTGTTGGACCTCATTCGTAAACCTCCCGGTGGCGTCGGACAAAACGGATCGCTACCAAGTTCAGCGTGAACGTGATGATGAACAGCAAAGAACCGACCGCAAAGATCGTGTCATAGAGCAGCGTGTTCTGTGCGATGTCGCCTGTGGCCTTGCCGGCGATGAACGCCGTCATGGTTTGGACCCCCTCGAAGAGGTTGAACGACAGATGCGGGTTTCCCGCACCGGCTGCTAGGAGCACAATCATCGTCTCACCAACGGCCCGGGAGGCCGCGAGAACGACGCCGGCGACGATGCCAGAAATCGCGGCTGGCACGACGACCCGAAGTGCCACTCGTGCTTTCGAGTCACCCAATGCGTATGCGGCTTCACGCAGTGACTGAGGCACCTGCCGCATCGCATCGTCTGACACAGATGCCATCAGCGGGACAGTAATAAGACCGACAGCGAGGCCACCAACAAGGATCGCGAAGGGACCAGACCATGGCAGCCAAGGGAAGGTCGACTGAAGTAGTGGCGTGAGGAACCAAAATGCGAACAATCCGATAGCGACCGTCGGTACGCCCTCGAGGACCTCAAGCACCGGTTTGACTGTGCGACGTACCTGCGGGGTTGCATACTCCGACAAGAAGATGGCGGTCAGAAGCCCCACGGGGATACTAAGGAGCAGTGCGAGCACCACCACAATTCCAGAGCCGACGAGGATCGGCAGGACCCCAAACGCTGGGTTGGCAAAATCCGGGGCCCAGAGCGTCCCGGTGAGGAAGCCCCACACCGACGGGACTGCTTCAATGCCTTTCGTGTCGCCGATGTAATCCGCGCCCCGAAAGAACCGCACAGCTGGCGGAAAGAGCGAAGCGACAATGCCGAACGTGGTGATAACCGCGACACTCGCCGCGAGCCTCAGCAGCAGGATCGTGCCGCGCTGACCAAAGTGGCGTGATGGGTCTTGCAGGTCG
>JBBDST010000045.1:16170-22190 GCA_040904765.1 Nitriliruptoraceae bacterium
CGCGGCGCTCAGCGCCGCGACCTGCAAGGGTTGGAGGTAAGGTTGACACCGGTCAGTTACCCGCCAACGTGTCGATCTTGGCAAGCTGTTCGGCAATCTGTTCGTCAGACATCGGCACGTAGTCTGACAGGTTTGCGATCTCCTGAGCATTTGTCACCATGTGTGTGGCAAACGCGATCGTCTCTGGTTTTTTGAGCGCCACGTCACTGAAGTAGGTGAAGAGCCCGCGGCCAAGCGGTGTGTAGGTAAGGTTCCCGACGTTCTCCGGAGTGGGATCAATGCATCCATTTCCGTCATCGATTGGGAGTCCCTTGACCTGGTCAGTCGCCTCTTGGTAGTAGGAGAAGGGGATGTAGCCGATGCCGCCTCGCGTCCCGGACACACCGACAACCGCTGCGGTGTCATCTTCACCAATATCGGTGTAGTCGTTGCGGATTTTGCCCTTCTCGCCGTTGATTTCCTCGGTGAAGTAATCGAATGTCCCTGAGTCGGAACCTGGGCCGTAAAGAATGACCGGCTCGTTGACCCACTCGGCCGGAAGATCTAACCCGTCAATGTCGCCCCAAACGGTGACCGTCGAACCCGCGTCCCAGATCTGCTGTACTTGAGCAGGCGTCATACAGGCGATCGGGTTCTCGTTGTTGACAACGACCGACAGCGCGTCGTTGGCGACCTGGACGTAGTCGTATTTGATGCCGTTCGTCTTACAGAGTTCTTCTTCTGACTCCTTGATGAGTCGTGATGCGTTAGACGCATCGGTCTCACCTTTACAGAACTTTTCAAAACCACCGCCGGTGCCAGAGATCGCAACGGTTACACGAACGCCTGGGAAATCTTCCATGAACAACTCTGCCGCAACTTCTGAGAAAGGCCCAACGGTGCTAGAACCATCCACATTTACCGAACCGGTCAGTTCTTCTTCAGCTGACGAATCGTTAGTCGGGACCGGTTCCGTGGCATCGTCTGTGCCGCCACACGCAGCCAGAAGGAGCGCTATAGCTGCTGCGGCAGCCACGCTACGGGAAAATTTTTGCATGATTAGCCAAACTCCTAGTTTTTGAGGGGCTCCATAGCCACCTAGTCACGTTTCACGCGACCAACAACACAAACAGTAGAGATGGCCAGTAACGGTCAAAAGATGCCAAGGCAAACGCACGGTTAACACGGCACAAATGTTTCGCCTCGCCATATCACTCACGACCCGATATGGCGGATGATCTTGCCAGCACTAGCGGCCGACTCTACTTGGATTTCAACATGTCGATCAACTATCCATCGATCGATAACTCTTGTAGGAGATCACGTACGCGCTGTTCAATTGCATCACGAATAGTACGCACAACGGCTGCGTCTTGGCCGGCTGGATCATCAAGTGGCCAGTCGATGTAGCGCTTGCCCGGTAGCACGGGGCAAGTGTCGCCACAACCCATCGTGATGATGACATCTGCGGCGTGAAGATCCGACTCCGTCCAGCGGGCAGGCGTGTTGGTCGTAATATCGATACCGACCTCGCTCATTACTTGGGCTGCGATCGGGTTTACCGTGACGGCTGGATCTGACCCGCCAGAGAGAACCGTTATCTGACCGGCGCCAAGTTTCTGGGTGAATGCGGCCGCCATCTGGGATCGTCCCGCGTTATGCACACACAAAAACAGCACGGTCGGTTTTGCGGTGTCCATTAGTTATCCTTCACGTCAACATCGGCTTTAAGTTTGGGTTGGTGAGATCAAAATCGTCACTAAAGAGCGTGTTTATGGCGAGCAGGCGGGTGATGCGCCGATCGATTTGCCGCATCGCTTTTTCATACTGTGCGCTGGATTGACCGGCCGGATCGGCAACTGACCAGTGATGCACGGACGCGGCAAACGGCACGCCGGCTTCGTAGGCACGATCGCAGACCGAAATCACCACCTCAGGTGTTGTGGTGACCTCGCTGTAGCCGCAAGTGTGCCAACCGGTCGCGTCAAGTCCGTATTTTAGTCCTACGGCCACCGCTTTGGAATCTGGTGCTGCGGCCGGTTTGACGCCTGCACTTAACGCTTGCTTGCCGGTGTGGCGGCGCCATAGCGCTGCGGCGAACTGAGACCTTGCCTGGTTATGGGTGCAGACAAACAGGATCGGTGTGTCTGAAGTTATGCTCGGCTCCCTGCCGGTGTGGGGGGAAAGTTCATGCAACGTCACATACCGGCGGCGTTTGTCGCCTTCAGATTGCACGCGCCGGATGATTTGCGCGTCGCTTAACACACGTAAGTGAAACGCCAGCAAGTTTGACGGTAGTTCGGTGAGGTTTGCGAGTTGCGTTGGGGTGTGGTCGCCAATTGTGAGCGCGTCAATGATGGCAAGCCGGTGGGGATCGCCCAAAGCGGCGTACTGGGCTGCACGAAACGTCAAGGGAGCGTTCATTATCTCAATAATAGTTGAGATAATTTGCTGGGGCAAGCCGATCGATCATCCGTGGCTTAAAGTCCATGCACCTAGCCGCCCTGTCACAGTCTTGTGCCGGCCACCTTCTACACTTCACACACCTCGAAAACGTTGGAGTTCCCCGATGCTTGCTCGCCCGATTCGTATCGTGACCGCTGCTGTCGCTCTGCTTGCGATTAGCTGTAGCAGCGATGCCGACGAAGCCACGCCGACCGACACTACAGATGCGGTCGCCGCAGTCGTCACCACTGATGAGGTGATCGCGCTCGTCAATGAAGCCGGTTTCAACTTGGGCGACGCGCCGCCAAGCGACCTTACCGTGATCGACACTCGGGTCGGCGGTGGTGCTGAAGCGGTCGCTGGCGTAACCGCAGATGTGCATTACTCGGGCGTGTCCTGGTCAACCGGAGCAATGTTCGACTCGTCGTGGCAGCGCAACACCTCGTTTCCCTTTCTCCTTGGTGAGGGTCAAGTAATCACCGGCTGGGACCAGGGTGTTGTGGGCATGCGTGAAGGTGGACAGCGGCTGCTCATCCTGCCGCCCGAATTTGCCTACGGCGATGCGGGAAGCGGCCCGATCGGTCCGGGCGAAACGCTGATCTTTGTGGTCGACCTGCTGTCGGTTGAGTGAAACAACCGAAAAACACCCCGCTGTCCGCTGGGTTACTTTTCGGCCGGAAGCAGTAGCGTCAAAATCGCGTCAGTGGTGAGCGCATCCCACACGTCAGCGTTTGGAATTTCAGGGTCTAACTCGAGCAACACTCGGCTGTTCACAACGCCTGTCATCCAGTGTGCGAAAACTTCCAACGGAATATTTGAGCGAACCCAGCCGCGCTCTGCACCGTAACGCAAACCTTCAGCGACAAGCCGGTTGGATTCTGCCTGAATGAGACGGATCTGTGCCGCCAAATCGGCGCGAGACAACGCTAACCCGACCGCCACGGCACGACCTGCACGACCCTCAACCTGCTCCGGTGCGCTTGAGCCGCTCACAATGTTGCGAATCGCTGCGTAATAGTCGTCACGTGTAGTGGTTTGGCTTGCGGTGGTTAAGAAGCGTCGGGCCAACTCGACGCTGCCCTTGGCATAGCGGGCAGCGCCAGCAGCGACCAGCAGCGCATCCCGATTTTCAAAGAATTTGTACACCGACGGTTCTTTGATCCCAACCGCCTCAGCGACATCACGCAGCCGCAATCGACCAGGCCCGATGTCGTCAATGATGACAATTGCGGCCTCGATAAGTCGCTGGCGAGTGTCCGTGCGAGAGCCCATAGGCAAAACCGTAGCACTCGCTACTCACCCTACGAATTCAACCATGGAACGACTTGCCGCCCTCGTCCCAACAACGATCACACGAGGGCTCCCTGTTGCACTCCGGCGCTTCGTTGGGGCTTAAAAAACCCCAGTGTCACAGGGGCCGTCGCAACGCACGCACATCACCTTTGCCTCCCGGAAACGGATTCGGGCCTTGAGATGGTTTTGTTGCCGTCACGTCGTTGCCCCGACATGACCAGCAGTAATACACCAACCTAATGCCTGAAGGCGTACGGACACCTGCTCGGCCTGCTTCTTCAAGCGTTGACGTCGGAATTCCTTCAATATCTTCACTGCCACACAAACCACACACAAGGCGGGTGTCGCGATCCCACGACTGTCCGCAACGATCACACGTGAGCACGATGCCGGTATCACGGCGCTGCCCACTCAACTGTTCGTCTTCTCCACAGTGCGGACAGGCAACAATTGGCATAACGGCTTCCAAAACAGTCGGGGCAACGCCTGATGTGAAGCGTATCTCTCAATGCTGCCACCACGACCCGAAAAACGTCCACTTCGCTCACTGAAAGGCAAAGCCCCTGCCTCGTCTTGCTCATGCCGCGCTAGGGCGCGAGGCCCGCAACCAAACACGTCAATCGCGGGAGTCGTTTCCCACACAGATACGCTCACCCAACCGCTGAGCACAAGGCATTCCGACTGCGCTTCCCCCCGCCCTTTCCACCCCGCCCATCCACCGGCTTTTCGGGCTGGCGGATCGTTGTGTGCGCGGCGGTCGCGTTAGGTATGACCGGACCGGGTCAAACGGCCGGCGTCAGCGTGTTCGTTGACCCGATGATGAATAGTCTCGACATCACCCGCGCGGAAGTTTCAAGCGCCTATCTGATCGGCACCCTCGTCGGTGCGTTCATGCTGCCACGCATCGGCAGGACGTTGGACGTCCGCGGCGCACGCATCACCATGGCGCTCATCGCCGGACTATTCGGTGTTGTGTTGACGGCCATGGCAGGAGTCGTCGGGCTCATTAGCCTCACGATCGGCTTTGCCGGCATCCGCACGTTAGGGCAAGGCGCACTTGGGCTGGTCGCAAAAAACGCTGTCGCGCCCTGGTTTGACCGCAAACGCGGCCTTGCCATGGGAGCAACCTCGGCGGTGGGTTCCGCGTTACTTTCACTCGTTCCCCTTGCTGCCGCGTTTGCTATCGATGCGACCAGTTGGCGAATCACGTGGCTTTTATTGGCCGGAATGGTTTGGGCAGTAGTGCTGCCCGTGGCGTTGCGCGGTGTGATTGACCGGCCATCTGACGTCGGCCAACTCCCCGATGGGCCTGATCGTCAAGGGCGCGATCGTGTCATGCAAAAGACACGGCCGTTTACTCGCGCCCAAGCGCTGCGCGAGCCGATGTTTTGGGCGGTTGCGGGAGGGGTTGCGGTAACGGGTCTTATCAGTACCGGCCTGGCATTCCATCAGATCGATCTGCTCGGCGAACAAGGACTCACCCCGGTTGAAGCCGCAGCAAATTTTCTCCCGCAAACGTTCGCTGCGCTGATTGTGACGTTTGGTGTTGGCGCGCTACTTGATCGAGTTCCCACGCGTCTGGTGCTTATTGCCTCTATGGGGCTATTGGCTTTATCGATGCTTGCCGTACCTCACGTCACGCCAGGCCTTAGTGCGGCCGGCTATGGGATGGCTCTGGGGGCAGCAGGGGCTGCTGCCCGCACGGTCGAGGCCGCCAGTTTTCCGGCTCTGTTTGGGCTGCTGCACTTAGGTTCGATCCGTGGGCTTGTTGCCGCAATCGCAGTCGCCTCAACCGCCTTTGGTCCGCTGGTGTTCTCCGTTAGTCGACAAGCTACCGGCAGTTACATTCCGCTTTTAAACTGGCTTGTTCTGTTGCCTTTACTCGTCACAATTCTTAGCATTTTGGCGCCCTTACCATCGAAGCAGGACATACCCTAAAGCAAATGACGGTACTGTTCGACCGTCACGCGGAACTGGTCCGGCAACATTCAACGGTTCATGCGGCAGCTTCGAGTTAAGACAAGCACGTCGTCAGTGACGGTCTTTTGCACTCGATGACCACAACTGACTTCGAACGGAACCTGTCTTGAACACCGAACCTGTCCCGCTCATGCCCGAAACGGCCGAACTGCCAGACGACGACCACACAGTTGCAACCGCGCTGCGCTCGTTCAAACGTCTTCGCATCGAAATTCTTGCGGGTGTCGCCGTTGCTTTGGCCCTCATTCCCGAAGCCATCTCCTTTTCGATTCTTGCGGGCGTCGACCCGTAAGTTGGACTCTTCGCGTCATTCACAATGGCCG
>JBBDST010000046.1:0-4865 GCA_040904765.1 Nitriliruptoraceae bacterium
GAAAGTCAATCGCCATCTTGTCGTCCTCTTCTGTGCCCGAAGGCGTTCTGTCGTCAGTCGTTACCGGTGCGCTAGTTCGCCATGAAACCAATTAAGTTTGTGACGGCGGCGTCTTGCACTCCGAAGATCAGGACCGGGAAGATGCCAAGCACCAACACAAGAATTAACAGCGGGGTCCAAGACACCCATTCGATCGCCTGTACGTCATCGAGTTCTGCGTTCGCCCACTTCTCCAGCGGCTGGCCCAAGTTGATGCGTTGCAGCAGCCACAAGAAGTAGCCAGCGGTGAGCACCGTCCCGATCGCAGCGAACACCACGAGTCCAAGATACAAACCTTGATAAGACGCTTCTAGGCCCATTCCTGGCGAAATTGCCGCCCACATGGCGGTGAACTCACCCCAGAAGCCGGCAAGGCCCGGAAGACCAAGCGAAGCAACAGCAACATAGGTCAGCAGGACGCCGTAACGCGGCATGGTTTTCAACATGCCGCCCCCAATGACGCTGATTTCACGCGTATGGAAACGTTCGTGCATAGATCCAGCAAGGAAGAACAGCATGCCGGTGATCACACCGTGAGCGATGTTGCCAAACAGTGCGGCCTGGATACCTGCTTCGTTCATGGCTGCAATACCAAGCATCACGAACCCCATGTGGCCGACCGATGAGAATGCGATCAGTCGCTTCACGTCGGTCTGAGCCAGGCAAGCAAGCGCCCCATACACGATACCGATGACGGCAAGTACACCGATTATCGGCGCGAATCGGACTGCACCTTCAGGCAAGATCGGCAGTGCGATACGAATGAAACCGTAGGTACCCATCTTCAGCAGGACGCCGGCAAGCAGTACGGACCCGACGGTTGGCGCCTCGGTGTGAGCGTCCGGCAACCAGGTGTGAAATGGCCACATGGGCACTTTGATGGCAAACCCGAGGAAAATGCCCAAAAACGCCCACGTCTGGAACGTGGCAGATCCAAACGGTGCCATCGTAGACAGTTCGATGATGTTCCAGGTGGATGCCCCAGCGGCGAAGTAAATCGCCAGGAACGCAACCAGCATGAACACTGAACCAAACAGGGTGTACAGGAAGAATTTGACGCTGGCGTAGTCACGCCGTGGCCCACCCCACATGCCAATGAGGAAGAACATCGGCACGAGAACGATTTCCCAGAAGATGAAGAACAGGATCAAGTCAAACGCGACGAACGTTCCGGCCATACCGGTTTGCAAAACAAGCATCAAGGAGAGGAATGCTTTTGGTTTACCCGGTGACGGCAAATGTTTTGTCGTGTAGATCGCTGACAGTAACGGCAGCAGATAGGTCAGGAAGAACAGCGGCAGGGAGATCCCGTCGATACCGAGCGAGAACCGCGCGTTGATCGCTGTAATCCAGCCCACATCAGTCGCGAACTGCAACTCGCCGGAACGACTGAAGTCGAAGCTCGCCGTGAGTGCTACGACAAACGCAAACGCAACACCGGTGATGACAACGGCAGTGCGACGAATCTCACGATCGAGATGCGAGGGCATCAGCGACAGCAATACTGCTCCAGCAAGTGGCAGGAACAGCGCAACCACCAAGGCCCAGCCTGCGGTGTTCGGGTCCATCATTTTCTCCTTGGGCTCGATCCCGGATGAGTCCGGGTCGAGGTGTTCGCATCGGGGATGCGTCGTGCTTTTTACGCCAGTTGCGTGAAAAGCGAACTCATTAACTGCATGTATTCAGTTGTGTGATGCGCGCGGGTGCTAACGAGCCAGTGCAAACACCAAAACGAGCACCACTACGCTGGCCACAATGATGCCGGCGTACTTTTGGACGTCTCCCGACTGCACACGCTTTAGTCGGGAGCTCCACCACGACGCACTAAAAGCTGCGCCGTTAATTCCGCCGTCGATGATGCGCTGGTCAACGACGTGGTATGTCGTGTCAGCAACACGTTTCGTCAGTTTGCCTGCACCAGCAACCACACCATCGATCAGCACGTTGCTGGAGTACGACACGGCGCTTGCGAGCCGGTCGCGGACAGGGACCACAACAAACCGGTACCCGGCCGCGTCAAAGCCATACTTGTTCTGCAAAATGGTCGTAAACCGGCCCATGTGAAGCACCGGATCGCGTTCCGGCATTCCACGACCGTAGATCCGGTAAGCCAGCAGCACTGCGGCCGAGAAAATCACCAGCACGATGGCCAACAGATCTGGATGCCATTTCGGTACGCCATGCAAAATGGTGAACGGTTTATCGCTGGCAGCAGCCGCATTGATGCCTGGCCCAAACGCCTGTGGAGCGTTCTCAACAAACGGGTAGGTCGCTTTTTCGTCGATGACAGACGTTGCGGTCCACGTTTCAAAGTTCTGTGGCAGATTCCATATCGGCGAGAAGATGTAGCCTGAAACGATTGACAGGACAGCGAGCAGCATCAACGGGCCGACCATAAGTTTGCCGGATTCGTGCGGCGGGTGATGCGACCGGTTCTCGCCGAAGAACACGAGGAAACAGGCACGCGCCATGTAGAACGTGGTGACAAATGCAGCAGCAAGGCCAAGCCAGTACACGAGATTGCCGCTTGCAAAGCCTTGACCAGCCCACAGGTCTCCGGCAATCAAAATTTCGTCTTTGGAAAAGAACCCGGCAGTCATCGGGAACCCTGCCAACGCCAACGATCCGACAATGAACGTCCAGAAGGTGTGCGGCATGGCTTTCCGCATGCCGCCCATATCGGAGATGTTATTGGAGTGCACGGCGTGGATGAGTGACCCGGCGCCAAGAAACAGCAGTGCTTTAAAGAACCCATGGGTGAACAGGTGGAAGATGCTGGCGGTGTAACCGCCGACACCGATTGCTGCAACCATGTAGCCCAGTTGAGAGATGGTCGAGTAGGCCAAGATCTTCTTGAGGTCATCCTGCACGATCGCTAAGAGACCACCAAAGAACAAGGTGATCACACCGACGATGGCAATCACTCCCATCACGACGGCTGATTGTGCCAAGACAGGGAACAGGCGTGCCAGTAAAAAGACGCCGGCGGTGACCATGGTGGCAGCGTGAATCAGGGCACTTACCGGCGTTGGTCCAGCCATGGCGTCTGGTAGCCAGACGTGCAACGGCATCTGACCTGATTTGGAGATGCAGCCCAAAAATATCAGCAACATACCCAGCACAATCGTGTATTGGGAGAGGTCGCCTGCGACGGCCGCTTCGTTGATTTGGATGATGTTAAACGGCGTGTCCGTAAAGGAGAACATGCCAGCGGAGAGCACAATCACGCCAACGATTAGGCCTACGTCACCAAATTTGGTGGTCAAGAAGGCTTTGTTCGCTGCGTCTTGGTTGGATTTTTCTTCCCAGTAGAAACCGATTAACAAGAACGAGCACAGGCCAACAAGTTCCCAGCCGATGACGGCTTGCAGCAGGTTGTTTGACACAACCAGTACGAGCATCGAGAAGGTGAACAGGCTGAGCATCGCGTAGAAGTAGGTAAATCGTTCTTCGCCGCGCATGTATTCACGTGAGTAGATGTGCACCATGAGCGACACGGTCGACACGAGCAGCAGCATCATGGCAGTGAGGCCGTCGACAAGCATGCCCAGTTCAAACACGAAACCGCCGCCAAGTGGTGACCAACGGTATGCATGTTCAACGGGGTCTAGCGGCGAGTTCATGAACGTGTGCCAAGCGATCATCACCGACAGGATGAACGCGATCGCCAATGAGGCAATGCCAAGTTCGCTGCCTTTACCCGGCAGCTTTTTTCCGAACACGGCAATGAGTACTGCTGACAACAGTGGCAGCAGCACGATGATCCATGCGTAATCGAGGAGTGTTCCCACGTTTTGCCCCCTACCAGCGCATGAGGTCAACGTCGTCGACGTTCACCGTTGCCCGGTTTCTAAACAGGTTGAACACGATGGCTAGTCCAACCCCGACTTCGGCTGCAGCCACGCCAATGATGAATAAAGCAAACATCATGCCAGTCACAGCCGGGTCGTTAGGAAATAGCAGATTTTGGAACGCGACCAGGTTGATGTTCACGGCGTTAAGCATCAGTTCGACGCTGATCAGTACTAATACGGCGTTGCGTCGAGCGATCACACCGTAAATACCAACGCAGAACAAAAAGGTGGCAAGAAGTAGCGGCCCTAAAGGACTCATTGGGCACCTCCGGAGCCAATCTGCGCCGATTCAGTACGGTCAATTGCGTAGTCGGTGTCGCTCATCCCTGGTGGCGGGTCGCCTAAAGCGATACGCGTCGCACCGGCTTCTTCACCCGAGTCGCCATCTTCACGGCGCGCTAGCACGATGGCGCCGATGAGTGCAGCCAGTAGCAGCATGGAGAGCACTTCAAACGGCAGTACCCAGTCGGCAAAGATGGCGATACCGATTGCTTCGATGCCGATGTATCCGATTTTAAACGGCCCGTCACCAAACGCACCTGAGGTAACCGCGCCGATGATCAAGCCCGACAGCACCACGAACAGGCTGCCCGAGACGGCGATTGCAAAGCCGCGGTTTTGGTTGTCAAGCGCTTCACGGCCAATCGGGGCGCGGGTCAGCATCAAGCCGAATAGGAACAAGACGGCAACCGCTCCGACGTACACCACCAGTTGGACCAGTGCAAGAAAATCTGCCGCGAGGGTAAGGAAGACGCCGGCGATGCCAGCCAACGTCACGGCCAAAAACAGGGCTGCGTGCACCAGGTTTTTCGAGGTGACGGTGAGCACTGCCGCGCCAGCGGTCAGCAGCGCAACAAGAATAAATATGACGTCGTGACCGGTCACTGGCCACCCTCCTGCTCGAGTTCTTGACGGCGTTTCTTGACATACGCCGCTTTGGCTTTCGCGCGGGCCATCCGTTCTGGCTTGCCT
>JBBDST010000046.1:4965-20923 GCA_040904765.1 Nitriliruptoraceae bacterium
CAATCAGACGGTCAAACGTCTCTTGGTCGATCTCGCCTGCCTCAACGTGAATTTCCGGTTTGGGTTCGGCTGCAGGCGTTTCGGTAGCAGCAACGGGGGCAGGGGCGTCGTCTGCGGCGGCCGGCTCAGCGGCAGTTTCTGCAGGTGCTGCCTCGGCTTCTTGTGCGAGTTGAGCCTTCATTTTCTTGACATACGCCGCTTTGGCTTTCGCGCGGGCCATCCGTTCTGGCTTGCCTTCGGCAATCAGACGGTCAAACGTCTCTTGGTCGATCTCGCCTGCCTCAACGTGAATTTCGGCGGCTTTCGGTGCGGGTGCGTCTGTTGCAGTTGCCTTGGCTGAAGCGCCAGCTTTGGGTTCATCCGCTAGCGGTGCTGCCGCAGTTGGTGCGGACAGTGCCTGATCTTTGCGTGCTTTTTCGATCGCGTCGACCACTTCGGCTGGCGGGAGTGCACCCGTGTCAAGCTGCGGTGGCGGTGGGACCGTGTCGGCCCAGGCGCGAAGTTTTTCTTTTTCATGGAGTAATGCACCAAGGGTGTATTCGCTGTATTCGAACTCAGGTGACCACCACAGGGCATCGAACGGGCACACCTCGACGCAGATACCGCAGTACATGCACAGTGAGAAATCGATTGCGAAACGGTCAAGCACATTGCGGGTACGAGCACGGCCACCTTCTTTAGCTGCTGGGACCGTTTCTTTGTGCGATTCGATGTAGATGCACCAGTCGGGGCATTCACGACTGCACAGCATGCATACGGTGCAGTTCTCGTCCATCAGTGCGATGACGCCTCGGGCGCGCGGTGCCAGATATGGCCGTTCGTGGGGATACATCAGCGTCGCAGGGCGACGTCCCAGATGTTTGATCGTGACTGCGAGCCCCTTAAGTAGCCCGATCCCTGGCAGAGTGTTGGAAGCCATCAGAACACCACCTTGGCAACAGTTACGACCGCGAGGTTAACCAGCGACACCGGCACCAGAACCTTCCACGAAATGCGCTGCAACTGGTCTTCACGCAGACGCGGGTATGCCACACGTGTCCACACCATGACGGCAACCAGGAGCAAAATCTTAGTCATCGTGACGCCCACGCCAGCGGCTACACCGATCGCAGAACAGTCTGTGAGTCCGTCGGCGCCGGCACAGCCTGGCAAGCCGATTCCTGGCAGTGGCTGCCAACCGCCCAGGTACAAGACGACCATCACGGCCGACATCGAAATCATGCCGGCGTACTCGGTGAGCAGATACATGGCGAATTTCAAACCGGAGTATTCGGTCATGTAGCCAAAGACCAGTTCGGAGTCGCCGATTGGCATGTCAAACGGTGGTCGCGACAGTTCAGCCAGGGCTGCGACGAAGAAGATGGCGAATCCTACGACCTGTGGAAACACGTACCACAGGTTGATGCTGGTGCCCGCCAACATGAACGTTGACTGGGATTCAACAATGCGGACCAGCGACAGGCTGCCTGCCTGCACTACGACAGCGATTGCTGCGATGATGAGCGGCAGTTCGTAGGCGATGAGTTGGGCACCGGCGCGCAAACCACCGATGAGTGAGAATTTGTTGGCGCTGGCCCAACCGCCCATCAGGACACCCAGTACGGAGATGGATGATGCGGCGAGTACAAAGAACAGCCCAAGTTCAAGATCCAGGGCAAACACGCCGGGACCAAACGGCAGCACCAGGAATACGAGCATTGCGGGGACAAGTGCGACTCCGGGTGCTGCAGCGAACACTTTGCGGTCTGCTGCGGCTGGGATGATGTCTTCTTTTTGGACGAATTTGATGCCGTCGGCGACGAGTTGTAGCGAACCAAACGGTCCGGCTTCAACCGGTCCGCGACGGTTTTGCATGCGCGCCATCAGTTTGTGTTCCATGTAGCCGCCAACGAGCGGAACGACGAGGAACAGGCCCAAAACAAACGCAATTTTAAGCAGAGTTGGCAGCCAGAATGTGTCGCCGACATCAAGCAGCGAGGTGGCTTGTGTAAAGACGCTTGGCGCGAGCAAAGGAGCAGTCATCGGTCAATATCCCCTACGACGAAGAACACGGAACCCAGAATGGAAATCGCGTCGGGGAACAGCGTGTCTTGCATGAGATACGAAATGGCTTGCACGTTAGAGAACGATGGCGTGCGCATCTTTAAGCGCCATGGGGTTCGGCCGCCATCAGATTCGAGCCAGTAGCCCAGTTGACCCAGCGGATTTTCGGTCCGCACGTACGTCGCACCTTCGGGTGCTTTCACCATCTTTGGCAGCTTGGAGTTCACCGGGCCGCTACCGATGTGGCTGTGGATCTGGTCGATGATTTCAAGTGATGCCACAATGCGGTTGAGTAGACAAGAGAAGCGGTCAAACGCGTCGCCGTTTTGACCGACCGGTACGGTCACATCGATGTCGCCGTATTTAAGGTATGGCTCGGTCACACGTGAGTCTTCGGCGATGCCAGTGGCGTGCAACGTCGGGCCGGTGACACCAAGTGATAGTGCTACGTCTTGGGGTAGCGCGCCGATGCCGACAGTACGTCCACGGAAGATTTCGTTTCCGAGGACCAAGTCGAAGTAGTCGGGGATGCGTTTGCTGACAAGTTGGTGCAGGCTGACTGACTGCTGCAAGAACCCTTTCGGCAGGTCAATTTTGACGCCACCGACTTGGTTGTAGGTGAAGTGAAGCCGTCCACCGGTTGCCGATTCCATCAAGTGTTGAATGTCTTCACGTTCGCGAAAGGCGTAGAACATTGGGGTGATGGCGCCAAGTTCTAGGGCGTAGGAACCGACGAACATCAGATGGTTGAGGATCCGGTTCCATTCGGCCATCAGCATGCGGATCCACTGCGCACGGTCAGGCACTTCCATCTCGAGCATCTTCTCAACGGCGAGTGCGACACCGAGTTCGTTTGAAAAGCCACTCAGCCAGTCGTGCCGGTTTACCAACGCCATGATCTGACGGTAGTCGCGATGTTCAGCCAGTTTTTCAAACCCGCGGTGCATGTAACCGATCACCGGGGTGGCGCTTTTTACCCGTTCGCCGGACACTGAAAGGACGATGCGAAACACGCCGTGCGTTGCCGGGTGGGCAGGCCCAATCGACAGGGACATGTCGGTGGTTTGAAACTCGCCGTCACCAACAATTTCAAACGCGACCCCTTCGCCGGGTGCGTTGCTTGGCGCGTACGCAACTGTGGTGTCGAGATCACTCATGCGTCGTCCTGTGTCTCGGTGTCTGGTGCTGCCGGTTCGTTGGCGGCTTCATCGGGGGCGTCTTGTGCCCGTTCGGCCGCTTTTTGTGCCCGTGCTTCAGCCTGTTCGCGTCGTTTGTCGTCAGCTTTTGCTTGCGCTTGTGCAGCCAACTGGGGGTCTTCACTGGGAGTGACAGGCGCGTCGTCGGCAGCGTCGTCAAGAGCCTCGGGCGCTTCGGTTACGGTCTGTGCGGGCGCATTGGCACGTTTGGCCTGCTCGGCGATGGCTTTGTCGATGTCGTAGGGGCCGGGGGCGTCACCCATTTTCGTTTCGCGTTCAATGATGTTGCCGTCTTCGTCGAGTTCTTTTGGTTCGGCAACGCCAGGCCAGGGTTTTACGACTCGTGATGCCAGCATAAATTCTTTGCGCAGCGGCCAACCTTCGAAGTTATCGACGGTCAACAGCCGCGGTAGCAGGCTTGGGTGGCCGACGAAGTCGATGCCGTACATGTCGTAGGTTTCGCGTTCCATCCAGTCAGCACCACGAAACACGCCGGTGAGTGTCGGCAAACTCGGTGTGTCGCGGCCCCCATCGCAACGTGTTCGTAACGCAATGCGGTTGCCGGTGGTGGTGGAATACAGCACACACACGACGTCGAAACCGTCGTCTTTGGCGTCGACTCCGAACAGACTGTCGAACATGTCGTAGGCCAGACGCCATTCTTCACGGCACAGCGTTGCCGCTTCAACCCATGCATCTGGGGTGATCCAGGCGGTGAACACTCCGAATTCGTCAACGGTGCGTACCAGTTTTTCGCCAAGCCGATGCTGCAGGAATTCGGTGGTCTGCTCGCCTGTTAGAGCGCGTTCTTGACGCGACAGGATCTCCGACATTACCGCCCCTCCAACGTCAGCGGGGCATCGGCGCCAAGTGTGACCGGGTCGAGTCGGCGGCCGGCAATGCGGTCTTTCAACGATTCGTTCTGGATTCGGTCTTGCAGGGCAATGATGCCGTCGAGCAGCGCTTCTGGACGCGGCGGGCAGCCCGGAACATACACATCGACGGGGATGATCTGGTCGACACCTTTGGTCACCGAGTAGCTGTCCCAGTAGGGGCCGCCGCAGTTGGAGCAGGAACCAAACGAGATCACATATTTGGGTTCAGGCATCTCTTCGTACAGGCGTTTCACCGCCGGAGCCATCTTGTCGGTAAGGGTGCCCGATACAACCATCAGGTCGGCTTGGCGTGGGCCGTGTGCAAACGGGATCACGCCGTGGCGGATGAAGTCGTGACGTGACGTTGACGCTGCGATGAATTCGATCGCGCAACACGCCAACCCGAAGTTGAAACACCACAGCGAGTATTTACGGCCCCAGTTGAAGACGTACTTGACGGGTTTGGGAAGTTCGACTTGGTCCATCAGTCCCATACGAGGACTCCCTTCTTCCACGCATAAGCCAAACCTTCTAGCAGCGTGAGGATGAACAAGAACATCGCCACAACCGCAAAGGTTGGAGAAACAGGGGTGGTGGCGTCGAGCGATCCTACGATCACGGCCCAAGGCAGCAAGAACACCGCTTCAACGTCAAAAATCACAAACAAGAACGCGAACACGTAGTAGCGAATATTTACCTGCGACCAGCCTGATCCAATTGCTTCGGCCCCACACTCAAAGGTGGTGAGTTTCTGCGGCGACGGGACCGACGGACGAAGTAGCCGACTGACCAACATGACGAGTGCATAAAACCCAACCGCAACAATGACCATGATCGCGAAGGTTCCGTACTGCTGGAAGAAACTCACGCAATCCTCCCCGGCCGGGTCGGTGCTCCAACATAGGGGAGCAGCGGTTCAAATGGGTTTTATTTCGGTACAACCGCAAGCGTCAAGGTTGCACGCAGCAGGTGCCGTTCGCACGTCGTACGAATTGCGCCTGCGATGCTAGCAAGCAAATCTGTCGTGTTCGTACGCACCTTGAAAATATGCCATCGTTTTCACCCTAAACGGGTGATCGCATAGCGCGCCAAACGGCTCAACGCGCGTGTTGCAGCACCTTCAGGAAACACTGCCAGTTCGTCAATAGCAGCATTCACTGTCTGTTCTGCGGTTGCCCGCGCACGATCTAACGCGGTATGGCCACGCAGCAAACTCACCGCTTGCGCAACATTGTCATCATCAAGCGAGGAAGCGAGCAGCGCCGCCAACTCGCCATCCGGGTCATCTTCAAGCGCGTACAACACTGGCAGTGTCAACACGCCTTCTTTCAAATCTGTGCCCGGAATTTTGCCGGACTCCTGCGGATCAGAGGCAATATCTAAAATGTCGTCGGAGAACTGAAACGCCATCCCCACATGGAAGCCATACCGGGCGGCGGCTTCAACTTCGGTGGCAGTACCGCCTGATAGCAGCGCGCCGTAACGGCACGACGTTTCGATCAGTGATGCCGTTTTTCCTGACACAACATCCAGATAGTGGGCGACCGACGGCTCAATTACCGGCACGGCTTGTGGCAACAGGGTTTGACTGCCCTGCACTTCGGCAATCTGACCCTCACACAGGCGCGCCAAAGTCTGTGAAATGATGCGCGTGACATCAACGCCCAGTTCGGCCGAAAGTTCCGATGCCCGTGCCATCAGAAAATCGCCAGTCAAAATTGCCAGCGTGTTCGTCCACCGCAAGTGTGCGCTGGTGATGCCACGTCGTGCCGGTGCATCATCAATCACGTCATCGTGATACAGGGTTGCAAGGTGCACCAGTTCAACAATCACCCCAGCATCGGCCAGCGCGTCAAACGGCACGCTGTCGCGCGGAGCTTGCGGCAGGTGTCCGGCCAAACACACCAACAGCGGCCGAAACCGTTTCCCGCCAGCATCCAAAAGATAGCGCGACACCTCGCGGGTGAATGCATGTGACGAGTGGGCACGCTCAAGCAGCCGTTCTTCTACCGCATCGAGGGTGGCAAGCACGCCCACCCCTTCAGCTTCAAGTTCAGCCAGAACATCTGCCGGGATCGCTAGGGGCATCGCCACGCTGCCATCACGTGCGTTGGTTGTGGGTTCACTCACCGCAGCATCACCGCAAGCGTGTCGGCCATATCAAGGATCGCACTTGGCAACACGCCGATAACGATGACGGCCACGGCTGCAAGTGAGATGACAACCCGCATAACCTGACCATAGGCGGGCCTTACAGCGTCGTTGACGGGTTCGTTCAGGAACATCATGCCGGCGATACGCAGATAGAAGTAGGCGGCAACGACACTAGAGAGCACACCGATGATGACGAGCCACAGCCAGCCAGATTCGATACCGGCGCGAAACACCATGAATTTCCCGATAAAGCCGGCGGTGAGGGGCACTCCGGCCAGTGACAACAACCCGACCGAGAGCATTGCAGCAAGCCACGGGTCAGTTCGGCCCAAACCCACGATCGTGTTTAGGGTTACTTCGCCACGTCGTGAACGTTCAATTGCTATCAGGGCACCGAAGGTCAACAGGGTCGTGAGCGCATAGGTGAACAGGTAGAACATGACTGAGGCAAGACCGGTGTCGGTGACGGCCACCACGCCGATGGTCACATAGCCCGCGTGAGTGATCGACGAGTACGCCATCATGCGCACGAGGTCGTGTTGGCTAACCGCAACGTAGGCGCCATACAGCATGCTGGCCGCAGCAAGGACAGCAAGGACTGGTGCCCAGACGTCGACGAACGCTGGGAACGCAACGAGATATATGCGCAGCAGCAGAGCAAAACCGGCGACTTTGGTGGCGGCAGCCATAAACGCGGTGATATTGCTCGGTGCGCCTTGGTACACGTCGGCGACCCACAAATGAAACGGAACGAGCGCAACTTTGAACGTTACACCAACGGTGATGAGCGCAATGCCAAACAGCGCCACCGTACGGTTAGTGACCGCGATGCCCAGAATGTCACCAATGACCGGTAACGCCAGTGTGCCGGTTGCAACGTAGATCAGGGCCATGCCGTACAGCAGAATGGCTGAGGCGACCGCACCCAAAATAAAGTATTTCAGTGACGCTTCTTGGGACCGTCGGTCACGTCTTGCACTACCGGCGAGTACATACAACGCTAACGAGAACACTTCGAGGGCGACAAAGACGGTGATGAAATCGTTGGCGGTTGCTAATGCCACCATGCCGACCGCAGCAAACAGCACCAATGGTTCTACTTCGGCGCGGTTTAGTTCACGGTCACGCATGTAGCCGTAGCCCAGTGGTATGACGATGAGTACGACGAGATACACGGTGAAGCGGGCAAACAACGCCAGTCCGTCGTTGGCAAGCGAGTCAAAGAAGGCGCCTTGTGGGGTGAACACACCCACGTCGTTGGTGACAACGCTGGTGAACTGCCACACGGTTAACGCCAACGCACCTGCCGCAGCGCCAACAGCACCCACGGCTTGCACGATCGATGCGCGCCGCGGATACAAGACGGATGCGCCGGCGAGGCTAGCCGTAACAACGGCCGTAACGACACCAGCGACGGCGCTGCCGGCAACGATTAGGGCGATACCTGTGCCAACGCCAAGCGCGGCGACAGGGCCGGTGACCCGCAGGGTTTGGCCCCGGGTGATCGCAACAAGCAAAAGGGCAAGCGCAATGGCGGTGACGAGTAGTTCGGGCGCGAACGCCGACCAGATGACGTCAGGGATCTGAATGTCAGAGGAGTTCATCGTGCACCTCCTCCAAGTGTCATGGTTTCACCGACGCCAGTTTCGATCAGCACCCGTTCTACTGACGGTTCAACCAGGTTAAACAGTGGCGATGGGTAAATACCGATGGCGATGATGAGAGCGACGAGTGGGGTGATGATGCCGATTTCACGCCGTGTCATATCCGGTGTTGCACGGTTTTCATCGCTTACGAGCGGGCCATGAAAGATTCGCTGGTATGCCCACAACAGATAGAGGGCTGCAAGTACGGCACCAAATGAGGCCAGTACGGCGGCGGTGGGATAGCTCGCAAATGTCCCCATAAGAATCGGGAACTCGCCTACGAAACCGTTAAGACCGGGCAATGCCAGCGACGACAGCGACACGATGAGCCAAAAGCCGGCTAAGACCGGCACGGCAGCGCCAAGTCCGCCAAACGCGGCGATCTGGCGGGTGTGTCGCCGTTCATACAAAAAGCCGATCAGTAAGAACAGCGCACCGGTGGATAGGCCGTGGTTCACCATCTGTACGACCGATGCCGACGTTGCGGTGGTGTTCAGCGCGAACGTGCCAAGCACCACAAAGCCCATGTGACTCACAGACGAGTACGCCACCAGTTTTTTCACGTCCGATTGCATAAGTGCGACGATCGCGCCGTACAAAATACCAACGACCGCAAAGCCGACCAGCCACGGGGCATAGAGACGTGTGGCATCGGCAAACAGCGGCAACAGGTAACGAAGTACCCCAAACGCGCCTAATTTAAGCAGCACACCGGCGAGGAACACTGACCCCCCGGTGGGGGCTTCGGTGTGGGCGTCAGGCAGCCAGGTGTGTACCGGCCAGATCGGAATTTTGACGGCAAATGCGGCCAGGAAAGCGAAGAACAGCCAGCGTTGCTCGGAGAGTGTCAGGTCCAGTTGCAGCATGTCGGCGTACGCAAACGAGCCAGCTTTGGTGTACAGATACACGATTGCGACCAGCATCGCCAGCCCACCGGCGAGCGTGTACAGGAAGAATTTCACGGCTGCGTAACGCCTGTTGGCACCGCCCCAAATACCAATAATCAGATACATCGGCACGATGGTTAATTCGAACACCACGGCAAACAGCAGGATGTCGGTTGCAGCAAAGACGGCGATGACAGCGGCTTCAAGCAGCAGAAACGCCGCAGCGTAACCGCGGAACCGGTCGGTGATCGAACTGGTAGAGGCCAGCAGCACAAGCGGTGTCAAGAAGGTGGTGAGCAAGATGAGCGCCAGGCTGATGCCGTCAACCGCGAACGCGATCTGGGCGTTGACTGCCGGAATCCAGTTGGCCGCTTCAGTCAGCTGCAAATTCGGGTTGGTTCGGTCGAACTGGCTAAGGAGTACCAGTGAGGCAACAAAGGCTGCCACGGTAGCGCCAAACGCCACCGTTTGGACCTGCTTAACGGTCAGTGAGCGCACGACAGCAAGTAAGACGGCACCGATAACCGGCAGCAGAATCGTGACAGTAATCATCCCCATCGCCTACCTCGCCAGAATCATCATGTAGGCGGTTATGACAAGCATGCCGGCCACCAGCACATACACGTAGTTGCGTACCAGGCCCGTTTGCGCACCGCGCACGTAGCCGGCCATTTTGGTTGTTACGGTGCCGGCGCCATTGACGACGCCGTCAAGCACACGCGTGTCGATCACCTGCAGGGCACGTCCAAGACGGCTACCGCCGGTGACAAACACGGCGGCGTACGCCTCATCCACATAAAATTTGTTTTCTAACACGCGGCCGACTGGGCCACGCACGATTTCGCGTGTCGCCGGGTCGTTTAGGTTGCGGCCTCGCAGCGTAAACACGGCAATCAGGATGCCGGCCACCGCTGCAACGATCGCAAGCGGAATCAGTATGACTTCTGTCCACGGTCCTACCGGGGTGTAGCCAAGATCGGTGATGGGTGCAACGACGGGCGCTAAGAAGCGATAAAGCGGTCCTGTATGCACCGGGTTTAACGCCAGTCCGCCGATGGCCGAAGCAGCCGCAAGGATCATCAGCGGTGCCGTCATGGAGCGTGGCGATTCGTGCGGATCCACGCCGTCTGGCCAGCGTGGGGTGCCAAGAAATACCAGCACGAACCAGCGGGTCATGTAGTACGCGGTGAGAATGGCGGCGATGACACCGATGACATAGACGCCACCAAAACCGTGCAGGTACGCCTCGGTCAAGATCTGGTCTTTGGAGAAGAAACCCGCAAACGGTGGGATGCCACTGATTGCCAGCCAGCCGATGGCTGAGGTGGCAAAGGTGATTGGCATGGCCCGTCGCAGTCCGCCCATCTCATAGATGTTGGTGCGATTGGCCATGGCATGCATGACGGATCCGGCGGCGAGGAATAACAGTCCTTTAAAGAAGGCGTGCGTGACGAGGTGAAAGATTGCTTCACGAAATGCGCCGACCCCAACGCCGATAAACATAAAACCAAGTTGGGACACCGTCGAGTAGGCAAGAATCTTTTTGATGTCATCTTGCCGGACGGCTATCAACGCGGCAAACAGTGCCGTTAACGCACCAATCCAGGCAATGATGAGCATCGCGTTAGGTGCAAGTACCAGCAGTGACGAGAGTCGAACGGTCAGATATACGCCAGCAGTAACCATGGTGGCTGCGTGAATAAGAGCACTGACTGGCGTTGGACCAGCCATGGCGTCGGGAAGCCAGACATACAGGGGAATCTGCGCCGATTTAGCGGCAGCAGCAGCCATAAACAGCAGCACCAGCACAAATGCAGTGGTGGACGCAAGGATTTCGGCGTTGTCGATGATTGCCAGCAGGTCAAGCGTGCCAAAGGTTATGAAAGTGACAAACATTGCCACCATGAAGGCGACGTCTCCGACCCGGTTGGTAATGAACGCTTTTTTCGCAGCTGACGCATAGTTCGCACGTTCAAACCAGAATCCGATCAGCAGGTAACTCGACAGTCCGACGAGTTCCCAACCAAGGAACAAGGTGAGCAAGTTGCTGCCCAAAATCAGGACCAGCATCGATGCGAGGAACAGGTTCAGGTAGGCAAAATAGCGGGGGTAGCGGCTATCGCCGTGCATGTAGCCGACTGAATACAGGTGGATAAGAAGACCAACACCGGTGACGACTAACAGCATCACGACTGTCAGTTGGTCGATCAGCAGGTCGAAGCGGACATCAAAACCGCCGACACTGATCCAGGTTGGCAGTTCACGAATGTAGGTTGCCGGGTTGCGCAGCACTTCAGCTGCAACGGCTAACGCGACGCCGAACGTTAAGGCTGCGGCCCCGATGGAAATGCCGGCAGATTTATCCCCAAGACGTTTGGTGGCAAGCAGCACTGCCACAAACCCGATCAGTGGGATGGTGGGAATGAGCCATGCGAGTGCCAACACACCGTCACTGGCGGTGACCACCGTGTTGGCAACAGTCATGCCGTATGCGGAGGTGCTCATCTCACCTCCTCAACAATGAGGGAATATCGATGTCAAGCGTGCCACGGCGGAAGTACAAGTTGACGATTAACGCCAATCCGACCACCACTTCGGCAGCAGCAACAACGATCACGAAAAATACGAACACTTGGCCGTCTGGGCCCATCCACATGCGGGCGGCTGCGGCAAGGGTCACGTTTACGGCGTTGAGCATCAGTTCAACACACATAAACAGCACGATTGCGTTCCGGCGAATCATGACGCCAAGCAGACCGACGCTAAAGAGCAGCCCTGACAGGATGAAGTAATACCCGATTGGCATCTCACACCTCCTGAGTATCGTCGGACGGCAGCGTTTCTGCGATGTCGTCGATGTCGTCGTCGCTGGCATCGCGGTCACGTCGTCGGGCCAGCAGTACCGCACCGATTGTGGCGACGGTCAGCAGCACCGCAGATAATTCGAATGCGTAGGTGTAACGGGTGAACAGGGTGCCACCAAGGAAAGCGGCGCCGGCCCCGTCAGTGCGGTCATATGCCTGTTCAAGACCGTAGCAACGCACGTCAGTGACAGCGGTTGGCGCAGCGGCTTCAGGCCCACAGATCGACGCGGCCGACGTGTAAGGACCAATGAAGGTGAACAGGATCGCGGCAGACAGTACGGCTGCACCGGCGAACGCCAAGATGCGGGTTGACCTGTCGGTGACCAGTAGGTCGTCACGGTTAACCCCAAGCAGCATGATGACAAACAAGAACAGCACCATGATGGCGCCGCCATACACGAGCACTTGGATTATGGACAAGAACGCTGACTGCAGACCAAGAAACAGCCCGGCGATGGCCAGCAGGTTCACAACCAGCATGAGCGCCGCATGCACAACGTTGCGAAGCATGATCACCGCTAAGGCAGATCCCAGTGCAAGCACCCCAAAGACGATGAACAGCACCGTTTCAGGGGTCGCGGTGAGACCGATCCCCCCTTGTGTCAGTACTGTCATTTGGTCGACTCCTGCGCCGTACCTGATTGTTCAGGGTGGAGCGGCAGTTGGGCTGAGGGCAGCACTTGCGTGGCAAGTCTAGGCTTCGCAGCCGTTGCCGGTGCAACTTGACCGCCTTGGGTCAGTGGCGGTGTGACGGCGAGCCCACCGTAATAGTTCAGCCCGCGTTGGCGCACATCCGCATCTTCATGTGGGGTTGCTTGCATGCCTTCAGGCGGCTCAATGAGCAGCATGTCTTTGGTCCAGATCAGCCCTTCACGGGTTGGTGAAGCGATCTCGTAGTCGTCGGTCATCGTCAACGCTCGCGTAGGACAGGCTTCGATACACAACCCGCACAGTATGCAACGGTTGTAATTGATCTGATATTCGGTGGCATAACGCTCACCTGGCGAGAAACGCTCATCAAGCGTGTTGTTGGCACCTTGGACATAAATCGCATCAGCCGGGCATGCCCAGGCGCATAGTTCACAGCCGATGCATTTCTCAAGTCCGTCGTCATAGCGGTTGAGTTGATGACGGCCGTGAAAGCGGGGTGTAACTGGCCGTGGCTTTTCGGGATATTCGGCCGTTTCCGGGGTAACAAACATGGCTTTGAGCGGAACAAGAAAACCCCGTCCAAGCACCGTCTGGGTGAGAAACAGATACACCAGGCCAACTACCACTAGGACCGACACGAAAGACATCAGTAGAGGCGGCGGTGAGGTGAAGAAATCAGGCATCAGTGCACCTTTTTCGGTTCAGAAGTCGTGGCGGTGTCCTGGGCTGTGTTCTCATCCCTGCTGGCGGTAAAGAACACCCACACCAAAAGCCCACCGGCGATCACCGCAAGCCACACCCGTACGTTGGCAGGAATACCGCCACCTTCGTTGATGAGTACCCAGGCAGCAGTGATCATCACCCATACGAGCGCAATTGGAATCAGGACTTTCCAGCCAAGATCCATCAGTCGGTGGTAGCGGGTACGTGGCAGTGCGCCGCGCAGCAGGATGAAGAAAAACACGAATCCGGCCGTTTTTGCGGTGAACCAGAACAGCGACATGAGCCATGCGATGCTGTCGGACAATCCAAACGTCGGTCCGGCCGGCCCGCCAAGGAACAACGTGACCACGATTGCCGACATCACAACCACTGCCATGAATTCGGCGAGCATAAACATGCCAAACCGGATCCCTGAATATTCGGTGTGGAAGCCACCGACCAACTCGCCTTCAGCTTCCGCCAGGTCAAACGGTGGCCGTCCGGCTTCAGCAACCATGCCGACCACAAACACGATGAAAGCCGGAAACAGTGGCAGCACAAACCAGCCAGGTACACCGTTAACTGGGCCAACACCCGACTGTTGGGCGATGATTTCGGAAACCTGGAAGGTGCCGGCATACACAAATACGCTCGCTACAGCGAGTCCTTGAGCGATCTCATAGCTGATCATCTGGGCGCTGGCGCGGATCCCGCCCATCAGCGGATACGGCGAGTTTGACGACCAGCCGGCAAGAAACACGCCATAGACATGCAGGGAACTTAACGCGAGGATCCACAGCACCCCGACATGCAGATCGGCCACGACCAGCGTAAAGGTTTCACCAAACAGGGTGACAGGCCCGCTGATCGGGATGACCGCGATGGTAAGAAAGCCTGCCACGACCGCAATGATCGGCGCCAAGGTGAACACCGGGTTTTTCACCATCGACGGGGTGAAGTCTTCTTTGAAGAACATCTTCAACCCGTCAATCAGCGTTTGTAACACGCCACCGGGACCGATCCGGTTCGGTCCGATGCGTGACTGCATCCGCCCAACAACGCGTCGTTCTGCCCAAATCAGCATCGCGGTGAACAGCAGAAAATAGGTGAACACGGCAAGTGTTTGGACGAGCGTGACCCACAGTGGTGTTGTCATGCGTTCGTCTTTCCAACAGGAACGGCGAGCGTGACGTCAAGCACGCCGTCATCATCAGCAAGTTCATTGATCGACACGCCGCCGAGCCGCTGTGGCAGCACCAGCGTGTTGGGTGCCTGCGTGGGGTCAATAGCGACCATGGCCGCCAACTCTTGGCCGTGTGCTTGCACCACAATCGAAGTACCATCGTCGACCGCAAGTTCGCTGGCAGTAAGCGGGTCAATAACGACCGTTTCGCTCGGGGCGGTAGCCATCAGACTTGGCACGTCAACGGTGAGGCTTGCACCGTGGGACAACAGGCGTGGGCGCACCATCACAGTGGTGGTATCTGGTTGCATATGGCCACTCGGATACCGGTGGGCAGTATCGCGGCGACCAAGGATGGCCATTTCCGCCTGAATTTGGCCTACGTCTGCGCAACCAAAGTCATAACCCAAATACATGGCTAGTTGCGACAGGATCGTGTGGTCGTCTTGGGCTGAGCCGGCCGGTGGAACCGCTTTGAAAAATGATTGGCGACGACCTTCCCAGTTGGTGGCGGTACCTGCCCGTTCTTGGCGGGCGGTGACCGGCAGCACGATCGTTGCATACTGGGTCACTGTGGCGTTCAATGCCAGGTCTTGCACGATTACGGTTGGGACCCGTTCGAGTGCTTTGCGTGCCAGTGACGCCGACGCACTGTCGGTGACAAGATCGACGCCGATCAGATACAGGACGTCAATTTCGCCGTTGGCTGCAGCCGTCAAAATTTCCTGCAGGTTGCGGCCGTTGGTGGCTGGCAACGTGGTGTTCCACACCTGTTCAACTGTGTCCCGGTCGGTGGCATCATCAAGTCTGCGCCCGCCAGGCAGGCCACCGGCGAACAGTCCTTTATCGATGGCTGCGGGTGCACCAGAGCGGCGCGGCATATAGGCAAATGTGGCACCACTTGCGTGACTTAACGCGGCTGCGGCACTCAAGCAACCCGCAGGCGCCCGTTCGCCAACCAAGATGACCGTTGGGCCGTCGTTGATAACACCGGCGAGCGCTTCGTCGTTGGCAAGGCCATTGAGCGCAGCTGTTTCACCTCCGATTGGAGTGGTGATGTGCCGCCAAGCAACCGGGGCGAGACTGCCAGTCGTTGGGCCTACTACGACAATTTTGGCGGTGTTGTTCCGCCAGGCTTTGCGGATCCGCAGGTACACGATTGGCAGTTCGTCTTCTGGATCAAGTCCGGCCACAATAATCGTTTTGGCCTGCTCGATGGCGGCATAGGTCGCCGTTTGGGTTGCGGCGGCATAGGCGCTCAGTTCGGCATTTTGGGTGGCGCTGGCAAAGTCCAGACGCGAGTCGACATCGTCGGTTTTAAGCACGACACGCGCAAATTTGGCGGCGACGTAGCTGTCTTCGTCAGCTAACCGTGATCCAGTGATGAGCGCCGTACGGTTGGTTTGACCGGCGATGGCCTCACGGATGGCGTCAGTTGCCTGAGTCAGCGCTGTTGACCAAGTGGTTTGGGTGAGCCCGTCAGTGCTTGCCACAGCCGGTTCGGTGATGCGCGACTCCGCGGTGAGATAGCCAAATACGAAGCGGCCTTTGTCGCAGTTCCAGGCTTCGTTTACGTCCATGTTGGTGCGGGCAAGTTGACGTTGGATAGCGCCGTTGCGTGCCTGCACAGTCTGGTTGCAGCCAGCGCTGCAGTGTTCACATACGGACGGGGTGGAGACGACGTCAAAAGGGCGGGCTTTAAACCGGTAGTCGGTTGAGGTGAGTGCGCCGACGGGACAGATCTGGATGACGTTGCC
>JBBDST010000047.1:0-20756 GCA_040904765.1 Nitriliruptoraceae bacterium
TTGTGAAGGAGAACGTCGTGTCGCGTCGCACCCTGTTCACATCAGAGTCGGTGACGGAAGGCCATCCAGACAAGATCGCCGACCAGATTTCAGATGCCGTCCTCGACGCGATTCTCGCAGATGACCCACACGGACGGGTCGCATGCGAAACGCTGGTGACAACCGGCCAAGTGATTGTCGCCGGTGAAATCTCAACGGACACCTACATCGACATCTCGCAGGTGGTCCGCAACACCATCCTTGCGATCGGCTATGACTCCCACGACGTCGGTTTTGACGGCAACACCTGCGGGGTCTCAATTGCCATTGACGCACAGTCGCCAGACATCGCTCAAGGTGTCGACCATTCTTATAACGCCGCCAGCGAAGACCCCTACGACCAGCAGGGCGCCGGCGACCAAGGCATGATGTTCGGGTACGCATCTAACGAAACTCCCGAACTGATGCCCCTTCCGATCAGCGTTGCCCACACGCTGGCACGTCGCCTCACCGAAGTCCGCAAATCCGGCGAACTGCCCTACCTGCGTCCTGATGGCAAAACACAGATCAGCGTCGTGTATGAAGATGGTGTGCCGGTCGCAATCAACAATGTGGTGCTCTCAACCCAGCACCGGGCCGAAATCGATCTTGAAACGTTCCTGCGGCCAGACGTCGAAGAACTTGTCATCCGCCCGTGCCTGCCAGAACACCTCGACACCACCAACATGCAGGTGATTGTTAACCCCACCGGACGTTTTGAAATCGGTGGCCCTGTTGCCGACGCGGGCCTCACCGGACGCAAAATCATTGTCGACACCTACGGCGGTATGGCACGTCACGGCGGGGGAGCCTTCTCCGGCAAGGACCCGTCGAAAGTTGACCGGTCAGCCGCCTACGCTGCCCGCTGGGTCGCCAAAACCATTGTTGCTGCCGGTCTTGCTGACCGTGCCGAACTTCAAGTCGCCTACGCCATCGGTGTAGCCGCCCCCGTCAGTGTTAGCCTGGAAACATTCGGGACCGAAAACGCGGACGTTGACAAGATTTTGGCTGGCATTCACGACGTGTTTGACCTTCGTCCCGGTGCCATCATCGACGCACTCGACCTGCGCCGCCCCGGCTATCTTGCCACCGCCGCATACGGCCACTTTGGTCGTGAAGGCGACCGATTCACCTGGGAACGCACCGATCGTGCCGACGATCTTCTGCGCGCCGTAGGCGCCTAAAACGGTGGCAGACGACCGCGTCATCCACGTCGCGGTCGAGGTCGGCGGGTTACACCTCGACCGGGTGTATGAATATCTGCCACCCACCGACACGCCCGTTGCGCCCGGCATGCTTGTCGGAGTCGGTTTCGCTGGCCGTTCAGTCCGAGCCCTCGTGCTCGCATGCGACCAGCAACCAAGCATCGCCTCCAACCGGCTCAAACGCATCAGCCGTGTCTATGGCAGCCACATCTGGGCGAACGACACCGAACGTGACATTTTTCGCTGGGCGGCTACCCGCTTTGGGGCACCCCTAGCTGATGTGATCCGCCACGCCCTACCCAAACGGGTCATCGATGTCGAACGTCGGGCCGCCGCCGCTGGCTGGTATCCCAACGCCGAACCCGCAACGATCGACCTGCGCGGCATCAACCCACCCTCACTTGGCGACTATGGAGACACCGGAACCCAACTTGTTCAAGCCATTACGGACGGATCCGGATTGTTCTTTTGGCGTCCCAAACCGGGCGAAAACATGGGTGCACGCTTAACAGAACTGACCTTGGCAACACTTGCCGGTGGTCGAGACGTACTCATCATCGTCCCAGAACCAAACCACGAACCCGTCGACGTGTTGCTTCAACACGTCGGTCCGCTCGCCATCGACCTGCGTGGGCAAACCAGCCCACGCAAGGCCTATTCTGCATGGCTTAAAGCCCGTGTTGGCCGTGCCCGTGTGGTGATCGGGGAACGCGGAGCAGCATTCACCCCACTGCAACACCTTGGCCTTACCGTCGTGTTTGACGAAGCCAACCCGGCATTAAAAGAACAACGTTCACCCAGGCATCACACGCGTGACGTGGTGCTTGAACGGGCCCGACGTGCAAACGCAGTCGGCATAGCCGTAGGCACCGTGCCGTCAGCGACCGCCTGGCGGCTGTTACGTGAACGCCGTCTTACACCCATCACCGCAACCCGTGATGCCGAACGTGACGCCCGCCCCAAAATGGTTGTCGCCTCCCAAAATGATGTGGCAGCACGCACCCGCATCAGCCGCACCGGCATGGCCGCTTTACGTCACGCCGTCAACAACGGCACCTACGCGGTCGTGTTGGCTGCCCGCAGTGGCGAAGGACGTGCCGTTGTGTGTGCCAAGTGTGGCAGTTTGCGGCGCTGTCCAGCGTGCGCGTCGTCACTGGCGTTAAACGCGACCTCGCTGCACTGTCTTGGCTGCGGTTACGCGGTGCCTCAAACAACGCCGTGTCCCACCTGCCGGCAGATCCGTCACGCCCCACTGGCAGCCGGCGTGAGTCGAATTGCAACTGAACTTGAACGCAACTTCACCGTCCCGGTAGTTGCATTGCAGGGCTATGCGCAAACCCCGCCGCCGGCACCTGCCGTCGTTGTGTTAACCCGCGGGTCGGTGCTCACAACCCCGCCTGGCACGGTTGGCGCAGTGGTACTGCCTGAATTTTCGGCGCTGCTGCGTCGTCCCACATTAGACGCGGCCGAAGATGCTTTACGGCTGGGATTTACCCTGGCCAACTGGGTCGCATTAAGCAAAAACGACACCGACGGCACTGTTGTCATTGACGCCGATGACCCTGAACACCATGCGGTGCGCGCTATCACCTCGTGGGATCCAGGATTTTTCTGGCGCAAAGAAGCAACGTTACGTCAAGTACTTGGTTTCCCCCCGGCCCGTTATGCCGTGCGAATCACGTTTCCTTTGGTCAATGCAGCAACCACAGCAACGCTCACCCAATCGATCCGTGACGTGCTGCCGGCAGCCGACACACTCCTTGGCCCAATTGTCACCAACGCAGCAGATCGCAACGAACTGTTGATCAAATGTGACGACCGTCAAGCAACCCTGTCCTGCCTGCAACCACTGCGAGAAGCAGCCAGCCGCGATGGTCGTGACCTTCGGGTCGATGTTGACCCGGTAACGATCGGTTGATTCGTTCGAAATGCGCAGCATGGTTGCGTACCCTTACCCAAACAAGGCTGACGAGTCATCGTCACGTCAAGCCATCAGCTGGCAAGGAGCTACACGTGTCACAGTTGACCATCCGCGTGTTTGGCGACCCTGTATTGCGCCAAAAAGCGCGGCAGGTCACCGACTTTGACGGGCACCTCACCGGCCTTGCCGAATCGATGCATGCGACCATGCAAGCTGCCGACGGAGTTGGTTTAGCCGCCAATCAGGTCGGCGTATTGAAACGGCTTTTTACGTTCGCAGCGCCCGACGATGACGGCACATTGCACCACGGTTCCATCGTCAACCCGGTACTGATAGAACGCTCAACGGAGGAACAAGACGGCGAAGAAGGCTGCCTGTCACTCCCTCAACTGTTCTACCCGGTGCTGCGCCCCCAACAGATCGTCGTCACCTACCAGCGGCTTGACGGCGACCCAGACACGCTCGAACTATCCGGCTTCCTCGCCCGCGTATGGATGCATGAAATGGACCACCTTGACGGTGTGCTGTTCATCGACCATCTCGCCCAGCATGACCGCAAAGCCGCCCTGAAAATACTGCGTGAACGCGCCCTTCAGACTGATGATGACCCAAACATGGTCACCTCGCTTCTACCCCCGCCGGCGTAACCACGTCGCCAGCAAGGACCGGTTGTGCGTATCGCATTTTGGGGCACCCCTGACGTTGCCGTGCCGTCGCTCACCGCACTCGTAAACGCCACCGATATTGACGTTATATGTGTCATCACCAACCCGGATCGTCCCCGCGGACGAAGCGGCACCCCCGCACCCTCACCAGTGAAAAGTGCTGCCCTTGAGCACGGTCTTGACGTGCTGCAGCCAGATCATCCACGCACCCTCATCGACACCCTCATCGACATGAACCTTGATGCGTGCGCCGTTGTCGCCTATGGCTCCATTCTGCCGCCAAGCCTGCTCGCAACCGCCCGCAACGGCTTTGTAAACCTGCATTTTTCGTTGCTGCCACGCTGGCGTGGTGCCGCACCCGTACAGTGGGCTATCCGAGCAGGCGACACGGAAACAGGCATCACCACGTTCGTTCTAGACCAAGGCATGGACACCGGCGCGATCCTCACTCAACTGGCTGTGCCACTGGGCCGCGACGACACGACACAGTCAGTGCTGCATGATCTTGCTGAACGCGGCGCACCGGAACTCGTTCACGCGCTCCGTGGCCTGTGCGCCGGCACCATAACTCCCCGGCCGCAACCAAGCGACGGTGCCACACTGGCTCCCAAAATCAGCCGAGTTGATGTCGCACTCACGTTCACCAAACCCGCCATCGTGCTCGATTCGCTTACCCGCAGCGCCGATCCGCAACCGGGCGCACACGCCCGATTTCGCGGCGAAACGGTCAAAGTCTTTCGGGCCGTTACCGTCACCGACACAACCTATGACAACGCCCCGTGCGGCACGGTTGTTGCACTATCCCAAGACGGACCGGTCATAGCCTGTGGTAGCGGGGCAGTCACCCTCACCGAACTACAACTGCCCGGCAAACCTCGCCGTGACGGTCACAGTGTCGCCAACGGTTTACGTATCGCTGTGGGCGAACAGTTCAGCGACGGGATATCTGCGTGAGCCCTCCAAACGACAACCACCAGGCAGGCATCGAAGTACGTCAAGCGGCGCTAAGAGCCCTAACTGCCATTGATGAAGGTGCCTGGTCAACTACAGCCGTACAGCGGGTCATCGACCAACTGCCAAGCGCACGCGACCGGGCCTTCATGTCCCACCTGGTGTATGAAACAGTGCGCTGGCAAGGCAGCATCGATCATGCGCTGGCCACCGTCAGCGTGCGGCCCCTCGAACAGATAGAACCCGAATTGTTCCACATTTTGCGCCTCGGGGTCGCCCAACTGTGCATCTCTCGCGTCCCTGCGCGCGCCGCTGTTGACACGAGTGTCACGCTGGCGAAACGGACCGTTCCAGCTGCCCGCAAAAACGCCGCCGGCGGCTTTGTCAACGGCATCCTGCGTGCAGTCGCACGCCACGGCCAAGGATTCGCTTGGCTCGTTGACGACACCACCGACATCACTACCCGATTAAGTCTCACTACCGGACACCCACGCTGGATCGTCTCAGCCGTACTCGCCCAGTGTGATGCCAAAGAAGCAGAAGCATTCTTAAACGCCAATAACACGTCGCCAGGCGTGACTCTACGGGCCATTACTGACCGCGATGAAGCGCTCGCCGTCCTACAACAGCGTGGCGTTGACGCCACTGCTGGCGCCCATCCACAGGCGATTCGAACCGACGGATTTGACCCGTCCCGCGACCTGCTGATCAAAGACGGCACGGTCGTTGTTCAAGACGAAGCATCGATGTACGTAGTCGACGCTATCGACGTAACATCAGGCCACAGCGTGTTGGATTTATGTGCCGGGCCAGGCGGTAAAGCACTCGATCTAGCCGGCCGAGTTGGGCCCAACGGTCGCGTCGTCGCAGTCGAACTGCATCCTCACCGTGCCCAGATGATCACCGATGCTGCAAAACGGGTGTCACTAACCGTTGACGTGCGGGTGGGCGATGCCACCAAACCGCCCCTGACAGCCGATGAACTGTTTGATCGTGTGCTGGTAGATGCCCCATGTAGCGGACTTGGAACCGGCCGGCGGCGCCCCGAAGTGCGCTGGCGTAAACGGCCTGAAGATGTCACGTCACTTGCCAGCCTGCAACACGAACTGCTTGAAGCTGCATGGCGCCACACTCGGCCAGGTGGCCTTGTCACCTACGCGGTGTGTACTTACACGGCTGACGAAACCCGTGGTGTGTGCGAAACATTTAGCCTTGGACATCCAGAAGCTGTACCGGTGACGTCACGTCAGCTGCTGCCGCACGTTGATGACACTGACGGAATGTTTTACGCCACCTGGCAACGGCCCGAGTGACATCCTGCTCGATAGGCTACAAACACACCGTTTGCCGCCTGCTTTGACACCATCACCAACCTCCTTTGACGTGAAAGGGTGCAACATGCACGAATTTCGGGTTGCGCCGTCAATCCTCTCAGCCGACTTCGCACACCTTGGCGATGAAGTCAACGACGTAGCGCCAGCCATCGAATGGCTGCATGTTGATGTGATGGACGGCCATTACGTGCCCAACATCACCTTAGGTCCACCAGTCGTGTCGTCATTACGGGCAGCTACCGACCGCAAACTTGACTGCCATCTGATGATCACCGCCCCTGAGGTGTATGCACCGCAACTGCTTGACATCGGCGCCGAATCGGTGACGTTTCACCCTGAAGTGTGCGCCGATCCGCTCAGCCTCATCCATGAACTCCACGAACGTGGCGGACTCGTTGGCGTCGCAATCAAACCGGAACATCCGTTGAGCATGGTCGAAGAACTGCTGGCCCACATTGACATGCTGCTTGTCATGACAGTAGAGCCAGGTTTTGGCGGGCAGGCATTCATTGACAGTTGTGTCCCCAAAATTACCGAAGCCCACATCTGGCGTGAGCAGCACGGACTGAACTACTCCATCCAGGTGGACGGCGGAATTGCACTTCCTACCATCGGACGCGCCGCTGAAGCCGGCGCAGACTTTTTTGTTGCGGGATCGGCCGTATTCAATGCTGATGACCGAGTCGCCGCTGTCACCGAACTGCTCGTACGGGCCAAGCATGCCGCCTCTCCTACCCCTTAACCCGACTGACCGCCACTTTTTGCAGCAGGCGTTCGCGTATGCCCACGCTGATGGCACCCCGACGGCCCCAAATCCGCGCGTGGGATGTCTCATCGTTGCCGCTAACGGGACCATCATCAGCCAGACGGTAAGCGCACCAGCAGGCGGACCTCACGCTGAAGTCATCGCACTTGATCAGGCGGGTAGTGCCGCGGCCGGCGCGACGGTGTATGTCACGCTTGAGCCGTGCGACCATTACGGCCGCACCCCGCCATGCACTACACGCTTGCACGCAGCTAACGTCGCCCGCGTCGTATATGCCTTGAGCGACGACAATCCGTTAGCTGGCGGTGGTGCTGCCACGCTGCAAGCAAATGGCATAGCCATAGCCGGACCACTGGCTGCAACCGACCCGTTGTTTGATGCGATCAGTTCAGACCTCCACGGGTTTATCACCGTCGTGGCCGCCCACCGTCCCCAGATCACGTTAAAGCTGGCACAAGACCCAGACGGCAACACCAAACCGGGCCAAACGGCATACCTCACCGGCGCCAAGGCACGTCGCAGTGTGCACCGCATGCGCGCTTTGACTGATGCGGTGTTGGTGGGTGCCGGCACCGTCACAGCCGACGATCCGCAACTTAACGTCCGTGACACGGGCAGCAGCATGCGGGTTGGGTCCCGCGCGACGTATCAACCTCGCGCGGTCGTGCTTGATCGACGCTTACAGTCCCCGCCAGACGCAGCCGTGTTTCGTAACGGCACGATCCTCATCACAACCGACGATCACGATCCGGCACGGCTTGTGGCATACCGCAACCGTGGCGTGAATGTCCGCCAACTGCAGGCGACCGGAGACGACGTAGATGACGTCACCAACGCCCTCAATACACTCGCCCAAGAAGGCATAAATCAGGTGTTTGCCGAACCAGGCTTGACGCTGGCGCAAACGCTTGTTGACGCCCACGTCGTTGACCGGCTGGTGTTGCACGTGGCCGGTTTCGCCAGTACTGCAACCTTCACGCCGTGCGTGCCACTCGACGATTTTCGTCTCCACGCCAGCGGGCGTTTTGACACAACCGACTTCCAATTCACGTTTGTTCCCAACAGAAAGAACCCGTGATGTTTACCGGCATCATCGAAGAATGTGGCACCGTGCAACATTGGGATATCACCGACGAATTTGCGGTGCTGACCGTTCGTTGCACCGACGTGCTGGCTGACGTCTCCATCGGAGATTCAATCAGTGTGAACGGCTGTTGCTTAACCGTCACCGCCTTTACCGCCGATACTTTTACGGTCGAACTGATGGCCGCAACACTTCGCACCACCGCCCTTGGCAGCCTCAGCGTCGGCGATGAAGTAAATCTTGAACGCGCGATGGTGTTAAACACCCGTCTTGGCGGACATCTAGTGCAAGGTCACGTGGACGGTGTCGGCCAGGTCACAGCGCTTGACGACACCGTAGAAGGCACCGTTTTCCTCACGCTTACCTACCCGAAAGAACTAGCCCGCTACATCGTCAGCAAAGGCTCCCTCACCATCAACGGGGTAAGTTTGACCGTTGTGACATGCGACGGCGAAACGGCCACCATCGGGCTCATACCGCACACCTGGAAGGTCACTACCTTTCGCAACACCACCGTCGGCGAAACGGTGAATCTTGAAGTCGACGTCATTGCCAAATACGTCGAACAGTTGCTCCTCGCCGGGATCGCAACCCCCTACGACCCGGCCAGCGCGACGGTTTAACACGCCCGTTGCATCGGCGCTCTACACTTGAGCATGCGGCTAATCCGATACACGGTGCTTCGCGGCACCACCGCACCATATTGAAGGACACAGCGTGACCCGATTTGCCAGCATTGAACAGGCCCTCGCAGTGATTCGTGACGGCGGCATGGTTGTTGTCGTCGATGATGAAGATCGCGAAAATGAAGGCGATTTTGTGATGGCTGCCGATGCCGCCACACCCGAAAACATGGCTTTCATCATCAAACACAGCTCCGGATTTGTGTGTGTGCCGTTGCTTGGTGAAGCCCTCGACCGGCTCAAACTCCCCCCGATGGTGCGTAACAACGAAGATCCCAAACAGACCGCCTATGCGGTGAGTGTTGATGCAACTAAAGGCACCACAACCGGCATTTCTGCCGCTGATCGGGCCCGCACCGCTCAAGTGTTAAGCGACCCTGATACCACTCCGGCCGACATCATCCGCCCAGGCCACGTCTTGCCATTGCGCTACGTCCCCGGTGGTGTGCTGCGCCGGCCCGGACACACGGAAGCCTCCGTTGATTTGGCACGTCTGGCCGGTCGCTATCCGGCCGCAGTCATCTGCGAAATCGTGAACGAAGACGGCACGATGGCACGTGTAAATGATCTGACAACGTTCTGCGCCACCCACAACTTGCTCATGATTACAATCGCCGATCTGATCGCCTACCGGCGTGAACGTGAAGCAATTGTCGAACGGTTCTCCGAAGCGTCATTACCCACACCGTATGGCACATGGCGTGTCGTTGCCTATCGCAGCCAAGCAGACACTTCCGAATCGGTAGCGCTCGTGTATGGCGACGTGGCCGGTAAAGACAACGTGATGGTGCGGATGCATTCGGAATGTTTAACCGGCGACGTGTTTCGCAGTTTGCGTTGTGACTGTGGTCCCCAACTTGATTTGGCGATGGCAAAAATCGCCGACCAAGGCTCCGGTGTGATCGTGTATCTGCGTGGCCACGAAGGTCGCGGTATCGGTCTAGGCGACAAACTTCGCACCTATAACCTGCAAGATGACGGGCAAGACACTGTTGATGCGAACCTGTCGCTGGGGCTTCCCGCCGATGCTCGTGATTACGGTACGGGCGCATCGATTTTGGCGGATCTTGGCTTGACAACGATCCGTCTGCTCACCAACAATCCGCAGAAACGGGTCGCCTTAGATGGCTTTGGCCTGTCAATTGTTGAACGTGTTCCTGTCGAAATCCGTCCCAACGCAGCCAACATTACCTACCTGCGTACCAAAGCCGAACGGATGGGGCACGAGTTTGCGGGTGTGAATGAAGCCGTATCGACCGGAGTTGGTGACATAGCCTTGCAGCGCAATGACGCCCCGCAACGCGTTGTCCAACCCGCGAACGCCTTTGCGATGGCGCCACCACCTGACGAAGACACGTTGAGTTCACGCACACTAAGCAAGTAGGGTGAATGGCGCGCCACATCAGACGCACCGATACGTAAAGGGCAACGGGTGGGCATTGCAGGATCGCACGTAGGAGACGTCACCGCCACAGGCATGACGTTTGCCATCGTGGCCGCACGTTATAACGAAGCCATTGTCAAAAAACTGCTTGACGGTGCACTAGACACGTTGCGGCAACATGGCGCCAGCGACGACGCAATCGATGTCTATTGGGTCGCTGGTGCCTTTGAACTGCCAGTCGTAGCTGAACGGCTCGCCGCCGGGCAAAAACATGATGCCATCATCGGACTTGGATGTGTTGTACGTGGCGACACACCACATTTCGAATATGTCTCCAATGCCGCCGCAACCGGTCTTGAACAGGTCGCGCGCAGTTACCAGCTGCCGGTGACGTTTGGCGTATTAACCACCAACACGTGGGAGCAAGCTGAGGCCCGTGCTGGAGGATCACACAGCCACGCCGGACGCTCCGCGGCACTCACCGCCATTCAAACCGCAAAACTCCTCAAGTCGCTGTGAATCAGCCCCACACTGCAGGTGTGTCGTCTGACGGCACGCTCCCACGCACACGTGCCAAACGCGAAGCGATCGCGTTAGAACAGCAAGTCATCGACCGTATCCACACCCGTGTCGAACTGCTGCGCAAACGTGCCCGCGAACGGGTCACAGAAACAAATCGTGAGCGCGGCGGGTCAACCTTTCAAGCACAGTATGAACGCGACGTCACCGCCTTTCATCACGCCACCCGCGCCCACGAATTCACCCTTGGCGATGTCGAAGCACTCGCCTTTGGCCGTATTGATGCAGCCAACGGCGACATCATGTACATCGGCCGTCGCGGGGTCATCGACGCATCCGGAGACGCCCTGCTTGTCGACTGGCGGGCCCCAGTCAGTGAAGCGTTCTATCAGGCAAGCGCTCACGACCCGCGCGGGCTAGCCCGCCGACGCACCCTGTCCTGTCATGGCCGTGAACTACGTGACCTCGACGATGAAATTCTTGATGGCGATGCCGCCAACATGCTCGGGATCGTGCCGGTGAACGGCGACGGAGCCCTGATCTCAGCCTTAAACCGTGAACGTTCCCACGCGATGCGAGACATCGTTGCCACCATCCAAGCCGAACAAGACCGGATCATTCGTGCGCCCGCCAACGGGACACTCATCGTCACCGGCGGGCCAGGTACCGGCAAAACGGTTGTGGCACTTCACCGCGTCGCATCCCTGCTCTATCGCGACCGCAGCCGCTACGCCGCCCGCGGGGTCCTAGTAATCGGCCCGTCACACGCCTTCACCGCCTACACGTCACGGGTGCTACCCGCCCTGGGCGAAACAGCGGTAGTGCAACGTCCCATCGCAGCCCTTGCCCCCCGAGGCGTCACGGTCGATGGCTGGTCTCCCAGCGACATCGCAGTGATCACCGGTTCACTCGCGATGGTCGAATTTGCCCGTCACGTCGTGTATGACGCCCTTCCGGCACTGCCACCAGAAACCCGCTTTTCGGTGCTTGGCACGAGCGCAACCCTGTCAGCAGCCAAACTGCGACGGGTCCGTGAGCAGCATTTCGCGTCCATCAACGTCGATGCGGGTTCGTATCACGCCCGCTACCGGCAGGCCAATGACGCCCTGTTCGGTGCCTTATTTTCGGTCTGGCGTCGTGCACGTCAAACGGCCGGTTTCACTGTGAGCGACACGGAACGTGCCGAATTTTTTGCGGTGATTCCCGACATGCCCCAAGTACGCATGCTGCTGCGCTGCTTTTGGCCGGCCATAGACGTCACCAGTGTGCTTGCTCGTCTCTTCGACGGCCAAAGTGACGTCACCGCCCTTGGTATTCAAGCTGGCTTGACTAAAAGTGACGCGGCTGGCCTCACCGGACACTGGCGTACGGCACAACGTTTCAGTGTCGATGATGTCGGTTTAGTGGATGAAGTTGCCGCACTGATTGGCCCCGTTGACGCGGTTGTACGCCGAGACGATGATCCTGAACTGGCTTTGACGGTTGACCGTGACGAACCTAGCCATGAAAGTGGTGAAGGCATCGCGTTTGCTGCTTGGCAGTACCGCGACTTTGCTCATGTGGTGGTGGACGAAGCACAAGATCTGACACCGATGCAGTGGCGAGCCGTGTCACGGCGAGGCCCCTACGCGACTTTTACAGTCGTTGGCGATTTGGCGCAACGCTCCCGTGCTGCACAACCTCAATCATGGGACGACATTGCAAAACTTATCGGTCGGCGCCAAGTGGCCGTGCACACGCTCAGTGTGAACTACCGCACCCCAGCTGAGATCGCTGCGGTAGCAAAACAGATCGTTGCTGCACACGACCCTGAACATGCGGACAACCTGCCGTCTGCTGTGCGTTCAACCGGCGTTCTGCCTCGTTTGGTGCACACCAAAAACATGCTTGAAACGGTGCGTCGTGAAGTCGCAGCACTGCTTGACGACCGCGATGGCACGCTGGCAGTGATCGCTCCAGTCGATGACGTTGCTGCCCTTGCCCAAGGACTTGGCGACGTTGACGTCGAACGGATCCGTGTGCTTGACCCGCGCACAACTAAAGGCCTCGAATTTGACGATGTTGTCGTCGTCTCACCCCAACAGATGCTCACCGAACCGTTGGGTCATGCGTTGCTGTATGTCGCAGCCACCCGAGCAACCCGCACACTGACATTTGTGACTGACTCAAACGCACCGTTTTCCGGCAGTGAGCTTTGCGTAACGAAAGCGGCCGAACCCTACAACCGGCAGGCATGAATTTCGGTGACGAGAATCCCGCGTCCACCAAGACCCCACAGTTCATCCATCACCAGGTTGGTACGGGGACGTTCAACCATCGCACGCACACTCACCCAACCGTCGTCACGTAACGGCGTAACCGTCGGCGATTCAAGGCCAGGGGTGATCGCACAGGCAGTATCAAGAACCTCACGGGGGCAGTCATACTCCATCATCACATAGCGCCGGGCAATCACCACACCGGTGAGACGCCGCACGAGTTGATCAATAGCCAGATCACTAGTGCGTCCCTCAGCCTGAACCAGGATCGCTTCTGAATCAAGCAGCGGAGGACCAATGGTGATCAGGCCCGCCTGGCGCAAGCTCGTACCGGTGGCAACCACATCGGCAATCGCATCAGCAACACCCAACTGAATCGCTGTTTCGACCGCACCGTCAAGGTGCACAACGTCAGCATCAAGGCCGCGTGTAGCCAGATCGCGGCGCACCAGCCCACTGTACGACGTTGCAATTCTTACCCCGGCAAGATCATTGGGAGTTGCGAACATTCCAGGAGGTGCGGCGTAACGAAACAGGGATCGGCCAAAACCTAACGCCAGCAGTTCCGTTGCGTTCGCACCGCTATCGAGCAGCAGATCGCGGCCGGTGATCCCTACATCTAACTGTCCACTGGCAACGTACGTTGCGATATCGCGTGGACGCAGAAAGAAAAATTCGGTGTCGTTGTCCGGGTCAGACAACACCAATTCGCGTGCGTCGCGACGCTGCCGGTAGCCGGCCTCTTTCAACATGGTGCTCGCAGCTTCAGCCAGCGACCCTTTGTTTGGTACAGCGATGCGCAACATGGCTACTCCGAAAAATGGGGTTGTGCTCGCCCAAGCGAGCATGAGTCATCGCCTACAGGTGGGCGTACACGTCATCAAGGGTGAGGTCACAGGCGATCATCATCACCTGAATGTGATACAGCAGTTGCGCGAGTTCTTCGGCGGTTCGGTCACGACCTTCATACTCGGCCGCCATCCAACTCTCCGATGCCTCTTCGACCAGTTTCTTACCGATCGCATGCACGCCCGCATCAAGCTCGGCGACCGTACGCGAACCTTCGGGGCGTGTCGATGCTTTCAGGGCCAGTTCGGCGAACAGTTCCTCGAAACGCTTCACCCGTGCCTCCTCGTTGATGCGCTCATCCTACGCAAAATGCACGCTAGCCTCGACGCTTTACGACAGGAGCGCATGTGACCGACGCAACCGACCAACCTAACCCGGCTGATGGACAAGAACCCTCAGAAGAGGAAGTACGCGCCTACCTGCAGGAACTGCGTGACACTCCTGTAGGCCAAGTAGTGACCGAAGTGTTGTCTGTGTTGCTAAACGCGGCACAGGTAAAACTGGGTCGTCACGACGGACGGTTCGTGCTGGACACGGTGGCACTCTTGACTGATGCAACCGCTGGTGCGCTACCTCAAGAGATCGTCAAGCAGATTCAAGATGCTCTGTCACAACTGCGACTGGCTCAAGTTGAAGCCGAAAAGCAGCGCAGCGACGATGAATCAAATGACTTGTCCGCACCCGTAGTGGTGACCGATTCAGGTGCAAGTGGTGATGGGGGACAGGCACAACCCGCTGCGTCACGGCTTTGGACACCGTCCTAGCGACTGTACGCCGGCACAGATCCTGTGCTAGTCTTGCTTAATAATTACATAATCCAAGTGGTGTGTTTGCACCCTCCGTCAGGCCGAACGTGGCGCCATGCCGGGTCAAAAAACTTCTCGCGTAGTGTGCGAGAAGTTGACCCGTGGCGACCAATGGTCGCCATTTTTTGTTGGGGGATTGAAACCAAACGCCCATCACCGTTTGTCATACTCGCCTAGGAGGCATCAGCATCGAAGAACAGCGCCGGCTAAACGCAGAAATTAAGGTCCCGAAAGTCCGCCTCGTAGATGCCGACGGCACACAGGTTGGCATCGTCGCTCTCGCACAGGCCTTGCGCCGTGCGCGCGAACAGGACCTCGACCTGGTTGAAGTCGCACCGAATGCTGATCCGCCGGTATGTCGGATCATGGATTACGGCAAAGCCAAGTATGAAGACGAACAGAAACAAAAAGATGCGCGCAAACGCCAAAGTCAGATCTCTGTCAAAGAGATCAAGATGCGGCCAAAAATTTCAGGCAACGACTACAACACCAAAGCCAGCCACGTCCGCCGCTTCTTGAACGACGGTGCCAAAGTACGGGCTTCAATTATGTTCCGAGGGCGTGAAATGACCCACACGGAACTTGGACTGAAACTGCTTGAACGGCTCGCAGCAGACATGACCGATTACGCCACTATCGAAGCGCTGCCCAAAGTTGACGGCCGCAACATGGTGATGGTGCTTGCTCCACTGAAAGAACGTGAACGCGCCCGCGTTGAAGCAGCTGCCAACGACAGCGACGTTGAAGTAGTAGCAGCCGAGGATGTCACTACTGACTCGGCCTAACCTTTTTGCTCCACACTGTCGCACTTACCGCGACTTCACAGGAAAGATGCAGTTATGCCAAAACAGCGCACCCACAGCGGAGCTAAAAAACGGTTTCGCGTCACCCGCAACGGCAAAGTGGTGTCACGCCAAAAGAACCGCGCACACCTGCTTGAACACAAGACAACACGACGGAAACGGCGCCTTTCTGGCGACACCGTGATTGCGGCACCTGACGCAAAAAAAATCAAAAAACTGTTGAACCGCTGATCACATCTGGGTGCAGCCTGCTGCACCGCGTTAAGGAGTAAGTCATGGCACGCGTTAAAGGTGGCGTTCACGCCAAGAAAAAGCACAAAGCGGTTCTTGACCGGGCAAAAGGTTTCCGTGGTGCGCGCAGTCGCCGCTTCCGCGTAGCTAAAGAAGCAGTCTTTCACGCAGAACGGTACGCCTATCGTGACCGTCGCGCCCGCAAAGGCGACATGCGCCGGCTCTGGATTGCACGTATCAACGCCGCAGCTCGCCAAGAAGGCATGAGCTACAGCCAGTTCATGTACGGTTTGAAATTGGCCGACGTGCAACTGGACCGAAAAGTTTTGGCTGACATTGCGGTCACCGACGCTGCCGCGTTCAAAGCACTGGTAGACACGGCCCGCGGAGCTATCGCACAACCGTCGGCATAACCGTGAACCATCTTTGCGGCGCTCGCTCGTGGAATTAATCACCTCGACGGCGAATCCTCGCGTGAAGAACGCGGCGACGTTGCAACGTCGCCGCGTTCGTCATGAGCGCCAACAGCATCTGGTCGAAGGCCCGCATGCTGTCGAAGCTGCACTTTTGGCTGGGGTCGTGCAAGAACTGTTCGTAGCTGACACGTTTGCGCTTGAGGAGCTTGGTGCTGGCAAGGATCTGGCTGAACAACTTGTCACTTGGGTTGCCCCACATGTACTGGCCAAACTGGCGGACACTCCTGCGCCACAAGGCGTAGTTGCCGTGGCGAACACGCCGCCGGCGGCAAGTTTGGCTGCCCTACAGCGGGGCGTGGTGATCGTGGCTGACATCAACGATCCCGGCAACGCCGGCACGATCGTGCGCACTGCTGACGCGAGTGGTGCCGCAGGTGTGGTGTTCACCGTCGGTAGTGTGGATCCTTACAGCCCGAAAGCATTACGCAGCGCCGCAGGTTCGACCTACCATCTGCCGATCGTCACTAACGTGACACCAGCAGAACTGGTTGCGCATGCCCAAGTCAATAACTGGCATATCGCCGTGTTTGACGCCTCTGGTGACGTTGACGTGCTGGCATTTACGCCACAAAATGAGGTGACTTGCCTTATTTTTGGGCATGAAACGCACGGCGTGGAGCAGACGTTACAAGATGCTGCCGACACGACCGTGACGATCACCATGTTTGGTCAGGCCGAGTCATTAAACGTTTCGGCAGCCGCAGCTATCGCCACCTATGCCGTGTGTGGCCGCTACCGCACGGCCTAACCTGCGGCGAGTAATCTTTGGAGCCGCACCGCCTAGGCTCAAACCGGCCCACCTGTCGTGATAAGGGGAACGTGTGCAATCGCTCGCTGATGAACAACAACGCGCCCTTGAGGCGCTCGCTAACGCGCACGACTTGGATGAACTTGACGTAGTCCGTCAGACGTTCACCGGTAAACGTTCCGTACTGGCAGCCCAACAGGCCGCGATGCGTGATTTAGATGACGCGGAGCGTCGCAGCGCCGGTCAGGCCATCAACGCGTTCAAAACGGCGTTTCAAGACGCGTTTGACGTTCGTTTTGCAGTGCTTGAAACCGAAGCACTCGAACGCACACTACGTGCCCAACGGCGTGACCTGACGATTCCTGCCAAACGGGTAGCACCTGGCCGTCCCCATCTGCTGCGTCAAATTGAAGACGACATTGTCAACATCTTTGTCGGTATGGGTTACGAAGTCGCTGAAGGTCCCGAAGCCGAATCGGGAGTGTTTAACTTTGACCTGCTGAACATCGAAAAAGACCATCCGGCACGGCAAGAAATGGACACGATCTATGTGGCTGGGTACGACGATGTGGTGCTACGGACCCACACGTCACCTGTACAGGCACGGGTCATGACTTCACGTACCCCACCGATCGCTGTGGTATGTCCCGGTCGGACCTATCGTGCCGATGCGGTCGACGCCACCCATTCGCCGGTGTTTAGTCAAGTTGAAGGGCTCGTCGTTGCCGAACAGGTAACTATGGCGGATCTACGCGGCACGCTGCTTGCGTTTACCCGCCGCATGTTTGGAAACGACCGAGAGATTCGCTTGCGGCCCTCGTTTTTCCCGTTTACGGAACCATCAGCAGAAGTTGACGTGTCGTTTGGTGGCCGTGGCGGCAACGACGGTTGGCTCGAAGTGCTCGGCGCAGGCATGGTCGATCCGAACGTTTTGACCGCCTGCGGTATCGATCCTGACCGCTACAGCGGTTTCGCGTTTGGTATCGGCATCGAACGGGTCGCGATGCTGAAACATAATGTGCGTGACATTCGGGCGTTTTTTGACGCTGACGCACGCTTCCTTGCCCATTTTTGATTCACGTAACACCACTAAACGGTTAAGGACAGGTTGTGAAGCTTCCGCTGAGCTGGCTTAACACTTTTCTCGATGTTCAACTCGACGTGGACACGGTTGTGTCGTGGTTTAACGCCCACGGCCTTGAAGTCGAAGAAGTCACACATCCAGCAACAGGGGTGAGTGGCGTAAAAACAGCCATAGTTGACGCCTTTGTTTCACATCCTGACGCCGACCGGTTGCGGGTGGTAACCGTCGCTGACGGCACCGACACCTTTCAAGTCGTGTGTGGCGCCAGCAACTTTGCGGTCGGTGACGTAGTCGCACACGCACATCCGGGAGGGTTTGTGCCCGGGGTTGTGCATGCTGACGGTACCCAGGGCATGATCCTAGAAGCCCGTGAACTTAGGGGAGTTGCCTCTCACGGCATGCTCGCCTCAGCTAGAGAACTCGGTCTTGGTGACGAACACGGCGGCATCCTGCTACTCGCACCAGATACGCCGTTGGGGGTCGATATCACCACCCTGGCTGCCCTCGGAGAGCCGGTCATCGAAATCGCCGTGCAGCCTGACCGAGGCGATCATTTGAGTGTTCTTGGTATCGCTCGCGATCTGGCCGCAATCATCCCGTGCGGCTATTCGGCCCCGACAGTGTCAACTATTCCGACCGGTTTGACCCATCCGGTCACGTTGGCAACTTCTAGTTGTGCGACGTTTGTTACCGTCACTCTTGAAGGCAGTGTCAACGCTGTGACACCACTTTGGATGAAACAGCGTCTCGCCCAGTCAGGGATGCGCTCCATCAGCCCTGTTGTTGATGTCACCAACTTTGTGATGCTTGAACTTGGTCAGCCACTACACGCCTTTGACCATGACACCATCAACGGGCCGCTCGTCGTACGTAACGCCACCGATGGTGAAATGCTTGTCACTCTCGATGGGCAGGCACGCACATTGACCACTCACGACATTGTGATTACCGACGATGATGGGCCCGTATCGCTTGCTGGTGTGATGGGCGGCGAACGTACCGAAGTCACTGCCACAACCACCCGCGTGCTGCTTGAAGCCGCCGTGTGGGAACCTCAAGTGATCCGTGCAACCGCCCGCAGGCTTGGCTTAGCCAGCGAAGCGTCCTCACGTTTCGAACGTGCCGTGGACCCTAACGGTGCAGCGCGCGCGGTAGCCCGCGCTGCAGACTTAATTGGCCAAATCACCGGCGCGACAATCGTTCACACCGACACGGTCAACCCCGCCCAGGTACTCTCATGGTCAAAGCGTGACACGCTCAATGCGTCTGCCGCCCGCATCGCCCAACTGATCGCATTACCGCTTGATGCCAATGCTCAAGCCGCACTGTTACAACGCAGCGGCAGCGAAGTTACTGTGGATGGAGACATGCTTACCGTCACGCCACCATCGTGGCGTTCGGACCTGTCACGTATGGCTGACTTGGCCGAAGAGATCGCACGGCTGCACGGCTATGACACGATTCCTGCGACCCTACCCAATGTCGGAACGGTCGGTGGACGTTCCCAGGCACAACTGGCATACGACGACGCACTGTATGCTGCTCTGGCCGCCGGGTTTCACGAAGCACGCACACGTCCCTTTGTGGGAGAGCGCGCTCTTGCTGCTGTGCTGCCCTCACAGGGACGGGTACAACTCGCGAATCCTCTGGCTCAAGACGCCTCAGCGATGCGCCCCTCGCTTGCTGACGGGCTCGTGGAGGCCCTGAGACGAAATCATGGCCAAGGCCGTCCTGGTGTTGCGCTAGTTGAACTAGGACGTATCTTTCGACCGGCAGATGACCCGCTCGCTGACGTGCTTGACGCCACCTGCACTGGCTGGCGCTGGAGCGGTCCTGACGGCACCGCACTGCCCATCCAGCCGCGCGTTATCGGTTTTGCTGCCCACGGCCTACGGCACGGGACCGACTGGATTGAACCCGACTTATTCTGGCAGGTTGATGACGTGTTGAGTGTCATCGATGAAATTTTCCGCCGGTTAACCAACGACCGTGCGGTAACAAACCGGTTGGAACGCCAACCGGTCGTGCGTGACGGGTTTCATCCCTCACGCAGCGTGATACTCACCTATGACGGTGTTGAACTTGGTTTCTGTGGCGAGCTACATCCACGCGAAGCACAGAACCGTGACCTGCCTCACGCGGTAGTGGTTGGCGAACTGTTGCTTGAACCGTTGCTGCAGCAGATCACAGCAAACGGTGTTGCAGCGGTACAAAGCGTGGTGTTCCCAAGGCATCCGGCGCGCATGGTCGATGTGGCAATTATTGCCGAGGAACAGCACAGTTTCGCCCAGATTGCAGGTCAAGTACGGATAGCTGCCGGCACGCTGCTCGACGAAATGTGGCTGTTTGACGAGTATCGGGGCGATCAGATCGGTGAAGGACGCACGAGTTTTGCGTTACGTCTGCGACTGCAAAGCAGCGAACGGCAACTGACCGATAATGATGCCGAAACGGTCATTGACGCGGTTGCTACCGCAGTTGGTGCAATTGGGGCCGAACTACGGCGTTAACGACGGTTCTAAAGTTCGCAATCAGCAAACTATCCCTGTAGGGTGTTGGTCGCACCATGGTGGATAGTTTTGCAATGCAGTGGCGTTGCAAGGTACGGCGTGTGCCGTCAGATCATATTTCGGTACCGAAGCGTGCACGCTCTTTGCCGTGGGCAGTCCAAAAGCCCCTTTAACGGAGAATTGAATGACCCACGTAGGTAAACATTTACGCATCGCTGCGGCTGCCCTAGCAGCCGTTATGGTTTTGGCCGGATGTGACAGTGCCGACGACACAGCGATCGCTGTCGGCTCCAAAGATTTCACCGAAAATATTCTGCTCGGACAGATGCTCGTCGTTGCACTTGAAGAGCAAGGCATTCCGGTTGATGACCGCACCATCCTTGGTGGCACGGCCGTAAACCGCGACGCACTGGAATCAGGTGACATTGACGTCTATCCCGAATACAACGGGACTGGCTGGA